>NZ_KB911578.1:0-1097 GCF_000383555.1 Rhodococcus sp. 114MFTsu3.1 | reverse complement strand
CCCGAGAAAACCCGTCACAATCCCCGGCTTCACGGAAAAAGACAGATCATCGACCGCCTTCACCGCACCGTACTGCTTCGTCAACCCCGTCACTTCGATCATGAACGGAAATACTGCCCTGTTCCGGTTCGTACCGCATCGCTCGGAAGTATTCTTTCGAGTCGTTCTCACGGATGACGGAAAGCGGAATTTCGTCAGGGTTTTCCCTGAGATGCAAAGAACCTCCGAAGGTATTCCTTCGGAGGTTCTTTGCGGTTTGTATTACTTTACACTCACGCGTCCCGGCGGTTGACGACCAGCAATGCTGCACCGAACACGACGGCGGTGAAGATCGCGAAGTAGACCAGGCTTCCCCACGGTCCCCAGTGATAGTCGACGCCTCCGGCTTCACCGAGGAAGTGGCTGGCGTTTCCGAAGGGCAGGAACGGCTGGATCGCGCGGCCGAAGGATCCGAACAGTCCGAACAGCGACTCGACCAGTAGCGGCCAGAGCAGCAGCAGTGCGATGGCGCCTGCGGACTGGCGAAGAAGCGCACCGACTCCGACGGCGATGAACACCTGCAGGAAGGCCAGGATCGCGGTTCCGTAGATCGCTCGCCAGGTGCCGTCGATGTCGAAGCTCAGCAGAGCGCCTGCATCCGGTCCGGCGACTGCCTTACCGATGTAGAACGCCAGCAGTCCGAGAACGAACGTCAGCACGAAACCGAACACACCGATGAGCGACGCTTTCGCGACCAGCACTGCGGCGCGGTTCGGGACCGCCTGGAACGTGGTTCTGATGATGCCGAAGCGGTATTCGCTGGTCACCGTCAGCGCAGCCAGGATCATGAGGACCATGAGCCCCATGCCGCCGACGCCACTGCCGACCACTTCGAAGACCGACGGTAGGTAGGGCTCGAATTCGGGTTTGTTGCCCTCGGCGATCTGGTTGTTGTAGGACTGCAGACCCAGTTTGGCCGCCAGTCCCACCGCGAAGGCAAGCCCCAACCCGAGGGCGATGATGGCGATCGTGCACCACCAGGGTGACTTCGTCGAGGTGATCTTGATACGTTCCGCAGCCAACACACCCATCAGAGAGCACCACCCATCGCCTTGTAA
>NZ_KB911576.1:0-1253 GCF_000383555.1 Rhodococcus sp. 114MFTsu3.1 | reverse complement strand
AACATACCGACCAACGCATCCAACCCGGCCTCACCACGACCCGCGATCGGCGTACCCACCACGATGTCCTCGGTACCACTCAACCTGGCCAACAGGAGCGCCAGTGCGGAATGGAACACCATGAACGGTGTCGCGTCGTGTGCGGCGCCCAGCCGCACGAGCTCGGACCGCAGTCCCGCGGGAATCTCGAATCTCGTCGTTGCGCCCGCCACGGATTGAGTGCTGGGGCGCGGTCGATCGAGAGGCAACGGCAGAACGTCTGGCGCATCCGCCAGTACTCGGGACCAATACGCCAACTGGCGGGACATCAGGGATTCCGAGTCGGACTCCGACCCCAGCAGTCCGCGCTGCCACAGCGAGTAATCCGCGTACTGAACTGCCAACGGTTCCCAGGCCGGAACTTCACCGGCCACCCGGGACGAGTACGCGATCATCACATCGGAGGCGAGCGGCGCCATGGAGGCACCGTCGGCCGCGATGTGATGCACCACGATGGCCAGCACATGCCGATCCTCACGACCGTCGAGCCGGTAGAGCGTAGCTCTGATCGGCATGTCGGTCGTGACGTCGAAGCCGCGTGCAGCCTCGGACGACACGTGCCCGGCCAGTGCGCTCTCGTCGATGGACACCATGTCCAGCGACAGATCGACGTCGGCCACGTCGAGCACTACCTGCCGAGGCAGCTCGCCCACCGTCGGGAACACGGTTCGAAGACTCTCGTGGCGTTCGACCACGTCCGTCACCGCTGCGCTGAGCGCCGCGACGTCCACGGCACCGGACAACCGCACTGCCAGTGGGATGTTGTAGGCAGCCGACTGCGTGTCGAACTGGTTGATGAACCACATCCGTTGCTGGGCGAGCGACAACGGAACCACGTCCGGCCGCTCCGCACGAACCAGCGCGGGACGATTCGACGAGCCGGCGGTGTCCTCGGCACGAGCGGTCAACCCGACGACCGTCGGCGCCTCGAACAGATCGAGAACCCGCAGAGACGAACCGAGATCGGCGTTCACCCGAGCGATCAATCGTGTTGCGACCAAGGAGTTTCCGCCGAGATCGAAGAAACTGTCGTCGATGCCGACCTTCGGCGAGTCCAGCAGGTCCGCGAAGACCGCGGCCACTCGTCGTTCGTTGTCCGTCCGTGGGGCACGGAACACCGAGTGCGACGCCAGCGTCGGAGACGGTAGTGCGCGTCGGTCCAACTTGCCCGCCGGAGTCAACGGAATCGACTCCAACACAACGAACGCCGACGG
>NZ_KB911575.1:0-1298 GCF_000383555.1 Rhodococcus sp. 114MFTsu3.1 | reverse complement strand
TGATCTGCCGTGTGGATTTCGGACAGTGGAGATGACTATCGTCAGGCCGCGATTGCGGGCTGCTGGTAACTGTAGTGGACGTCGTTCGGGAAGCGGTATCCGAGCGCTGAATGTCGACGTCGCGGGTTGTAGAAACCTTCGATGTACTTGACAATGTCTTGTCGCGCTTTGGCTTTGGTGGAATAGATTGTTCGGTAGACACATTCGTTCTTGAGTGCCGCGAAGAAACTTTCGGCCATGCTGTTGTCCCAGCACACCCCGGTCCGTCCCATCGAGGACCGCATGCCCAGAGAACTCACCAGAGCCCGGTAGGCGCGTGAGGTGTAGACACTGCCGCGATCGGAGTGGAAGATCGCTTCCGGCTCGATGAGGGTCGTTGCCGCGGCATTGGTCAACGCAGTCGCGACGAGCTCAGTGCGCATGTGGTCAGCAATCGACCAGCCCACGACTTTGCGGGAGAAGCAGTCGATGACCGTCGCCAAGTACACGAACCCCTGCCAGGTATGGATGTAGGTGATGTCGCCGACGAACTTGAGTCCCGGTCGGTCCGCGGTGAAGTCCCGCAGCAGCAGATCCGGCACCGCTGAGTCACTGTCCGGATCGGAGTCCGTAGTGACCCGGAACGGACGTGGCTGGCACGGAATCAGGTCATGTTCGCGCATGATCGACCGAACCAGTTCTGGGGAACATTCGGCGCCGGCTTCGGTGAGGTCTGCATGGATGCGGCGGTAACCGTAGGTTCCGTGCGAGGCATCGAAGAATGCCCGAATCTGTTCCGCAAGAACATCTCTACGAATCGATGTGGCCGATTGCGGGCGGCTGCGCCAGTTGTAGAATCCGGACGTCGAGACCTCGAGCCAGCGGCATCGGTCGGTGATCGGTGTTGCCGCGGAGTCGTCCGCGACATAGGAATCGATGAACTCGTACTTCGCCACTACCGTGGCTCCCGCGCGAAGTACGACGCTGCTTTTTTCAGGAACGCTGCCTCGGCCCGCAGTTCCCGGTTCTCGCGTTCGAGCTGCGTCAGCCGGGCACGCTCGGTCGAAGTCAGTTCGCTCTCCGGGCCGCCGCCGTGAGTCTCACGGTACTTGGCCAGCCACCGCCTCAAACTGTCGTCACCGACCCCGTAGGCCTTGGCGACTTCACTGACCGGTTTCGATGAATCGATCACCTCTCGACACAGTTCGTCCTTGAACTCTGCCGAGAAGGATCGACGTGATCTGCTCATGCTGGTCGGACTCATTTCAGTAGATCCCTATTCTAAGCGGGTCCACTGTCCGAAATCCCTGGGCCGATCA
>NZ_KB911574.1:0-2430 GCF_000383555.1 Rhodococcus sp. 114MFTsu3.1 | reverse complement strand
TGACGGCGCTCATCGAAATTCCCCACTAGTGCTCACTGAAATTCCCCACCCGTGTGGCATCGCCAACGAGGGCGGGTCTCCCACGATGCTGGTGGTCTCTGACCACCGACCAGCTATCCGAAGGAGACCCGCTCCTCATGCTTACATGGGAGGAAGATGTGGAAGTACACGCCCTGCACAAACGAGGCTGGACGATTTCGGCGATCGCCCGTCACACCGGCCGAGACCGTAAGACCATCCGGTCGTATCTGAACGGCACGACCACCCCGGGATCGCGCAAACGCAGCGCACCGGACCCCTTCGAAGTGTTCCTCGCCTACGTCACCGCACGCCTGATCGACGACCCGCATCTGTGGGTCCGCACGCTCTGCGACGAACTCGAAGACCTCGGCTACACGCTGTCCTACCAAACCTTGCATCGCAAGATCCGCGAGTTGAAACTTCGTCCGATCTGCCAAGCCTGCCTGACCGCGACAGAAAGACCCAACGCGGTCATCGATCACCCACCAGGCGAAGAGACACAATGGGATTGGGTCGATCTGCCGAACCCGCCCGCATCGTGGGGATGGGGATCGATGGCGCACCTGTTCGTCGGAACCCTCGCATGTTCGGGGAAATGGCGCGGCATCCTTGCACCCGACATGACCCAGCCTCGTGTCGTCGACGGCCTCGACCGAATCTGCCGCGGACTCGGCGGCATCACACGAGTCTGGCGGTTCGACCGGATGGCGACGGTCTGCCACCCCGACACCGGCCGAATCACCGCCAGCTTCGCCGGAATCGCGAAGTACTACGGCCCCTCCATCGCGATCTGCCCGCCGAGGCGCGGCAACCGCAAAGGGGCGGTGGAGAAGTCCAATCACACTGCAGCACAACGATGGTGGCGAACGCTCCCGGACAACATGACCGTCGAGGGGGCACAAGCGAGCCTCGATCGGTTCTGTAGCCTTCGCGGTGACACCAGGCTGCGACCGACGAAAGACGGCAAGGCATCGGTGGCGACGATCGCGACGGCGGAAGGTTTGCACCCGATGCCCGCAACCGCGTATCCCGCAATCCTGACCACCGAACGAGCAGTATCCCGGCAAGCGTTGGTGCCCTACCGCGGAAACCGTTACTCGGTTCCACCCGAACTCGCCTCCGCTGCAGTGACAGTCACTCAAGTGTTGGGCTCTGATGTGATCGACATCGTCACCGCATCCGGCATCACCATCGCCCGACATCATCTTGCCGCCGACGGCACCGGGGCGATAGTCCGCGATCATGGACACATCTACGCCCTCGAACAAGTAGCGATGGCAAGTGCGAACACCGGCCGACCGCATCGCCGTAAAGAACGCATCCCACCCGGACCGGATGCACTCGCGGCCGCCCACACACTCCGAACCGCCTCCGGCGCACCACTCTCCACCAATGGTGTCGCGGACGAAAATGTCTGTCGCGCACCAGAATCTGCTGCCGCTGGTGCGATCGTCTACGACCTGTCGATCTACGAACATGCTGCCCGTGGAAGGAACACCCTCCGATGACCGACCAGAAGCCACGCGACCGGATGCCTGCCCCGAACACCGCCGAAGCCGCCAGTCTCTATCAACGACTGCGTGGTCATCTCGCCGTGCTGAAACTGCACGACGCAGCCGAAGCACTGCCTTCGGTCCTCGACCAAGCAGCAGCCGAGGACCTGTCGATGACCGCGGCGCTGGATCGGTTGCTCTCGATCGAAGTCGACGCCACCGAAGCGCGACGGTTGACCGGCCGGTTGCGGTTCGCGTGCTTGCCGACGCCGGCCTCGCTCGAGGACTTCGACTACGACGCCGCCGCTGGTGTCGACCGGAAGCTGATCGACGACCTCGCGACCTGCCGGTATCTGGAGACGGCGACGAATGTGCTGCTCATCGGACCGCCGGGGGTCGGCAAAACCCATCTGTCGGTCGGGCTGGCGAGGGCAGCCGCACATGCCGGCTACCGGACTTATTTCACTACCGCGGCCGACCTCGCTGCCCGTTGCCACCGAGCCGCGCTGGAAGGCAGATGGGCAACCACGATGCGGTTCTACGCCGGACCGACGTTGTTGGTCATCGATGAACTCGGGTACTTGCCGTTGCCGGGCGAAGCGGCGTCCGCGTTGTTTCAGGTTGTCTCGCAACGGTATATGAAGACCTCGATCGTGATGACCACCAACCGCGGCGTCGGATCGTGGGGTGAAGTTCTCGGCGACAACACCGTCGCCGCAGCCATGCTCGACCGACTCCTGCACCGCTCCGTTGTGCTCAACCTCGACGGAGATTCCTACCGACTCCGCGACCACAACGCACGATCGGAGAAACTCCGCAAAGCCGCCACAGGAACGCGCCAACCGCTACAGTGAACACCGCTCACGAGTGGGGAATTTCGGTGAGCGTGGTTGGGGAACTTCGCTGAGCCTCGTCA
>NZ_KB911573.1:0-2453 GCF_000383555.1 Rhodococcus sp. 114MFTsu3.1 | reverse complement strand
TGGTGTGTAGTGGCGTGTTCTAGACCCGAAGCGGAGTGATCTACCCATGGCCAGGTTGAAGCGACGGTAAGACGTCGTGGAGGACCGAACCCACTTAGGTTGAAAACTGAGGGGATGAGTTGTGGGTAGGGGTGAAAGGCCAATCAAACTCCGTGATAGCTGGTTCTCCCCGAAATGCATTTAGGTGCAGCGTCACGTGTTTCTCATCGGAGGTAGAGCTACTGGATGGTCTAGGGGGCTTACCGGCTTACCGAAATCAGCCAAACTCCGAATGCCGGTGAGTGAGAGCGTGGCAGTGAGACTGCGGGCGATAAGGTTCGTAGTCGAGAGGGAAACAGCCCAGATCGCCAGCTAAGGTCCCTAAGCGTGTACTAAGTGGAAAAGGATGTGGGGTCGCGAAGACAACCAGGAGGTTGGCTTAGAAGCAGCCACCCTTGAAAGAGTGCGTAATAGCTCACTGGTCAAGTGATCCTGCGCCGACAATGTAGCGGGGCTCAAGTACACCACCGAAGCTGCGGCACTCACACAACAGCCCGCATCGTTCCTACGGGGATGGTGCCAGGTGTGTGGGTGGGTAGGGGAGCGTCGTGCAGCCGTGGAAGCATCGGGGTGACCTAGGTGTGGAGGCTGTGCGAGTGAGAATGCAGGCATGAGTAGCGAAAGACGAGTGAGAAACTCGTCCGCCGAATGACCAAGGGTTCCTGGGCCAGGTTAATCCGCCCAGGGTGAGTCGGGACCTAAGACGAGGCCGACAGGCGTAGCCGATGGACAACGGGTTGATATTCCCGTACCCGTGTGAACGCGCCCCTGGTGAATCAGTGATACTAACCGCCCTGAATCCCGGTGACGGATCTCTTTCGAGAGTGATGCGCTGGGTGGATGCGTGGGACCTGATCTGGTAGTAGCCAAGCGATGGGGTGACGCAGGAAGGTAGCTGAGCCAGTCAGTGGTAATACTGGTGTAAGCCTGTAGGGCGAGACATAGGCAAATCCGTGTCTCATACAGCCTGAGAGGTGATGCGTAGCCGATTGAGGCGAATTCAGTGATCCTATGCTGCCGAGAAAAGCCTCTAGCGAGCTTTCACACGGCCCGTACCCCAAACCGACACAGGTGGTCAGGTAGAGAATACTGAGGCGATCGAGATAACTATGGTTAAGGAACTCGGCAAAATGCCCCCGTAACTTCGGGAGAAGGGGGACCTCGTCCGGTGATCATCCTTGCGGTGTGAGCTGGGTGGGGTCGCAGAGACCAGTGAGAAGCGACTGTTTACTAAAAACACAGGTCCGTGCGAAGTCGTAAGACGATGTATACGGACTGACGCCTGCCCGGTGCTGGAAGGTTAAGAGGACCGGTCAACTGCACTTGTGTGGTGAAGCTGAGAATTTAAGCCCCAGTAAACGGCGGTGGTAACTATAACCATCCTAAGGTAGCGAAATTCCTTGTCGGGTAAGTTCCGACCTGCACGAATGGCGTAACGACTTCTCAGCTGTCTCAACCATAGACTCGGCGAAATTGCATTACGAGTAAAGATGCTCGTTACGCGCGGCAGGACGAAAAGACCCCGGGACCTTCACTATAGCTTGGTATTGGTGTTCGGTTCGGTTTGTGTAGGATAGGTGGGAGACTGTGAAGCGGTGACGCCAGTTACTGTGGAGTCGTTGTTGAAATACCACTCTGATCGTATTGGATACCTCAACCTCGGACCATGATCTGGTTCAGGGACAGTGCCTGGTGGGTAGTTTAACTGGGGCGGTTGCCTCCCAAAATGTAACGGAGGCGCCCAAAGGTTCCCTCAGCCTGGTTGGCAATCAGGTGTCGAGTGCAAGTGCACAAGGGAGCTTGACTGTGAGACTGACAGGTCGAGCAGGGACGAAAGTCGGGACTAGTGATCCGGCACCGGCATGTGGAAGCGGTGTCGCTCAACGGATAAAAGGTACCCCGGGGATAACAGGCTGATCTTCCCCAAGAGTCCATATCGACGGGATGGTTTGGCACCTCGATGTCGGCTCGTCGCATCCTGGGGCTGGAGTAGGTCCCAAGGGTTGGGCTGTTCGCCCATTAAAGCGGCACGCGAGCTGGGTTTAGAACGTCGTGAGACAGTTCGGTCTCTATCCGCCGCGCGCGTCAGAAACTTGAGGAAGGCTGTCCCTAGTACGAGAGGACCGGGACGGACGAACCTCTGGTGTGCCAGTTGTTCCACCAGGAGCACCGCTGGTTAGCTACGTTCGGAAGGGATAACCGCTGAAAGCATCTAAGCGGGAAGCCTGTTCCAAGATGAGGTTTCTCACCCCCTTTGTGGGGGTAAGGCCCCCGGCAGACCACCGGGTTGATAGGCCAGAACTGGAAGTGCAGTAATGCATGCAGGTGACTGGTACTAATAGGCCGAGGACTTACCACAAAGAAGCTACGCGTCCACTGTGCAATATCTGAAACAACACACGAAAGTTGTATTT
>NZ_KB911572.1:0-7425 GCF_000383555.1 Rhodococcus sp. 114MFTsu3.1 | reverse complement strand
CCCCGGGAGTGGAGCCTGCGAAATGACCCAAGGTCAGCTGCGCGAAGCCCCGGGAGTGGAGCCTGCGAAATGACCCAAGGTCAGCTGCGCGAAGCGCAGATCAGTCCGTCGCCGAGCGGAAGCAGGACGGTGGTGAGACGCTCGTCTTCGGCGATGGCTCGGGCTGCTGCCCGGACTGCGACGGTGGTGGCGTCGCGCTGAGTCGAGTCCGGCACCCGGCCGTTCAGCAGTGCGTTGTGTAGCACCAGTACACCGCCGGGGCGTAGTAGTCGGACGCTCTCCTGAACGAAATGAAGATGGTCGACGGGGCTGGCGTCGATGAACACGAGGTCGTAGGTGTCGTCGGCGAGGCGAGGGAGGACGTCGAGCGCCCACCCGTTGATCAATCGCGTACGTGACGGCGGGATACCTCCGGCTCGGAACGCTTCCTTGGCCGCGCGCTGGTATTCCGGTTCGGTGTCGATGGTCGTGAGTACGCCGTCCTCGCGCATCCCGTCGAGCAACCAGAGGCCGCTGATGCCGGCGCCGGTCCCGATCTCGACGACGGTCTTGGCGCCGAGCATCTGAGTGAAGATGCTGAGAATCGCGCCGACGGAGGCCGGCACGGGTGCTGCACCGAGGTCCTCGGCGCGTTCGCGGGCCGAGACGAGAACGTCGTCCTCCTGGGCGGATTCCTCGGCATACGACAGCAATCTCTCGGCATTAGTCGGCACCCTGCGACATTAACGTGACCCGGACGAATTTCCGAGCGGACAGGTTTCTCAGCGGCACCTCAGGTTATTCACACGTCGGCCACACGCGAGTGGGAGAAGCTACTTGTGATCGCTTGATCGACGAGCAACGCGAAACAGGAACATCCCGGCGGTGTCGCTGGTTGTACTGGTACGTGTTCCTGAGCAGGAGGATCCAGCCATCTACGAGATCAAAGAAGATCTAGACACCGCCGAACTGAGCGGCACCGCCGCTTTCGATGCCAGCGGCGAGGACGCCACCATGCCGTCCTGGGACGAACTGGTCCGTGAGCACGGTGACCGCGTCTACCGTCTTGCCTACCGATTGTCCGGTAACGCCCAGGATGCCGAGGATCTGACGCAGGACACGTTCATCAGGGTGTTCCGTTCCCTGTCGAACTACCAGCCGGGAACGTTCGAGGGTTGGTTGCACCGCATCACCACCAACCTGTTTCTCGACATGGTCCGTCGACGCAACCGCATCCGCATGGAGGCGCTGCCCGAGGACTACGACCGTGTGCCGTCGGAGACACCCAACCCCGAGCAGATTTATCACGACGCCCGGCTGGATCCGGATCTTCAGTCCGCGCTCGACTCGTTGGCGCCCGAGTTCCGTGCAGCGATCGTGCTGTGCGACATCGAAGGCCTGTCCTACGAGGAGATCGGTGCGACACTGGGCGTCAAGCTCGGGACGGTGCGTAGTCGTATCCATCGTGGACGCGCGGCGCTACGGGAGTACCTTCGAGTGAACGGGAAGGTCGACACTTCTCACGCCAGTGTTCAGTAGCTACGAGGAGGGTTGGATGACGCAGGCCCGAGAGCCACGGCGGTTCAGCTCTACCGAACATCTGGCCAGCGAAGCGATCGCTGCATTCGCCGACGGTGAGCTGCGTATGAACGCGTACCTACGTGCTGCTCGGCACATTGCGGAGTGCCCGGAGTGCGCAGCCGAGGTCGATGCCCAGCAACAGGCGCGTAGCGCCCTGAAGGATTCGGGCGAGATGTCCATGCCCAACTCGTTGCTCGGTCTGCTCAGTCAGATCCCGATGTGCGAGCCGCCCGAGGTCAAAGCAGAGGTCGAGCGACGCCGACGCGTCATTGTGACGTCGGTCGTGAACCTTCGTCGCAGACGCCGTTAGGGTCGCCCTGTGTAATCTTGGCCGCTGTGACCGACGTGAGCGAGGGGTACCGGGAACGCGTGAGCACCAATACAGATCGCAGCACCGACACTGACCCGGAGGCGCCGCGGCTACCACCGCGTCCGGTCTACCGGCCGGAGGTCGATCCTGCCGCCACTGCCGCCTTCGGTCGGCCGAGCGACGTCCAAGGCTCCTTCACCCCCGCGGCACGACGCGGCGAACCGTCGCCCAGAATCACCTCGCGCGCGCCCGACCCTGTTCTCGCCGAGGCTTTCGGCAGGCCCACCGACGCGCAGGAATCGCTGCAGCGCGATCCTGAAGCTCCCACCGGCCCCCCGGAGGCAGAACCGGAACCCGAGGATCCGTGGCGCGACCCGAACTCCACCGTCAGGCTCGGCGCCGCAGCCGAGGACATCCCCGAGCCCGCAGTCCACCCGTTCGGCCCGAAGCTCGGTGTCCGTGAGGTTCTGTTCGGCGAGAAGGTCGCCCCGAAAGCGCTCGTCGTTCTCGGCGTCGTCGCGTTGGCCATCGGTCTCGTCGGCGGCCTCATCGGGCGCGAAACAGCCGAGGTGACCGGAGCGTTGACCAGCCAGAAGGTGAATCTGACGCAGTCGACCGGCGAGGACTTGCCCCAAGGGCAGGTGGCACGCGTCGCCGACGCCGTCCTGCCGTCCGTGGTGTCCATTCAGGTCACGCTCGGCGAGAACGCAGGCACCGGATCCGGCGTCGTCATCGCCGGCGAGGGCTACATCGTCACCAACAACCACGTCATCTCGATGGCGGCCACCAATCCCGATCGCGCCACGCTGCAAGTGACGTTCTCCGACGGCACCAAGGTTCCCGCGGACATCGTCGGCCGCGACATCAAGACCGACCTCGCAGTGCTGAAGGCCGACGTCGGCAACCTCACCGTGGCCGAGCTCGGCAACTCCGCCGACGTCCAGGTGGGGGAGGACGTCGTCGCCGTCGGCTCGCCGCTCGGCCTGAACAAGACCGTCACACGCGGCATCGTCAGTGCACTCGACCGGCCCGTTCGACTGTCCGGCGAAGGCACCGACACCGACGCCGTCATCGACGCAGTGCAGACCGACGCCGCGATCAACCCGGGTAACTCCGGAGGACCACTGATCGACGCCGAAGGCCGCGTCATCGGCATCAACTCGGCTATCCGCAGCGAGAGCGGCGGATCGGTCGGCCTCGGTTTCGCCATCCCCATCGACGACGTCACCGAGGTAGCTCAATCGCTGATCCGGACCGGCGAGATGAAACACCCGGACATCGGCATCAACGCTCGATCGGTGATCAACGACGCAACATCCGGTGCCGAAGTGGCGAACGTGCGTGCGGGAGGGCCGGCACAGGAAGCCGGAATCGTCGAGGGCGACGTCATCACAAAGGTCGGTGACCGCGCTGTGACCAGTGCCGATGAGTTGGTCGTTGCCGTTCAATCGAGCGAAATCGGCCAGTCGACGCCTGTTCAGCTGGTCCGGTCCGGCAGACTCGTCGATGTGTCGGTCACCCCGGTTTCGGACTAGGCTGGCAGGCGTGTTCGGCAACATCGGCTGGGGAGAGCTCGTCATTCTCCTGGTAGCAGCACTCGTCATCCTCGGTCCAGACCGGCTGCCCGGCGCCATCAGCTGGGTCACCAAGTCCATCCGCCAGGTCAAGGAATACGCCAACGGCGCAAGCCAGCAACTCAAGGACGAGCTGGGCACCGACTTCGAGGACCTGCGCAAGCCCCTCGCCGACCTCAATCAGCTCCGCGGCATGACGCCCCGCGCTGTCATCACCAAACACCTGCTCGACGGTGACGACTCCATCTTCACCGGCAACTTCGACTCCAAGAAGCCGAACGGCAGCTCCAACGGAACCCCGAACACCCCCGCCAAGCCGTCGCTCGAGAAGAAACTGCCCGCAGGCCAGACCCCGCCCATCGACTCCGACGCCACGTAGCGCTCTTAGCGTCACAGCATGAAGGCGCCACCGCAGTGCACTGGATCCCGTGGGTCGGACAGCTGCGGTGGCGCCTTCATGCTGTGGGTCGAGCCTTACAGCACCTTGTTCAGGAAGTCCTGGGTCCGAGGGTTCTGCGGATTGCCGAAGAGCTGATCCGGGGTTCCCTCTTCGACGATGACGCCGTCGGCCATGAAGATGACTCGGTCCGAGACCTCGCGGGCGAAGCCCATTTCGTGGGTGACGACGACCATTGTCATGCCGCCCTTGGCGAGGTCCCGCAGAACCTGCAGTACTTCGCCGACCATTTCGGGGTCGAGTGCCGAGGTGGCTTCGTCGAACAGCATGATCGACGGGCTCATCGCGAGTGCTCGGGCGATGGCGACGCGCTGCTTCTGACCGCCGGAGAGGCTCGCGGGCTTGTAGTCCGCGCGCTCGGACAGTCCGACCTGCTCGAGCAGTTTCAGTGCCGTGTCCTTGGCCTCGGACTTCGACATCTTCTTCGTCTCGACGGGTGCGAGCATGACGTTCTCGAGTGCCGTCATGTGCGGGAAGAGGTTGAAGTGCTGGAACACCATGCCGATGTTCTGGCGAATCTTGTCGAGATTGACGTTCTTGTCGGTCAGGTCGACGCCGTCGACGACGACGTGGCCGCCGGTGATGTCCTCGAGCTTGTTGAGGCATCGCAGGAAGGTGCTCTTACCGGATCCTGACGGTCCGATGACGCAGACGACCTCGCCGTTGGCGATCTCGGCGTCGATTCCCTTGAGGACCTTGTTGTCGCCGAATGCCTTCTCCAGCGCCTTGATCGAAATCTTGGTGCTCACTTGTTGATCCTCTTCTCGAGCCGGTTCGACAGCTTGGTGAGTGCCATGATGATGATGAAGTACATGACGCCGATGATCAGCCACATGTTGAACGACTCGAAGTTGCGGGCGATGATCAGTCGGCCTGTCTGGGTCAGCTCGGCCAGGCCGATGACCGACAGCAACGAGGTGTCCTTCAACGTGATGACGAACTGGTTGATGTACGACGGAATCATCGTGCGGATGGCCTGCGGCATGACGACGCGGCGCATCGACTTGAGGTAGCTGATCCCGAGGCTTCGCGACGCTTCCATCTGGCCCTTGTCGACGGCGAGGATTCCGCCTCGGACGATCTCGGCCATGTAGGCGCCCGCGTTGAGCGACAGCGTGATGATGCCGGCGGTGAATGCGGACATCTGGAAGTTCAGTGCCGCAGGGACACCGAAGTAGATGAAGAATGCCTGCACCAGCAGCGGTGTGCCGCGGAAGATGTCGACGTACGTCGTGCCGATTCCTCGGAGCACGATGTTGGACGAGACACGGAACAGGCCGAAGATCGCGCCGAGAACCAGAGCGATCGCGATGGAGATGACGGTGAGAACGACCGTCAGCCACAGACCTTTGAGCAGCAACTGCCAGCTGCTCTTGATCAGACCGGGGATCGAGTTGTCCGACGTCGACGCTTCCGCGCTGAGGTAGGTGTCGAGAATGTCGTCGTACTGCCCGCTCTCACGCAGGTTCGCGAGCCCGGTGTTGAACTGCTCGAGCAACTGCGCGTTGGTGCCCTTGGCGACGGCGAAGCCGTAACTTGCTCCGGCTTCCTTGTCGGTGACGGTCTTGAATCCGTTGCCCTGGTTGATGCCGTAGGCGAGAACGGGGTAGTCCTCGAAAGCGGCGGCGGAGTTGCCGGTACGCACTTCCTCGAACATCGTCGCCGAGTCGTCGAAACTACGGATCGTGAAGCCGTACTGGTCTGCGATGGAGTCCGCGAACGTCGCGCCCTCGGTGCCGTTCTTGACGGCGACGGACTTCCCGCGCAGGTCTTCGTAGCTCTCGATGTCGTTGTTGGACTCCAGAATTGCCATCTGGACACCTGAATCGAAGTACGGGTCCGAGAAGTCGAACGTCGCCTTTCGTGCGTCGGTGATGGACATTCCGGCGATCATTCCGTTGAACTGACCGCTCGTGACGCCTTGCAGGGCGGTGTCGAAGCCGACCTGCTCCACGTTGTAGGTGAAGCCCTGGTCCGCGGCAATCGCTGCCAGGAGGTCCATGTCGATTCCGACGAGTTTGCCCTGCTCGTCCTGGAACTCGAAGGGAGCGAACGTGGTATCGGTGGCGATGGAGTAGTTCTGTCCGGACGGCGGTGGCTGCTGCGCCGACGCCAGGGCCGGACCGAACAGCGACCCCACCAGGGTCACGAAAAGGGCGAGCACGATCGGTACCAGTACCGTCCGACTCGATTGCGGCTTCTTCATGCAGGCCACTCTCTATCGAAGAAAAGGATTCTCACCAAAGTGTAAGACTTGGCGAATTCTAAGACTCCAACCCTCGACAG
Source organism: Rhodococcus sp. 114MFTsu3.1 (assembly GCF_000383555.1). Lineage (NCBI taxonomy): Bacteria > Bacillati > Actinomycetota > Actinomycetes > Mycobacteriales > Nocardiaceae > Rhodococcus > Rhodococcus sp. 114MFTsu3.1. The sequence continues at coordinate 1,238 of NZ_KB911572.1, read as the reverse complement.
GTGTGCATTCGGGTGGTATCAGGCCCTTCGGGTGGTGTCGATGCTCAGCGACATTCCGACGAGCCCGCGCTCCCGCACTGCGAGTTGCTTGGCCACCGCTTCCAACGCCTGCGCGGCCGGAGTCTCGGGCTGCGCCAACACGATCGGAGTGCCGGCGTCGCCACCCTCACGGACTGCAGTGTCGAGTGGAATCTGGCCCAGCAGAGGCACTTTCGCGCCCACGGCTTTGGTCAGCCGATCCGAGACATCCTGGCCGCCGCCGGATCCGAAAATGTCCATGCGGGTGCCGTCGGGCAGCTCGAGCCAGGACATGTTCTCCACGACTCCGGCGATGCGCTGACGGGTCTGCAGAGCGATGGCGCCTGCGCGTTCGGCGACCTCGGCGGCAGCCTGCTGCGGCGTCGTCACGACGAGGATCTCGGCGCCGGGAATCAACTGAGCCACGGAGATGGCGATGTCTCCGGTGCCGGGCGGAAGGTCGAGGAGCAGCACGTCGAGGTCGCCCCAGAACACGTCCGCGAGGAACTGCTGCAACGCGCGGTGCAGCATCGGTCCACGCCACACGACGGGCGTGTTGCCCGAGGTGAACTGCGCGATGGAGATGAACTTCACGCCGTGTGCCTGCGGCGGCATGATCATCTTCTCCACTTGAGTGGGTTTGGCGTCGTTGCCCAGCATGCGGGGGACCGAGTGACCGTAGATGTCGGCGTCGAGCACACCCACCGACAGACCACGCTTGGCCAGCGATGCGGCGAGGTTGACCGTCACCGACGACTTCCCGACGCCGCCCTTGCCCGACGCGACGGCGTACACACGCGTCAGCGAGCCGGGTTGAGCGAACGGGATGATCGGTTCCGCGGAATCGCCGCGTAGAGACTTGCGGAGTTCGGTGCGCTGCTCGTCGTTCATGACGTCGAGTTCGACGGTGATGGTGCCGACTCCCGCGACATCGGCGACGGCTTTGGTGACGCGGTCGCTGATCTCCGTTTTCATCGGGCAACCGGCAGTGGTGAGGTAGATCCCGACGTCGACGGATCCTCCGTCGCCGATGGTGACACCCTTGACCATTCCCAGGTCGGTGATGGGTTTGCGAATTTCCGGATCGATGACTTTCGAGAGCGCGCTTCGAACGTCGGATTCCGTCAGTACTGCCATGAGCTCATGCTAGTGGGGCGGGAGTGGAGCCTGCGGAATGACCCGGGGGAGGCGGGAGTGGAGCCTGCGGAATGACCCGGGGG
>NZ_KB911571.1:0-9872 GCF_000383555.1 Rhodococcus sp. 114MFTsu3.1 | reverse complement strand
CTGTTGGCCAGGTTGAGTGGTACCGAGGACATCGTGGTGGGTACGCCGATCGCGGGTCGTGGTGAGGCCGGGTTGGATGCGTTGGTCGGTATGTTCGTGGGGACGTTGGTGTTGCGGACGGAGGTGTCGGCGCACCTGTCGTTCGTGGAGTTGTTGGCGGCGACGCGGGCAGCGGATCTGGCTGCGTTCGACAACACCGATGTGCCGTTCGAGCGGTTGGTGGACGAGTTCGCGCCGTCGCGGTCGACGGATCATTCTCCGTTGTTCCAGGTGTTGTTGGAGTTCCAGAACAATCAGCGGGCGCACCTCGAGCTACCCGATCTGACGGTGAACATCGAGGAAATCGACACCGACACCACCAAGTTCGATCTCCAGCTTCGGATCGACGAAGCAGCGGGGGAGAGCGGCACGTCGAGTGCGGCGTTCACGTACTCCACCGCCCTGTTCGACCCAGACACCATCGAGCGTTTCGTCGATCGTTTTCTCCGGTTGCTCGAGTCGATCACCCGTGCGCCGCAGGCGCCGCTTCGGGATCTCGACATCCTGTCGGTGTCCGAGCGTGACACCGTGCTCGCCGTATGGAACTCCACCGAGCACCGGCTCCCTCCCCAGGTCGGATCGGACCCGACGCTCGGCAGCTTGTTCGACCTGCAGGTCGCGCGAAGCCCGTACTCGATCGCGCTGGTGTTCGACGACGAGCACGTGACGTACCGCGAGCTGGACGAGCGTGCCAACCAGCTCGCACGTCACCTGGTGTCGCTGGGAGTCGGACCGGAATCGCATGTAGGACTGGCGATTCGACGGTCCACCGATCTGCTGGTCGGCATGTACGCCATCATGAAAGCCGGCGGCGCCTACGTACCGATCGACCCGGACCATCCCGTGGACCGATCCGCGTACGTCATCGACAGCGCGCAGCCCGTCTGCATCCTGACGACGAGCAGGGACTGGATCGACGTGTCGGTGGCCACTCCGGTCCTCGCCGTCGACCTGATCGATGTCTCGGACAGGGCGACGACTCCGCTGGGCTCGTCGGAGCGTCTCGGCGACATCACTGGCGCGAACACCGCCTACGTCATCTACACCTCCGGTTCGACGGGGCGGCCGAAGGGCGTGGCCGTCTCGCACGAGGCCATCGTCAACCGGCTGCTGTGGATGCAGGACCGGTACCGGCTCGAGCCGTCGGACAACGTCCTGCAGAAGACTCCGGCGAGCTTCGACGTCTCGGTGTGGGAGTTCTTCTGGCCCTTGCAGGTCGGCGCCAAACTGGTCATCGCAGCTCCCGACGGTCACCGTGATCCGGAGTATCTGTCGCGGGTGATTCTGCGTGAGAGGATCACCACCCTTCACTTCGTGCCGTCCATGCTCGCCGTTTTCGTCGACGGTGCGCACGCCGAGGACTGCGAGTCGCTGCGCTTGGTGTTCTGCAGCGGCGAGGCTTTGCCACCTGCGACGGTGGAGGCATTCGCTGCCTTCTCGGATGCGCAGTTGCACAACCTGTACGGTCCCACCGAAGCAGCGGTCGACGTGACGTCGTACCAGTGCGTCTCGTCGGATCCGGTGTCGATTCCGATCGGTGCTCCGGTGTGGAACACGCGCACCTACGTCCTCGACGCGTCGTTGAAGCCTGCGCCGATCGGTGCACCGGGTGAGCTCTACCTGGCAGGTGTCCAACTCGCACGTGGTTACGTCGGTCGCGGTGATCTGACAGCCGATCGCTTCGTCGCCGATCCGTACGGTGAACCGGGCGAACGTCTCTACCGCACAGGCGATCTCGTGCGGTGGCGCGCCGACGGCAACCTCGAGTACATCGGCCGAACCGACTTCCAGGTGAAACTCCGCGGACTGCGAATCGAGTTGCCGGAAGTAGAATCGGCGCTGCTTCGCCACCCATCCGTCGCGCGCGCCGTGGCCGTCGTGCACCGCACCGTCTCCACGGGCGAGGCTCTGGTGGCCTACGTCGTGCCCGTGCGGGGAGCAACCGTCGACGCAGCCGAGTTGGCACGCGCCGTCGGCGAGTCCCTTCCGGCGTACATGGTGCCGTCGCTCGTGGTCGAACTGGCCGAGTTCCCGCTGAACTCCAGCGGAAAGCTCGACCGGAAAGCCTTGCCGGACCCGGTGTTCACGCTGACCGACGACGAGATCGTCGCACCGTCGAATCCGGTCGAGGAGATCATCGTCGGAGAGTTCGTCGCGCTTCTGGGCGGAGAACCCATCGGCGTCACCCAGAACTTCTTCGCCGTCGGTGGCAACTCTCTCGTCGCGATGCGAGCCGTGGCGCGCATCAACTCGGCTCTCGGATCGAGCCTGACCGTTCGCGATCTGTTCGACTCGCCGACCGTGCGTTCGCTGGCTGCGGCCGTCGAATCGCAGGGCTACCGGACCGACCCGAAGCCGGCACTGGTTCCAGTGGAGCGACCGGCGTCCATCCCGGTTTCTCTTGCACAGCAGCGTATGTGGTTCATCAACCAGTACGACACATCGTCGGCTGCGTACAACGTGGCCTTCGCGATGAGGCTGACCGGCCGGCTCGATACCACCGCACTGCGCAGTGCACTGGGTGACGTCGTCGACCGCCACGAGGCCTTGCGGACCGTCTTCCCTCTGACCGACGACGGTCCCGTCCAGTCGATTCTGGAATCGCACCAGGCGCTGCCCGATCTGACTCCGATCCCGGCCGAGTCCGAGGACGATGTCCTTCGCCTCGTCACCGAGGTCGCATCCGAAGGATTCGACGTTGCCAGCAGTGTCCCCGTCCGAGCTCGACTGATCGAGGTCGGACCGGAGGATCACGTGCTCGCGTTCGTCGTGCACCACATCTCCTCCGACGGATTCTCGACCGGTCCGCTCGCTCGGGATCTGATCGTCGCCTACAGCGCGCGTACCCAGGGCGAGGCGCCGACGACGTCGGCTCTGCCTGTGCAGTACGCGGATTACTCGCTGTGGCAGCGCGCCTTCCTGGGTGAGGAATCGGACACCGATTCCGTGATGAACAAGCAACTCGGCTTCTGGGTGGACACCTTGTCCGGAGCCCCGGATGTTCTGGACCTCCCGTCGGACCGTCCGCGTCCGGCCGAATCGTCCTTCCGCGGTGCGGCAGTGGAGTTCTCGATCGACTCCCAGGTCCACGCACGGATGACGGAGCTGGCCACGCTGCGCGATTCCAGCGTGTTCATGATCGTTCACGCGTCGCTCGCGGTGCTTCTGTCCGGCCTGTCCGCGTCGTCGGACATCTCGGTCGGTACACCGATCGCCGGTCGCGGTGACGCCGCACTCGACGATCTCGTCGGAATGTTCGTCAACACACTCGTTCTGCGGACCGAGATCGACGCCGCGCGGTCCTTCCGCGACCTGCTGGCCGATGTCAGGGCCACCGACCTCGCGGCGTTCACTCACTCGGACATTCCGTTCGAGCGCGTCGTCGATGCGCTCGATCCCGTCCGGTCCACCTCGCATACCCCGCTGTTCCAGGTGATGCTGGAATTCCAGCACACGGATCGCCCGAACATCACTTTGCCCGGGTTGAACGTCGAGGCAATGGATCTGGCGAACGACATCGCCAATTTCGATCTGCAACTGACCGTGTCCGAGCGCTTCGACGCGTCCGGACAGGCTGCCGGTATCGAGGCCTCCTTCCGGTACGCCACCGACCTGTTCGACGCTGCCACCGTCGACACGTTCGCGCACCGATTCGTTCGAATCGTGGACGCGGTCACCTCGGACTCCGGCGTTGCCGTCGGCGACATCGACATACTGTCCGCGGACGAACTCGACGCGCTGACGCCCGTTCGCGGCGCCACGCCGATGCCACCTCGGCTGTTGCCCGAACTGCTGGCGGACTCCGTCGCGTCCGCAGGCGAGTCGGCCCATGCGCTCGATGTCGACAACGGGGTCATGACGTACGGGGAGTTGGACGCTCGGTCCTCCCGACTGGCTCGTCTGATCGTCGACCACGGTGTCGGCCCCGGTGACGTGGTTGCGCTCGCACTTCCGCGTGGCGTCGACTCCATCGTCGCCATCTGGGCCACGGCGAAGGCCGGAGCGGCGTTCCTGCCTGTCGACCCGACGTACCCAGCAGACCGAATCACGCACATGATCACCGATTCGGGTGCTGCGCTGGGACTGACGACGCTCGCCGACAACTCCGCACTGGCGGCGTTGTCCGACCGTGTCGTCTGGGTGGTTCTCGACGACCCGCGCTTCCAGCACGTGACGTCCACGTTCTCGACCTCAGCGATCACCGACGCCGAGCGTGTGGAGCCGCTGCGAATCGACGACGCTGCGTATCTGATCTACACCTCAGGGTCGACAGGTGTGCCCAAGGGCGTGGTGGTGACCCACCGCGGTCTGGCCAACCTCGCCGCGGAAGAACGTTCACGGTTCGAGGTGGAGCCGGGATCGCGTACGTTGGCGTTCGCCTCACCCAGTTTCGATGCGTCCGTCCTGGAGTTCGTACTTGCGTTCGGTGCCGGCGCGACAATGGTGATCGCACCGTCCGGGATGTACGGCGGCCCGGACCTGTCGAACTTGATGCGCGACAAGCACGTGACCCATGCCTTCGTCACTCCTGCGGCGCTGGCAACGGTCGACCACACGGAGTTGCCGGAACTGCGCGTCATCGCAACCGGCGGCGACGCATGCCCGCCGGAGTTGGTGTCCAGGTGGGCGCCCGGCCGGAAGATGTTCAACGCGTACGGACCGACCGAGGCCACCATCTTCTCGTCGATCAGCAACGAGCTCGCCCCCGGCGGCGTCGTGGACATCGGTTCTCCGACAATCGGTTTCGCCGAGGTCGTACTCGATTCTCGTTTGCGGCCGGTGCCTGTCGGTGTACCGGGTGAGCTGTATCTTGCCGGTCCGGCTCTCGCCCGCGGTTACCACGGTCGACTTCCGCTGACGGCCGAGCGCTTCGTGGCGGATCCCTACGGTGAACCGGGGAGCCGGATGTATCGGACCGGCGACGTCGTTCGCTGGAACCGGGCCGGTGCACTGGAGTTCGTCGGTCGCAGTGACTCGCAGGTCAAGGTGCGCGGTTTCCGCATCGAACTCGGCGAGATCGACGCGGCAGTCGGTGCGCACGACGGTGTCGACTTCGCGACGACAGCCGGCGTCAAGGGACCGGCCGGCAACACCATCCTGGTGACCTGGTTCGTCGCCGCGGAGTCCGCGTCGCCGACTGTCGATGCGGCGATCCTGCGCGAGCACGTCGCCGCGGTGTTGCCCGCCCACATGGTCCCCACCGCGTTCGTTCGGCTGGAGTCGATTCCGCTGACCCCTGCGGGCAAACTCGACCGCCGTGCGCTTCCCGAGCCCACGTTCGACGGTCCGGCCGACATCGGCCGAGCGGCGGACACCGCGATCGAGAAGCTGATGGCTGGACTCTTCGCCGAAGTTCTCGGCCTCGAGCAGGTCGGTGTCGACGATTCGTTCTTCGCTCTCGGCGGAGACAGCATCATGTCCATCCAGTTGGTGTCGCGGGCCAAGGCAGCAGGCCTCGTCCTGTCGCCGCGGGATGTGTTCGAACGCAAGACGGTTGCCGCACTCGCCGAGGTCGCGTCGTCCGCGGACGGCGACTCGGTCACGGTGCTGGAAGAACTTCCGGGCGGCGGCGTGGGTGACGTGCCGCTCACGCCCATCACCCAGTGGATGATCGACCGGACGCACGTGTTCGACCGCCACACACAGACAGCGCTGCTGACCTTGCCGGACGACATCGATCGATCCGCACTGGAAGCGACCGTACAGTCGGTGCTCGATCATCACGACATGCTGCGTGCGCGCCTTCGTCACGAGGACGAGCACTGGAGCATGGACGTGCAGCCCATCGGCTCCGTCGCGGCTGCCGCGGTGGTGCACCATGTCTCGGTCGGCTCGAGCACCGGTGACGAGTTCTCCTCGGTCGCCTCGGCCGAGCTCGACCGCGCAGCAGCACGTCTGGCCCCGGCGAGCGGCTCCATGATCCAGTTCGTCTGGTTCGAAGCCGCCGACAAGTCCGGACGACTGTTGATCGTCGCGCATCACCTCGTCGTCGACGGCGTGTCGTGGCGTGTATTGGTTCCCGACCTCGCCACGGCATGGGCACAGCTCGAGGCCGGTGAGGCGATAAGCCTGCTTCCCGTCGGTACGTCGATGCGGCGTTGGGCTCACGGTCTCGCCGACGCGGCGGAGTCCCGCCGGGGCGAGCTGGCGTTGTGGAAGGACACACTGTCCGGGGACGATCCGCTGGTCGGTTCGCGAGCGCTCGACCCGGAAATCGACGTGTACGCCACGGTCGATCACGTCGAGGTCGAGCTGTCGGCCGACGTGACCGAGGCATTGCTGACATCCGTTCCGGAAGTGTTCCACGGCAGCGTCAACGATGGTTTGATGGCCGGTCTCGCGCTGGCCGTCGGCGCGTGGCGACGTGCACGAGGTATCGAGACCCAGGATTCGCTCGTCTCGCTCGAGGCCCACGGACGCGAGGACCACATCGTCCCCGGCGCGGACCTGTCTCGTACCGTCGGATGGTTCACCACCATCTATCCGGTTCGAATCGATCTGCGCGGCATCGATGTCGACGACGCGATGAGCGGCGGTTCGTCGGCCGGCGCGTTGATCAAATCCGTGAAGGAACGACTTCTCGGAATTCCGGACCACGGCATCGGCTTCGGTATGCTCCGCTACCTGGACGACGAGTCGCGAAACGTACTGGCACCCTTGACGTCGCCGCAGATCAGCTTCAACTATCTCGGACGGTACGGCGCGGGAATTCCCGAGAATCTTCGCGGCGTGGGCTGGCTCCCGGTCGAGGACGACAGAATCGGCGATGTCCAGAACCAGGATCTACCGGTCTCGGCCGCCTTGGACATCAACGCAGTCACCACCAGCGGAGAGCGCGGTGACGCCCTCCGCGCCACGTTCGCGTACCCATCGGGAGTGCTCGAACGAGACGACGTCGAACAGTTGACGACCCTGTGGGTGAACGCTCTGACGAGCATCGCCCGGCACGCGCGCAGTGCAGGCGCTGGTGGGTTCACCCCGTCGGACCTCGATCTCGTTGCGCTGCCGCAGAGTTCGATCGTCGACATCGAGAAGCGGTATCCGACGTTGACCGACATCTGGTCGATGTCTCCGTTGCAATCGGGCATGCTCTTCCATGCCGAGCTGTCCGATCAGACGGTCGACGCCTACATCGTCCAACTCGTCATCGAACTCGGCGGCTCGGTCGATGCGGACCGGTTGCATCGGTCCGCTCAGGTTCTGCTCGATCGCCATGCCAACCTCAGGTCGGCCTTCGTTCACGACCTCGACGGCAACGCCCTGCAGGTCGTTCAGCGAAGCGTCGACGTTCCGTGGTCGGACATCGACCTGCGGGACGTGCCGGCAGAGGGCAAGGACGCCGAGCTCGATCGCATCCTCGCCGCCGACCGCGCAACCCGATTCAACATGGCCGACGCACCGCTGCTGCGGTTCACGTTCGTCCAGGTCGCCGAAGGACAGTGGCGACTCGTGCTGACCAACCACCACATCCTGATCGACGGTTGGTCGACGCCGCTCGTCATCCGCGAGCTGCTGACTCTGTACGCGACGGACGGCGACGACGCGGTGCTCCCTCGGGTGCCCGCTTACCGCGATTATCTGGCGTGGATGAACAGGCGCGACGGCGAAGCCGGTCGTCAGGCCTGGATCTCGGCGCTCGAGGGACTGTCCGAGCCGACTCTCCTGACCCCGGTCGAGAGCCGGCGACAGGAATCGACCCGAGCCGGTCGTGCGCTGACGTCGTTCGACGCGGCGGACACCACTGCGCTCCGCGTGTTCGCTCGGGACCGTGGTGTCACGATCAACACCCTGGTACAGGCAGCGTGGGGCACAGTGCTCGCGACGCTGACCGGACGCACCGACGTCCTGTTCGGCGCGACCGTGTCCGGGCGGCCGCCGGAGATCAACGACATCGAATCGATGATCGGCCTGTTCATCAACACTCTCCCGGTTCGAGTGACGCTCGATCCGCGGGAGTCGTTGAGCGAGTTCGTCATCCGCCTGCAGAACGAGCAGGCAGGTCTGCTCGACCACCACTACCTCGGTCTCACCGAGATCCAGCGGGCCGTCGGTCCAGTGGTCGCCTTCGACACACTGACGGTGTTCGAGTCGTACCCCGTCGACCGCGGTGGACTGTCCGACGAGACCGACATCGCAGGGCTGCGTGTGTCGGGAATCGTCGACGGCAGCGACACCGCGCAGTATCCGCTCACGTTGGTCGCGATGGCCGACGATCGACTGCACGTCGAAGCGAAGTACCTGCCCGAGGTGTTCGAGCAGGATGCCGTGGAGACCATTCTCGGCAGGATCGTGGCCGTCCTGGACGCGTTCGCGACCCAGCCGGAACTACCTGTCGGGCAGCTGCAACTGTTGTCCGAGTCCGAGCGTGACCTTTTGATCCCGGTACACGGCGCGCAATCCGTTGCCGGACGACTGTTGTCCGACGTCTTCGCCGACGCCGTGAACACAGCCGTCGGCACCGGCGGTGTCGACGCGATCGCCGTGGTCGCGGGCAACGAATCCGTGACGTATCAGGAACTGGACGCGCGATCCTCGCGAGTTGCCGACGTGCTGCGCTCGCGCGGTGTCCGCCCGGGCACCTATGTGGCGGTGGGACTGCAGCGTTCCATCGAGTACGTCGTCTCGGTATGGGCTGTGGCGAAGGCCGGCGGAGCGTTTCTCCCCGTCGATCCGTCGTATCCGCAGGATCGCATCGAACACATGTTGACCGACTCCTCGGCACCGGTGGGTATCTCGGTGGCTCGGTACACCGACGTGCTGACCGAAGCGGGGCGGGAGGTCGACTGGATCGTCCTCGACGAGATCGACTGGTCTGCATCCGAGTCGACTTCTGTGGCAGTCGACGGTCGACGGCCGGACAGCCGGGCAGTTCCGTCGCTGGACGATGCGGCGTATCTGATCTACACCTCGGGATCGACAGGTGTGCCGAAGGGCGTGGTGGTCACGCACCGCGGTATCGCCGATCTCGCCGAGGAGGAGCGGACCCGCTTCCGGGTCACCACCGACTCGCGTGTGCTCGCCTTCGCGTCGACGAGCTTCGATGCGTCGGTGCTCGAGATGGTGTTGGCGTTCTGTGGCGGCGCAACCATGGTCATCGCGCCGACCGACGTCTACGGCGGCGTCGAGCTCGCAGCGGTGCTGGCCGAGAAATCGGTGACCCATGCGTTCGTGACTCCTGCTGCGTTGGCGTCGGTTGATCCATCGGGTCTGGACGATCTGCAGGTCGTGGTGACGGGCGGCGACGCCGCCGGTTCCGAGTTGGTGGAACGGTGGGCCCCGGGCCGCGATCTGTTCAATGCCTACGGACCGACGGAAGCGACCGTGTTCGCGTCGCTCGGTACACCCATGCGTCCAGGTGCACCCATCGATATCGGCTCACCGGTGCGCGGATTCTCGGTTGTCGTTCTCGACTCCATGCTGCGGCCTGTTCCGGTGGGTGTGGTGGGTGAGTTGTATTTGTCGGGTCCTGGTGTGGCTCGTGGTTATCATGATCGTTTTTCGTTGACGGCGGAGCGGTTCGTTGCGGCGCCGTTCGGTGGTGGTGTGCGGATGTATCGCACGGGTGATGTGGTGCGGTGGTCCGGTTCGGGTGTGTTGGAGTATGTGGGTCGTAGTGATTTTCAGGTGAAGGTGCGTGGTTTCCGGATCGAGTTGGGTGAGATCGATTCGGTGGTGGTGGGTCATGGTGATGTGGATTTCGTGACGACGGTGGGTGTGGATGGTCCGTCTGGTGCGACGGTGTTGGTGTCGTATGTGTTGCCGGTGGTGGGTGCGGTTGTGGATGTGGAGGGTTTGCGGGAGTTCGTGGCGGGTGTGTTGCCGTCGCATATGGT
>NZ_KB911570.1:0-12215 GCF_000383555.1 Rhodococcus sp. 114MFTsu3.1 | reverse complement strand
AACGCTGCCTCGGCCCGCAGTTCCCGGTTCTCGCGTTCGAGCTGCGTCAGCCGGGCACGCTCGGTCGAAGTCAGTTCGCTCTCCGGGCCGCCGCCGTGAGTCTCACGGTACTTGGCCAGCCACCGCCTCAAACTGTCGTCACCGACCCCGTAGGCCTTGGCGACTTCACTGACCGGTTTCGATGAATCGATCACCTCTCGACACAGTTCGTCCTTGAACTCTGCCGAGAAGGATCGACGTGATCTGCTCATGCTGGTCGGACTCATTTCAGTAGATCCCTATTCTAAGCGGGTCCACTGTCCGAAATCCCTGGGCCGATCACTCGGCGGCGAGCGGTGCACGAAGCGAGAGAGGGGATGAATGGCTGAAGAGCTTATGGGCGTCGGCGTCTCGGCTTTTATCGACCCGACGCCGGACCAACTTCGCCACCAATGGTTGTCGGTGCTTGCTCGTCAGACCCCGCCTGCAGGCAAGCGGCAGGCGAACTTCGTCCCCTGCGAAGTTGTTCTCTCACACTGCGCCTCACTCTTGATGGACCACAGTAAGTACGGCAGTGGCTCTGCACATCGTGCCGAGTTTCCGGTGCAGCACCTTGCGCGCCTGTTCAAGCGTCCGCCGACGTCTATCTTGGCCAAGATGGCAAATCTGGACGGAACGCGCAGCAACGGCGGCAGATTCGAATTGGCGGTTGCCGCTCGGCTGGGAGATGTCGAACTGCTCCAGGGCGTATATCTGCGCACCCTGGACATGGCACGCACTCTCGGTATCGGACCCGATGAGCTACCGGATTTTCTGGGAATCGAAGGCGCCGCTCGAATCGAACTGGAAGGCCAGTACGAGTTGGATGCAAGCGAAATCGAAAGGTCGCTCGAATCCAAGCTCGAGAAGTGGGAGCGCGAGCGCGCGGATGTGCCGATCGAAATCACCGAGCGACTTCTTGTCGCTACCGTTCGGGTCGGGCAGCATCGCTTCGCTCAAAATGTCTTGAACAATCACCAGCACAGGTGCGTGTTCTGTGGGTTGAGCGGAATAATTGGTGGCCGTAGACGGCCGCGAATGCTGTTGGCAAGCCATATCAAGCCGTGGCGAGACAGCACAGACCGGGAGCGGGTGGATCACAAGAACGGGTTAACAGCCTGTCCGACCCACGATGTTGCCTTCGACACGGGGCTGATTACTGTCAACCAGGACCTGAGCCTAAGCTACGCGCCGGGCATCGAAGGCGACATGGACAAGTCGCCGCCCCTTCGGAGAGCACTGGGCAAGCCGCCACTGCACGAGCGACTCGTCCTTGCGGAAAGCGCGGTCAGGCCTGACAGTACGTACTTGGTTTGGCACCGAGAGAAAATCTTCACCGTGGCGTGACGATGGACCGTTTGTGCGGGTCCGTGGTGAGCAGTGAATCGACGATATGTGACGACGAGTTAGTCTCTTCGGGTGTCTGGGGCGTTCGCTAGGCGTTGGACCGCGAGGACGGATCACTCTATGTTCATATCTCGCCGGACATAGCTAGATCGTCTAGCCCGGGTCATTCCGCGCTGCGGGCGTACGCAGCGCGTAGACGCTCGAGTTCGTTGGACCGAATTGATTGCACTGCGAACAGCTTGTCGAGTACTTGAAGATTCTTCGCGGCGCAATCAGGATCTAGTTTGCCCTGCACCTGTTTTTCAGCGTTATCCAACGTGCTGACAATCGATACAGCCCCGGCGTCAAGCGTCTCATTGTTGTCGTGGACCAGACTGAGGCGGACGGCCACGACAACCGGATAGCTACCCGACGCCTGCTGCTTTTCCGGTCCAATGGTGACAACCATGCGGTCGACAGCGCCGGCTTTGACTTCGAATCTTGTCTCGGTTGATGTGGTGCCGAGTCGAGTGCCTCCGGTGTTAGCGTCCGTTGGGAGCTTCACTGAGTAGTTCGCCGAAACAAGCGCCGGCCCGGCACCGCCGAAAGTGCAGTCCGATAATGTCTCTGCAAATAGAACCTCAGCATTGATCTGTGAAATGAGTGATGGTTCGCCACCGCTGTTTCTGACCGTTACGTCAATGGGCGTAACACCCACGTCTGTAGGTTCGTCTGGATAGCTTCCAGTTGAATCGATGATCGTTCCGGTGATCACTTGCGATCCTGTGGTTGACAGAAGCGCTACCTCAAGATCCGGCGGGGGAGTGTCCATGGATTGGATAATCTGCACACCCGAAATCACGACGCCGACAACACCGATGACCGCGCCCAGCGAGGTCCATAATGGGTGGGCGACAAATCTGGACGTCGCTCGTCGGGCAAGGCCGGGCCTCGGGTCATCGGCCAGCCATACCTGCCAATCGGCGGGAGGATCAGGCCACTCCGGGTCGGGAGCCCACCCGTCTGGTGGTACCCAGCCTTGAGGGGGCGGGGGCCAGTTGGGAGGTGGATTGAATCGCATTGGCGCTCCGCGTAAAACCAGGACAACTAAGCGCCTCAACAGGTAAAGCGCCTTGCTGCCGACCGACGAACATGTGTTCAACCTAGTGTGTGCCACGCGTGGAAAGCCGTCGATGGTGGCTGGGCTTGAACTATAGACACCCACTGTTGCCTCGCCCAACGTAGAAGGCCGTGAGAGTGAGACTATCGGTCAAATTCATTCAAGTAGATGAACTTTTCGTTCCGTTGAGCCGCGTTGGGTGTCCCAGCAGTGACCCGCTAACGGTCAACGCTGCAGATAGAGACGTTTTGCCCAGTGAAGCCGTGCCGAACCCCTCGACCAAACACTCGGAACTTGTCACCCACTCCCTATAAGTTGAGTCCTGTTCAAGTAAGGGTGAAATGTGAGGGTCTGAATGTCGGCAGTCGATGACGGCGAGCTACGCGATCGCGTACGCCGTTTGCTTGAGTTCCTGCGCGAGACGGTGGGTGCCCAGTCGAAGCCGATTCGAGAGTACGGCGTCGACGCCCGGGTCGAGTGGCTGTTCGACGATGCACGCCCACTCGACGTCAATACCGATGTCGCACCGAGTGACGTTGCGGTTCGCATTCCCCGCACCAGCGTCGAGCAGCCACCGGGCCTTCCTGCGGAACTCGAGCCGTGGATCGATGAGACCACCACCCCGCCCACCGTCAAAGCCCACGCACCCACCGAGGCCCACGAATGGCTTCAAGATTGGAGTGGCTGGGCTCTCGAAGACGCCACACGCCGCCCGTTCGCCGAGCTGTTCCGATCCGTCGACCTCATGCTCCACGACCTCGGCACCCAGCCCGAGTCCCTCGAACTCGTCATCGCCTCCGGGTACCTGAACGCCACTGTCGGTGGCCAACAGATTGCCACACACCTCGTCACCCAGCAGGCCAGCATCACGCGCGAAGACTCGACGGGAGATCTCCTCGTCACCGTCGCACCCGCAAGCACGCCGCGCCTCGAAGACGTGCAGGTCCTGCTGGATCTGAAGGGCTTCGACCGCGCCGGCTCGAAGTCCCTGCACCGAAGCCTGTCCGAGCTTGTCTCGTCGTCGCTGTCGTCGGACATTCCGCGGTTGCTCGGCCAGTGGGCCACCTCGGCGCTGACGCAGCCGCTGACCGTCATCGCCGATCACGACAAGCCCGCCAGCATTCATGCCTCCACCGCAGACACCCTGCGCATGTCACCGGCTCTGGTTCTGCGTAAGCGTGGCTCCTACGCGCTCGTGTCCTACTACGACGCCATGCTCGCAGCGCTCGACAACGGCGCCCCTGTGCCTGTCGGGCTCGCCCACTTGGTCGAAGGCCACGACGAGAGCGCACGCGCAGACTGGCTCGCCGCCAACATCAGCGACACACCCAGTGCCGAACCTCTGTTCCCGCTGCCTGCGAACCGCGCCCAGGCCGGAATCTACAACCGCGTCATGAACGACACCGGCGTCGTCGTCGAAGGCCCTCCCGGCACCGGCAAGACCCACACCATCGCAAACCTGATGTCCGCGTTGATGGCTCAGGGCCAGCGGATCCTTGTGACCAGCGAAAAGGCGCAGGCGCTCCGCGTACTGAAGGACAAACTGCCCGCCGAGCTGCAGGACCTCTGCGTCTCCGTCACCGATATGGCGCGCGGGGGATCGGCCGAGCTCGACCAAAGCGTCTCGACCATCGCAAACCGCAAAGCCGCATTCGACGCCGCCAAGTCCGCCAAAATGATCAAGGCACTCGAAAACAAGCGCTACAGCGCCAAGGAGCAACGCCACAAGCTCAAAGAGCAGATGCGCGTTACCCGATCGTCCGAAGCCGAGATCCACACGCCGTCGCCCACCTACTCGGGCACGCTCGCGACGATCGTCGGCAAGCTCAACACCCAGCAGCCGGACCTGGGCTGGATCCCCGGCCCGCTGCACGCCGAGCACCCGCCTTTCGACGACGGAGCGTTCGCATCGCTGTTTCGGGGAGGTGCACCGAACCCGGCTGTGCCGTCGATCGACGACGTGCGCACACTCTGCGCACGAGCCCACAGCTCACCCAGGCTGCTCCCGACCCTCGACGACGTCGACCAGACCCAGCTCCACTACGTCCGCCCGTCCGCGCAGGCCCTCGCCGATCGTGCGCGGGCCGTCGAAAGCTTCGGCCCGGCTTATCGAACTCTCGCCGACCGCATCCTCGCCGGCTCGCTCGTGCCCGCCTGGTCCCGCGCCCAGATTGTCTCGGCGATGCTGTCTGTCGCCGTCAGCGCCGACGCGTCCGTCGGGTCGCATCAGGTCACGACGGACATCACGTCGCGTCAGGCACTCAACGCGTTCGACGCGTTGGCGCGGCGCAACGAGACCGGTCAGGCAGGTCTCGACGCACGCAGGGCGGTGGATCAGCTCGACGCGCGAGCCAGTGTCGACGGCGTCGATGCTGACGACGCAACTGGCATGCGGTTGGTCGCCGAACACCTGCGATCGCTCGTCGCCGTCGAAGATGCGGCAAACCCTGTTGCGCACGATCGGTATCGAACTACCCAGTACCGGGGTCGACGGTCGTCGTATGCGCGTCGACACGCTCAGTATGGTTTGGAATCAGGTCGTCGCCACCGGCAGCGTCGTGATCGCTCGCGACGAGCTCGTCGCAGCGTTGGGTGCCGTCTTGGCCTCGGTGCCGGAGGTGACAACCCTCGCCGACGCGCTCGCCGTCGCCGACGAGATCACCGGTCTCACCGACAGCTCCGACGCCTCCGCGGCACGTGCATCGCTCAACGACGTAGCAGACCGCGTGGCCCGAGAAGTACCGAACTCCGACTACCTGGTCGCGGCCCTGCGATCGGCCGACGCCGACACCTACGAGCGACTCGCGAGCGATCTGCAGCCCGTCGCGAACGCTGGGCTTCTGGACGTTCTGGCCGAGCAGGCACCGAATCTCGCACGCGAGGTGGCCGAGGATAGCGCCACCGACTGGGCTTCCCTGGCAACAACATTCGGCACAGCGTGGACGTGGCGGTGGACCAAGCAGTGGGCGGAAGGCCGCCAGCAGCCCGACGAGAACGACAATCTGGACGACGATCTCGACACCCTCGACGCAGAAATTTCGTCACTCACGGCCAAGCTCGCCGCTGAGCAGGCGTGGCAGGAATGCTTGCAGCGCATGACCAATCGTGAGGTCACCGCGCTGCGCGCGTATCAGGAGAACATGTCGAACGCGGGGCTCGGCACCAGTAGTCTCGCGCAGCGGTATCGCGTCGCGGCTCGTGCGGCGATGCAGGACGCGCAGACGGTGGTGCCGGCGTGGGTCATGCCGATAGCGCAGGTGCTGTCGTCGATTCCGCCGCAGCAGAACGCGTTCGACGTCGTGATCGTCGACGAGGCAAGCCAGTCCGAGGTCACCAGCCTGCTCCTGATGTGGCTGGCGCCGAAGATCATCGTCGTCGGTGACGACAAGCAGTGCGCCCCTCCGGGCATCAAGAACTACACGCTGCGATCCGTGATGGAACGGCTCGACAACTTGCTCTCGGACGTCCCGGTCAGCACCCGCTTGATGCTGACGCCCAAGTCGAGTCTGTTCACGTTGCTGCGTGCACGGTTCGGCGACGTCGTCCGCATGCGCGAGCACTACCGATCCATGCCGGAAATCATCGAGTGGTCGTCGATGCAGTTCTACAGGGACATGCCGCTCGTGCCCGTGCGGCAGTTCGGAGCGGATCGGCTTGCACCGCTGCGCAGTACCCTCGTCGACGACGCCACCACGGCCGGCTCGAGCACCCGGCTGACGAACCCGGCCGAGGCGCATGCACTCGTCGACCAGCTCGTTGTCTGTCTCGCAGAACCCGACTACGTCGACAAGACATTCGGCGTCGCCGTCCTGCAAAGCGCTGCGCAGGCGGACCTGATCCGGTCGCTGCTGTTCGAGCGGGTTCCGTCCGAGCAGATCGACGAGCGACGTATCCGCGTAGGCACGCCGCCTGACTTCCAGGGCGACGAGCGCGACGTGATGTTCCTGTCGATGGTCGTCGCACCCGGCTCGTCGTCGAACGCAATGACCGCCGACCTTTTCAAGCGCCGGTTCAACGTCGCTGCCTCCCGTGCGCGGGACCAGCTGTGGCTGTTCCACTCCGTCACGGCCGACAGCCTGTCGGCGACGGATCTACGACGGTCGCTGCTGTCCTACGTCGAAGCGTCACCGACGGTTCCAGTGCCCGCGATGCCGTCGTCGGTCTCGGCGGACAGCCGGCATCCGGACTTCGGATCGCTCTTCGAGCAGCAGGTCTTCCTCGCGCTGCGTGAGCGTGGGTATCACGTCAACCCCCGTGTCGACGTCAACGAGATGACGATCGACCTCGTCGTCACCGGTGCTGCGGTGCGCGTGGCGATCGAATGCGACGACGACACCGAGGTCGATACAAACGAGCTCATGGATCGTATGGAGCGCGAGTTCGAACTGCGCCGCAACGGATGGGTGTTCCATCGTGTGCGGGCGTCGGACTTCGCCCTCGACCGAGAGCGGGTGCTCGACACCATCACCGAGATCCTCGACTCGGTCGGCGTCCTGCCCGACGAGGTGGCGGTAGTCGTCGAGGGTGCCGGGCCGTCATCGTGGTCGCCGATCGAGCTTGTCCGTGACGCCGACGATGCCGACGCCGACGACGAGGTGATCGAGCTCGCGATCGTCGAAGAGCCCGCGCCGTCTCGGACAGTCGACGTCGATCTCGCGCCACTGCCCGAGGTCATCGAAACAACCGACGAGCCCGAGGACCTGGACGAACCCGAGGACCACTTCGAGGACGCCGAGGACGAGGCGCCCGTTGAGCCGGAACCGACGCCAGTCCGGACGATGCCGCGCGAGGATCTCATTGCGGCCATTCGGTATTCGCAGAAGCGCAACAAGTTTTCTGTCGCGCAAACCGTCGAGGACTGCGAGGTCACGCCCGAGGCGGTTCAAGAAGCTCTCGCGGAGATCAAGTCTCGCGACGATGCGCTGAGAGCGTCGAAGAAGAGACCGCCGGCTCCGACGCCGGACGTGATGCCGCGCAGGCGTCGTACATCGGGTGTGGAGAGTGAGCCGGCCGTGGTGTCCGGAAGTCGCTCACTGCAGGCCGAGTTGGATGCGTTGCCGGTGGCGTCGTGGGCAGGGGCGCGGGAGATCGCGATTGCCGCGGCGCGTCCGACTGCGCCGTTGACGTTGGAGCGGTGTCAGCGGGTGACGGGGTTGTCGGGGACGAAGGCGGATCAGTTGTTGGCTGACCTGGTTGTGACTCGGAAGCTGGTCAGACGAAAACGCGATGGTGTGGAGGAATGGGTGCGGCCGCAGGGGTTGACGCTATGACGCAGGTGGTCAACCGGTCCGAGGGGTTGCGGGACTGGCAGAAGGAAGCGTTCGATGCGTGGGTGTCGTCGGGTTTTCGCGCGATCGTGGAGGCGGTCACCGGTACCGGGAAGACGCATGTGGGGTTGGCGGCGACGCTGGATTCGGTGAGTCGTGGTCGTCAGGTATTGGTGGTGGTGCCGAGTATCGATCTGCTCGAGCAGTGGTACACGGCGTTGGTGAAGGCGTTGCCGAGTGTGCGGATCGGGCGGCGGGGGAACGGGCACAACGACACGTTCCGTCTGTACGACGTGATGATCACGACGATTCAGTCGGCGATCCGGCCGGGTGCGCCGATGCCGCGGACCGGTGCCCTACTCGTGGCCGACGAGGTGCATCGCTACGGGGCGGGTTCGTTCGCGAAGGTGCTGATCAACCGGTTCGAGGAGCGGCTCGGGTTGACGGCGACGTTGGAGCGTCAGGACGACGGTGTCGACACGCATCTGATGCCGTATTTCGAGAATCTGGTCAAGGGGTGTGATGCGGCGCGGGGGAGACGTGACGGGATCCTGGCGCCGGTGCGGGTGATGACGGTGGCGGTGCCGTTCTCTGCGGGGGAGGCGTCGAAGTTTCAGGATTTGGACGAGAAGGCGAAGTCTCTGCGTAACACGTTGATCTACGACTATGGCTGTGCTGCCGAGCCGTTCGGTGAGTTCATGAAGAATGCGGTGGATCTGAGCAAGGAGCGGCATCTGCCGGCGAGCCGGGTGGCGAGTCGGTATCTGTCGGCGTTCAGTAAGCGGCGGGCGTTGTTGGCGGACTGTGAGGGCAAGTTGCAGGCGTTGGCGGCGATCACACCGGGGTTGGGGAAGTCGGAGCGGTCGATCGTGTTTTCGGAGACGAAGGAGTCTGCGGCGAAGGGTGCGGAAGTGCTCAAGGCTGGTGGGGTGGCGGCGCATCAGTATTCGAGTCATTTGGATCGGGTGGGTCGGACGCGGATCCTGAAGCAGTTCCGTAGTGGTGAGCTGACGTCTCTGGTGGCGCCGCGGGTGCTGGACGAGGGGATCGATGTGCCGGCGGTGGATGTCGGGGTAATCATCGCGTCGAGTTCGTCGAAGCGGCAGATGATTCAGCGGATGGGGCGGATTCTGCGGCTCAAGCCTGATGGTCGGCCTGCGGCGTTCGTGATCATGTACGTGGCGGGGACGAACGAGGATCCGTCGCTGGGTGCGCACGAGGCGTTTCTGGACGAGTTGACGGGTGTGGCGCAGGAGGTCGTGGACGTCGAGCTTGCTGATGCGGGTGCGGTGTTGGCGAGTTGGTTGGATCAGTCGGCGCCGATCATGCCGAAGCCGGCGGTGGAGCCGACGCCGATCGAGCCGATCGTCATTCCGCAGTCGAAGATGGTGACGACGACGGTGTCTGCGGCGAGGACGCGGACGGTGAAGGAGATTCTGTCGGAGGCGCAGTACGGTACGCCCGATCATCTGGACGGGATTCTGCGGTGTATGGCTGCGATCGATGTGCGGGAGGCATCGGTGTTGATCCGGCGGTACGGGATCGACGGGGCGAAGCCGCGGACCTTGTCCCAGGTGGCGGCGGAGATGAATCTCAAGCAGATGGTCATCGAAAGCCTCGAAAAGCGGGGGTTGAAGTCGTTGGAGAGGGAGGCTGGTAATACGCTTCGTCTCAGTGCCTGGAAATAGCATGTGACACTCAATCGAGGCCATTCGGTGTGCCAATCTTGAACGGTTCGGTTACTGAATATCGATTGCTACGAACTCACGCTTCTGTAATGCATCAACGGTGTATGATGAGGCCATGCGCCGAATAAAAGAAGTTAGGGTTGACGGACTGTTCGGCTACATGGAGCATCAGGTGACGCTCCGGTTGACTGAGCCAACAATTCTGACCGCGCCTAATGGCGCAGGAAAGACTCATGTTTTGACGCTAATTCGCGCACTGTTGAAACTTGACGCTAGGGCACTAATTCAGCTGCCCTTCAGGCGCGTGATACTGACTGCGTCGGACAACACGAGCCTCAAAGTCAGTAGAGACATAAGCTCCGGATTAGATGAAATACAGCTCCATTTTAGCGTATATGGAAAACATCGCAATGCGGGAAACTCTGTAATTGTTTATCAGGCGGACATCGATCTTGAGGATAATAGACTCCCAAGTTTCATCCAGGCCACTGTAGATGGAAATTGGATAGATAACAGATCGGGGCGAGTAATGTCGGCCGTGCAGGTGGAACGAAGATTCGATATAAAAATCGAGTCAAACGCGACATCGAAACTCCGCCAAAATCGGGATATTAGTAATTTTGTCGAGGGTATAAGCCCGATACTGATTGACACTAAAAGATTAGACGTGTTCTATACGTCAGCGGCGGTCGGCCGGGTGTCCTCGGCGGCCAACGAACGGAGAGGAGTCGCAACTACTCTCGGTGAAGCATCCCCGATTCGTCGATATATAGATCAAATTCGGCAGCAAGTTACCGAAGCCCGGCGAAACTCGGTGCAAGCTACACAGCGGGCTGACGTCAGCTTCGCCGCGCGGGCGTTATTAGCCGCCAAAGACACAGTGAAAAAAACAGAGCTGCAAGCCAGGTACAATGGTGTTGTGCGGAAATATGCTGCTTTGACCGATAATGGTCTTGCAGTGGGCGAAACGCTCCTTGAATTTCCAGATGAAACAACGCCGACTGTCCGTAGAATACTTAACGTCTTCTTGGATGATTGGGAAGAACGTATCGACCCCCTTCTACCAATCAATGAGAAGTTGCTGGCTTTACGTCATATATTGGATAGCAAACTGCTTCCGTCGGGAAAGCGAACTGTCATGAACCCGGGAGGGAACCTTGGTTTTTGCACAGTTAAAGGATCAAAAAGAATCGCAGTTTCGAATCTGTCGTCTGGCGAGCAGCATCTAATAGCCCTGTTTACATTGTTACTATTTGGTGCCAAAGAAGGTTCCTTGGTGCTAATCGATGAGCCGGAGATATCAATGCATGCCGCATGGAAGCATGCGTTCTTGGATGACATAAGTAACGTTTCGAAACTTGCAAACTTGCAGATTCTGCTTGCAACCCACAGCACTTCAATTATTAACGGTCGATGGGATCTGGCCGAAGAACTTGAATTTTCCAATATGCCAGAGAATGGCTTGGATGAAACCGATGAAAGCAACAATGAAGATGATCTTTTCGAATAATGAATACTAGTAGTAGGCTTCGTGATTATGATCAACCGGCTGATCGCATAAGGCAACACCGCCAATCTAGTCGGCGTCCGATTCTAATCGTTGAGGGTACAGCTGACAAGTTAGTGTTGGCGCCGTTGTTGCCGGACGTCGATGTGTTTCCTGTTGATGGAAAGTCTAATGTGATAGCCACCGCAAGAACCCTTGTTCAGTGGGTTGTTGAGAATTTTTGGTGTGTAACTGACAGGGATTTCGATGACCCGCGTCATTTGGCTGATTTATCCGCAGTTCACTGCCATTACGAACTAACAGATTTGGAGGCAATGCTGATTCATTATGGCGTCCTATCAGACCTAATTATGCATATCGGTTCCTCCGCTAAGATTGAAAAATGGGGAGGGCCTGAAAAGGTCGTGAACGACTTGGTAATTCTGGTTGAGCCAGTCTCAGCGCTCAGGGAAAGCAGCCGGCTGAACGGGTGGGGTTTGCCGTTCGATGATGTTTCCTTGACTGCCAAGATCGACAAGTCGAGCCTCACCCTAAATCTGAATAGTTATTGTAGGGCTTTGATTTCCAAGTCGTCAGCACCACCGACGTTTCAAACCGTGCTTGAGGCGGCGTTAAAAGGGCCCAGTGCAACAGATGTATACAGAGGCAAGGACGTGATAACTGCGATCAGCGTTGCACTTCGCAAGTGTGTAGGCACGTTACCCATGGCGGCCGCGGATCCCGATCATGTTGCCGCTCAAGTCCGTGGGTCTGCCGGTTTAGCATTATCCAGGTCGAAATGGTTGGAAGCGCTTCGGGAAAATCTGGGTTTGTCATAAAACATAGATGAATTTCAATTGAACTAACGTTGGGGTGATCCTGGTCTATCGGTTTATGGTTTCCTTAAAAAGCCGTTCGTAAGCTTCGACAGAAATCGGCAGATTCAACATTACTGTCCCAACTGGGTCACACCCGCTCACGTCCACGAACCACTGGCGTGGCGCAACGGCTTGTGTGGCTCTTGTCATGAGCGCCGCACCTCAATTGCGCAGTGATTGGCGACTTTGACGGCGCTCATCGAAATTCCCCACTAGTGCTCACTGAAATTCCCCACCCGTGTGGCATCGCCAACGAGGGCGGGTCTCCCACGATGCTGGTGGTCTCTGACCACCGACCAGCTATCCGAAGGAGACCCGCTCCTCATGCTTACATGGGAGGAAGATGTGGAAGTACACGCCCTGCACAAACGAGGCTGGACGATTTCGGCGATCGCCCGTCACACCGGCCGAGACCGTAAGACCATCCGGTCG
>NZ_KB911569.1:0-20426 GCF_000383555.1 Rhodococcus sp. 114MFTsu3.1 | reverse complement strand
CAGCAACATGATCGTGCCGTGCATGGTGAACAACTGGTTGTACTGCTCGTTGGACAGAAACTGCATCCCCGGCACAGCCAACTCGGCGCGCATCAGCAACGCCATCAACCCACCGACGAGGAAGAACGCAATCGACGTCGCGATGTACATGATCCCCAACACCTTGGGATCAGTGGTAGTAATCGCCTTGTGAACGAACGAACCCTTAGGTCCCATCCGCGGCGGAAAAGGCCGAGCCGCCGTCACAGCGGGAGTGGGCCTAGGCGCTAGGGCAGTCACACAGTCCTCCTGAAGATGCGAGTGGAGTCATCGTAAACCCGCAACGGCTCGGGTACTACCTTTGGTCGTAGTTCGTTGCGGCGGAGTCGTGTATCTCGACGAAAAATCCCGCCACCGACGACGGTGGCGGGATTTCACGACGACTGTGTCGGTGAGCGTCAGTTGCCCAACGCGCAGAACTGGCCCGAGGACAGGTTGAGGGCGAGCGACCACTGGCCGACGCAATCGACGCCTGCGGCTTCGGCGGTTGCTCCCGAACCCCAACCCGCGATGGCGATGGTGGTTCCGCCGTTGTCCGCCCAGGAATGCGCGATTCCGCCGCCGATGGCTCCGGCGTACGCGGTGCCTCCGGCGCGCGAGGCCCCGAGTGCCGTGCCGTAGCCGGTTGCCAACGTGGAGGTGCTGCCCGCGCCCTCGGCGACGCTGACGGCGGTGCCGCTGTCGGTTGCGGTTGCGGTAGCGCGTGACGCGTCCTGAGCGGTGGCGCCGCAGCTGGCGTAACCGTCGACCTGGATGTCGTTCGCGGACGGAGGGGACACGCACGTCACCGGTGCCGCGGAGGCCACGCCGGCGCCGGCGAAACCAGCAGCGACGATGCCGCCACCGACAGCGAAAGCTGCTGCAGCACGGGACATTCGACTACTGGAGCGGAAGGAGGAGCCATCCTGGGGCGAGCGGCGGAGCAGAGAGAAAGACGGAACAGCGAACAACAGGGGGGCTCCTTCACGGAATCTTGCAAATGGGTCGATGCGGCACACCGTACCCCGGTTCGGGCGTCAGGTCATCAGTGAATGTTCCCAATGGATGTAACGATTCGTCACCGTCGATGTCGTGGCCGTCTTCCGCATGTCGATGGTGCTCTAGCATCTTCGAAGATGAAGCGCAGTCTTGTCGTCGTTCTTGCCGGAGCGCTGGTGGTTCTCGCCGGATGCAGCGGGTCGTCCGACGGTCCAGCGGGTCCGCCGGCGGCGGATTCGTCGTTCACCTCGCCCGGTGTCGCGCTCGCGCCGGACTCCGGCGGAGCGGTGCGAGAGCAGGCGCCCTCGCCCGTCGAACGCAAAGAGGTTGTCACGGGCCAGATCTACGTCACCGCCGACGATCCCGTCGACGCTGCACGCGAGGCGGTCGGCGCGGTGGAGAGCGCCGGAGGCCGCATCGACAACCGAACCGAGAATCCAGCGACGGAGAACTCGACGGCCAGTAGTTCCATCACCGCCAGGATCCCCGCGGACGAGCTGACCGTGACCGTCGACAGGATCTCTGCCCTCGGCAAGGTCACCAGCGTCAGCATCACTCGTGACGACGTCACCATGCAGTACCAGGACCTCGACGCCAGGATCGCGGCTCTTCAGGCGTCGGTCGATCGGTTGCGGGCGCTCATCGCCGGTGCGACCAACACGGCCGACCTGATCGAAGCGGAATCGGCGCTGTCGAGCAGGCAAGGCGAGCTCGACGGGTTGGTCTCGCAACGCAGCTACCTCGGCGATCAAGTGGAACTGTCCACCATCACAGTGCAATTCAGCACCGACGACGTCACGCCGTCGCCCGGACCGGACAACTTCCTCGACGGCCTGGTCTCCGGGTGGAACTCGTTGCTCGACGCGATCGGAGACGGGATCGTTGCCGTGGGGCGTGCGATTCCGTGGCTGGGTGCGCTGGTGGTGGGAGCAGGTGTCGTCTACGCGGTGGTGCGGACGGTGCGTGCAGTCCGGCCGCGCCGGACAGTCGAGAAAGACAACAGCGACGACACGGATGCCGTCGGGACCGACGGCGTGGGGACCGACGAGAGCGAAGGCAACGCCGCGCCTCGGGAATGAATCCCTGTCGGTCTGCGGTGCAGCAGTACCGGACCGGAGTGAGTCGAGCCGGACTCACACCGCCCCGTCGAATCCGTGTTGACGCCAGGCCTCGTACATCACGACGGCGGCCGAGTTCGCGAGATTCAGCGATCGCCGCCCTGGGATCATGGGGATGCGCAACCGGTCGGTGACGCGATCGTCGCCCAGGACGTCGTCGGGGAGCCCGGTCGGCTCGGGGCCGAAGAGGAGAACGTCGCCCGGGAGGTAGTCGACGGACGTGTGGAATCGCGTCGAGTGAGCGGTGTACGCGAAGACGCGATCGGGCTTCAGTGCTTCCCACGCTGCGGCGAGGTTCTCGTGCACGGTCACCGATGCGAGGTCGTGGTAGTCGAGTCCCGCTCGTTTGAGTTTGGGCTCGGACATGTCGAAGCCCAGCGGGCCGACGAGGTGGAGTTCGCACCCCGTGCCTGCGACGAGGCGAATTGCGTTGCCGGTGTTCTGAGGAATCCGGGGCTCGAAAAACATGAGTCGAAACACCCGGCTCACTCTGCCACCACGCGTCGGGGAAGGATGGTGCAGGTGGACGAGGGACAGATCATCGGCGAGGACTACTCCGACAGCAGACTCGATCGGCAACGGTGGAACGGCCGAAGTTACGTGGCCTGCACCTTCCGGGATGCGGACCTCAGCGGCCTGGAGACGACGTCCGTGGTGTTCACCGAGTGCGACTTCACCGGCGCCGATCTGACCGAATCGGTCCACCGCGACGCGGCCTTCCGGTCCTGTACTTTCACTCGAACCAATTTGCTGCACTCCACTTTTCGCAATTCGACGTTCATGGGTTCGACATTCGTGGACTGCAGGCTGCGGCCCGCGACGTTCGACGAGGTCGACTTCACTCTGGCAGGGATGGGCGGCGCCGACCTGCGTGGAGTGGACCTGACGGGATGTCGATTCGTCGAGGCCAACCTCGTGAACACCGACCTGCGCAAGGCGACGCTAGTGTCGGTCGACCTCTCCGGCGCGCGAGTCACCGGCGCCAAACTCGACGCCGCGGATCTGCGCGGGTCGAGGGTAGACGGAGCGCTCTGGGTGGGGACCTCGCTCGTCGGCACGAAGATCGAGCTCACCCAGGCGGTGGCCTACGCGCAAGCGCAGGGACTCGCTGTCGAGGGGTGAGAAATCGGCCGGTGACAGACCTGGAACAATGTGGGTCGTGACTGCAACGATTCTGGACGGCAAGACGACCCGCGACGAGATTTTCGTCGATCTCACCGAGCGGGTTCGGACCCTGCGGGAGAACGGTATCGTTCCCGGCCTCGCGACGGTTCTCGTCGGCGACGACCCGGGTTCGGCCGCCTACGTGCGGGGCAAGCACAACGACTGCGCGAAGGTCGGGATCACATCGATTCGACGCGATCTCCCCGCCGACATCACCCAGGCGGATCTCGAAGCCGTCATCGACGAACTCAATGCCAATCCGGCGTGCACCGGATACATAGTCCAACTTCCGTTGCCGAAGCATCTCGACGAGAACGCGGCGCTCGAACGCATCGACCCGGACAAGGATGCCGACGGCCTGCACCCGATCAACCTCGGGCGTCTGGTGCTGGGCAAGGACGCTGCGCTGCCGTGCACACCGCGCGGAATCGTGCATCTGCTGCGTCGGTACGACGTACGGATCGACGGCGCTCACGCCGTCGTCGTCGGTCGCGGTGTGACGGTGGGCCGCCCGATCGGACTCCTGCTGACTCGCAGGTCGGAGAACGCGACAGTGACGCTGTGCCACACCGGAACTCGTGATCTTGCGGCCGAGGTGTCTCGCGCCGACATCGTCATCGCGGCCGCCGGTGTGCCGGGCATCATCACCGCCGACATGGTCAAGCCGGGTGCTGCGGTCCTCGACGTCGGCGTCAGCAGGACCGAGGATGGTCTGCGCGGCGACGTCGCTGCAGGCGTCGCGGACGTCGCGGGATTCGTCTCACCCAATCCCGGGGGCGTGGGACCGCTCACTCGCGCCTTCCTGCTGTCCAACGTCGTCGAACGTGCCGAGCGAGACCTCCCGGCGACGGTCTGACGTCGCATGGGCGCTCAGATCCGCAAGAACCTGCCACTACTGGCCGTGATGGTCGTCCTCGCGGCCGCGCTCGTGCTCGTGCTCGCGGACCGGTGGCGCCGCGGATCGTTCGTGCTGGGCGTGGCCACTCTTCTCGCGGCGGGTTTCCGGCTGTGTGTTCCCGAAAACCGCGTGGGGCTGCTCGCGGTACGAAGCCGTGGCTTCGACGTGTCCGCCCTCGCGCTGGTGGGCGGCGCCATCGTCTTTCTGTCGTCCTCGATCGACCCACTCGGTACGGACTGAGCGCCGCACCGAGTCGGTCGACTCCTGAGTTCAGACGTGGCGAGCAGCGCGTGCGTGCTGCATCGTCTCGCCGAGCAGCTTCGCGACGGACCCGGCTTCGGTGAGAAAGCCGTCGTGACCGTCTCTGGACTGAATGACTTCGAGTCCACGGCACTCGGGTAGACCGCGCGCGATCTCCTTCTGCTGACGCAGCGGATACAACCGGTCGGAATCCACACCGCCGACGATGGTCGGCACCGTCGCGCGCGCCAGGGCTTCGTCGACGCCACCGCGTCCCCGACCGATGTCGTGCCGGTTCATCGCCTCGCTCAGTAATACGTACGTGCTTGCGTCGAACCTGTCGGCCAACTTGTTGGCCTGGTGCTGAAGGTAGCTGTCGACGGCGTATCGGCCACCGTTCCACGGGTTCTCGTCGCCCTGGGGGTTGTTCTCGAACCGGAGGTCGAGCTCGCTCTCGGTGCGATAGGTCAGGTGCGCGATGCGACGAGCGATCTTCAGTCCAGCGCGAGGGGATCGAGCCGTGCCGTGGTAATCACCGCCCTGCCAGTCCGGATCCGACGCGATCGCTTCGATCTGAGTGGTCTGCGTACCGATCTGGTCCGCAGTGGCGCGGGCGCCGACGGCGAGTACGAGAGCGGCGCCGACACGCTCGGGATGGCCGACGATCCACTCCAGTGTGCGCATGCCGCCCATGGAACCGCCGACAACAGCAGCGAAGCGGTGGATGCCGAGCGCGTCCGCGAGCGCGACCTCGGCCGCAACCTGGTCGCGAATGGAGATGCCGGGGAATCGGCTGCCGTACGGCTTACCGTCCTCGGCGAGCGAGCTGGGACCCGTCGTTCCACCGCAGCCACCGAGGACGTTCGATGCGACGACGCACCACTCGTCGGTGTCTATCGGTGCGCCGGGTCCGACCATCCCGTTCCACCAGCCGGGCAACGCGTGATCCGCGTCGGCGGGTCCGCTGACGTGCGAATCGCCGGTGAGGGCGTGCTCGACGAGAACCACGTTGTCACGTCCGGGTGCGAGCTCTCCCCAGCGCTGCACCGCAACGGTCACCTGGGGTAGCGAGGCACCGCTCTCGAGGTCGAGCCGGCCGATGTCGATACTGCCGAGCCGTCCGTCCGGCGGCGGGAATCCCGCAGCCGGACGGACGTCGTGCACAGAGCCGATGGTCAAGACGCCGCCGCTGCGAATCCGGTTTCGAGATCGGCGAGAATATCGTCGATCCCTTCGATACCCACAGCGAGCCTGACCAGGCCCGGAGTGACGCCCGAGGCCAGCTGCTCCTCCGGCGTCAACTGCGAATGTGTGGTCGAGGCGGGGTGAATGACGAGTGAACGCACATCACCGATGTTAGCCACATGGCTGTGAAGGCTCAGCGCGTTGACGAACTTCTTGCCGGCGTCGACGCCGCCCTTCAGCTCGAACGCGATGATGGCGCCCTGGCCCTTCGGTGCAAGTTCCTGGCCGCGGCCGTACCACGGCGAGGACTTCAGACCCGCGTAGTTGATGGACTCCACCTCGTCCCGCGCCTCGAGGAACGCCGCCACCTTCTGTGCGTTCTCGACGTGACGTTCGATGCGCAGACTCAATGTCTCGAGCCCCTGGCTGATGAGGAACGCGTTGAACGGAGACACGGCCGCGCCGACATCACGCAGCAACTGGACGCGGGCCTTGAGCGCGAACGCCGGAGCACCGAGGTCCGCGAACACGACGCCGTGATAGCTGGGATCGGCCGTCGTGAAGTTGGTGTGGCGCCCCTGCGTCCAATCGAAGGTGCCACCGTCGACGATGACGCCGGCGATGGCGGTGCCGTGCCCACCGAGGTACTTCGTCGCCGAATGCACGACGATGTCCGCGCCGTGCTTCAGCGGCTGGATGAGATACGGAGTCGCGACGGTGTTGTCGACGATGAGCGGAATCCCGTTCTCGTGCGCCACGGCGGAGATACCGGGGATGTCGAGAATGTCGTTCTTCGGATTGGAGATGGTCTCGCCGTAGAACGCTTTGGTGTTCGGGGTGATGGCTGCGCGCCACTGCTCGAGATCGTCCGGATCCTCGACGAACGTGACCTGCACACCGAACTTCGGAAGCGTGTAGTGAAACAGGTTGTACGTTCCGCCGTACAGACGAGGGCTGGAGACGATGTGATCGCCCGCTTCCGCGAGGTTGAGGATCGCGAACGTCTCGGCGGCCTGCCCGGACGCCAGGAGCAGCGCGGCGACGCCGCCCTCGAGAGCAGCGATGCGCTGCTCGACCACGTCCTGGGTGGGGTTGATGATGCGGGTGTAGATGTTGCCCGGTTCTGCCAGCCCGAACAGTGCGGCGGCGTGATCGGTGTTGTCGAACGTGTACGACGTGGTCTGGTAGATGGGCAGAGCGCGCGCGTTGGTCGCGCCGTCCGGAGTCTGACCCGTGTGAATCTGCTTGGTCTCGAAAGCCCACGAAGCAGTGGGGTCTTCGATGAGGGCGCCGGTTGCGTCCACGACGTCAGGGGTGTTGTCGGTCATGTGAGTGATAACTCCGTCTTCGAAGGATGATCAGGTTTCGAATCGGCTCTCGTCCGGAAAGCCGGGGCGGGGCGTATCGGTACAACAACACATGATCAACCTCTTCCTGGGGCCGCCGACGTGTCGGACAACTCCCGGTCAGTGGGCCCACCGACATCATGTGACATCACCGTGGCGGGCCCGCGCTTGCTCGACGGCAACGCGTGTGCGCAGCCGACTAACCAGGTCTTCTCACCCGGGGCACCCCACCGCGGTTGGAGGGTTGCCGGCCAGCAAGCCGGGGCTCGATGCTGGCACTCATGACCTGGCGTGAATCCTAGCGGTGCGATCGACTTCGGGAAACAAGCAGTCCGGCCACAACACGCCTGCCGACGGCCGGGAGTGGAGCCTGCGGAATGAGCACTATAAAGGTAGTAGTGGGGCCTGCGGATCGACCGTTGGACGGCGGCGTGAGCACTATCACCGCCGGAGGATTCGAAAATCGCTTGTGCCGGGGATGACAATTGACGCCTGGGACGTTGCCGATCCAGTCCGTCCTTTTTCTTCTTGATCGATCCCGAAACCCCGAAACCCCGAAAGGTCGTTGTGCCGTGTCTGTCACCGATTCCGCCCTCGCCAGGAATGTCGGCGCCGTGCGTTCGAAGGTGTCGAGCGGCCTGAGTACCAGTAACCGTCCGCACTCCACGCGGAGACGGTTCGCGATGTTCGCCCTGTCGATCGGTGGGTTCGGTATCGGGACCACCGAGTTCGCGTCGATGGGTCTGCTTCCCGACGTGGCGTCGAGCATGGGTATCTCCGAGCCCTCGGCCGGTCACATGATCTCGGCGTACGCCCTCGGCGTCGTCGTCGGTGCGCCCGCGATCGCGACGCTGGCCGCGCGTGTACCGCGTCGAGCACTGTTGATCGCTCTGATGGTGGCGTTCACTCTCGGCAACCTCGGTACCGTGTTCGCTCCCAGTTTCAACGAATTGGTCGCGTCCAGGTTCGTCGCGGGCTTGCCTCACGGTGCGTACTTCGGTATCGCGGCGCTCGTCGCGGCGCATCTCGCCGAGCCGGGCAAGCGCGCCAAAGCTGTTGCGATGGTCATGATGGGGCTCTCGATAGCCAACGTCGTCGGTGTCCCCGCAGCTACCTGGCTCGGGCAACTTCTCGGCTGGCGCAGTGCGTTCGCCGTCGTCGGGGTGATCGGTGCACTCACCGTCACCGCCTTGATCATGTGGATGCCTCGTCTCGACGGCATGCCGACCACCAATCCGATCACCGAGCTCGGTGCACTTCGCCGCAGCCAGGTGTGGATGACGCTGTTCGTCGGCATGGTCGGCTTCGGTGGCATGTTCGCCGTGTACACCTACATCTCGTCGACGCTGACCGATGTCGCGGGACTGGCACGCACTCTGGTGCCGGTCGCGCTGATGATCTACGGCCTCGGCATGGTTGCCGGCAACTACTTCGGCGGATGGCTCGCGGACCGCTTCAAGCTGAAGGGAACGTTCTTCGGGCTGGCATCGATGGCTGTGTTCCTGGCTGCGTTCGTTCTGGCCGCACACAACCCGATCAGCGCGTTGATCCTGGTGTTCCTGATCGGCGCGTCGGGCTCGTCGGTGATCCCCGGACTGCAGACCCGGTTGATGGACGTCGCCGAGGACGCTCAGACACTGGCGGCGTCGCTCAATCACGCGGCGTTCAACCTCGCCAATGCAATCGGTGCCGCGCTCGGTGGTGCCGTCATCGCCGCCGGCTTCGGGTACACGGCACCCGCGGCTGCAGGTGCCATCCTTGCCGTCGCAGGCCTCGTCGTCCTGTCCATCGCGATGTGGATGCAGCAACGGACCGACGCCCGCGCTGCTTGATCGACTCGCCTGGATCTTTCGGTGCGCACCGCTCGGTGTGCGTCCGAGAGATCCAGGCCGAGGTCGGTCAACTCGTGGTGGTGGCTGCGCCGCCCCCGGCGAGCGTGCCGGCGAACGCCGGGACCAACTTGTCGATCACGTACGGCAAGCTCAGGACGCTGGTGAAGTAGATCGCGCCTGCTGTGACGCCATCGGTGAACACGAGCTTGTTCTCTTTCACCCGCTCGAGGTTCCGATACACCCGCTCCTGCTCGAGTGCGGTGCGATCTTCGGGCTTCTCGGTGCCCCAGAGCAGCACGTCGGCCGAATCGAGGACCGACAGGTTCTCGAGCGGAATGTATGCCTGGCCGCTGCCGTCCGCGGGTGCGAATTCATCGATGTCCGACGGCACGACGAACCCGAGATCGGTCAGAAAGTCCGTGCTCAAGCCGTTCTGGTAGGCGATGGCGTCGCCGTCGTAGATTGCGTTCTGCAGGAAGATCGCCTTGGTTCCCTCGAACTCCGGGTGCTCGGCCCTCGCGGCTGCGAACTTCTCGTCGACGCCCGCGATGAGATTCTCGACGTCGTCCTTCTTGCCGACGGCGGCGCCGATGCTGCGAGCTTGAACATCCCACGGTTCGAAGTACTCGGAGTACTCGCCGGAGTGTGCAATGGTCGGCGCGATCTCGCTGAGCCGGTCGTAGGATTCCTGATCCAGACCCGCGTTGGTCGCGATGATCAGATCGGGCTCGAGCCCGACGATCCGTTCGTACTGAAAGCCGTCGGCGATGTCGAGCACCTCCGGTTGTGCGTCGCCGAGCGCGTCCTGTGCCCACGGCCAGGTGGCGTACGGCTGCTCGCCGTACCATTCGGTGACGCCGACGGGGATCACGCCGAGTGCGAGGAGGGTGTCCTGCTCGGTGTAACCGACGGAGACAACGCGTTGCGGTTCCGATTCCACCGTCGTCTCGCCGAAGGCGTGGTCGACGGTCACCGGAAACGCCCCGCTCGACTCGGAACCGCTGGTGGGAGTGCTCGCCGTGTCGTCGGACGAACTCGAGCATGCGGACAGCAGGAGTGCGGCAGCTGCCGCGGCGGCGGCCCACCGAAGCAGTCGCGTGGATTCGACCATGAAGGTGCCTTTCGAGGGGGTGACGTGGCTCGAGTTCTGTCGGGCCTCGCTCGGATCCGTAAGGGTAGCCGACCCTTATGTGACGGAATCAGGCCGTGTCCCGCGACGCCCGCGCGGCCCGACGGATCTTCACCGAACCTCCACATTTCCCGACGGACTCCTCCATGTTCGGGCTCTAGGGTCGACATCATGAACCGCACAGTGCTGGTCGTCGACGACGAACCCACGATCTCCGACGCGTTGGCCGCACGACTCCGCGGCGAAGGTTTCGGCGTGGTGACGGCGCACGACGGACCGTCGGCGGTCGAGGTCTGTGCCCGCGAGAAGCCGGACGTCGTAGTTCTCGACGTCATGCTGCCGGGCTTCGACGGCCTGGAGGTGTGCCGACGGATCCAGGCGGACCGTCCGATTCCGGTGCTGATGCTGACCGCGAAGTCGGACGAGACCGACATGCTCGTCGGACTCGGCGTCGGCGCCGACGACTATCTCTCCAAGCCGTTCAGTATGCGCGAGGTCGTCGCGCGGGTGCACGCACTCCTTCGTCGCGCCGAACGCACCGCCGCGGCATCGACTGCGACGGCGGCGATGACGCTCGGCGCGTTTCGAATCGACCACGATGCGCGACGCGTGAGCGGACCCGACGGTGAAATTCACCTCACCCGAACCGAATTCGACATCCTTGCATTCCTGTCGGCTCGACCCGGCGCTGCGGTCGCCCGCGACACCCTCCTCGCCGAACTGTGGGGTTGGGAGGATTCTGCCAGCAGTCGGACCGTGGACAGTCATGTGAAGGCGTTGCGCCGCAAGCTCGGCGGCACGCTGATCCGGACCGTTCACGGCGTCGGGTACGCGCTGGAGACTCCACGATGAGGGCTCCGATCCCGCTTGTCCGGTTGCCGCGACCGCTGGACTCGCTGACGTCGTTCAAACTCAAGGTCGCTCTGATCGTGGGGATCGTTCTGCTGTTGGCAAGCGTGACGTTCTGGATCGGTGCGAGCTGGCAGTTCCGCTACACGCTGCTGGCCGCGCTCGTGGTGTCCATCGCAGCAACGCAATTGGTGGCGCACGGTATGACTTCACCGCTGCGAGAGATGACGGCCGCGGCCCGCGCAATGGCACGAGGGGACTATACGACGCGGGTGCGCGCGAGCTCGCGTGACGAGGTCGGCCAACTCGCCGAGGCCTTCAATACGATGTCCGCTGATCTCGAAGCAGCCGACACGTACCGGCGTGAGCTCATCGGAAACGTCTCCCACGAACTCAAGACGCCGATCGCGGCACTTCGTGCGGTGCTGGAAAACATGGTCGACGGCGTGACCGAGCCCGATCCTGCCACGCTGAACGTCGCGCTGCGTCAGACGGAGAAGCTCGGTGACCTGGTGACCGAGTTGCTGGATCTGTCCCGGCTCGAAGGGGGAGTGCTCCCACTGCGGCCGGAACGATTCGGTGTGCACGACTTCCTCGGCGCGGTGGCGTCGGAGTACGGGCGTGTGCGCGTCGTGGTGACGCCGCACCAGCTGCAGATGTCCGCCGACCGGTCACGAGTGCAGCAGATCGTGACGAACCTGCTGAGCAATGCAGTCGAGCATTCCCCTCCGGGCTCGGCCGTCACAGTGTCCGCGATGCCTGCACCGGAAGGGGTCAGGATCGAGGTGTCCGACGACGGTCCGGGAATCTCGCCCTCCGAACGTTTTTCGGTCTTCGACAGGTTCACCAGAGGTGGTGCCACAGGCGGCGGAACCGGACTCGGTCTGGCGATCGCCCGGTGGGCGACCGAACTGCACGGCGGGACGATAGAAGTCCTGGACAGATCACCCGGGTGCCACATCCGGGTGTGCCTTCCACAGAACTGAACCCTGCCCGGTCCCACACGAGAACCACTTTCACTCACGGCGCACGCACAGGCGTGTCGTCGCTCCAAGTCCTGCCCAGAACAACTGTGAGGTAGAGGAAATGAACGCAATCACTACACCGAAGTCCACCTCCACCGGGCCGGCTCCGGTGCTTCCGCCGAGCAACCGGTCATCGCGTCGATGGTCACCGTGGGCCCCGCGAGTGTGGCCGGTGCTCCGCCACGCATCGGCGCCGCGAAAGGCTTTGATCGCCGCGATGTCCGCAGGTGCGGTGGGGGCATCGGTACTCGGAGGACAGGGCGTCGGATACTCCATCACCACGGCCGTCATCGTCGCCGCAGTCGCCTTCGCACTGCGGGAAAGGCCCACCCCGTGGCAGCTCGCCGGCGCGAGCGGAGTGCTTCTGCTGGGATCGGTCGCGACCGTCCGCGCAGCGGAATGGCTGGTGGCACTGTGCATATGGACGTCGATAGTCGTTGCTGCGGCGGTACTCTCCGGCTCATGGACCTGGCGAGGTCTCGGGCTGGGGGCCTTGGCTCCGCTGTTTCTGCCGGTCCGCACGTGGAGATGGGCGTCCACCGGTGCGCGGCGGCTGGACACCGACCGTGCCCACCCGCGCCGACTGGCCGCGGTCTTCGCATCGACGGTGATGCTGGTGATCGTGTTCGGCGCGCTGTTCGCTGCAGCCGACCCGACATTCGGGAAGATCGTCGACGCGGCGACTCCCGACTGGGATCTCGGTGGCACCGTGACACGCATCCTCGTGTTCACCTTCGTCGGCGCAGCGACACTGGGTGCGGCGTATCTGGCGGTCAATCGACCGCACTTCGATCTGCTCGCGCGGCCGTCGAAGTCGTCGGTGTCACTCTGGGAGTGGATGGTGCCCGTCGCGGCTCTCGTCGGAGTGTTCGCCCTGTTCGTGGCCGTTCAGACGACAACACTGTTCGGCGGTCAGAGCCACGTGCGCACGACGGACGGCCTCACCAACGCCGAGTACGCCCGTCAAGGGTTCTGGCAGTTGCTGGCGGTGACGGCCCTGACTCTTCTGGTACTGGCCACCGTTGTTCGCACAGCGCCGCGAGGTACTCGTACCCAGCGGACGTATCTGAGGGTTGTTCTCGGCTTGCTGTGCGTCCTCGCCCTCGTGGTGGTGGCCTCGGCCTTGCATCGCATGTCCCTGTACGAGCGTCAATACGGGTACACGACGCTTCGTCTGTTCGTCACGGTCGTCGAGGTTCTGCTGGGAGCGGTGTTCGTGCTCGTCATGGTCGCCGGAATCGGTATGACAGGGAAATGGCTGCCGCGAGCTGTCGGGGTCGCTGTCGTCGGCGCGGTTCTTTCCCTCGCTGCGCTGAATCCGGACGCGTACGTCGCCCGGCACAGCGTCGAGCGGTTCGAGGACACCGGCAAGATCGACACGCGGTATCTCCGAAGCCTCTCGGCGGATGCGGCACCGGAGCTCGACCGCCTGCCCGAGCCCTATCGCAGTTGCGTGCTCTCCGACGTCACGGCAACGGTGAAGTGGACAGAGTGGAACCTTGCCGAGGATCGAGCTGCAGCACTCGACGGGCGTGGTCCCGGAGGCGCGAACTGCGCGTGATCGGATGGACGCGATACGCTGGCCACCGGCGAAGCGAACGGAAGGGGTGGACGGCAATGCGATACCTGAGCGCAGTCTCGGCATACCTCGTCCTGCTCCTGATGCTCGCCACCCTTCCCGACACCGCCGTGACCACAGTTGCCTTCGGGCTGGTCGTCACCGCAGTGGCCGTGGCGCTCGCGTCGTCGGCGGCAAGGCGAATCGTGCTCGACGCCCTGTTCGGCGTCGCACACGGACCACGGGGAGAAGAACGCAGGCGCCGCGGGTCGTTCCGCCGTCAGCAACGGCCCGACGAAGCGGGCCGCCCCATGCCCAGAGCCCCGGGCGCACCGGTGGGGGCACACTGAGCGACGCTCGCGTCCGCGGCTCTGCCCCCGAACCCTTTCTGCCGAAAGAAGTTCGTTCACCCGGGGAGTTCTCGTGCGCACAATCTTCGTTTCACTCGTCGTCACCGTACTGCTGCTGCTGGCAGTCCTCGACGACCCGTCGACGGTCGGCGGACTACTGCTCGGGATCGCTGCGGCAACACTCGCCGCTCTCGGTGCGGTCGACGCGACAGTCGGACTGGACCGAACCCGGGTGCCGGGTCCACCAGCGGAAGAGCGACGTCTGCGTGGACGATTCCGTCGCCAACACCGCCCTGATGCACCCGGGCGCCCCATGCCGAGAGCACCCGGATCGATGACCTGACCGTTCCCGCAGGCTCCACTCCCGTCGGCGAGTCTTGCCGGGATCGGTCGTGACGTTCATCGACCGACTCCCTCGAAGAGGTGCTCTCATGCTCGATTTCATCTACTACCCCGTGTCCGGAATCCTCTGGGTCTGGCACACCGTGTTCGGCTCGGTCCTCGGACCGGACAACGGAATCACCTGGGCTTTGTCCGTGATGTTCCTGGTGTTCACCCTCCGGCTCGTGCTCTACAAACCCTTCGTGAGCCAGGTGCGGACCCAGCTCACGATGAAGAAACTGCAACCGGAGATCAAGGCGTTGCAGAAGAAGTACAGCGGTGACCGCGCGCGGCAGGCCGCCGAGATGCAGAAGCTGCAGAAAGCGCACGGATTCAATCCGCTGCTCGGCTGCCTACCCGTGTTGGTGCAAGCCCCGGTGTTCATCGGGCTGTTGCACGTGCTCCGCTCCTTCAACCGAACCGGCACCGGTATCGGGCAACTGGGAATGTCGCCGGAGGAGAACGCGAACACCGCGAACTACTTCTTCAGCGCAACAGACGTCCAATCATTCCTGGACGCACGGCTTTTCGGTGCACCGATCTCCGCCGCGATGAACAGCGGGGCGGCGACACTGGAGGCGTTCGCGCCGTTCGGCGGTGTACCGACAGTGATCGACATCGCGATGGTGGCAGTACCGCTGATGGTGCTGGCCGGCATCGCGACGCACTTCAACTCTCGTGCGTCGATCGCTCGACAGGACGACGCTGCGCGCGCCAATCCGCAGACGGCGCTGATGAACCGTCTGGCGCTGTGGGTGTTTCCCGCGGGCGTACTGCTCGGCGGTCCATTTCTGCCGATTGCCGTGCTGCTCTACTGGGTCAGCAACAACCTCTGGACCTATGTTCAGCAGCATGTGGTCTACCGACGCATCGACTCCCTCGCTGCCGCAGTCAGCGACGCGGACGACGGGACGACGCAGGCCGACGCCACGGTGGCCGCGCCGTCGAAGCCCCGGCCCGGTGTCAAGCCCGGAGGCCGTAAACGTCGACGCCGATAGATTCCAGGTCTGTCGGTGGTCTCGGCTACGGTGCCCTACGTGACTATCACCGTGTCCACAGTCAACGTAAACGGAGTACGCGCAGCAGCCAGGAAAGGCATGTTGCCGTGGCTCGAGACCACCGACGCGGACGTGATCTGTCTGCAGGAAACCCGCGCGAACGACGGCGAACTCACCAAGGCGCTCGCCCCCGCACTCGACGCAGGCTGGCACCTGGCCTCCGCCGAACCGTCGGCGAAGGGGCGCAACGGTGTGGCGATCCTGTCCCGCACGGCGCCCGATGCCATCCGGGTCGGCATCGGCGCGAAGGAGTTCTCCGATTCCGGACGCTACATCGAGGCCGATTTCGGTGATGTGTCCGTCGCGAGCCTGTACCTGCCGTCCGGCGAGGTCGGTACCGAACGCCAAGAGGAGAAGGAACGCTTCATGGCGGCGTTCGCCAAATACCTCGCCGCATCCGCGAAAGCAGCGAAGTCCGCGGATCGAGACGTGGTCGTGTGCGGAGACTGGAACATCGCCCACACCGAGG
Organism: Rhodococcus sp. 114MFTsu3.1; assembly: GCF_000383555.1. NCBI lineage: Bacteria > Bacillati > Actinomycetota > Actinomycetes > Mycobacteriales > Nocardiaceae > Rhodococcus > Rhodococcus sp. 114MFTsu3.1. Next base: position 4,807 of record NZ_KB911569.1, on the reverse strand, counting down.
CCGACCTGAAGGCGTGGAAGACCAATCGGAAGAACTCCGGATTCCTGCCGGAAGAGCGCGCATGGGTCTCCGCTCTGCTGAAGGAGAAGCCGCCGTGGACCGACGTCGTGCGCGCTCTGCACCCGGATGTCGAAGGACCGTACAGCTGGTGGTCCTACCGGGGGAAGGCGTTCGACAACGACGCGGGTTGGCGTATCGACTACCAGCTGGCAACGGCGTCGCTCGCAGAGCGAGCCAAAGAGGCCGTCACCGAACGTGCCGAGGCCTACGACCAACGGTGGTCCGATCACGCGCCCGTCACCGTCCGGTACCGGTAACACCTGAGAAGAATCGCCTTGCTCGGGCGTGAAAAGATTACGAGCATGTCTTCTCCTTCGCCCACCGACGCACCACAGGGCCCGCGTCAGCGAGTTCTGTCCGGGATCCAGCCGACCGGGGATTCGTTCCACCTCGGCAACTATCTCGGTGCGGTGCGTCAGTGGGTGGCGTTGCAGGAAGACTACGACGCGTTCTACTTCATCCCGGACCTGCACGCCATCACCGTTCCCCAGGACCCCAAGGCGCTGCGCAACCGCACTCGCATCGCCGCGGCGCAGCTGCTGGCGGTGGGAATCGACCCGAAGCGCTCCACTCTGTTCGTGCAGAGCCAGGTTCCCGAACACGCGCAGCTCGCGTGGGTCCTCAACTGCATCACCGGATTCGGTGAAGCAGGGCGAATGACGCAGTTCAAGGACAAGTCGGCGAAACAGGGGCGTGACCAGACCACTGTCGGGCTGTTCACCTACCCCGTTCTCCAGGCTGCCGACATTCTGCTGTATCGCCCCAATCTCGTTCCCGTCGGCGAGGATCAGCGTCAGCACCTCGAGTTGACCCGTGATCTCGCGCAGCGTTTCAACACTCGCTTCAAGAAGACGTTCGTCGTGCCCGACGCGCACATCATCAAGGGCACGGCAAAGATCTTCGATCTGCAGGAGCCGACCTCAAAGATGAGCAAGTCCGGATCCAACCCGGCTGGCATCGTGAACCTTCTCGACGACCCCAAGGTGACGGCGAAGAAACTCCGATCCGCGGTCACGGACAACGATCGTGACATTGTGTTCGATCCCGAGAACAAGCCGGGCGTCAGCAACCTGCTCGTCATCCAGTCCGCCCTCTCGGACCGGTCGATCGAGGACCTCGTGTCCGGGTACGAGGGAAAAGGCTACGGCGACCTCAAATCCGACACGGCCGATGTGCTGACCGAGTTCGTGACGCCGCTTAAGGCGAGCGTCGACGGGTATATGTCCGATGTTGCCGAATTGGACCGCATCCTTGCCGACGGCGCGGATCGGGCCAGGGAAGTAGCGTCGCGCACGTTGGCGCAGGTGTACGACCGGGTGGGGTTCTTGGCTCCGCTCTCCTGACTGACGCTTTCTCTGACAGGCTGGGGGGACTGACAGCGAGGGCCCGACTCCAAGAGGGTGATTGTCGTTCCTGACTTCGCAGCAACTCTGCAAGACCGTCGTGACAAATGGCCGTGGTTCGATCACACGGTCCGCGCAGCAACTCGATACCAGGCTCAGAAGGGCGACTACTACGCGGCGGGCATGACCTACTTCAGCGTCCTCGCGCTGTTCCCGTTGCTGATGGTCGCGTTCGCAGCTGCCGGGTTCATCCTGGTCGGTCAGCCGGAGTGGCTCGATCAGATCCGTGACCAGATTGCGCAGAACGTTCCGGGAAGCTTCGGCGAGACCATCAATTCGTTGATCGACACCGCCGTCGAGTCCAGAACGAGCGTCGGCATCATCGGTCTGCTCGGTGCGCTCTACGCAGGTCTTGGGTGGATTGCCAATCTGCGCGAGGCGCTGACGGCGATGTGGGAGTTCGTACACGAGCCGGGAAGTTTTCTCGCGACCAAGCTGAAGGATTTCGCGGCACTCGTCGGCCTCGGGTTGGCGCTCGCGCTCTCGCTCGGCCTGTCGGCGTTGAACGGCGGATCCGTCATGCGCAGTCTGCTGGAACTGGCGAATCTCGACCAGGCTCCCGGCGTCGGGATTCTGTTACGAGTCGTGTCGGTGCTGTTGGCGCTGGCCGCGACCTGGGCGGTGATGACGTGGGTCATCTCGAGGCTGCCGAGAGAGCCCGTCCCGTTCCGCAGCGCGGTCAAGGGCGGCTTGATCGCAGCCGTCGGCTTCGAGATCTTCAAGCAGATCGCCGCGATCTATCTCGCGTCGGTCACCAACGGTCCCGCCGGAGTCGTCTTCGGCCCCATCATCGGTCTCCTCGTGTTCGTGTTCACGACATCGCGATTCATCCTGTTCGCCACGGCATTTGCGGCGACGACCCGAGAAAGCATGGCGCTGGCCTACGTCCCTCCGCCGGAGCCGGCCGTCATCAACACGCGGGTGGAGGTCAACGAGGGCCCGACCCTCGGCGGCGGAATTGCGCTCGTGGGCGCCGGCGCGCTGGCCGCCGTCGGGCTCGGGTTCTTGAACCGGAGACGCTGACCTCAGCGACGCCGGTGGAGTTGCCGAGCCCACAGCAGGAGCCCGATCACCACCAACCCGCCGACGACGGCGACGCCGATTCGTATCGCAGTGTCACCACCCGCCTCGAGGGACGTCTCCCGTTCGCCTGCCGTGCTCGGAGTGTCCGGCGGAGATGCCAGAGTCGGCGCGGCCGTGCGTGTGCTGGTGACGCCTCCCACCGACTCCGGCGGCACCAGCGTTCCCACACTCGTGCCCGGTGGTAGCGCGAAGCCGTAGTCGAGCAGCCTGGCTGCTTGCTCCCACGGACGAATCGGCAGCACGTCGCCCTTCATGATGGTGACTGCGAGGCGTCTGCCGTTCTTGTCGGCGCCTCCGACGAACGTCTGACGTGCGTCGTCGGTGTATCCGGTTTTGCCGCCCACGGCGCCGTCGTAGTTGTACAGAAGCTGATTGTCGTTCGACAGGGTGAATCCTGGACGGTCGACGTCGTCGGGGATGTTCGGATCCTTGGGGAAGCCCGGAAACTGAACGGTCTCGGTGGAAATCAACTGAGCGAACGTGGGGTTCTCCATCGCCGCACGGAAGAACAACGCGAGATCGTATGCAGAACTGGACATTCCAGGACCGTCGAGACCGGACGGCGTCGCCGTGCGTGTGTCGAGCGCGCCCAGAGACCGTGCCTTGGCGTTCATCTTGGCGACAGTGGCGTCGTCGCCGCCCATCTGAGAGGCCAACGCGTGCGCAGCGTCGTTCCCCGACGCCATCACCAGGCCCTGCATCAATTGAAAGTTGCTGTACACGCCGCCCTTGCCGATGCCGACGGCGCTGCCCTCGGCATTCGCGTCCTCGGCTGTGGCGACGACGGTGGTGTTCAGGTCGAGCTCGTCGAGGGCGACCAACGCCAGCAGGATCTTGATCGTGCTTGCCGGGCGGTACCGGCCGTGCGGATCCTTCGCGGCGATGACGTCACCCGAGTCCAGATCCGACAGAACCCAACCCGTCGCAGAGATGTCCTCGGGGAGGGCGGGTGCACCGTCCGGCACCACCACGCCGCAGTAACCGAGTTGCTCACCGCCCACGGCGTCGGCGGGAACCGGGAGTGGCGTGGGCGCGCTCTCCCCGGGCTTCGGCACCTCGGACAGATCGATGGCTGGCGGTGGCGACGTCGCCTGCGGGCAGTCGTCGGTGTTCGGCGTCGAGAACGGGGTCGAAGTCCCGGCGGGAGGGTCGGGTTCCTGCGCAGCAGCCGGGCCGGCTGCCACGAACAGGACCGCAGCTGCGGCCAGTGCCGCTGCAGTTCGCGAAATCGTTTTCATCGCGAACAACCTTAGGTCTCGGTGTGAGCGACGCGGGCACGACTCACCGGACCGTCGATGGGCAGTCAGATCTGGTCGGACAGGTCGGAGAAGTAGTTGAGCTGCCAGGTCTGCGCGGCCACGCCGGACCTGTTGTTCGGTTCGTCCCATTCGGGGTAGACCCGAAAACCGCGCTTGCCCTCGGTGGTCCCCACCGTGAGCACGCCGTGCTCGGACAGTGCGTGCTTGGGGAACTCGAAGTAGCCGTACGATTTCGGCGTCCACGTGACAACGATCAGACGATCGAAGTCGTCACGTACATCGAAGGGCTCGATCTGATCGCCGGTCGCGCGCTTCCAGAACGTCACGAACTGGCCGACCTTCTTGGGTGTGGTCCGAGCAACGCGGAAGTGAACGGAAAGACCGTCGATCGTCAGGTGATGAGCTCCGTATTCGGAACCTTCGGTTTCGGCGACAGCATTGTCCAGTACGGCTCCTCGCGCATCGAGGACAAGGGACTTCAGCTGCTGTAGTTGTGCGTTCACTGGTACCAGTTTGCTATATCGACGGCAGATACGAAAAACGTCGTGAGTGGAAATGTAGGTGCTCTCTGGTCGCTCCGCGGGCTCCGCTCCTGACTCAGTGCCTACATTTCCACTCACGTGGGGTCTAGTTGTTTTCGGGGAATCCGAGGTTGATGCCGCCGTGGCTGGGGTCGAGCCAGCGGGAGGTGACGGCTTTGCCGCGGGTGAAGAAGTGGATTCCTTCGGTGCCGTGGGCGTGGGTGTCGCCGAACAGCGAGTTTTTCCAGCCGCCGAAGCTGTAGTAGGCCATGGGGACGGGGATGGGGACGTTGATGCCGATCATGCCTACTTCGACTTCGTTCTGGAAGCGTCGTGCTGCGCCGCCGTCGTTGGTGAAGATGGCGGTGCCGTTGCCGTAGGGGTTGTTGTTGATCAGTTCGAGGGCTTGGTCGTAGGTGTCGACGCGGACGACGGAGAGGACGGGTCCGAAGATTTCGTCGGTGTAGATGGACATGTCGGT
>NZ_KB911568.1:0-22379 GCF_000383555.1 Rhodococcus sp. 114MFTsu3.1 | reverse complement strand
GACGGCGGGGAGGAAGAATTCCCAGACCGAGACGTCGAAGACGGCGGGGGTTTTCTGCAGGATCCGATCACCGGGGCCGAGTCCGTAGTCCTCGGCCATCCAGGTGAGGCGGTTGATGATCGCTTGATGGGAGATCATGACGCCTTTGGGGCGTCCGGTGGTACCGGAGGTGAACAGGACATACGCCGTGTCCGCCGGGGTCAGGGCCCGCGTCAACACCGGTGCCACACGTTCACCGCGTGTCAGACGTGCCGAGACCGCCGGAGTATCGAGGAACTCTTCGGTGATGACCACTGTGGGTGACGCGTCGTCGAGGATGTGGGTGATCCGCTGGTCCGGGTAGTCGGGGTCGATGGGGACATACGCTGCGCCGGCGCGGATGACGGCGTGCAGGGCGGTCACGAGGTCGATGCTGCGCGGGAGTTGAACGGCGACGCGGTCTCCGACCTGAACACCACGTTCGATCAGAACGTGTGCCAATGCGTTGACGCGGGCATCGAAGTCGGTGTAGGAGAACTCGGTTCCGCTGTCGTCGACGATGACAGCGACCGCGTCAGCAGACACACTCGCTCGCTGCTGAATCACCGCATCGACCGTCGAATCCGCCACCGGCACAACCGGACCCGCCGAGAGTGTGGAGATCTGGTCCGAATCGGCTGCGGGCAGGGCATCGAGTGCGGCCAGTCGGGTGTCTGGTGTGGCGGCAAGGGTTTTCAGGACGCGTTGGAAGGTGGTGGTGAATCGGTCGATGGTGGCGGGGGTGAACAGTTCGGTGGCGTAGGTGAGGTATCCGACCATGCCGTGGGGGGTGTCGGCGAGGTCGAGTTCGAGGTCCGTCTTGGCCGCACCCAACCCCGTCGCCGCACCCAACTCCGTTGCCGCGCCCGCCGGAAGTACTGATTCGACCAGGCCCGGCAGCAACGAACCCAGCTCACCGGTGTCGGTGTCGGTGCTGTTGTGGGTGAGCAGGATTTGGAAGAGGGGTGTGCGGTTGGTGGTGCGGGGTGTGTTGGTGGTGCGGGTGATGGTTTCGAAGGGTGCGTGTTGGTGGGCGAGGCCGTCGAGGATGGTGTGGTGGGTGGTGGTGAGGAGGTCGGTGATGGTGTCGTTGGGGTGGAGGTGGTGGCGTAGGGGGAGGGTGTTGACGAAGTAGCCGATGAGGTTTTCGAGTCCGTGTTCGGTGCGTCCGCCGACGGGGGATCCGATGACGATGTCGGTGCCGGCGCCGAGCAGTGATGCGGTGATGGCGGTGACGGTGTGGGTGAGGGTGAACATCGAGACGCCGTGCTGGGCGGCGACGGTGCGGGCTGCGGCGGCGGTGTGGGGGTCGATGGTGAAGGTGATGTCGGTGCCGTGGCCGGTGGGGTGTGCGGGGCGGGGGTGGTCGAGGGTGATGATCGATTCGTCGGGGGCGTCGGTGAGGGTGGTGCGCCAGTAGTCGAGGTGGCGGGAGAGTTCGGAGGTGGGGTCGGCGGCGTCGCCGAGGGTGGTGCGTTGCCAGGTGGCGTAGTGGGCGTAGGTGACCGGTAGTGGTGTCCAGGTCGGTGCGGTGCCGGCCTGTCGTGCGGTGTAGGCGGCGGCGAGGTCGGTGAGCAGGGCGGGGGTGGACCATTCGTCGATCGCGTGGTGGTGCGCGATGAGGGCGATGGTCCATTCGGTGTCGCCGGTGCGCAGGACAGCGACGCGCAGGGGGAGGTCGGTGGCGAGATCGAACCCGGCGGCGATGATGTCATCGATACGGGCGTCGACGGGTCCGCTTTCGCGTAGGTCGGTGATCTCGATGGAGAGTCGTTCGGTGATGTGGGTGGGTTCGACGATGTGTTGGGTGAGGGTGCCGTCGTGTTCGACGAGCAGGGTGCGCAGGGGGTGGTGGCGGGTGACGAGGTCGCCGATGGCGGCGGTGAAGGCTGCGGTGTCGAGGTTTCCGGTGAGGGTCCAGATCGTGGGTACGACGTACTGGGAGGCGGGTCCGCCGAGTTGGTCGATGATCCAGAGTGCTTGTTGGCCGTAGGAGGCGGGGATCGGGTCGGTGATCTCGATGTCGGTGATGCGTACTGGTGACAGGTGTGCTGTGGCGCCGTCGCCGGTGGTGTCGAGGGTGGCGATGGTGGTGTCGACGAGGGCGGCGAGGCCGGTGATGGTGGGGGTGGTGAACACTTCGCGCAGGGTCAGGGAGGTGCCGAGTTCGGCGTTGATGCGGGCGGCGACGCGGGTGGCGGTCAGGGAGTGCCCGCCGAGGCGGAAGAAATCGTCGTCGATCGACAGCGCTGCATCACTCGGAAGTCCTTTGCCGGTTGAGGTGCGCCAGGCCGGTGATGGTGGGGGTGGTGAACACTTCGCGCAGGGTCAGGGAGGTGCCGAGCTCGGCGTTGATGCGGGCGGCGACGCGGGTCGCGGTCAGGGAGTGCCCGCCGAGGCGGAAGAAATCGTCGTCGATCGACAGCGCTGCATCACTCGGAAGTCCCAACACGTCGCTGAAGATGCCCGCAAGAGTGAACTCCGTTGCAGTGGCAGGAGCACTTCCACCGGCCAACGCACTGGTCAGGTCGGGTGCGGGCAGCGCCCGGCGGTCGAGCTTGCCGTTGGGGGTGACGGGGACGGTGTCGATGGGAATGAACACCGTGGGGATCATGTAGTCCGGTAGCCGGTCGGTCAGAAATGCCCGCAGTTCATCGGGGTCGATGGCGTCGCCGGTGTGGTAGGCGGCGAGGTATTTGCCGGTGCCGGCGGGGTGTTCGGCGGCGATGACGATGGCGGTGGAGACGGCGGGGTGCTGTTCGAGGACGACGCGGATCTCGTCGAGTTCGATGCGGAATCCGCGGATCTTGACCTGATCGTCGGAGCGGCCGAGGTAGTCGAGTTGCCCGTCGGTGTTCCAGCGGACGAGATCGCCGGTGCGGTAGAGGCGCTGACCTGATCCGGCGCCGGTGGTGGGGTCGGCGATGAAGCGTGCGGCGGTGAGGTCGGGTCGGTTGATGTAGCCGTCGGCGAGTTGGGTGCCGCCGAGGTAGAGCTCTCCTGTGATGCCGACGGGTACCGGTCGGAGCCAGGTGTCGAGGACACGCACGTGTGTGTTCGCTACCGGTGTACCGATCGGCACGGTCACCACATCAGCCAGCGCGTCTGCGTGAACGGGTGTGGTGGTGACTTCGACGGCGGCCTCGGTCGGGCCGTAGAGGTTGTGCAGTTCGGCTCCGGCGAAGAGTCGGTCTGCGGCGGCGGCGTTTGCGGCGGGGAGTGCTTCGCCGGAGAAGAACAGCCACCGCACCGACGCCAACCGGTCCGGGTCGGGAGTCGACCTGAGGAACGCCGCGAGCATGGCGGGCACGAAATGCAGCACCGTGACCTGACGGCGGTCGATGACGTCGGCCAGATAATCGGGGTCCTTGTGTCCACCGTCTTTCGCGACGACCAAGGTAGCGCCCACAGTGAACGGAAGGAAGAACTCCCCGACGGACACATCGAAGACGGCAGGTGTTTTCTGCAGGATCCGATCACCGGAGCCGATCCCGTAGTCTTCGGCCATCCATGCGAGACGATTCACAATCGCCTGATGGGAGACCATGACCCCCTTCGGGCGGCCCGTGGTGCCAGAGGTGAAAATGACATACGCCGTATCCGCCGGGGTGAGGGCGCGCGCCAACACCGGCGCCGCACGCTCCCCACGTACCAGTCGTGCAGATACCGCGGGGTCGTCGAGGAAGTCGCCGTTGACGACCACCCTCGGGGACGCGTCGTCGAGGATGTGCGCCATCCGCTCGCTCGGGTACTCCGGGTCGATCGGCACATACGCTGCCCCGGCCCGTATGACCGCGAGCAATGCAGTCACCAGATCGACACTGCGGGGCAGCTGGACTGCGACGCGGTCCCCCACCCGCACACCTCGTTCGATCAACACGTGTGCCAAAGCGTTGACCCGCGCATCGAACTCGGTGTAGGACCACTCGGTTCCACTGTCGTCGACGACCGCGACCGCATCCGCAGATGCAGCCACACGGTCCTTGATGACTGCATCCAACGTCGAACCCGGGACCTCGGACACCCGTCCCGTCGACCATGCCGCCGGGACTTCGCGCGCGAAAGACACGTCCAGAGAAGCGATCGAGCGGTCCGGGTCGGTTGCGAACACCTCGACGACGCGCTCGAGAACTGCCGTGAACTGCGCGGCAACGTCGGCGTCGAACAGATCGGGCCGATACGACAACCGCACCCACGTCTCGGCCCCTGCTTGCGCGGCGAACGTGAGTGGGTAGTGCGTCGTTTCCCTGCCCGACTCACCGAGAATCGTGATTCCGGCGTTGTCCCGGACGAGTTCGAGCGTCTCGGAGTCCGACGGGTAGTTCTGGTAGACCATCAACGTGTCGAACAGCGGCTGGTGCCCGCTCAGACGCTGCAACTCGGCGAGCGATACCTGATGATCCTCGATCAGCGCGGAGTTCTGGTCCTGCACCTGGCGCACCGCGTCGGCAAGGCTGAGCCTGCCCTCCAGCTGCACGACCACCGGAACCGTGTTGATGAACGAGCCCACCGCGTCCTCGACCCCGTCGACCTCCGGGGGACGGCCCGACACAACGGCACCGAATACAACCGTGTCCTGGCCGGTGATCGTATTCAGGAACACCGCCCAGACCGTCTGCAGCAGACTGCTCATCGTGGCACCGGCAGATCGGGCCACATCGGCAAGAGCTGCGCTGGTGTCGGCGTCGAGTTCCACCACGATGTCTTCGGGCAGTCCCGCGACGCTCGAACCAGCCTCGGGCGCAACGAGGGTCGGCTCCAAGACCGGGGCGAGCACGTCGGCCCACCGCTGCAGCGAAGCCTGGGCATCGCGTGCCGTCATCCAGGACAGGAACTTCGCGAACGACAGATCCGGTTCGACCACGTCGGCCGGCCGGCCGTACGCCTCCCACATCGTTTCGAGAAGTCGGACCATGGACCAACCGTCGACGAGCGCGTGGTGAATCGACAGGATGAACGCGTGGCCGGTCCGATACCGTACGACCGTCGCGCGCACCAACGGCGCCCGAGAGAAGTCGATCCGGGTCGCGCGGTCACGTTCGGCGATCTCTTCGACGTCGGACATGTCGGCGACGTCGATGACCGTGACCGGGATGTCCACCGCGGTCGGCACGACTGCAACGGACTCGCCCCCGGACGTGGAAGCAATCGCGATCTTCAAGTTCGGGAACCGCTCGAGCAGTTGGTGCAGCGCAACCCGGAATCGCTCCGGCTCGCCGGCACCGTCGAGGTGGAACACGGTCTGGGCAGCGTAGACGTCGACTCCCCCGTCACTCGACCCGAGCATCGACTCCACCACGAGCCCGTGCTGCAGCGGTGTCAAGGGGTGCACATCGGCCAGCTCGCCATAGATGCCCTCCCAGCGCTCGAGATCGGCCTGCGTCACGCCACGCGCGAGCACGTCCGACGGAGATCGTCGAACCAGGACCGCTGAGCGTGCGTACTCGGCGAGTGAACTCAGTGCCTGAACCCACAGCTCGACGAGTTCGTCCACCTCGTCCTCGGACAGGACACCGGACGCATAAGCGATATCGCCTCTGAGAGTCCACCCGTCGCCTTCGGGTACCGCTGCGATGTTGATATCGGCCGCCGAGTCGATGCTCTGACCCGATGTCTCGTACGCGTCGATACCCGGCAGTTCCGGTGCAAGATCCCACGCCGCGTTCTCATCGGAAGCATCTCCGCCGGCAAACTGACCGAGGTAGTTGAACCCGATCTGTGGACCGCGCCCGGACCCCAGCCGCTCGCCCACCTCGGAATTGAGCTGCCACAGCATTCCGAAGCCGATACCGCGGTCGGGGACCGCAGCGAGTTGCTCCTTGATCCGGAGCACTGCCTCCGCCGCGCTCTTCGGGTCGAGGACGGCGAGAACCGGATCGACATCTGCGGTATCGAGCACCACGGGGAAGAACGACGTGAACCAGCCGATGGTGCGCGACAGATCCGCACCGGAAACGATGTTCTCCTCCCTTCCATGGCCCTCGAGTCCGATGAGCAGCCGCTTGTCGGTCGTTCCCCGTCTGCCGCGCCATGCTCCGACCGCGATCGCCAAACCGCCGAGCAGGACGTCGTTGATCTCGGCCGAGAGCACATGGGGCACGTCGGTAAGCAACGCCGACGTCAACGCAGACGGCACGCGTACAGCGGCCACGGCCGCCGTCTCGGTCGTGTCGATCGCGGGGTCGAGTTCACGTGAACCCAACAGCGGTTCGTCGATCTCCGACGCCGACCAGTAGTCGGCTTGAGCGAGAAGGTCCGCGTCACGAGCACGCGAGGCCAGCGCACTCGACCATGCCGCGAGTGACGTACCCACCGCAGGTAGCGGATCCGTCGCAACCCCGGTTTCCAACTCCCACGCATGGGTCAAGTCGTCACCGATGATGCGCCAGGACACACCGTCCACGACCAGATGGTGGATGACGAGCACCAGTCGCCCGGTGGCCTCGGCATCGCTGGTCACCCAGCGCGCCTGCCACAGCACACCGTCCTGCAGGTTCATCGACTGTCCGAACTCGGCGACCAACTCGCCGACACGCTCGACCCATTGCGGATCGGACCACCGGCGCGGCGTCGTCTCGGAGCCCAGCCGTTCGTCTGTCGCGCCGTGCGGTGTCACCTCGAACCGCCACTGCCCCTCTCGCGCGAGCCCGTCTCGCACCAATCTGCCGCGCAGTGCTGCGTGGTGATCGACAACGCGGCCAAGTACCCGCGACACGAGTTTCTCGTCGGCACCCGCGGGTGTGACGAAGACTGCGGACTGCACGAACGTACCGAAGGTCGGTGAATCCACCATGGGAACCGCAATCGGCCACAGACCCGACGAGAGCACCTCGGTCCGGGCGAGAGTCGATTCCTCCGCGGCACGCGCATCGGCCAGTCGGGCGAGTGCCGAGACCTTCCGCGCGGTGAACACCTCGGACGCCTTGATCGTGACGCCGGCACGTCGAGCCCGCGACACCACCTGTATCGACAGGATGCTGTCCCCACCCAGGCGGAAGAAGTCGTCGTCGACGGAGAAGGCGGCGTCCGCCGACAGGCGAAGCACGTCCCGGAAGATCTCGGTGAGTGTGCGTTCGGTGTCGGTCTCCGCGGCTCGTCCCGAACCACCCGTCGGCGCCGACTCCGGCGCGGGCAGAGCGCGTCGATCGAGCTTGCCGTTCGGTGTCAGTGGGAAGGAATCCACCCGGGTGTAACTGCTCGGCACCATGTACTCGGGCAGGTGTTCTTCCGCGTGCGTGCGCAAGACCGTGCTCAGATCGTCGGTGGCGGTGTAATACGCGGCGAGCATCTTTCCGCCACCCGGATGATCCGCCGCGACGACCGCCGCGGACACCACGTCCGGGTGGATTTCGAGCGCTCCCCGGACTTCGTCGGGTTCGATTCGATAGCCGCGGATCTTGACCTGCTCGTCGGCGCGACCGAGGTAATCGATGTTGTCCGAGGAGTTCCAACGGGCCAGGTCGCCGGTGCGGTACATGCGCTCGCCCGGTTCCCACGGGCACGCGAGAAAACGCTCGGACGTCAGGGCGGCCTGTCCCCAGTAGCCGCGCGCGATACCCGCGCCGGCCAGATACAGTTCACCTGCAACGCCAGGCAGCGTCGGCTGAAGGTTTCCGTCGACGATGTACGCACGCGTGTTGAAGATGGGAGTGCCCACGCTCGGTGTATCGCTGTCGGCAAGGTCTGCGCCGAGCGCGTTGATCGTGTACTCGGTCGGGCCGTACAGGTTGTACGACTCGACCCCGGGAGCGTCGCGCAACTGCTGCCACAACCGCTCCGGCACGGCCTCACCGCCGAGCGAAACGAACACGACTCCCGGTGCATCGGACGACACCGATCGTCCCGCCGGACGATCACGTTCGAGCAGGCCTTCGTCGACCAGCACCTGCCCGTACGACGGCGTGACATCGAATCCGTCGACGCGTGTGCGGTCGTAATGCGTGAGCAATCCGTGGGGGTCGCGGCGCAGTTCGTCGTCGATGACATGCACCTCGTGGCCGTTCAGCAGCCAGAACAGCTGTTCCCACGAGGCATCGAACGAGAACGACGTGGTGTGCGCGATTTTCATACGTCGTCCGGCCTGGTGCGCGACGACACGGTCGAAGATCTTCTCGACATGGTTGACGTACATGTTCGTCAGGCCGCGGTAGCCCACGGCGACGCCCTTCGGCCGGCCCGTCGAGCCGGAGGTGAAGATGATGTACGCAAGGTGATCGAGCTCGATCCTGCCACCGCGGTCGGCATCTCCGATCGGGCTCGAGTCGAGGGCCGCAATGCGGTCGCGGGTGGCGGGATCGTCGAGGTCGACGCCGCGGGTGTCACCGATTCGGCTCGCGTCCCGACCGGTCACCAACGTCACCGTTGGACGCGCGAGACCGAGCATGTAGCCGATGCGATCGTCGGGCAGCGCTCTGTCGATCGGCACATACGCCGCACCGACGGCGAACACCGCGAACATCGCGATGACCATGCGCTCGTCACGTGGTAGGAGCAGCGCGACGCGATGCTCGGACCGGACACCCTCCTCGAGAAGTAGCCGAGCGTACCGATTGACCTCCGCTGCGAACTCCGTGAACGTCAGAACGCGGTCCCCCGCGACCAGCGCGGCCTCCGCCCCGGACAGGTGGACCTGCTCGTCGAGCAGATCCGCAACCGTCACGGTCGGGACCTCGCGGACCAGGTCGGCCGCGATGCCGGTGTGCGGCACTGCTTCGTCGGCTAGAAGGGCGGAAAGCTGCCCGACCGGACCGTCGAGGTTCTGGGCGAGCGCGACCAGCACCTGCAGGAACCGTTCGAGCAGTTCCAGCGCAGACGCCTCGGTGTACGCATCGTGGCGGTACACCAGCCGAACATGCACAACGGTCTCACCGTCGACCTCGGACGGATCGATCGCGAACGTGACCGGATAGTGTGTCTCGTCATCGACCTCCGTCGTCACGAGCTCGAACTCGCCCGGGGCGGCCTCTTCCTCGAAAGGAAGGTTCTGCACCACGAACAGCGTGTCGAACATCGTGGACATGTCGGCCGCGGCCTGGATTTTGGTCAGCGACGCATAGGGATGATCGATCACCTGCAACTGCTCGTGCTGCACGCGGGTGAGCAGGGCTCGTACCGAGTCGAACGGTGAAAAGCTCACTCTCAACGGGACAGTGTTGAACAGCAGTCCGACGATTCGATCGGAGTCGGCGAGCTCCGGGGGACGTCCGGAGACGGTGTTTCCGAACACGACATCGTTGCTGCCGACCAACTGCCCGAGCGTCACGCCCCACGCTGCCTGAAGCACCGTGCCGACGGTGACGCCGGACGCCCGCGCGGCGGCATGTACTGCGGCTGCGGCGGCACTGTCGAGATCGCGATGCAGTTCGCCCGATCCGTCGCGCCCTTCACCGGCGGCAACCCCGGCCGGCCAGACGAGCGTCGGGCCGGACAGCTCGGCGAGGTACGAACTCCACGCGCGGTAAGCAGCGTCGATGTCCTGATCGGACAGCCAGTCGAGGTAACTGCGGAACGACGCCGGCCGCACTCGCGCCGGATACTCGGGGTCTCGGTAGGTATCGAAGATCTCGTCGAGAACGGCACTCGTCGACCAGCCGTCGAGCAGGATGTGCTCGAACGTCATCGCAAGCTTCCACTCGTCGATACCGTGCTCGATGAGTGTGAAGCGAATGAGCGGCGGCGTCTCGAAGTCGAACGGCACAGCACATTCCTCGGCGAGAAATTCCGTCGTACCGACGCCGAGATCGCGCCACTGCGCCAATCGGATGATCCGGATCGGTGCGTCGGCGACCGGCGGGATGACCTGCGCTTCGCCGGACGGCAGGAACGCCGAACGAAGATTGGGATAGCGCCCGAGCACTGTGCGAACCGCCGCCACCAGTCGGTCCGGATCGAGGGTGCCGACGACGCCCTGCGTCACCTGCGACATGTACGAGTTGTGCCCGCCCGATTCACGGGCTCGGACCATGTGGAACAGCAGGCCCTGCTGAAGAGGTGACAGCGGAAGCAGTTCGGCGCCAGTACCGTAGCGCGCGCGGACGCTGTCCTCGTCCGCGGCGGAGAGGGTCAAGCGGTCCGCGCGACGCACACCGAACGACGAGCCTGCGCCGGATGACGGAGCCGCCGCGATGACTGCGACTGAGATCTCGTCGACGACAGCTGCCACGATTTCGTCGGCCGGCGTGACAACCGTGGCGTCGGTGTCGACCTCGACCCTCACCGATCGAGTTCCCGACTCGGTGCTCGACACTCCGACCAGTACGCGTACGGCGACCGGCATCGTCGCCGGCCCTGTCACTGCACTGTCGGCATCGGTCGTGAAAACGCTCACCCGCGCGTGCGGCGTCGGAAGGTCGTCGAAGAATGAACCGAACCGGGAATGGTTGGAAAGCCCTGCATAGTCCGCGGCTCGCTCGCGGATCGGCGAAAGGTGTGCTGCAATCGACGAACCCGTGAGATCTGCGGCCAGCTGAACGTCGTCGAGAACAAGAGGCAAACCGATCACAGTGCCGGCGTTCAACGGTTCCGCAACCTCGAGAACAAGATCGCCGTCGACGAGATCGATTGCCTCGAAAGCACGAACCACCGCGGCAACGATCGCTGCCCGCGTGAACTCCGCACCCTCGGCGTTCTTTTCGACTGTGATGGTCGAGTTCTGCCACGCAGACTCCACCGGCCCGCGAGCCGGCTCACCTCCGTCGTGATCGGCAAGTTCGTCGACCCAGTCCTCCCAGAACGGATTGTCGAGAACCGCGGTCCAGACCTCGTCGGAACGCAAATCCCGGTCGATCGAAACCGCGACGACCTCCATCGCAGTACCCGCACGGTAGGCGCCGACGAGGGCCGTCACGACCTCTCGTGCATCGTCGAGAAGCGTGGGGTTGTCCACGTCAGCGGTCAGTTCACCGCTGACGTCGTCTCGGACGCCCAACCGAAGGGATGCAAGGTGCGGGGCTGCGAGCGTGAGGTGCGTGGTCGCCGCGTGCCATAGCGAGTCATCGCAAATATCGAAGTGTGGCAGCCGAATTCGGAATCTTGACGCACCAGCGGCGGGCGACTCCGTGCCGCCACGAAGCGCCGCGCGAACGAACTGGGCCAGCTGGCGGACCGCTAAGTCAGGGTGGCGCGCACCCAGAACCAAGAAGAGTCGAGCGGATTCGAGCAAGCGTGATGTCGTCTCCTCGACGAACAGCTCGCGGGTGGCATCGAGTCCGATACTCAGGGTTCCATCGGGTCGACGGTCGAGTGAGTACACCAGGTCGTACAGCGCCGGGACCGCGTCGTCGACGCTGTCCTCAGCCGGAAGTAGCGGCGCGAGAGCCGCGTCCGCATACGTGCGAACCTCGCGATTGTCACGGAAAGCAGCCATGACCTGAAAGATCGGGCTCAGCCCGGGAATTCGCGTCGGGTTGACGGCCTCGACCACGTGCTCGAACGGGACGAGCTTGTGTTCCACCGCGCCGAGGAGGCGGTCCCGGACGTCGCTGAGCGTGGTCCCGAAGCCGAGCGCAGCATCGATATCTACACGCACGACCACCGAGTTGACGAAATATCCGATGAGATCGGCCAATTCGGGTTCGTCGCGCAGGGTCACGGGAGTACCGACCGGCACGTGCGCACCGGCGCCTTCGTTCCACAGCGCGAGGGACAGCGCCGTGATGACTGCATGCAGCGGCGTGGCCCGATGTTCGATGAGGAGATCGTCGACGGTGTCGGTGTCCGAGCTCGACAGCACTGCCTCGACGGACCGAATCGTACGCTCGTCGGTGTCCCCGCGGGCAGAATCCAGCGGCAGCGGCGTTTCGACTGGAAGGCCGGCGAGCAGGTCCCGCCAGTAGTCGAGTTCGACCTGATGACGGGAACCGGAGTCGTCTCGGTCGCCGAGGACGTCGCGGTGCCACACCGCGAAGTCGGCGTACTGGACCGCGAGTGGTTCCAGTGGTTCGCCGATGTAGAAGGCCGTCAGGTCGCGGATGAACGGCCCAACCGAATTCTCGTCGGTGACCATGTGGTGCGCATGTGTCACCAGCACATCGCCGTCTTCGTGTCGCAACAGCGTGAACTGCATTCCGAAGTCGGTCGCCAGATCCAGCGGCGCAATCAGCAGTTCGCCGATGCGGGCGTCGAGGTTGCTGCGCTCGATCTCCTCGATTCCCAGCCGGCCCTGCCGAGCCTCGTGCACGACTTGAATCAATGACGACGATTCTTCGTCGAAGACGAAGGTGGTGCGCAGTACTTCGTGTCTTTCGACCAGGAGGTGAATTGCCTGCTGCAGCGCATCGAGGTCTGCGCGACCCCGGAACTCGCGAACCCGGAACTCGCGATCCTGGAACTGCAGTGCCTCGACCGTGCGGTAGATCGTCCGGTCCGTGACTTGCTCGGCCAGCCACAGCGATTGCTGGCCGAACGACATCGGTATCTCGTCGGGTCGCTCGACGTCACCGACCCGCACCACCGGCGGAGAGACGCGTGATACATCCCCGACGACCCGAGCCAGTTCGGCGATAGTCGGATTGTCGAAAACCTCACGCAGAGACAACGACACGTCCATGGCCGCATTCACTCCGGAGACCACGCCGCTCGCGAGCAGCGAATGGCCACCCAATCGGAAGAAGTTGTCGTTGACGCTGAGCACGACGTCGTCGCCGAGATGTAGAACCTCGGAGAACACACGCGCAAGAGTGTGTTCGGCTGCAGTCTCCGGCAACTTACCGCCGAGGCCCGCGCTCGCTCCGAGATCAGGAGCAGGTAGCGCCCGACGATCGAGTTTTCCGTTGACGGTCACCGGAAACTCACCCAGTACGGTGAAAGCCGAGGGGACCATGTACTCGGGCAGCGTGCTTACGGCATGCGCCCGAAGTACCTCGACGAAGTTCGCGGTCGAGTCTCCTGTAGCAGTGACGTAGGCGGCGAGGAACTTGCCACCCGCCGGGTGATCCAACGCGAGCACCGCTGCGCGTCGAACATCGGGGTGCGCCGAGATCGCGACTTCGACTTCTTCCAGCTCCAGTCGTTGGCCCCTGATCTTGACCTGATTGTCGGCGCGACCGAGGAACTCGAGCATTCCGTCCTCGGTCCACCGCGCGAGGTCACCGGTGCGATACATGCGCGAGCCGTCGGCATCGAACGGGTTTGCGACGAAGCTACCGGCTGTGAGCAGCCCACTGCCGACATACCCACGGCCCAACAAGAATCCGGCTGCGTACAACTCGCCGCCGGTGCCGATCGGAGTCGGTTCGAGGTCCTCGTCCAGGACATAGAGCTGGGTGTGTGGATTGGGGCGACCGATCGACGTCGCGATTCGCTCGGCCCGCTCTCGGTAGATGACGTGCGAGACACCGATCGTCGCTTCCGCAGGGCCGTATCCGTGGTAGAGCGTCGTCGTCAGCTGATCACGAAACCGGCTGAAGAGATCGGGGGTGAGGACTTCACCGCCACACCACACGTGCCGGACGCCTTCGAGCGCCGACGCGCCGCGTGCCGACCGTTCGAGGTCGAGCACGAGGAGCGCATCGAGCATCGATGAGACGAGATACAGATACGTGACCTGCTCGCGCGCGATGAGGTCGAGCAGATAGTCGGGGTCTTTTTCACTGCCGTTCGCCGCAACGACGACACGTCCACCGGACACGAGCGGAAGCAGAATTTCGTTGACGGAGATGTCGAAGGCCAGGGGTGCCTTGAACAGCGACGCATCGTCGTTGCCGAACATGAGCACGTGGTCTCGCTGCCACGTCAGTCGTTCGCAGATCGCCTCGTGTCGGATCATCGCGCCCTTCGGCGTTCCGGTCGATCCCGAAGTGAAGATCACGTACGCGAGCTGAGAGCCGTCGAGCTCGAGGTTCGGTGCAACGGAGGAGAATTCGCCGTACTGCCAGTCCTCGAGGTCCACCTCGATCGATTCCACCGGTAGCGACGGCTGGTCCTGGGCCGAGACGACTGCGATCCGCGCTGCCGAGTCCGCGATCACGCGGTCACGTCGAGCCGCGGGCCACTGCGGGTCGACCGGCACGAACGCACCGCCGGCAGTCATGATGGCCAACGCGGCCACGACCATCTCGGCCGATCGCGGCAGGCAGATTCCGACGACCCCTTCGGTGTCGAGCCCGGAGCCGAGCAACCGGTGCGACAGCTGCGCGACCTTCTCGGACAGTTCGGAAAAGGTGAGTCGGCGGTCACCGTCGACGAGAGCGACAGCATCCGGGGTTGCGCGAGCCGCCGCCGCGAACAGCTCCGGAACAGTCGCGGTCACTGCGGGAGATGTGTGGTCGTTCCACCGTTGATGCAGCTCGGCGATATCGACGGGCGCGGTCATACTTCTCCCTGAGTTAGCTTAGCCAAACCTATTGTTTTCTACTGTGGTGCTTGCCGGGGTGTGGTGTCAAGCCGATAGCCGGTGGCCCAACTCGGTACCTTCGAGGACACCGATCTCAGCGACGACGACGTACCTCTCGGATGAGCAACCACACCAGGTATCCGCCTCCCGCGACCACGGTCACCACACCGACCGGCAACTCGACGGGCAGTAGATTCTGCGCCGTGACGTCGGCGGCAGCGAGCAACAATGCGCCCGTGAACGCCGCAGGCGCGAGGGTGACGCCCGGGCTACGAGCCAGTCGACGGGCGATTTGCGGTGCCGCGAGCGCGACGAACACGATCGGGCCTGCAGCAGCGGTCACGGTCGCGGTGAGCGCTACACCTAGTACGAGCACGACGACGCGCACACGTTCCACACGCGCACCTGTAGCCCGAGCGGCGTCGTCACCGAGTTCGAGTTGTTTGAGTGCCGGTGAAAACACGGCAAGCACGCCGAAGAGAAGAAGGATGACGCCGCTGCCGATCAGCGCTTGACCCCAACTCGTGCCGGTGAGCGATCCGGCACCCCACGCGGCGGCGCTCATGGCAACCTTGAGTTTCGCGTTCAGCATCAACCAGGTATTGAGGGAGGTCAGCATCGCAGAAATCGCGATTCCGACGATGATCAGCCGAAAGCCCTGTACCCCACCCCGCCACGCGAGGAGGTAGACGACGACTGCTGTCGCGATACCACCGATCAGTGCCCCTGCGGCCAACTGCAGATACGAACCGTGGATCAAGATGATCACGACCAACGCGCCGGAGTAGGACCCCGCGCTGAATCCGATGATGTCCGGTGACGCCAGCGGGTTGCGGATCAGCGATTGAAAAGCCGCGCCGGATACCCCCAATGCAGCGCCGAACACGACCGCCGCGACTGCCCGCGGCGCCCGCCATTCGACGACGACTGTGCGAGCGAAACCGGCTTCGGGATCTCCGGTGACAGCAGCCCACACTTGGGCGAGGCTCAGCGGGTAATCGCCGAGAGTCAAGGCCCAAACCGTCACCGCGAGAGTCGCAATCGCCAGCACTGCGCAGACGAGGACACTTCTGCCGTGCCAGCGTGTGGCCCAACCGCCGGTGCGTACCACGAGCGTGCGGTGTCCGAAATCCACCTGCCGTTCGGTGGCGGTCTCGAGACCTGTTGAACTCACAGACCACTCACCTTTGCTCGGCGGACAAGATAAATGAGCACCGGGGCGCCGACGAATGCAGTCACGATGCCGACCGGGAACTCACCCGGCCGGATGACGACGCGTCCGACGATGTCGGCGGCCAGCAGCAGTGATGGTGCGAGAACGAGCGTGTAGCCGATGATCCAGCGCTGGTCCGGGCCGACGATCCACCGCGCCACGTGCGGAATCATGAGGCCCACGAAACCGATCGGGCCGGCGATGGCGGTCGCTCCGCCGGCCAGCAGCGTCACCGCGATGATCACGATCACGCGTGTGCGATTGACGTGTGCGCCCAGCGCGCTCGCCAGGTCGTCCCCCAGTGCGATGGTGTTCAGTGAATTGGCAGCGATTGCGGCCAGCACCACTCCGACGATCAAGAACGGAAGCACCGGCAACAGAACGTCCCAGCCTCGATCGACGAGGCTGCCTGCGTACCAACTGCGCATCTGGTCGAACGTCTTGGGATCGGTGAGAACCCAACCGGTAACGATGCCGGACAGGACCGCTCCGAATGCGACACCCGCCAGCGTCAGGTGAACCGGGTCTGCTCCACCGCGCCCCATCGAACCGATCACGTAGACAACGACGGTGACGACCAATGCGCCGAGGAAAGCGAACCAGACGTACCCACTGACGGTGGTCACACCGAACACTGCGATGCCGACGACGACGAAGAATTCGGCGCCGGCGTTGACTCCGAGAATTCCCGGATCGGCGAGCGGATTACGCGTCAGAGCCTGAATGAGTGCACCGGACACCCCGAGCGCGACACCGACGGCGAGACCCACTGCGGTTCGCGGAATGCGCATGTCCCACACGACGTAGGCGTCGCCTTTGCCGGTGTTGTGCAGGAGTGAGTCGAACACCACCGACAGCGGGATGTCCTTCGATCCGACGGCGATGCTCAGGAGCACCAGGACGACGAGTGAAGCGATCGCGATGAACAATCCGATCGCGCGCCGCCCGACGCTCGTGGACGCCGTTGCACGGCGAACCCCCTCCGGCGTTTCAGCAGGCGGAGGAGCATGACCGGTTCGTGTTGTCACTCGATTCGCTTTCTGGTGGTGGACACACGTCCAGCCGCCTCGTGCGCTACGAGGCGGCTGGACGAAGATGGGTCCGGCCTATGCGCCCGTGTTGAGCGCCGATGCCTCCAACTGCGGGACGACCTCGTCGACCCACCACTGCACGCTCGAGGGAGTCGGCGGATTCACCGCAAGCCACTGCGGACCGTAGAGGTAGACGAGCGTCCCGTTCTTCGCGGCAGCAAGCTCGGGAACTCGGGGATCGGCCTCGAACGCTGTCCTGAACGTGTTTTCCGGGTCGGCGTACTCGTGAGTGACGATGAACACGACGTCAGCGGAGAACTGGTCGATGTTCTCGAGCGAGTACTTGGGTGCGTTCGCCGCGACACTGTCGCCCTCGCCTGTCGGTTGCCCGTCTCCGGGCGTCAAGCCAAGAGCCTCGATGGGTTCGTTCGCATACTCGGTGAGCCACAGCTGCTGATCGTCTCCGTCCAGCACTCCCAGCTGGAACGTCTTACCTTGCAGGCCAGGTAGTTTCGCAGCGGCCTCGGACAATGTGGCCTCGTACTTGGCCTCGGTCTCGTCGACGATCTTCTCGTCGTGCCCGGTGAGCGCCGCAAGAGACGCCAGATTGTCCTGCCAGCTGGTGTCGCCGCCTTCGTCCTGCGTTTCCAAACCGACATAGGTGGGTGCGATGGAAGAAAGACGATCGTAGAGCTGCTCGTCGGCGCTCCAGACACTCGTGAGGATCAGGTCCGGATTCAATGCGGCGATCGCCTCCGGCGAATCCGTACCTTCCGCGGTGTAGAGGTCCGCGTTGAAATCGCCGTCGTACAGACCCTGCAACCATGGGTAGTCATCGAGGTCGGACGCTTCCCCCGACACCGCGATCGGCTTCTCGCCCAGGACGTCCAGCAGTCCGATCCAGTCGGTTCCTACAGCGACGATCCGCTCGGGCTTCTCCTCGACGGTGACGTCACCGTAAGCGGCGTCGATCGTGACCGGGAACGCACCGTCGCTCGACGCACTGTCGCTCGACGCACTGTCGCTCGACGCGCCGTTCGTGGCACCGTCGGACGAGTCGCTCGAGCAACCCGCGAGCACCAAACCGACACTGACCAACCCGGCCAGCAATGCTGTCGCGCGCCTAGGCGCGGCAAGCGTTTTCATAGACGTTCCTCTCGTGTACTTCGATGGTTCGATGTTCGGTCAGACGTTCACGGATGCCGTGACGTCACCGGTCTCACGCCGTGCGATCACGTCGCGGAGCGATTTGGGACGCAGGTCGGTCCACGTTCGTTCGATCCACTCGAGCACCTCCGCGCGTGGTGCACCGTCGGGGGCTCCGTGAGCGATCGCCCATCCACCCGGGACCGGCTTGAAGGTGGGCCACAGCGAGTACTGCTCTTCATGGTTGACGAGCGCAAAGAACCGGCCCTGGTCGTCGTCGAACGGGTTGTTCGCCACATTTCTCCTTCGGTTCGAGCGCAGTTACTCGGCATTGCCGCACGGACGGTCACCGACGGACGTGCTCGTATGGCGACATATCGCAGCGAACAGTAGCAACAAAGATCAGTTAAGGCTAGGCTACCTTCAGCACTGCACGCTCGCCTGGGTCCGAGCTCGCCGGATCCGCTCGTCCGGGCAGAGCTGATCTCGAAAGCGCAAGGCCGCCAGGCTCATATAGAAAGACCGGACGATTGCCGAACACGACCACCCACCAAGTCGGTCCATCCACGTCGCCTGGCCCAGCCCCCACACCGGCGTCCACCGACCGACTCAGCGTCGATTCCGCCTCGATCGGTTACGACCGACGAGTCATCTCCGAGCAACTGAGCGTGTCGATTCCCGACCAGTCGTTGACCGTCATCGTCGGACCGAACGCGTGCGGCAAGTCGACACTGCTGCGTGCACTGTCTCGGCTCATCAAGCCGAACTCCGGGCAAGTGATTCTCGATGGGGCGGACATTCGCTCGTACCAGACCAAGGAGGTCGCCCGCCGCATCGGCCTGTTGCCGCAAAGCGCTCTCGCGCCGGACGGGATCACCGTTGCCGACCTGGTCAGCCGCGGCCGGTTCCCGCATCAGAAGCTCCTTCGGCAGTGGACCGCGTCCGACGAGGCGGCAGTACTGACGGCAATGGACGCGACAGGCGTCACCGAACTCTCCGGACGACCGGTCGACGAACTGTCCGGCGGACAGCGCCAACGTGTCTGGGTTGCAATGGCTTTGGCGCAAGAGACCGAAATCATGCTGCTCGACGAACCGACCACCTTCCTCGACATCGCCCACCAGATCGAACTCCTCGAGCTGTTCACGGACCTGAATCACCTCGGCCGGACGCTCGTCGCGGTACTGCACGACCTCAACCATGCGGCCCGGTACGGAACCCACCTCATCGCAATGAAGGACGGCTCCATCGTTGCCGAGGGTGCGCCGTCGGACATCGTCACCGCCGACCTCGTACACGAGGTGTTCGGACTCGAGTGCATCGTTCAACCCGACCCGGTCACGGGCACACCGGCGGTCACACCGCTGGGCCGCCGGCGCATCCCGCACACGGCTGAGTAACCTCCGACCTCTTCGTGACCTCGGCGGCACCGCCTACCTGTCGCCGATCGACACGACGCGCTTTCGTCCGGGCCGTGCCCGTGGGACGGTCCACTGCGTCCGCTGCCGCTCCTCCGCGCAAAACTCGGGATCCTACTGTTAGGTTAGGCTAAGCATTTCCTAGAGAAGGAGTTCGGTGTGATCGAGGTTCGTCTTCCGCTGACGTCTGCGCAGTTGGGCGTTTGGACCGCTGAGCACGTCACACCAGGCGCCGACGCCTTTCGAATCTCCCAACTGATCTGGCTGGACGGCGACATCGACACCCCGCTCCTGGAGCGCGCAATCGGCGTCGCAACCTCCGAAGCAGACGTCCTCGGCCTTCGCCCCGTCGAGGGCGCCGACGGCCTACCGATGCTGCATCGGGAGATCGGGCCGGTCGGTACGACGACCGTGGTCGAGCACGATCGACCGGATGACCGGATCCGCGCCGAAGCGTGGACGAGGTGCCACGAATGCGGCGCAGGCGACGACCGATTCGAGTCGGTGTCGGTGATCCATCGCCGGGCCGACGGCTGGGCGTGGGAGTTCGCCACCCATCACCTGCTCCTCGATGCTTACGGCCTCGGATTGGTGACTCGCCGCGTCGCCGAGGTGTACACCGCACTCGTCGGGAACGAGCCGATCCCGCCGCGATGGTTCGGGGCGTACTCCGAACTCGAAGAATCGCGCGACACGAACCTCGACGACCATTGGGTGCAACGATTCGAAGCCGTCGACGACATCACTCCGGTCACCTTCGATGCGTCCCGACAGTTCTTCCTGACCGACGCTCGAACACACGTCGTCATCCCGGCGGACGTGGCCGAGTCGATCGATCAGTTGGCTCGTGCTGCCCGCGTGAACTGGTCCGATGTTGTCTCCCTGGGCTGGGGCCTGTACACCGCATCTCTCGTCGGCCGTGATGCGTTCGCCGTGCGATTCCCGCAGATGAACCGATCCGGGCGACCCGCCCTGACGACTCCGGCAATGCTCGTCGGCGCAGCCCCCGTGGTCTTTCGTCCGAACCCGTCGGCAACCGTGCGCGAACTGCTGCAGCAGGTGAACAGTGAACTGCGAACCGCTGCACGTCACGTCGCAGCTGGGGAGAAGCTGGCTCACATCTGGCCGAACGGGCCGGACGACTACCAGGCGATTCCGCAGCTGAACATCAAGGCATTCGACTACAACCAGTCCTTAGGCGCGATCCGTGGGCGTCAAGAGACGATCGCCAGCGGACCGGTCGGGTTCCTCGACCTCATGGCGTATCGCGATTCGGTCCACGGATTCCTTGTGGACGTGGCTACGAGCGATCCTGCACTAGCGGCTTCCGGAGTGGTCGACACAGCGAATGGATTCGTGCAGTTCCTCGGTCGACTCGGGGCCGCTCCAGATACTCGGATCGCGTCGGTGAGGGTGATCGATGCTGAGCTGGCGCTCTCGGCGGGTCCGGTTGTGTCGGTGGCGGATTCGACGGTCGATGTGTTGATTCAGCAGCGAGCGAGTGTGTCTGCTGACGCGCTTGCCGTCATCGACGACACCGGAACGCACTGGTCGTACGCCGATTTCGATGCCCGCGTCAACGCACTCGCACACGTTCTGATCGAACGTGGGGTTCAGGTCGGCGACCGCGTCGCCGTCCACCTCCCGCGCAGTGTCGACTTGGTGACCGCACTACTGGCGGTGATCCGCGTCGGCGCAGCGTATGTCCCCATCGACCCCGACTACCCGGACGAGCGGATCACCCACATCCTCGACGACGCGTCACCCACAGTGGTCATCACCGAAGAGTTCCTCGACAACCCTGTGGTCGCGGCACGTCTGACACGCGGCGAACGTGTGGCACCGGTGTTGGCGCGGGCCCTCACCCCGGCGGATACGGCGTATGTCCTGTTCACCTCCGGTACCACCGGACGCCCCAAAGGCGTCATGATCTCCCATCAAGCGATCATCAACCGCCTCACCTGGATGGCCGAGGACTACGGACTCGGCCCCGGTGATCGGATCCTGCAGAAAACCCCCGCCGTCTTCGACGTCTCGGTCTGGGAATTCTTCCTCCCCGCCGTCGTCGGCGCCACCCTCGTCGTCGCCAAAGACGGCGGCCACAAAGACCCGTCCTATCTCGCCGACATCATCGACCGCCACCAGATCACCGTCCTGCACTTCGTGCCCGCCATGCTCGACGCCTTCCTCACCGCCACACCCGACCCCGAACGCCTCACCTCGGTGCGGCGAGTGTTCTTCTCCGGCGAAGCCCTCCCCGCCGCGAACGCCGCCGCCGCAGACCGACTCTTCACCGGCGCCGAACTGCACAACCTCTACGGCCCCACCGAAGCCGCCGTCGACGTCACCTCAGCACCCATCCACGCAGACGCGCTCACCGATGTGGTGACCGTGCCCATCGGAACACCGGTCGCCAACACAACCACCCACGTCCTCGACACCTGGCTGCGCCCGGTCCCCATCGGCGTGACAGGAGAGCTCTACCTCGGTGGCATCCAACTCGCCGACGGCTACATCGGCCGCACGGATCTGACGGCGTCCCGGTTCGTCGCTACCGGATCCGGGCAGCGTCTGTACCGCACCGGCGATCTCGTCCGCTGGAACCACGCCGGTGAACTCGACTACCTCGGCCGCTCCGACGACCAAGTCAAGATCCGCGGATTCCGCATCGAACTCGACGAGATCCGCGTCGTCCTGCAGCAGCACCCTGCCGTCTCGACCGCGGTCGTCATCGCTGCTGACCACCCCGGCGGCAATGACAAATACCTTGCCGCCTATTACGTCGGTACCGACGTCACCGACGACGAACTGCGGGAGCATCTGACCGCACGGGTACCGGACTACATGATCCCCACCGTGTTCATTCCCATCACCACCGTCCCGGTCACCCCCAACGGCAAACTCGACCGCCGCGCGCTCCCCGCACCCGACCTCACCGGAGCCCTCACCGGCGGACACCCCCCGAGCACGGTCACCGAAACCACCCTCGCCACCGTCTTCTCCGACATCCTGCACCTGCCCACCGACACCCCACTGTCGATCGACGACGACTTCTTCCGCCTCGGCGGCGACTCCATCTCCTCGATCCAGGTCGTCACCGCAGCCCGCCGCGCCGGCATCACCATCACCGCCGCCGACATCTTCACCCACCGCACCATCAGCGCCCTGGCACGAATCGCCGACACCCACACCCAGACCCACACCGAAACCGGACCCACCAC
>NZ_KB911567.1:0-22644 GCF_000383555.1 Rhodococcus sp. 114MFTsu3.1 | reverse complement strand
AAGAGCTCGAGCTCGTGCGGGCCCTTCTTCGACAGGATGCGTCCCGCCCAGCCGACACCGGCGCAGTTGACGACGATGCGCAGGGGCACCCCGGACGCGGTGATGGTGTCGAGGGCTGCCTCGACGTCGGCTTCGCTGGTGACGTCGGCGGCGATGAGCGTGACACCGTCGGGCACGCTGTCGCCCGCCCGCTCGATCGACTGGGCCAGGTCGAGGCCGAACACCGTCACCCCGGCGTCGGCGAGGCGCTTGGCCGTTGCCGCACCGAGGCCGGACGCCCCGCCTGTGACCAACGCTGCTGTTCCCGAAATCTCCACTACTGATTTCCTTTCCGACTCCGAACTTCTTCGGTCAATTAACGCGAACGATTGCAACTGCGTCCGATGGTTCAGCTGTTCTCTCTGACACACACCAAGTTCCTGGGCACGGCCGCACGCCCAATTGCAACCTGGAGAGGAGTGTCATCGAGGCCGCCGAATTGCGCTTGGGGTCCTATCCGGCGCGGCAGACAGGACCCGCACAGTGACGCCGTCGGATTCAATCGAGCGTCGTGATGCCTGCCTCGCTCAGCGGGGAGAAGGATACTGTCGAAGCGACGTCTCCCCCCGTCATTTGCCCTGCGGCAGAACAAAAGTGCTGGGGGCGCTGTCAGAATGCGTCTTCTTCCAAATTCATGAGGTCCAGATCGATCTCATCCAGGCTGAGTTCGAAGCCCGAGATGGAAGGAAGGGTAGTGCGTATGAAGTAAGACGCGGTGACCACTTTCCCTCGGTAGAAAATGGTCGACTGAGGGTCCGGTCCGGTGGCGAGCCTATCCAGCGCGACAGTTGCCTGTGCAAACAGTCGCCACGCAACCAGTAGATCTCCCAGGGCGTCAAGGAAACGAGTAGCGCTCAGGCCGATTTTGTAAACCTCCGTCGAGCCTGGCTCATTGTTCCATAACGCGTACTTTGAAATTATACGGCGGATTGCGGTCAGTGCTGCTCTCGATATGTCGGCCTCACGGACGAGTTGTTCCGGAGGCGACGTGATGGAACGTTCGATCTGGGCGGCAAGAAATTCGAAAGTTTCGCCACGATCGCGCAGAATTTTACGAAAAATAAGATCCTGCGCTTGGATGGCCGTAGTGCCTTCGTACAATGTATCGATGATGCTGTCGCGCAGATACTGTTCGAGCGGGTAGTCCTGTAAGTAGCCAGATCCGCCGAAGATTTGCAAACTGCGGGTAAGCATTTCGCATGTTCGCTCCGAGCCGACACCTTTCACAACGGGGAGCAGTAAGTCATTGATCCTCTTGGCCAGATCTGGATTGGCGCCGGATACGTGTGCTGCTATTTCTGCGTTCTGATGGGCAGCAGTGTACAGATACACCGCGCGCATGCCCTCGGCATAGGCCTTCTGTAGTGCCAGACTGTGCCGCACTGCGGGATGTCGCATGATGGAAACCTTGGGCGCGTCCAGAACGCGCATGTGTGCGAGATCGGCGCCCTGTATTCGTTGCTTCGCGTACTCGACCGCATTGAGGTACCCCGTTGACAACGTTCCGATAGCTTTAGTTCCCACTGTCATGCGTGCGGCCTCGATGATCTTGAACATCTGCGCTATACCGTCGTGGGCATCGCCGATGAGCCATCCGACTGCTGGCACACCGTTGCCACCAAATGTCAACTCACATGTTGGTGACGATTTCAAACCCATCTTGCGTTCGACACCGGTGACGAAGACTCCATTTCGTGCGCCTAATTCCATAGTCGCCGGATCGAAGTGCCACTTGGGAACGTAAAACAAGCTTAAACCTTTGGTTCCGGAACCGGCGCCTTCCGGGCGGGCGAGCACGAGATGAAATATGTTCTCGGCGAAGTCGCCTACGTCGCCATTGGTGATAAACCGTTTGACACCTTCGATGTGCCACGTGCCGTCTGCTTGCGGAACAGCTCTAGTGCGGCCAGCGCCTACATCTGAACCTGCGTCCGGTTCGGTCAAAACCATCGTTGCTGACCAACCTCGTTCTAAACCCGATAACGCCCAACGCTTTTGGTTGTCCGTACCGAATTCGTGCACAACCTGGCCGATGATGGTGCTGAAGTTGAAGAAGGTGAGAGGACCGTTGGCGGCCGACAGCATCTCGTTAACGGCCCACACCAGCACTGCTGGGGCGTCGCTACCTCCCATGCTCGACGGTAGCCCGAGCTGTGGCCAGCCGGATTCCGCCACCAGACGGGCCGTCTTCGCTAGTTCCGGTGGTACCGTCACCGAATTGGTCGTGACGTCGAACGTGGTGGGCTCGCGGTCCGAGATCTCGAAGGATGCCGCGACCGGTCCTTCGGCTAGTCTGCTCACTTCCACGAGAATGTCGTTCACCGTTTGCGTGTCCAGGTCCAAATAGGTACCGGTCCCCAGGATCTGGTCCAATTCGAAGACGTCGAAAAGATTGAACACGATGTCACGAACGTTGCTCTTGTAATGCGTCATTGACCCTGTCACTTC
The DNA here is from genome assembly GCF_000383555.1 of Rhodococcus sp. 114MFTsu3.1. Classification (NCBI taxonomy): domain Bacteria; kingdom Bacillati; phylum Actinomycetota; class Actinomycetes; order Mycobacteriales; family Nocardiaceae; genus Rhodococcus; species Rhodococcus sp. 114MFTsu3.1. The sequence continues at coordinate 20,157 of NZ_KB911567.1, read as the reverse complement.
TGTTAGTACTTGCCTAAACATCACGCGCATCGGCATCACGTAGTGCCAATCGTTTGGCACGACTCTACGAGTAAGGAGTACATGAGCGCAAGACCCCATGGAGATTGGCCGACCGCTTTGACCGGTGTCAAGACGACTTACGCGGAGCGGCGGCGAATGCGACTGCAAGGGGTGGCGTCCCTGGTCGTGCGACCGTGTGTAGCCACTGCGTCGTCGATGACCACGCTGCGGATCCGTCGGGCGCTACAGTCCGAATCGCAAAGGGAGTCGCATGACAGGCTGCAACTGGAGGGCTCGCGGTCTGTGGAAATTAGTTGTGCTCATTCACTTCCTTCCGGAAGCTGTCGGCCGTTTCGCCAACCCACCGCGCGATGCGTTGCCCGTCCACTTCGAATCTTGCGGCAGCCATGGAAACCGCGAGTGCGTAGCCTGGGGAGTGTTCACCGCGCAGCGCCACAGCTGCAGCGATACGGATGCCATCGTCCTGGGGATCGGTGTCGACGAACACGATGACGCCAGATGTCGTGATCCTCCCGGAAACCAGGTGGTCGTGGTACCTGCGGGGCTCTTCGATTGCTCGCAACTCGTGCGCGGAGTTTCGTCGGCCGCGAAGGACCTCGCCCAACGCCAATCCTGGGGCGCATAAGTCAGCCGGGACAGGAACGCCGATATTCTCCACCACCCGCGTCCTTCGGCTGCCCTCGACGATGAAGTCTGCCTTCACCTGGTCGCCTTCATCGTGGGTCCACAGGCTGCAAGTTTCACCAGTGAGATCGGCGAGGTGGGTCACCCATCGGGTTGCTGCATCGTTGACCTTCGACGAGTCACCGACCCGCAATGCGAGATGAAGAAGCGCTGTACCGAAACGGTAAGTGCGGTCGCTGTCTCGTGAGGCGAAGCGATGATGCTGCAACATGCCAAGCAGTCGGTGTGCCGTGCTGGGTGCGACGTTCAATTGACGCGCCACTTCCGTGACACGCACGACCTTCTGTCGCGCCAGCAGGTCCAGAAGCCGCAGAGACTTCGATGCCGATCCCGCTTGACGATCAACGGTGCCGACATCTGCCACGTCCAAGTCTGCCTGTTTGCGACTGCCCTCCAATCCGCCGGTCACGTCAGCCGAACTGGTGTCGGCGTCGAGCCGATCGGCGATTGCAAGGGCAGTAGCGATGACAGACGGCCCAAGAGTCTTCTCGAACTCCTCCTCGGCTCTGTCGGTCGGTAGCGCGATCGTCACCGCCCCGCGAACCTGCCCATTACCGTCGACGACGGGAGCCGCAATGCCGACGAAGTCCTCGTCGCCCTCTCCTCGGTTTGTTGCCCAACCGGCAGCGCGGGCTGCTGCAAGTTCTGCGATCAGAGCTGAGCGCGAGTCGATCGAGCGAGCGGTGGGTGCTGGAAGGGTATCCCGGGGGTACATCTCGATGACAGATAGGGGTGTCATGGCGGACAACATCGCTTTACCCGACGCTGTGAGGTGCGCTGACATGCGATCTCCGACAGCATCGACCACTCGCAGTGGTCTTCGGCTCTCGGCCGTGGCGACTACTACCGATTGATCTCCGTCCATGACGCACAGCTCAACAGTTTCTCCGCTGTCATCGCGGAGGTTCGCGATCTGTTCGAGCCCGACCGCCCGAACCTGAAGGTTTCGAAGGGCTGTCCGAGCGACGCTGATCAGTGCCGTACCCGGATGGTAGCGATGCGTATCTGAGTCGAGCTGTACGTAGCCTTCGTGCTGTAACAGGCTGACAAGGCGGTGCACAGTCGCCCGACTGACACCCAACGCGGTGGCAACATCAGCGGCACGCGGGGCTGAGTCACCGGCGACCAAATCCAGAAGTTGCAGTACGCGGCCTACGGAGCCCACCGGATAGCGTGGGCGTTCGGACTCACCTCGGGTTTTCTGCTCTACGGCCACCGACGGAACTTACACCCACAGCGTGCAAGCGCTTCACCACCCGTCGCAAATTCTGCTATAAACAATACCTGTCTTGATGTGCAGAAAATCTTTCGGCAACAACGAGGAGGCTTACATGCCAGATTCCGAACAGATCAGCAAGATGGGTGTTGATGCCGGTGCGCGCTTTTCAGGCCTCGCCACCTTCATGCGCGCTCCGTACAAACCTGACGGGCTGGATCTAGACATCGCACTCGCGGGGCTGCCGTACGACTTCCAGAGTGGGCGCGGATCGGCGAAGCAAGGACCTCGTCAGATCCGGGACATGTCCGGGCTCATCCGCCGACTCAGCTACGGAGGTGTGGAACCTTTCGAATTGTGTCGCATCGCTGACGTGGGAGATGCAGTTCTCAACCCCATGGACCCTCGGCAGAGTATCGAACGCGCCACCGAATTCGTGGCAAGTTTGGCCGACCGTGGCGCGACGGTAGTTGCCGCAGGTGGCGATCACGGAGCAACTTACCCAATGCTGAAAGGCCTCGTCCGCAGCGGCCCAGTAGGACTGGTGCACTTCGACGCTCATCCCGACACCTACGACGACCCCTACGGTGGCTACATCCACCACGGGAATGCCGTGCGAGCAGCGATCGAAGACAATCTCGTCGATCCGGCTCACACGATCACCGTCGGAATTCACGGCACCCGCTTCGTGAAATCCGACCGCAATTGGCACAGCGACCACGGGATGGGCCTGCTGACAGTAGACGATGTTGCCGACCTGGGTATTGCCGGCACGGTCGCCGAAATTCGCCGAGTACTTGGTGACATTCCCACCTACATCACATTCGATGTCGATGCTCTCGACACTCCCTTCGCAATCGGAACGGGCGCACCCGAACCCGGCGGACTGACGATGCGAGAGTCACTGGGGATCCTCCGGGGTCTGCACGGTCTCGATATCATCGGCGGTGACGTTATGGAGGTGGCACCGCCTTTCGATCCGAGCGGACATACGGCACTCAACGCCGCCAACTTGATGTTCGAAATAGTCTGCGCAACCGCGCTTTCGATCTCGAACAAGCGCGCTGCGTCGGCCGACAGGGGGGCCCTGTGAACTACGAGGACTATCAACACCTCAGGTTCGAACGACGCGACAATGGGGTGTTACTTGTCATCATCGACCGCCCCGAACGCGCGAACGCAGCCAACGAACGTCTACACGACGAGTTCGCTGAAGTGTGGCGCACTATAGGACGCGATGCGGAGGCCAGGATCGCCGTAATCACCGGCCGCGGTGCCGCTTTCTCGGCAGGGGGGGACCTTAAAGAACACGACGATCCGGCTGACGGCCTGCGGTCTGATCGTGTTCTTCGTTCCGGCCAGGTAGCCAAGGACATTGTCTACAACATGCTAGACCTCGACAAGCCGATCATCTCCGCCATCAACGGGGTCGCAGTGGGGGCTGGTCTCGCGATCGCGCTGACAGCAGACATTAGTGTGATCGGCGAAGACGTTCGAATCACCGACGGCCACAGCCGTCTTGGTATCTCCTCGGGAGACCACGCTGTGATGATGTGGCCATGGCTGTGTGGAATGGCAAAATCCAAGTTCTACCTACTTACTGCAGACTTCCTCACCGGGGCTGAAGCCGAACGTATCGGCTTGGTCAGTATCGCGGTACCTGTGGACCAAGTCCTGGAAAGGGCGATGTCGATCGCTGACCAGCTCGGCCGCGGACCGCAGCGAGCTCTTCGGTCGACCAAGCGTTCTCTCAACCACGTTCTTCGCACAGCGGCTCCTGCATTCGAATTGTCGGTTGCGCTCGAGACGATCGATCTTTACCAGGAAGACGCGCGGGAAGGAATAGCTGCATTTCAAGAAAAGCGCCAGCCGATATTCCCATCCGCGCGGGAATCGAACTGAGCATGTAGTGAGTGAATTGGAACGGCGGGGAGGCAATGACATGTCCTACCGCCTCTCTGCCGGTACCAACGTGGTATCCACCCTGGTGGTCCTGACTGCGGGCTTGCTTTCGGTGACGCTGCTACTAGCCATGGTTGCGCCCGTATTGCCTCTATTCACCGAACGCTTCGGCACCACACAGGCAACGACGTCCTGGGTCATGACCTCCTATATGGTCAGCGCCTCGGTCGCAACTCCAATAGTCGGACGGCTCGGTGATCGCTACGGGAAGCGTATTTTCATATCCGCATCGTTGGCGATTGTTTCTGCTGGGTCACTGGTGGCTCTCTTCGCTGACAGCATCGGAGTTCTGATATTCGCTCGCGCAATGCAGGGATTGGGCGGTGGGTTGATTCCACTGACGTTCAGCGTTATCCGTGAGCGACTCGATGCACGGTCAGCGAAGAGGGCTTTCGGCGCCGCGGCGGCGACAATGGCGGTCGGTAACGGTATGGGCGTGATGGTAGCGGGCCCACTCGTAGAGGGACTTGGGTACGAATGGTTGTTTGCCGTCCCGGCAGTCTGTACTTTTGTAGCCGCCGTCGCGGCAATTCGCGTCGTACAGCCATCGCCCGCAAACCATCACGTCGGTCGTGTTCGCCTCGTCCCTACCTTGTTGCTATCTGCATGGTTGACATTAGCTCTCATTGCTGTGAGTCAGGGCCCGCAATGGGGATGGTCCAGTCTGCGGCTGATGGTCCTTGTCGCAATGAGCATTGTCGGTTGTGTTGTGTGGTGCCGTCTAGAACTGCGGAGCATGACGCCGCTGATTGATCTTCGGATGATGACCAGCAGATCGGTCGGCCCGATCAACTTTTCATCGGTCATGTTGGCCCTGTCGATGTATCCGTTCGTCGTTTTGATCCCAGCTTTACTTCAAGCCCCCGTTGACACCGATTACGGACTAGGAGCCAGCCTCACTGATGTAGGCGTCGTGCTCGCTGCGGAAGCCATTGTTTCGCTCGTTACCTCTGCGATCGCTGGTGTGCTCGCTACCCGTGTCGGGTGGAGAATCTTGTTTCTGGTCGGCAACGGCCTCACTTGCGTGGGATATCTGGTTCTGTCGGTCGCACACCACAATATCTGGCACATCACTGTCGCGTCCGCGATCTTGGGCGCCGCGATCGGGCTGTCCTTCGCATCTATGACCGGGCTGACAATCGATGCAGTACCGAACCATATGACCGGCGTTGCCAGCGGGGTCAACGCAAACCTGCGGACGATCGGCGGTGCCGCAGGAATCGCCATCACAGCCGCGATCGTCAGCGCCGACGTCGAGCCCTCCGGCTACTCCAGTGGCACCGCGTACACAATATCTTTTCTACTTCTGTTTGCATTTGCCGGAATTGCAACCGTTTCGGCCGCGTTCATAACAGATTCACCCGAAACCAAGCGTTGAACTCCCCGACATCGAGGACAACACTCCGCGAAGAATCGCCTCGACCACGCCTAGAGTGGTGATCAACGTAGCTGCGCAGGATCGGAACATCCACTCCCGTTTGACCCACTGCCGACGGGTTTCGCCGCCGTGACAATCGCTCCCTGGAACACGCGTGTCACGAAACTGCGCTTCAGTAGCCGTGTTGCCGATGGTCCTGACCGGCAGCGACGATCAGGCCCGGGATGCAATCTACGACTTATCGCCCTCGCGCGGGTGAATGCGAAAATTGCCGAAGCCTGCTCTGGCCGAGGGACCGGGGCCACCGGATCGGCCCGAAGAGCTGACAGGCCGTGCAGGACCCGTTGATGCGGGAACCGCAATTTGGCTTGTATGTGCGGCAAACAGGCCACTCGCGACGTCCTTGAACAAGCTTATGCGGCTGGACGGGGGCCTCTTCTGTCGCAGTGCTGTCGCTCGAGATTCCCACCAGGCTCCCTCGCTTCACGACGAGTAGCCAAGGCGGAGAGTTGGAAGTTTGGTTACACAAGCGCAATCCAGACCTTCGACGCCAAGTAGTTGATGGGCCTTGATGCACTTCTTTCGACGCCTACAACATCAGCTCTACGTTTCCAGCGCGGCGCAGGCGATTCTCGTCGAGGCCGCTCACCTGTGGTGTGTTGCAGTGCGCGAGTCTCCTCGATTCGCACGCACAACGTCGAATAGTAGAATTGCGCCCGCAGATTCCAAACGATTGGTATAGCATGAAATACGTGGCCGGTTTGACCCGTCGAACTCTCGTACAAGTTCGCACACGGTTGATGCGCAGCGCGAGAATCTGCAGCGTGGAGGCGTGCTACCTCCCCTTGTGGATTCTTGGTAGAGGATCGCCTGCTGATGCAATTCTATAGAAACACTGGCAGTTAGCGCGGACCGGTGCGCTCCAAACCGCAAGCAGCTTGCATCGACGTACCGAGGCCCTCAGATGCCAACACAGAGGGCGTTGCATGCATCGCGGGCGTGTCGTCGACGGAGTAACCAGACGTACAAAGGAGTAACAGGCTTGAAACATGCGCGATTGCAGCACACCATCCCAACGGATCGTTCACGCGGCCTCGACTTGCCCGGTCAGAGCAAGTAGATCCCGGGTGGACTTGGAACCGGCATAGGACCCCGGCCACGATCGCTTCACCGTTCTATCGGGTTCTGCGATAGTGCCGATCTTGACGAATGCCCATCGCAGTTTCAGAGCCTTGGTTGCCGAAGGTCCTCAACGCCGGAACGTGGACATGCAAACTCTGACAGCGCATGAAACGCAGTCCACTCGACAACTGCGATTCTCATCAACCCCGCGAAGAAAGTATTCCATGATCACCGATTTGCGTTCCGATACGTCCGCTCCAGCGGATGCTGCGAGTGCAGGCTATTCATTGCTCGGTCAGGGCATCGCATCGGCGGAGGGTGGACCCCTATCCGATGCAAGGACACAATTAGCCGTGGCAGTCGATATTCTGGGGCTCGACGAGGGCGTGTATTCAATGCTCGCCCATCCCAGGCGAGAGATGTCGGTCAGCATCCCGCTCCGCAGGGATAATGGTGACGTCGAGGTATTGATAGGGCATCGGGTGCAGCACAATGTGTCTCGCGGTCCGGGAAAGGGCGGTCTGAGGTACAGTAAGGACGTGAACCTGGACGAGGTTCGCGCTTTGGCGATGTGGATGACCTGGAAATGTGCTCTGGTCGACGTTCCGTACGGAGGCGCCAAAGGCGGAGTTTGCTTTGATCCGAAGCAATACTCGCGTGCCGAGGTGCAGCGTGTCACACGACGTTACACGAGCGAGATCATGCCGATAATTGGTCCCTCGCAGGATATTCCAGCACCAGACGTTGGGACTGACGAGCAGGTGATGGCTTGGATGATGGATACCTACTCTGTCGGGCAGGGGCACACTGTTCTCGGTGTGGCAACCGGCAAGCCCATCGAGCTGGGCGGCTCGCTGGGACGGTCGAGTGCAACCTCGCTGGGAGTAGCGCATATCGCACTGGCTGGGCTTGACTACCTGGGTCGCGCCCCGGTTGGCACGCGTGCTGCCATTCAGGGATTCGGTAAGGTCGGCGGGGGAGCGGCGCGGTTTCTCTGGGAATCGGGGGTACGGATACTTGCCGTGAGTGACGAATTCGGTGCAATCTACAACCGCGACGGCCTGGACATTGCTGAGCTGGAGAGCCACGCACGCGCGCACGGCACTGTTGTTGGATTTCCAGGTAGCGAACCGCTCTCTAACCGAGACGAGCTGCTCTACCTTGACATCGACTTGCTCGTACCGGCCGCGTTGGAAGGCGTTCTGAACGAGGCTAACGCTCGAAATGTTAAGGCAGCTCTGATTGTAGAAGGAGCGAATGGACCCACCACGCCTGCAGCCGATGAAATTTTTGACGTCAACGGTCAGCTCGTTGTGCCCGACATCCTTGCCAATGCTGGGGGAGTGGTGGTCTCGTACTTCGAATGGGTTCAAGCGAACCAGGCCTACTGGTGGAGCCAGAACGACGTCGAGAACCGCCTGCGTGAACGAATGCAGCGTGCATGGGAACGTGTCTTGGCCTATTCCCACGCGCATCGGGTCCCGCTTCGCGTAGCGGCGACAGTCCTGGCCGTCGACACGGTCACCACCGCACACTTGACTAGGGGGCTCTACCCATGACGACCGTACCCGAATTGTCAGATTCTCCACGTGAGCCGAGCAGAGAACGGGTCTCTGTCGATATCGATGCTCAGGGCGTAGCGGTAGTGAGGATGACACGTCCCGATCGACATAACGCACTCGATGCGAGTATGATTTCAGCGCTTTCGTTCGCCGCGGCGAGAATCTCCGACGACTCAGCAGTGCGAGCAGTTGTACTGTTTGGCGAAGGAAAAAGTTTCTGCGCGGGTCTCGACGTAGACCACTACCTACGCAATCCGTCTCGAATCAACGACCTCTTCACAGTCGATGATCAATCGATAGCGAACCGCGCCCAGCGGGTCTCGTACGATTGGCAGCGTTGTCCAGTACCGGTAATAGCAGCGGTCGCTGGGAATTGCTTAGGGGGAGGGCTTCAGCTGGCTCTGGGCGCGGACATTCGGATCGCATCGCCCGAGGCTCAATTGTCAGTGATGGAGATTCGATGGGGACTTGTGCCAGACATGGGCATCACATATACACTGCCGAAGTTGGTGGGAATCGACGTCGCAAAGGAACTCACGTTCACTGGTAAAGTCGTCTCCGGAAATGACGCTCGAAGGCTCGGCCTGGTCACTCGGATCGCGGACGATCCGATTTCTGCGGCCATCGATACTGCACTCGACATCGCCACCCGAGACCCTCGAGCCATTCGCGCCGCCAAACAACTCCTGAACGAGGGCTGGAACACCCCACCGCGCGATGGTTTCGCTCTGGAAAGCCGTCTGCAGCAGCGTCTTCTCTCTGGTGGCACCCCTGGATCGCATTCGTGCACCTAAGCGTTGCCGGTCAACAGTGACTTGATTGGCGATGGGCTCCGTCGACGAGAGTGCTTCCTTGTCGACGGCTCGGCACTTCCGTCTGGTCAACGATGCCCATGACGGAAGTGCCGGACATGAGCTGCAGTCCGTACATCGATCGACGAATCGTACGCACCCCTCAGCTTGAAGACACGCCCCACGCGCGCACACCAAGCCGACTTCGGTGCAATCTCGTGCTGCGCAAGTGGCTCATATTGCGTCAACTTCAGGGCATGTAACGGCACACTTGTCTCATTCGGATTCGACAGTGAAGGTTTGGGCATCGGGGCGGGCTCGGCGCACCGACTCAAAACTGTCGGCGCGCGGTCGGATATTTCTCGTGGAACCCGTTCAGAGTCCCTATTCGACTAAGCCAACTCTCTCGACCTGTATCAAGCCGAACGGCGCAGAAGTTGAGCAAACCGGCGGGAAACCTCCGGTGATGCCACTCCTGGTGTTGTAGATCAATTGATGCTCACCCCCATGAACTGCCTGTCGACCGGGCGAGGCGACCGTACGAAGCTCAGAGCAGTCTGTGTACCGACCCGATCGCGTCATAGTCGAGTCTTCGGCCGCCTTGTGTGTTCGGCCTCAGGGTCGTAGAGTGAGGCCAAACGTTTGGCAAGAGCCGGGCACGATGATTTGGGCAGTTCCTCGCTGGCACGCACCCTTTGTGTTACGCAGGTTCGCATGTATCTCGGCAAGGCGACAACAGATAGGAGAGGCGACGGTGTCGACTCGTGAAGGCCTCGGAAACCACCAGGAGCGGTTCTACTCCGCGTCTGTGATCTCGCGCCCCCATATCGTTCGCGCCGAAGGAGTCCGTTACTACGACGGCAGTGGCGCGATGTACATCGACGCTAATGCAGGCGCGGCAGTCGCGAACATCGGCCCGGGCAACGAGCGTGTACTGCAAGCGATGGTGGAGCAGGGCCGTCGGATGTCGTTTTCGTACGTACGGTTTTCCACACATGACCCCAACATCGAGCTCACTAGCCGAATTGCAGAACTCGCCGGCCCCGGTTTCGAACGCGTCCATCTTTCCAACGACGGCTCCGAAGCCAATGAAATGGCGATCAAACTCCTCCGGGTCGCTGCCTACCAGGCCGGGAAACCTGCCAAGCGCAAAGTCATTTCGCTTACGCCGTCGTACCACGGCGGAACGCTTGGAACGATGGGATGGACCGGGGACAGCGAGTACACGGCATACTACGGCGACATGATGGTGCCATCCACCAAAATTCCAGCGCCCCTGACTTACCGCCGCGCTGCGGATCACTCGGTCGAAGAAGCTGGACTAATAGCCGCTGGACACCTCGAGCGGGCGATTCTCGAGCTTGGCCCGGACAACGTGCTTGCGTTCATCATGGAACCGGTTGGCGGCACGGCAACGGGTGCAAACGTCGCCCCAGAATCTTATCTACGTGCCGTCAGGGATATCTGTACGCGGCATGAAGTTTTCTTGGTATTCGACGAGGTGATGTCCGCTACGCGGACCGGTAAATTCTTGGCGGCCCATCATAGCCCCGATGTGCGTCCTGACGCAGTCGTCATCGCGAAAGGCTTGGGGGCTGGATACGTACCGTTGGCGGCCACTGCGGTATCGACCGAGTTTCTCGATCGACTGAACGCTACCGGCGGCTTCGACTTGTCACATACGTACAACGCGAACCCGATTTCATGCGCTGCAGGTTGCGCAGTGCTCGATGAAATGACCGACCGTGGATTGATCGAGAATGGTGCGGTCATGGGGCAAGAGTTGATCCATCAGCTTGATGGGCTCGCCGAAAAGTGGCCGATCATCGGTGATGTTCGGGGCCGAGGCTTGATGGTGGGCGTGGAAATAGTCGCCGATCGTGCAACCAAGGCGTCCTTGCCGGGTTCGGCGAATGCAACAGTCGAGATTCGCCGCACTGCCATGGAAAACGGCCTGCTGATCGGCGGTCGACGGCTGAACGGCGGAGCATTCGGAGAGTTCCTGATGTTGACACCCGCTCTGATCATTACAGAGGCCGAGATCGCCGAGATCGTCGATCGACTGGACATTACTCTGGGCGCCGTCACCAAACGGCTACAGGCTGCCGGTTACATTTCGAACTGAACGACGGAGACACAATGCCTGTTTCAGATCCCTTGATAATCTCCGAGCCCCAACAGCTGACAGCCGATTTGGTTCATCTGTCGACGATCATCGATTCCACGATTCCTGGTTGGACGAGGCAAGCTCTTACTGAGGCCGACGTCGTAGGTCGGCATTGGGTTCGCGCCCGCATGGCCGAAGCCGGGCTCGAAACACGAATCGACGGCGCGGGTAACGTTATTGGCGTGCTACGAGGCACGGCACCGGGTGCCAGTTCAATCATGACCGGTTCCCACACCGACACTGTCGAGGGGGGTGGTCGATATGACGGTAATGTAGGTGTCGCTGCGGCGTTGGAGGTTGTACGGACGCTCCGCGCCAACGGCATAGAGCTCCGTCATGACTTGATTGTCGTGGACTTCTTCAGTGAAGAGCCCAATCGCTTCGGAATTAGTTGCGTCGGGTCCCGCGCTATGACTGGACAGATCAGTACAGAGGACATGGACCGGGTCGACTCAGAGGGAGTGCGATTCGGTGACGAACTTTCTCGAGTCGGCGTCGTGCCTGAAGCCTTGCTGTCTGCACGATTCGATACCAACCGCGTCAAAGCCTTCGTTGAGCTCCACATCGAGCAGGGCCCCCACTTGGAAGAACAGGGCAGCGACATCGGTCTGGTCACCTCGATCACCGGGATCAAACGTTTCAGGGTGGCGTTTCAGGGACAACCCGATCACGCGGGAACGACCCCGATGAACAGGCGTCGGGATGCTGGGTGCGCCGCGGCGGGTTCGGTTCTCGCCATCGAACGAATCGCCTCAGCGAATGTCGACGGTCGCGGCACCACGGGTCTGATTACGTTCAGCCCGGACGCTGTCAACATCGTCACCGAGTCGTCCGAATTGTGGGGTGAGTTTCGAAGCCCCGATCTGGACTGGTTACACGCTGCTGGCAACAAGTTTCATGCTGCGGTACACAGCGAAGGCGCCAGCCGCTCGGTTGACGTCGAGCTGGAATGGTTACCATCCGAACAACCTGCGGTGATGGACAACCGATTCATAGACATTTCATCGAGAGAAGCAGACAGGCTGGGGCTTACTCAGTCCCGCCTGTACAGCGGCGCGGAGCACGATGCTGCAATCCTCGCGAAGAAGATCCCCACCGCCATGATCTTCGTACCGTCGAAGGACGGTCGAAGCCATTGCCCGGACGAATTCACAGCCGAAAAGGACATTCACTCGGGTGCAAATGTCCTTCTGAATACGATCATCACTCTCGACCGCGAGCTCGATTTCGATTAAGCATCATCGACGTTTCGCATTAAGCGGTCTGGTCCCTTCAGTCTGGAGAACAACATGGAAATTTCACACCTCCTGTATCGAAGCGCATTACGCCACCCGAACAACCCATTGTGGATATCCCTCGATCGGCCACCGGTCACCTATACCGAAGGTGCAGCCCGGGTCAGCGCTCTCGCCAACGCTATTCTGGCTCGTACTTCCCAGCGTTCACGTGTCGCGATTCTGTCGACCAACCGCTATGAAGGCCTCGAAAGCTTCCTCGCAACCGTTACCGCCGGTTGTGCTGCCGTGACGCTCAATCCGCGAGGGCACCAGGAAGACTATCGACATGCGCTGTCGGATTCCGAAGCCGTTATCGTGCTGTGCGACGCTGCCCTCGCGGGACGACTGGTTCCGCTACGTGAGGACCTCACCCACGTTCAGCACTGGGTCAGCTTCGGTGGAGATGTTCCTGGATTCGACCGCTTCGATGACTGGCTGAATTCGTCCGTCGACCGTCCGAATGTGCTGATCGAACCCGATGATCCTGCGTGGCTTTTCTACACCTCCGGCACCACCGGCAAGCCCAAAGGGGCTGTCGAGACTCACCGGAACCTACTTGCGATGACACGGCATTTCCTACTCGAATTGGGGCCTGATCTCCAGCCGGACGACGTCATGCTGCACCTCGCGCCGATCTCTCACGGTTCCTGCAGCGTCGCTTTGCCTCACTTGGCGATCGGTGCAGCCAATGCATTTCCCGCTTCGCTGAGTTTCGACCCTTCTGCAGTACTCGACACGATCGCCAAGCTCAAGGTGACTGCAACCATGCTCGCTCCTACCATGATTCGCATGTTGCTCGATGCACCCGACGTCGACCAGTACGACCTGTCGAGCCTCAAGTCCGTGGTCTACGGTGCTGCCCCGATGCCCGTCGCTGATCTCACACGTGCCCTCGAAGTTTTCGGCCCTGTTTTCGTACAGTTCTACGGACAGGCCGAAGCTGCCGCGACAATCACTTGTCTGTCCAAGAACGAACACCGCATCGACGACGAAGATTGCTTGCGGCGGCTCGGATCTGCTGGTCGTGAAACGTTCTCCACCCGAGTTCGGATCGTCGACCCGGCAGGAAAGGAAGTTCCCTTCGGCACCGTGGGAGAAATTATCGTGCGCGGAGAACTGGTTATGGCCGGTTACTGGAAGCGGCCCGAAGCTACCGCGGACACCATCAGAGACGGCTGGCTGCACACCGGCGATGCCGGCTACCTCGACGACTGCGGCTATCTCTTCATCACAGATCGCATCAAGGATATGATAATCAGCGGAGGTTCCAACATCTACGCACGCGAGGTGGAAGAGGTTCTCGGTCGTCATCCAGAGGTTTCTCAGGTCGCGGTCATCGGTGTACCGGACGAGAAGTGGGGTGAGGTTGTCGCAGCGGTCGTCGTAGCAGACGACGGCGCGACTCTCACCCCGGAGTCCGTCATCGAGTTCGCGAGGAAATCCATGGCGTCCTACAAGAAGCCGCACCATGTCTGGATAGTGGACGAGCTTCCGACCAGTGCTTACGGGAAAATACTCAAGCGAGAGCTTCGCAAGCGGTTCCACAGCATCGCGGCTGGTTGATTCCTTGTCATCACCGAACGCAGCGCAGTGCTTTTCTCCGAAAGATCACAAACAGCCCTCGTTGGGCTGTCCGGCGGAGGGCGCGCCGAGCCTGCACGAGCCCTTGAAGTTGGCCCGCGGGACTGCGTGGGCCAACAGAGTGGAACTGGCGCCGCTGACAAACCATCAGAGCAACGCCGATGGCAGTCTGCACGATGATGAACTGCATTGGCTGTCCACTCGGGCTACTGGCGGTTACGGTTCGGTGACGACATGTGCAGCGCATGTCTCGCAAGCAGGGCATACTTTTCCTGGTCAGCTGGCCGTGTGGGATGACCGGTTCTTACCCGGTCTGTCACGACTCGCGACGGCGCTGGCCAGTAGCGGGACCGCGTCACTTCTGCAGCTTCATCACGGTGGCGCACGTGCACGACAAGCGCTATCGGGCATGCCTTCCTACGCCCCGTGGGATGACCGGCTCAGAATGGTTCGCGCACTGTCCACCGCGCAAGTCACCTCTGTCGTAAAAGAGTTTGCAGACGCGGGTCGGCGCGCCGAGCGGGCAGGGTTCAGCGGCGTGGAAATTCACGGCGCGCACGGTTACTTGTTGAGCCAATTTCTCGACTCCGAACGCAACACAAGGACAGATTCATACGGTGGACCGCTTGAAAATCGCTCGCGGATTATCTTCGAGGTCCTTGACGCTGTGCGATCGGTGACCGGATCAGCGTTTCAGGTCGGGCTGCGCCTGAGCCCCGCGGACTTCGGAACACGCCTGCCGGAATGCCTCGAGGTTGCGGAGCAAGCGATGGCGTCGGAGCTAATCGACTATCTCGATATGTCGCTGTGGGATGTGTCAGCCAGGCCTTGGTATCCAGACCAAACCGGCCACGATTCCCAGACTGGCGCCACTTTGCTCGAACTTTTCGCCTCACTGCCGAGAGGCAACACGAGACTGGGCGTTGCCGGAAAGGTATATTCAGGCGAAATTGCCCAACGATGCTTGGATCGAGGAGCTGACTTCGTGTTGATCGGCACGGCAGCTATCCTGCAACACGACTTCGCTCGCAGAGTCCTAGCGGACCCCTCGTACGCCAGCGTCTCCCAGCCGGTGTCTCGTGCGCACCTCGAGTCACAAGGCCTCGGACGCGCGTTCATCGACTACCTTGCTGAAAGCTGGGACGACTTCGTCGATTGAATCGCATCCTTGCGCGAAGTTGGTGGTTGGTCAACGCGCCCGCGAACTTTCTCTGAGGACGCCCGCACGATCAGGGTCGGCTCCAAGGCAAGGCTGTGTGCATCTCGGCCCTCCATCAACGACACCAAACACTGCGCCGCGGAACGGCCCATACTCTCGAGGTCCGTACGAACACTGCTTAAAGGTGTTTCGAGGTAGGCAGCTTGCGGGATGTCGTTGTAGCCCACTAAAGCGACATCCCTACCCACCCGCAGACCTCTGTCGGCGAGCGCGCGGCCGGCGCCGATCGCAGCGTGATCGTTTGCGCAGAATATCGCGGTGGGAGTGGTGTTAGCGCTGTCTAGCATCTGTAGGGCGTACCGGTGGCCGTCGTCGACACCGAATCCACCGACAGCAGTACCCGCCATGAGCTTCATATGCGGGTGGTCCATTACCGCTTCCGTAAATCCTGTAACTCGATCCAGCGACGTACTTGCCGCAGCAGGCCCCGGAACGACCGCAACATGTTGGTGCCCCATCGCCGCAAAATGCTCGCCGACCAGTGCCCCACCGCGGTAGTCATCTGCAGTCACCGACACTGCGCTGTCCGAGCGTCTCATCGCGTAGACGAACGGTATGGGTTCAGTTTCCAACTGAGATGGGATTGCACACCCCACCTCCGTGTCGCACAAGACGAAGCCGGCCACCTTATGGCCGAGAAGATGATCGATCGCCGCCGAACGGACACCGGCGTCGCCGTGCGTCGCAATTACTGCGGACAAATAACCGAGCTCGCGGAACGCTTCCTCAATGGCCGTCGCGAGTATTGCCATTACGATATCGCTGAGAACGGGAACGACTACTCCAATGAGGCGTGATCGACCGCTTCGAAGGCTCGAAGCTACGGGGTCGGGAACATAACCGGCCTCGCGCGCTAATCTCTGAATCCGCTCGATCGTTGCGGTGGCAACTCGACTGCTGTCACCGCGCAGGGCCCGAGACACCGTCGACACGTCGACGCCCGCAAGCACGGCCAATTGCTTCATGTTCATCGCGGTCACACGGCCCCTCCTTATATTATTCATAGTGGAAGTTTTCACGTTACGACGGCTTCCTAAATCCGAGCCCGGCTTGTATACCATACGCCAAACGTTTGGCGACGAGCGCAGTATTGTATGCAGCGTAGGTCCTCCGCGCCCTGCGGACGAACAGTGGTGATGTTCGGCGCCCCTTGCACCCCTCGGTGGCATGAATTATGGTTACACCAAACGATTGGCAAGATACGCGTCGGAGCTAAGTCGACGCGGTATGGGATTGAGGGGTGCTTGTCCGCGGCTCTTCGTGCGGAGTGGAGCCACAACAGCACGTTGCGCGACGCGATTAGGAGAAACTGTAGCTCGTACGCGAGACTCGGGACCTTTTCGACCTGACACGACATGAACGTCGTGGCCAGAACGCGTCGGGAACCAGCGCCGTCGATGGCGGCGGTGGCAACCGAGTCTGGTCTTCGAGATCCATCCAGAACAGGAGCCACACATGTCCGAAACAGCGGGCGCTGCCTATCCATCCGCGTCGCCGAACCCGCCCGACCGTGACGGGACGGTAGAAAATGAGAAACTGAGTCTGTTCCAGATCCGGCTAGCAGCATGCGCAGGCGGCTCGGGATTCATCGACGGGTACGTCTTATCGATATTCGGCGTCGCGCTGCTGCAAATCGGTCCTCAATTCTCCCTTTCGCCCGTCGCGAAGGGTGCGATTGCTGCAACCATACTGGTGGGTATTTTCTTTGGCGGAGTTGTTGGCGGTTATTTGTCGGACAAGTTCGGTCGTCAACGAATTTATAAATGGGATCTCTTCGCGATCGCAGTCTTGTCCGTCGCTTCGTTCTGGGTAGACGGGCCAGTAGCGCTCCTCGTCATGCGACTTCTGGTCGGCTTTGCAGTCGGGGTCGACTATCCGATCGGCTCCGCGCTACTGACAGAGTTCAGTCCAAAGCGGTTCCGTGGCCCACTCCTGGGCGTTCTCATCTCGCTGTTTTTTCTGGGAGGCGCCGTTGCGTACCTGGTGGGTCAAGTGCTGTTGGGAACCGCAGGGGATGATGCGTGGCGATGGATGCTTGCCAGCGCAGCTGTTCCAGCGCTCATGATTGGTGTGCTTCGTATCGGCACCCCTGAATCTCCTTATTGGCTCACCCGTAACGGCCGGCTCGATGAGGCGGCAGCTGTCATGGAGCGAGTTTTCGGTCCCGGGGTGACAATCGACGAAGTCCCAGCCGAGGGCGAACGGCCGGTCGGTCTGTTCGGAATTGTTCGATCCGGGTACGCCGGTCGCCTTGCCTTCGTCATAGCCAGTTGGACCAGCGCGATAATCCCCGTCTACGCAATATTCTCGTTCGGACCACAGCTCATCGGCGCGATGAACCTTGATGGCCACGCCGCTACCTACGGGTCCGCTGTGATCGAGTTGTTCTTCGCTATTGGTTGTATCGCTGCGCTAGGGATAATCAATAAAGTCGGCCGCAGGACCTTAACCATCCAAAGCTTTGCTTTGAAGGCTCTGCCGCTACTGCTGCTTGGAATCTTCTCGGATGCTCAAGCTGTTTGGATCGCCGTATTTTTCATCGCATTTGCGCTATTTAGCGGCGGACTGGAAGTAATGAATTTTGTCTACCCTAACGAGCTTTTTCCTACGGACCTTCGCAGTTCTGCAATGGGCCTCGTCACAGCCTTCACGCGCTTCGGGGCAGCTGCAGGGACTTTTCTGGTGCCGGTGGCGCTAGACCGCTACGGAATCTCTGCCACAATGTACGCGGCGTGCGCAATCACGCTCGTCGGCTTGCTGGTTTCGATCATGTGGGCACCGGAAACCACGGGGATGAAATTGAGCGAATCATCTAGCCTCAATTGATTGACCAAATCGGTCCGGATTCTTCCCTCATGCGCCGGTGGTGCGGAATGGATTGGTGTCGATTGCCTGTTCACTGTGTAGGTCCTCAATTTCGTGTACCGGCGCTTGCGTCTAAGTTATGCGGTAAATCGCAAGTCTGATCCGACGCGAGCCGGCCGCCGAAGCTCAGGGGGACGAAAAGGCCTGCGGTACTACGGACATTACGGTTCGGATGCACAGCGCGCGCTTACAGTGGGTTTGCCGCGATGCTTGGGATCGGTAGTTTACAGGCCCTCCGCGTCGAAGCTCGGCCCTTCGGTCTCTGATTTTTCGAGTCTACTCGACTTGGCCGCAGCTCAGGTGTTCAGCGCGGCACATTCGGACAGCTCAAAGGATGACGCTGGGTACACGCACCAATGTAGTTTCGGGAGCCGGCACCTACCGGGGTCGGCGGACACCGAAGCGAGTATTTCCATTCCTGGCCGCTATCAACAGTGTTGGTTGGTGGGTCGACGTCATGCTCGAAGACCCGCGCCGACGTGAGATTGTGGTGTTGGCTAGCTCGGATTCGGATTGCAGGCCGACGGTAGCAGACATGAATTGGTCATCATCGCGAAAGGCTGAAATTCGTGAGACGGGAAGGGTATCAAGAAGAATTGGCGCACAACCCGTGGTCGACATCTGTTTGGGATTGCTGTTTGAGCGAAGAAAAAACTGGCGTTGCCGAATACGGAATTGCATGTTCCGGCAGCGTTGCGGCGGAGGTTTGCGAGCTTCTTCGCACTTCATATCCGTCGGTTACGATTGCTGTGATCGCGCGGAGAATGTTTATCAGTGAAGCTCACCTTCGGCGCCTCTTAGCCGACGAGGGCACCTCGTTTCGTCGTATCCGCGACGAACTCAGAAGTTCGATAGCGGTTAAAGCGCTAAGATGTGGTCATCCCGTCAGGATGGTATCCTATCGACTCGGCTTTTCTGATCCTCGCGCATTCCGAAGGGCGTTTCGGCGATGGACCAATACGAGCCCCGCGTCGCAACGCAACGTTGGAAGTACGCTTGAACGGTACGGCAATCATGTTCGTCGTGCCTAGGTTCGAGGAAGCGTGTTACGCCCGCTGCCAACTGGACGCACCCGTCGATACCGTGTTGCTGGCGAGATCGTTCGAACGAGTCTGCGGGCTCATGCCGAGCCGTACTGCTGAGGCTTGGTGACGGCGATCTGCGGAGCACGTCATCAGGTGACTATTCGACTCGCCGGGCCGCGCGCTGCGTCCGCGTCCACCCCATCAGCGGCGCAACCAGATCCGGACCTCACTCCGCATGGGACGGAGCCCGCTTCGAAGAATAGATCGGCGCCGTACGCGCTGGCGTGGCTTCCCGCCGACCGCAGCATCGGCGACCGGTGCGCCTGCCATGTACGCGCCCGCGGCAGCAGTCGGGAACGATCACCGCCAACCACTCGCCCGAATGTGCGCGCTCACTCCACACACAAACAGCGACGCACCGCAGCGCTCTGCCGGCCGCCGGCCGAGTTGGATGAAATCGGGACGCGCACGCCGGATCTGGGTCGGTCTGACCGCAAGACACACCGGCACACTATGCAACATCGGCTGGCGGTACGCACCTCCGATACCGGTGTCAGTGTCGGTGTCGGTGTCGGTGTCGGTGTCGATGCCGGCCCGCCTGATCGCCTACATCGACCGAATCGATTCCGTCGCCGCACGTCTGCGAGATGTCTCGAATCGAACACTGCGGCGCACTGGACCTCATCGACGCCTACGGCAGCGGCCGCCGTTCCCTCATCTACGCCGACCCGCCCTACATAGGCGGTGCCGGACACGGAACAACCGCACCGAAATGACCACCACCGCAAACCATCAAGCACTCGCACAGTGCCCGCGTACCCTGCCAGGTGACCGTCATGGTCTCTGGATACGCGTGCAGCCTCTACGACGAGCAGCTCTACCCAGACTGGTACCGCTACAAGCTGCCAGCACACACCAGCCTGAGCGGCACCTGGCAGAACCGTACCCAAGTGCTCTGGTCGTGACCGGCCCCTCTCTGTTCCCAACACCACGTGCAACGAAACACTGACGGCGCTCATCGAAATTCCCCACTAGTGCTCACTGAAATTCCCCACCCGTGTGGCATCGCCAACGAGGGCGGGTCTCCCACGATGCTGGTGGTCTCTGACCACCGACCAGCTATCCGAAGGAGACCCGCTCCTCATGCTTACATGGGAGGAAGATGTGGAAGTACACGCCCTGCACAAACGAGGCTGGACGATTTCGGCGATCGCCCGTCACACCGGCCGAGACCGTAAGACCATCCGGTCGTATCTGAACGGCACGACCACCCCGGGATCGCGCAAA
>NZ_KB911566.1:0-29872 GCF_000383555.1 Rhodococcus sp. 114MFTsu3.1 | reverse complement strand
AACGCAGCCACCGTCGCCTACCTCGCCGGCGGCATCATCCTCTGGACCCACACCACCGGCACCCGCACCCTCACCTTCCCCGAACTCGGATGCCCCACCACCGCACGCACCCGCCGACACCGACGCGGGCGACCCGTCCCCGAACCCGACATCTCCACACCCACCTGGTGGGAACAACACATGTCCCCCGCCACACCCGAACCCACCACCGCAGACCTCCGACACGCACCCACCGACACCGCCCGCACCCGAATCCGACTCCTCCGCCGAAAACTACGACAACACAAAACCATCCAACACCTCCGCGAACGAAAGAAACCACCACCGTTCTGATCTACGAAGGCGGTCGATCGTCCTCGGGTACTCGGTATTTGCCGCCGCGGATCACATACACCGCGTATCCGGCGATGCCGAGCACGTACGCGACGGTCGGAGCCGCGAGGACCCACGTCGACACCGACCCGTCGTCGGATCCTGTTGTTCCGGCGACCACGGTCATCCACGTCAGGAGGGCGATCGTTGCTGCGCCGATCCATTCGAGATCCTCGGCGATCATGTGATCGAACGTTGGGCGCTGCGCGGGATGCGTCCAGTATCGGTGTGCCCGGGGATCGGGGAGATTGATCATCTGCGCGGGGATGTACCGGATCCACCGGCGCGCACCCGCGAACAACACACCGAGCGCAAGACCGACGCCGGCCATCGTGGCGACGAACGACCACGGGGATTCCGTTCGCGTGACGACGCCGGACCCGTCGAAATGTGCCGGAACGTCGCCGTCGGAGGTCGCGGCGACGAAAACGAGCGAGAGAACGAATACCAGACACGAGGCCCAGAAGGCTGTTCTGGATGCGTGCCGACCGTTCCTCATCGCCGACAATTCTACGAAGGTGCCCGGTGACCGCTGATGCCGGTGGTGAGGAGGGCGGCGAGCTCGGCGTACGCCTGGGAGTCGTCGAGGCCGGTGCGTTCGGAGATCTCACGCGATTGAATGCGCGCCATTGTCGATGCGGCGACGTCGGCGACGAATGCGGCATGGACGCTGCGGACTTCACCCGCGGCGGCACCGTCGTCGATCAGGTCTTGAACGCGTTGGGCGGCGAACGCAGTGTTCTGCTCGTAGATGTCGCGGGCAGGAGGGAAGGCGGCGAGGTCGTCCATGAACTGTCGTGATGCCGGCTGCAAGGCAATTCCCACCGCGGTCAGGTACGCGGTCAGGCGGTTGCCGAAACCGTCGACGCCGACGATCGCTGACTCGACGCGGTCCGTTGCTCCGCGGAAGAAGTGCACGGTTGCCGCTCGAACGAGTTGTTCCTTGCTGCCTGCCAGGGTGTAGAGCGTCGATTTGCTGCAGCGGAGGCGTCCCGAGATGTCGTCGAGTGTGAGGTGGGCGAACCCTTCGCTCAACAAGAGGTCGACGAGTTGGTCGAACAGTTGGGCACGGCGGGCCGTCGCGTGAGCTGCGGTCATGAAGCATGACAGTACTGCAGTGGGCGAGCCAGTATCATCTACAGTACTGTGATGGGACCGTCAGTACTGTGAGGAGTTCGAAAGTGCCTGTCGATCGTTTGTTGCCCACCGAGGAAGCTCGCGACCTCATCCAGCTCACTCGCGATGTCGCGGACAAGGTGCTCGATCCCATCGTCGACGATCACGAGAAGAACGAGACCTATCCCGAAGGCGTGTTCGGCACTCTCGGTGAAGCCGGGCTGTTGAGCCTCCCGTTCCCGGAGGAGTGGGGCGGCGGTGGCCAGCCGTACGAGGTCTACCTGCAGGTGCTGGAAGAACTGGCGGCCCGCTGGGCGGCGGTGGCCGTTGCGGTCAGCGTGCACAGCCTCGCGTGCTCCCCGCTGCTGGCGTTCGGAACCGAGGAGCAGAAGCAGCGCTGGCTTCCGGACATGCTGGGCGGCAGTCTCGTCGGCGCATACAGCTTGTCCGAGCCGCAGGCCGGATCCGACGCCGCCGCGTTGACCTGCAAGGCGACAGCCAAGGACGACGGATACGTCGTCAACGGCGCCAAGGCGTGGATCACGCACGGCGGTATCGCGGATTTCTACAACCTCTTCGCCCGCACCGGTGAAGGGTCGAAGGGTATTTCCTGCTTCCTCGTTCCCAAGGATCAGGAGGGGCTCTCCTTCGGCAAGCCGGAGGAGAAGATGGGTCTGCACGCAGTGCCCACCACGTCGGCGAACTACGACAATGCCTTCGTCTCGAAGGAGCGACGTCTCGGCGCCGAGGGGCAGGGCCTCCAGATCGCCTTCAGCGCACTCGATTCCGGCCGCTTGGGAATTGCTGCGGTCGCGGTGGGTATTGCGCAGGCAGCGCTGAACGACGCAGTCGCCTACGCCAACGAGCGCACGACGTTCGGCAAGAAGATCGTCGATCATCAGGGCCTCGGGTTCCTGCTGGCCGACATGACGGCCGCGGTCGACTCCGCGAGGGCCACCTACATCGATGCTGCGCGACGTCGGGACGCCGGGTTGGACTACTCGCGGGGCGCATCCGTCGCGAAACTCGTCGCAACCGACGCCGCCATGAAGGTCACCACCGACGCGGTCCAGGTGTTCGGCGGGTACGGCTACACGCGGGACTTCCGCGTCGAACGGTACATGCGCGACGCCAAGATCACTCAGATCTTCGAGGGCACCAACCAGATTCAGCGCCTTGTCATCGCACGGAGTCTGCGGAACTGATGCCTGTGCGGTGGATCCGTCTACTGCAGTTCGTGGACGGTCTGCTTCCCTTTGAGCCAGCGATTGGGTAGCCGACCGACCAACTCGCCCAACGGATTCACCGCCTGCGACAAGATCTCGACCGAATCCTGCAGGATGTCGATGCTGACGCCCATGCGTTCGATGTTGGGTGCCAGCTGCGACAAGGTTTCGGTCAAGGTCACGAGCTGATCGAGCGGACCACCCTTCGCGGTCAACCTCTCGATGGCACCGCCCTCGGCGAGCAGCTGTTCCAACAGGCCGCCTTCCTGGGTGGCGCGTTCGATGATGCCGTCCTCGCGAGTCAGAAGTTCGAGCGGCCCGTCCTTGGCGGTGAGACGTTCGAGGGGGCCGTCGACGGCGGTGATCCGATCGAGAAGTCCGCCGTCGGCAAGCAGCCGTTCGAGCGGACCGTCCTCGGCGAGCAGCCGGTCCAGCGGTCCGTCGGTGGCGGTCACGCGATCGACGGGTCCGCCGGGTGCCAGCAACCGTTCGAGCGTGCCTTCCTCCGACGTCAACCTGTCGACGACGCCACCCGGCGCGAGCAGCCGGTCGAGTGGCCCGCCCTCACGCAGTGCGTTGCCCAACGCTCGGTCGTCCGAGGTGAGCTGACCCAGCTGGGACAGCAGCTGCATCGTGCCGCCCTTGGGATCGGTGAGCGAGGCCAGGTTGGCAGGCGTGGCTGCGCCGGTCTCGAGAGCGAATCGAGTGGTGGACAGAATCGCCCCCGAGACCTCCAGGGCAGTTTCCGCGATGGCAATCCCAGCGCGTGCAGGCAGTGTGATCGCGGACACCCAGTTCATGGAAGTTACTGTAACTGCTGGATCGGTCAGTGCAGCAGCTTCAGTCCGACGACGCAGCCGACGATGCCCACGAGCAGCGCGACCTTGATCCACGACGAAGATTCGTCGCCTGTGATCATCGCGTAGGCGACGGTGAGGGTTGCGCCGATTCCGACCCAGACGGCGTATGCGGTGCCGACGGGCAGGGTGCGCATCGCGACGGCCAGGCCGCCCATGCTGGCGACGAGGGCGACACCGAAGACGATCGTGGGAACGGGGCGCGAGAAACCGTCGGACTTGCCGAGGGCGGTGGCCCACACTGCTTCGAGTACGCCGGAGATGACAAGAATGACCCAAGCCATGAGAAAACACTCCCATGCACCGTCTTGTCGCTGGCCGGGTACGGTGCGCTCGTCCGCTGGTCCTACTGTGTCGAATTCAGCAAGACTGGTACTAGGGTACCACTAATAGGCGTACGTGTTCTCGGGTTCGTCGATCTGCTCGACGCCGGTCACTGTCATCGTCGGAATGTTGCCCGTCTCCGGGGACGACTCGCCGACGGTTCCACGCACCCGCAGCCACTCGCCCTCCACGTCTCGGTCCAAGTGGATGCGGATGGATCGCGCGTCGGCAGCGCAGCAGATGATCAGGATGCGCGCCAGATCGACACTGCCGTCCGGGTTCTCCACTCGAATCCCCGTCACGGTGATCTCGCGATCGTCGAGGCTGCCCGTGCTGTCCCGCGCGGCACGCTGAACGACGTCGAGCAGCGATACTTCGGGCGCCTCGCCGTCGGGCAACGGTGGAAACGCGGTGCGCTGGACAGGACCGGCCGCGACCACCCGATCCGACACCGACGACACGTCGAGTGCGGGCGGCGCGACGAACAGAATCAACGCCGCCGGAAGAAGCAACATCCAGTACGGACGAGAGCTGTGGGCGTGGTCGTCGTCCGCCGGTCCGCCTCGCCGGACGTCGCGCACGATCGCCACCACCGCCAAGCCGACGATGAAAATCCCGCTGGCCAGCAGGTAGGGGTGCAGGCTCGGCTTCACGTAGCGCAGAAAGCTTCCGTCCACGGAGATCTTGACCATCGCGCCACCGACGAGCAGAAGCAGGACGTTCTGCGTCTCCCGCCTCATCGGGCACCCAGAACGAGAAGCCCGACGGAGGTAGCGCACGCCACCGCGACGACGAAGGTGACCGGGGCGAATCGGGCGACGAATCCACGTCCGAAACTGCCCGCCTGCATCGCCATCAATTTGACGTCGACCGCGGGGCCGACGACGAGGAACACCAGCCGGGGGAGTAGAGGCAGCATCGACATGCTCGCTGCGACGAAGGCGTCGGCCTCCGAACACAACGCGAGAACGACGGCCAGAACTGCCATCACCAGAATCGCCAGGAGCATCTGCCCGGCGAGGTGTTCGAGGATGGAATCGGGAACGACGATGTGCAGCAGCGCCGCGGCTCCGGCTCCGAGGACGAGGAAGGCGCCCGCCTGCATCAGGTCGTGTCGGGCGGATTCGGTGAACACTTCCCATTTCGACCGCGAGGAATCGTGGCTGTGATCGGCAAATTTCTTCGTGATCCACTCGGCACGTCCGATTCTGGCCCACAACCAGCCCATCACCAGGGCGGTGGCCAGCGATGCGAGAAATCTCGCCAACACCATCCGCGGTTCACCGGGGAACGCCACAGCCGTCGACACCAGCACCACAGGGTTGATGGCAGGTGCGGACAGTAGGAATGCGAGCGCCGCCGACGTCGGCGCACCCTGGTCCATCAGACGCCTGGATACCGGAACGGCGCCGCATTCGCACCCCGGCAGGGCCATTCCGGCCAGGCCGGAGACACCGACAGCAGCTTTCTCGTCGGCCGGCAGCAGTCGTTTCAGAACCCGCGGCGAGACGAACGCGGCGATCGCGCCGCTGACTAGCACGCCGAGCACCAGAAACGGGGTTGCCTGAACGAAGACGCCCAGGAAGATCGTCGCACCTGTTCGGAGCTCGGGAAAGGAGTTCACCGCCGTGACCAGCTGGTCCCGGAACACGATCGCGCACACGAGCAGAAGTGCGAATACGTGCATGGAATTGATGCGGCGGGCCGGACTCGCCGAGGTGTCCGTCGTCGCCATCGCCGTCCATCATGCACCCCGTGCGGCACTCACAGAAACCTCACAGCGAGAGTGCAGCAAGTACGCAGGCTGCGGGTCCAGAATGGGTACGTGAGCGAAACACCTGAGGCCCGTGTGCTGGTCGTCGACGACGAACCGACGATTCTGGAACTGCTGTCTGTCAGTCTGCGATTCCAGGGGTTCGACGTCCAGACCGCATCGTCCGGGCCCGAAGGGCTCGACAAAGCGCGCACCTTCCGTCCCGAAGCGGTCATCCTCGACGTCATGATGCCGGGGATGGACGGGTTCGGTCTGCTGCGCAGGCTGCGCGCCGACGGCGTCGACGCGCCCGCGCTGTTCCTGACCGCTCGCGATTCAGTGGAGGACAAGGTCTCGGGCCTGACGCTCGGCGCCGACGATTACGTCACCAAACCGTTCAGCCTCGAAGAGGTGGTTGCTCGGCTGAGGGTCATTCTGCGTCGATCCGGAAAGACGGAGGAGACTGCACCGTCGCGAATCTCGTTCGCGGACATCGAACTCGACGACGACACCCACGAGGTGTGGAAGGCAGGCGAGCCGGTTGCACTCTCGCCGACGGAATTCACGCTGCTCCGGTACTTCATGGTCAACGCGGGCACCGTGCTGAGCAAGCCGCGAATCCTGGATCACGTGTGGCACTACGACTTCGGCGGTGAAGTCGGTGTCGTCGAATCCTACGTGTCCTATCTGCGCCGCAAGGTGGACACCGGGGACACCAGACTCATCCACACTCTGCGTGGTGTCGGCTACGTCATGCGGCAGCCGCGGTGAAGAAACTCCCGACGCCCAGGGACGTTCCGCTACGGTTCACGCTCGTCGCGGCACTGCTGCTTCTCGTCGCGACCGGGCTGCTGGCGTCCGGTGTCGCGGTGACGTCCGCGCTGCAGCAATCGCTCGTCGAACGCGTCGACAAGAGCTTGTTCGACGCGTCCCGCGTGTGGGCGGAACCCCGGAACCCGGACATGCCACCGCCGTCGGAGTCCAGGCGACCACCGGCGGACTTCTACGTGAAAGCGACCGACACCGACGGCCAGATCAGGATCGAGGAGGACGCCGGGCAGAACGTTCCCGACGTCGACGGCGTCGACACGTCTCGGCCCACCACGGTCGGTTCCGTCGACGGAGACGAGGAGTGGCGAGCCTTCAGCGTCACCAACTCCCAGGGCACCACCGTGGTTGCGCAGAGTCTGACACCCACCAAGATCACGGTCGATCGTTTGGTGGTGCTTCAGTTGATCATCGGGACCATAGTTCTGGCACTTCTCGCGGTGCTGGCGTACTTCGTCGTCCGCCGCAGTCTGCGTCCACTCGTGCAGGTCGAGGAAACAGCGGCCGCGATCGCAGCCGGTGACCTGCACGAGCGGGTGCCGGAGCGGAGTTCGCGCACCGAGATCGGCAAGCTGTCGATTGCGTTGAACGGCATGCTCACTCGCATTCAGCAGGCGTTCGCGGCGAGCGAGGCGTCCGAGGAGGCGGCCCGCGCATCCGAGGACAAGATGCGGCGCTTCGTCGCCGACGCGAGTCACGAACTACGCACACCACTGACGACGATTCGAGGATTCGCGGAGCTGCATCGGCAAGGCGCGATGAGCGACATCACGTTGTTGATGAACCGAATCGAGGGTGAATCGGCACGCATGGGTTTGCTCGTGGAGGATCTGCTGATGCTGGCCAGGCTCGACGCGCAACGCCCGTTGGAGGCTCGATCCGTCGACGTGCTCACCATCGCTGCCGACGCCGTGCACGACGCCCGGGCCGTCGCTCCCGAACGCGACATCTCACTGAAAGTCGTCTCAGGGCCCGGCATTCCCGAGGTGACCGGTGACGACGCACGGCTACGTCAGGTAGTGGCCAACCTCGTCGGGAATGCTGTTCGGCACACTCCGTCCGATGCGTCCATCGAGGTCCGTGTGGGCACCACGGACACGTCGGTGCAACTCGAGGTCAGCGACACCGGGCCCGGCTTGTCGGCCGAGGAATCGGCGCACGTCTTCGAGCGCTTCTATCGCGCGGACAGCTCCCGTACTCGTGAAAGTGGGGGCAGCGGACTGGGATTGTCGATCGTCGCGGCCCTCGTCGCCGCGCACGGCGGAACCGTCACCGTCGACAGTACGCCCGGCCTGGGCGCAACGTTCCGGGTGGAACTGCCCCGGGTGAATCAGGACCGGGTCGACTAGGCCCGGCGGCGGCAGGCAAGAACCACCAGCGCGCCGACGATGGACGCGGCGGTGGTGAACAGCACTGCGCTGTTCCACCCCTCGACGAGCCCGGCGACGCTGGGCGTTCCGGTCGGAACAGCGAGCACGGCAACCACGGTGACGCCGACGGCCGAACCCACGTATCGAGCAGTGTTGTTGGCGCCACTACCCATGCCTGCACGCCCGGCGGGCACGCTGGCCACGGCCTCGCGCCCGAGGGCTGCGTTGAGGACACCGCTGGAGACACCGGCGACGAGCAGGCCGGGCAGCAGGCGAGACCACGTCGAGTCCTCGGACAGACCGAGAAGAAAGAGCTGCCCGACGGCGACGCCGAGCAGTCCGACGGCCAATTGTGTTCCGCCCGAGATGCTCGGCGGAATCCTCCGAGCGAGCAGAGCTGTGACGACCGACGTGCCGGACCACGCGAACATCAGCAGTGCAGCTTCCAATGCTTGGATACCGTAGGCATTTCCGAGGAATCCGGACACGTACGACATCAGGGCAATGACGCCGGCACCGGTCATGAGTGCCGCGAAGGTCGCTGCGACGAACGGGGGATGAGCGAACAGCGACAAGTCCAGCATCGCCGTGCTGCTTCGTAATTCGACAATGACGAACATGCTCAGTAGCAGTGCTGCGACGACGAACAATCCGATGGGCAGAGGGTCTGCCCATCCCTGGCGCCCCTCGACCAACGCAGCCAGCAGCGCACTGACGCCGAGGCCGAGCAGAAGCGCGCCCGCCGGATCGAGGCCTCGCGGAACGTCGGTTCTCGACTCGACGACGAAGCGGTGCGAGACGTAGGCCAGCACAGCTGCGGCGACCGCGAGCACGACGTACGCATCGCGCCAGGTGGCGATACGATCGAAACCGGCCGCGATCAGCGGCCCGAGGGCAATGCCTGCGCCGACGCTGGCGCCCCAGATCCCGCTTGCGCGCGCCCGCAGCGGGCCGACCGGGTGAGTGTGCGCGATGATCCCGAGGCTCGACGCGACGAGTGCTGCGCCGCCGATGCCCTGTGCGATGCGGGCGATCACGAAGATCAGTGTGGTGGGGGCAACCGCGCAGGCAACGGAACCCGCGGCGAGCACGACCGCGCCGATCGCGAACGTCCGACGGCGTCCGAAATCGTCGGCGACGGTTCCAGCGGTCAACAGAGCAGCACCGAGCCCGATGCTCATCGAGCTCAGAATCCAGGTCTTCCCGGCAGCGTCACTTCCGAGGGTCGTCGCCGTCGGATTGATGGTCGCCAAGGGCGCTGTGAACGCCACCAGGGTCAGCAGAGTGCCGAGCGACGCGATCACAAGTGAGCGTCGTTGCACGGTGGACGGGTCGGTGGTGGTCATGGTTCCCCTTGGTTCGGTGACCGAACTGTAACCGCGCGATTCGGTTCGGTCAACAGACCATTGGGGTAGGCTTCCGTGCATGGCCCTCGGCGTCGACTACGTACATCAGGATTGCTCGATGGCACGTGCGCTCGAACTCGTCGGCGAGCGCTGGACGCTTCTCATCGTGCGTGACTCGCTGTTCGGTGTACGACGGTTCTCGGACTTCCAGACCCATCTGGAGATGTCGAAGGCCGTCCTCACGCAGCGGCTCGCAGGCCTCGTCGACGCTGGATTGCTCGAGCGTGTACCTCACGGCGGCCGCGACGAATACGTTCCGACGACAGCGCTCGAGGGGTTGTGGCACGTGGTCTTCGCGCTGAACGACTGGGGCGGTACCCAGGTTCCGTCGCCGGGCGGTGCGCGTCGGGAATTCCTGCACGCAGACTGCGGCACCCTGCTGACCGGCCCCGGTCTGTGCACCCGTTGCGCGCTCGCGCCTGGCCCCCGCGATGTGCTGATGCGTCCCGGGCCCGGAATCGGTGGCACCGTGCGGCCGAACGCAGTGTCCGCGGCCTTGCGTTCGACGCGACGGTTGCTCGACCCGATCAGGTAGGGACGTTCGCCCCGTAACCCAGGTCGGTCAGTGCAGCCTTGATCTTCCGCGCTGCCTCGTCCTGGGACTCGGCCGACGGACTCGGGTCCGCGCCGGAGATGTCGAAGTTCCCCATCTCGAACGCCGGGAACACGTGCAGGTGCAGATGCGGCACTTCCAGTCCGGCGATCAGGAACCCTGCCCGCGGCGCGTCGAAGCCCTGGACCACCGCTCGACCGATCTTCTGTGCAACCGACGTCAATTTGCCGAACACCGCGCCGTCGACGTCCTGCCACTGGTCGATCTCCTCGCGCGGCACGATCAGGGTGTGTCCCTGAGTGACGGGAGCGATGGTCAGGAACGCGACGACGTCGTCGTCCTCCCAGACGAATCGTCCCGGAATCTCTCCACTGATGATCTTGCTGAATACCGATGCCATGCGCCCAACCCTATGCGGCGTGCGGGACCCATGGGTCATTCCGCAGGCTCCACTCCGGCGGCACAGGAAACTGCCAGCTTGGATCCAGGCTGGTCGCAGGCAGGCAGACGAATCTGTGGTTCATGACATCGAACTCGCTACTCCGAGCAGGTGGCCGTGAGCCCAGCTCGTCCCCAGGTGACGCTGCGACGGCCGTCCTCGAGGTGGTCATTCCGGTCTACAACGAGGAGGCGGATCTCGAGCAGTGCATTCGTAGACTGCACACGCACCTCGAGGGCACCATTCCCTTCCGCGCCCGGATCACCATCGCAGACAACGCCAGCACCGACGCCACACTCGACGTCGCCCGGCGATTGGCGGCCGAGATCGACGGCGTGCACGTCCGCCACCTCGACGAGAAGGGACGTGGCCGAGCGCTGAAAGCGGTGTGGCTGGAGTCCGATGCCGACGTCGTTGCCTACATGGACGTCGATTTGTCCACGGATCTGAACGCGTTGATGCCTCTGATCGCTCCGCTGCTGTCCGGGCACTCCGATCTCGCGATCGGTTCACGCTTGAGCCGATCGTCGCGGGTGGTGCGCGGAGCGAAGCGTGAATTCATCTCTCGCAGTTACAACCTCATCCTGCGTACCTCGCTGCGTGCGCGGTTCTCCGACGCGCAGTGCGGCTTCAAGGCGATGCGCACCGATGTCGCGCGGACACTGTTGCCGCTCGTGGAGGACAACGGCTGGTTCTTCGACACCGAACTGCTCGTTATCGCCGAGAAAGTGGGTCTGCGGATTCACGAGGTGCCGGTCGATTGGGTCGACGACCCCAACAGCAGCGTGAACATCGTCGACACCGCCGTGAAGGACCTCGAAGGATGCTGGCGAGTGGGCCGAGCATTGGCGTCGGGCGCATTGCCGGTCGCGGAGTTGCGCAAGAGTCTCGGACGGGAGCCGCTCGTGGCCGGAGTACCGCACGGAATGGTCGGGCAATTGGTCCGATTCGGAATCATCGGCGTCGCAAGCACGGTCGCCTACGCGCTGCTGTATCTGATTCTGCACCCGCTCATCGGTGCACAGCCCGCCAACTTCCTCGGATTGTTGATCACCGCCATCCTCAACACGGCGGCGAACCGGGCCTTCACGTTCGGAATACGTGGGGCCGAGAATGCCGGCCGGCACCAACTGCAGGGGCTGTTGGTGTTCGGCTTCGCACTGCTGGTCACCAGTGGTTCACTCGCCGCACTGCACGCCGCGGCACCCGACGTGTCGCGGCACGTCGAACTCTCGGTGCTCGTCGTTGCGAATCTCGTTGCAACGGTGTGCCGGTTCGTTGCCCTTCGTTGGGTGTTCCGTACCAAGGAGGACGCGCAGAAATGACGACGCTGATGCAACGACCCGTGGAGGAACCCACCCAGAAGACGCACTCTCGATGGGAATGGATCGGTCTTGCAGTGCTGTTGGTGGGTACGGCCGTGGCCTACATCTGGGGCCTCGGCGCGTCCGGTTGGGCGAACTCGTTCTACTCCGCGGCAGTGCAGGCCGGTTCGGTGTCCTGGAAAGCGTTCTTCTTCGGCTCGTCGGACGCGGCAAATTCCATCACCGTCGACAAACCACCCATGTCGATGTGGTTGATGTCGTTGTCGGTTCGAGTCTTCGGACTCAGCTCCTGGGCGATGCTGATTCCGCAAGCACTGCTGGGTGTCGGTTCGGTCGCGCTTCTGTGGGCGACCATTCGTCGTCAGTTCGGTTCCGCCGCCGGTCTCCTCGCCGGACTGACCCTCGCAGTCACTCCCGTTGCGGCACTGATGTTCCGCTTCAACAATCCCGACGCTCTGCTGGTGCTGCTGATGATCGCCGCGGTGTGGGCATCGATGCGGGCCGTCGAGAACGGGCGTACTCGGTGGCTCGTGCTCACCGGAGTGTTCGTCGGGTTCGGGTTCTTGACCAAGCAGCTCCAGGTGATGCTCGTCATTCCGCCGATCGCGTTGATGTACCTCGCTTTCGGCCGGCCGAAGTTGGTCACCAGGCTGATGCAGCTCTTTGCCGCATTGGGCGCGGCGATCGTGTCGGCCGGCTGGTGGCTACTCGTCGTCGAACTGTGGCCGGCGTCGTCACGGCCCTGGATCGGGGGCTCGCAGGACAACTCCATCCTCGAACTGACCCTCGGATACAACGGTCTCGGCCGCCTCAACGGTGAGGAAACCGGAAGCGTGACCCCGGGTGGCGGCGCTGCCGGTGGCCCGGGCGGCGGTGCAGGAGGTGGCATGTGGGGTGAAACCGGCATCACGCGTATGTTCGACTCCTCGCAGGGCGGTCAGATCGCATGGCTCATCCCGTCGGCGCTGATCCTGTTGGTCGTCGGCCTCGTGATCCGCGGACGTGCCCGTCGCATCGATCCTCAGCGCGCGGCCTTGACGGTATGGGGCCTGTGGTTGCTGGTCACCGGTCTGACGTTCAGCTTCATGGCGGGCATCTTCCACTCCTATTACACGGTGGCACTGGCACCTGCTGTGGCAGCACTGATCGGCGCGGGCAGCGTGCTGGCGTGGCGCAACCGCGAGCGGTACTGGGTGCGCATCGCAATGGCAGTGTCGACCCTCGCCGCCGTGGCGACAGCCTGGGTTCTGCTCGGCCGCAGTGCGGACTTCGTGCCGTGGCTTCGGTGGGCGATCCTCGTCGTCGGCGTCCTCGGCGCGGTCACACTGCTCATCCCGGCGATGACACGTGGAAAACTTTCTGTCGCAGCCATTCTCGCAGTGATGTTCGCGGGCCTTGCGGGCCCGACCGCGTACGCACTCGACACCATCGCGACCCCGCACACCGGATCCATCGTCTCGGCCGGGCCGTCGACAGGAATGGGCGGTCCAGGCGGTATGGGCGGTGGCCGCGGAATGGGCGACGGCCGGATCCGCGACGGGCAATCTCGGATGCAGGGCTTCCCGATGCAGGACGGTCAGATGCCTGCAGGGCTTCCCGGCGGTGGCATGGGCGGGGCCGGTGGACTCCTCAGCGGCAGCACCCCGACCGAGGCGATCACCTCGTTGCTCGAACGCGACGCAGACTCCTACACCTGGGTCGCGGCAGCCATCGGATCCAACAGTGCGTCGGGTTATCAGCTGGCGACCGAGGACCCCGTCATGGCGATCGGCGGATTCAACGGCACCGACCCGTCGCCGACGCTCGAGCAGTTCAAGGAGTACGTGGCCAACAGTGAGATCCACTACTTCATCGCAGGTGGAGGGATGGGTGGGTCCAGTTCCGGCACGTCCGCCGAGATCTCCGAGTGGGTCGCGGCGAATTACACGGCCACTACCGTCGACGGTGTGACGTTGTACGACCTGAGCTGACCATCTTTTTCTCCGATGGGAGTCGAGCCGATAGTCTGATGCACTGTGCGCGTACTCGTAATCGGTTCAGGTGCTCGTGAGCACGCCCTTCTCCTTGCGCTGAGCAAGGACCCTAAGGTCAGCAAACTGCTGGTCGCTCCCGGCAATGCAGGCACGGCGTCTATCGCCGAGCAGCATCCCGTCGACGTGGCGTCGGGTGCAGCGGTGACCGAGCTGGCTCGCAAGGTCGAGGCAGATCTCGTGGTCATCGGTCCCGAGGTCCCGCTCGTGCTCGGTGTTGCCGATGCTCTGCGTGAGGCCGGTATCGCCACGTTCGGACCGTCGGCCGACGCTGCTCGAATCGAAGGTTCCAAGGCGTTCGCCAAGGACGTCATGGCGGCAGCGGGTGTGCGGACGGCGCACAGTGAAATCGTCGATTCGCCGGCGAAGCTCGACGAAGCTCTCGATCGTTTCGGCCCCAACTGGGTCGTCAAGGACGACGGGCTCGCGGCGGGCAAGGGCGTCGTGGTCACCACCGATCGCCTCGCGGCCCGCGATCACGCTGCCGAGTTGCTCGAGACCGGGCATCCGGTGTTGCTGGAATCGTTCCTCGACGGACCCGAGGTGTCGCTGTTCTGCCTCGTCGACGGCGAGACAGTGGTTCCTCTTCTTCCGGCACAGGATCACAAGCGCGTCGGCGACGGGGACACCGGTCCCAACACCGGTGGCATGGGCGCCTACACCCCGCTTCCGTGGCTGCCCGAGTCCGTCGTTCAGCAGATCGTCACCGAGGTGGTCGAGCCCGTTGCCGCCGAGATGGTGCGGCGTGGCTCACCGTTCTCCGGTCTGCTGTACGCGGGACTGGCGATCGGATCGCAAGGACCGGCAGTCGTCGAATTCAACTGCCGCTTCGGCGATCCCGAGACCCAGGCAGTGCTCGCCTTGTTGGACTCCCCGCTGGGCGAGGCCCTGAACGCAACGGCCACCGGCACGCTCGACTCGCTCGAGCCGCTGCAGTGGAAGAAAGGCTCGGCCGTGACCGTGGTGGTCGCAGCCGAGAACTACCCCGGCCGTCCGCGTACGGGCGACGTCATCACGGGTACGGATGCCGACGGTGTTCTCCACGCAGGCACCGCGCACAAGGACGGCGCAGTCGTCTCCGCCGGCGGCCGCGTGCTCAGCGTCGTCGGTTCGGGCGCGGACCTGGCGGAGGCCAGAGCGGACGCCTACGCCAAAATCGACGCAATCAAATTGCCGGGCAGTCACTACCGCACCGACATCGGCCTCGCTGCGCTCGAAGGGCGCATCTCACTCTGAGGACCCGATCCTGATGCTCCACTATCGAGTCGAATGCGCAGAAAACCGCGTATCCGTCGAAGGAATGGAGCGTCAGGCACCCCTGCTGCGCTGACGAGAACGCCTGTGGATGAACCGGTTACAACTCGAGCGGCTCGATCCGTGCCCGCGCACGGATGTCGTCCGGGGTGACCGAGGCAAGGGCGTCGAGGTAGGCCACCGAGAAAGATCCGGGCCCCGACGACGTGTGTTCCGCCACCTCCGCTGCCACCGCCACGTGCGTGTGTGCGGCGGTGAGTCCGGTCAGCGAATCCGGGGTGACGGCCAGGTAGGCAGCGACGAGAGCGCCCAGCGAGCATCCCGTTGTCGTGACCTTGGTCAGAAGGGGACTGCCACCGGCGACCGTGAGGCCCACTGGACCGTTGTTGCTGCGCCCGACGAGGTAGTCGATCGGTCCGGAGGCGGACACCGCGTCAGCGTGGTCGAGTAATGCGATCGCGGCCGGTACGGCGTCTTTCGAATCGACCGAGCTGTCGACTCCGCGTGTCGAGCTACCCAGGCCTGCGAGTGCGACGATCTCGGAAGCGTTGCCGCGGACAGCCGTCGGGCGCCGGGTGAGCAGGTCGGCAGCCAGGGACGTGCGCCACGGAAGCCCGCCGACACCGACGGGGTCGAGTACCCAGGGTGTTCCGGCTGCCACCGCGCCGTCGGCGGCGAGAACGAAGGCCTCGGCAGTGCCGTCGTCGGGGGTGCCGAGATTGATCAGTACCCCACCTGCGATCGCGGCGAATGCGGCAGCTTCGTGCACGTTGTCGATGTGTGCGTTGCTCGCACCCGCCGCCAGGAGGACGTTGGTGACGAAGTTCGCCGAGACGACGTTGGTGAGTGACTGAACCAACGGGGTCGTCTCGCGCAGTGCGTCGAGGGCATCGGCGACGGTGTGTGCGGTGGGGTGTGTCATGCGAATCGACCTCGGATGGTTGGGCAGGCGTACCCCACGAACGTAGCGATAACCTCGATCGCGTGCGTACTCCGTCGTCCAGGTCCGAGATTCAGCCCTTTCACGTCATGGATGTGTTCAAGGCTGCTGCTGTGAGAGCTCGAACGCATGTGGACGTGCTGTCGCTTGCTGCGGGGCAACCGTCGACGCCTGCGCCGGCACCGGTGCTGAGGGCTGCTCGGGAGGCCCTGGGCGGTCATCTGCTCGGGTACACGGAAACTCTCGGCATTCTGCCGCTTCGGGAAGCGATCGCGGCGTATCACTCGGCCGAGTCGAACATCGACGTGCACCCCGACGAGGTCGTGGTGACGACTGGATCGTCCGGCGCGTTCACGTTGCTGTTCCTCGCTGCGTTCGATGTCGGGGACACCGTGGTCATGGCCCGTCCGGGGTATCCCGCGTACCGGAACACTCTCGCTGCCCTCGGCTGCCGCGTGGTCGAGCTGGACTGTGGCGCCGAGTCGCGATTCCAGCCGACCGTCGCGATGCTCGAAGAACTCCCCGAGCCGCCGAAGGGCCTGATCATCGCCGGTCCCGCCAACCCGACGGGAACGGTCGTCGACGCCGACGAGTTGGCCGCGATCGCCCGGTGGTGCGAGGCCAACGGAACCCTGCTGATCTCCGACGAGATCTACCACGGTATTTCCTACGGGGACGTGACGACGTCGAGCGCGTGGGAGACCTCGCGCACCTCGTCGGTCGTCATCGGATCGGTGTCCAAGTACTTCTCGATGACGGGGTGGCGGCTCGGGTGGATGCTGCTGCCGTCGCACCTGCACCGCGCGGTGGAGCGCCTGGCGTCGAACATGACCGTGTGCCCGCCTGCGATCTCGCAGGTAGCGGCCGTCGCGGCGTTCACCGAGGAGTCGCGCGCCGAGCTCGACGGTCACGTCCGGCGCTACGCCGTCAACCGGCGGATCCTGCTCGACGGATTGACCGCGGCCGGTGTCACCGACCTGGCGCCCGCCGATGGAGCGTTCTACGCCTACGCGGACATCGGTCACCTGACGCAGGACTCACGGGCGTGGTGCGAGCGCATCCTCGCCGAGACCGGTGTGGCTCTCGCCCCCGGCGTGGATTTCGACACCGTGCACGGCCACCACACCGTCAGGTTCTCGTTCGCCGGAACCACCGAGCACGTCGAAGAGGCGCTGACTCGCCTCGCGCCTGTGCTCTAGAGCCGGCTCAGGGCATCCTCGATGTCGGATCGTGAGACGTCTCGGTGGGTGACGAATCGTGTTCGTCCGACGACGCCGACCGCGGCTATCCCGAGATCGGCGAGCTCCGCGACGGACAGTGGTCCGTCGGCGAGAACGATGTTGGTCTGGGGTTCGTCGACGGTCCAGCCGCGTTCGCGGAGACCGTCGGCGAGGAGACGGGCATGGGCGTGGTCGTCGGTGAGGGAGTCGACGGTGTCCAGTGCCACCAGGCCCGCCGCGGCGAGTACTCCGCCCTGGCGCACTCCTCCGCCGAGCATCTTGCGGATGCGCCTGGCCTCGGTGATGCGGGCGGCGTCGGAAGCGAGCATCGAACCCACCGGTGCACCCAATCCCTTGGACAAGCACACCTGGACGGTGTCGGCGCCGCGCGTCAGATCCGAGACCGGGACTCCGAGCGCCACGGCCGCATTCCACACGCGTGCGCCGTCGAGGTGCACCTTCAGGCCCCTCTCGCGGGCCGCGGCCAGCAGGGCAGTCCATTCCTCGGCGTCGAACACGGCCCCGCCGGCGAAATTGTGGGAGTTCTCGAGGCACAGCAGCGTCGTGGTCAACGTGAAGTACGGGCCGTCGGACACCGCTGCGGCGACGGTCTCGGGCGTCGGGCGTCCCGGTCCCGCGTCGTGCGGCAGGATTCGAGGCATGCCTTGGGCGAGCCACGCGGCCGTCCCCAGCTCGGAACCGAGGACGTGTGCATGCTCAGGAGCGAGGAAGGCGTCACCGCGTCGTAGATGGAGCATCAACGCGATGACGTTTCCCATCGATCCACTGGGGACCCACAGTGCGTTCTCGTACCCGAGCAGGTGCGCTACGCGCTCCTCCAGCCGGGCCATGGTGGGGTCGTGGTCGAGAACGTCGTCGCCCACCTCGGCGTCGTACATCGCCTGCCGCATCTCCGGTGAAGGGCGCGTCACGGTGTCCGAACGGAGGTCGATGGTCGAAAAGTGCATGATCTTCAGGATTCCACACCGTTTACCCCAGAAGAACCGACGCGGGCTGGCACCATGATTCGAATGTCAGCAGGCCACACCGATTCGCCGAGCAAGGCGTCGGGTGCGACCCCGAAAGGGGAGCGTCGACGGCACGCACTGGCGTGCGCAGCGGCAGATCTGCTGGTGGAAGGCGGATTCGACGCGGTGCGTCACCGTTCCGTTGCCGCGAAAGCAGGACTACCACTGGCGTCGACGACCTATTATTTCGAGTCGCTGGGTGATCTGATCGCCTGTGCCGTGGAGCTTCTGGGGACACGGGAACTCGAAGTGATGCGCGGCCGGATCGATTCGTTGGGAGACCTGGCGCACGACACCGATTCGACGGTCGCCTTGATCGTCGACCTCCTCATCGGGCCCCAGGGCGCGGTCGACGACGGTCCCGAACGCTTGATCGCGCGGTACGAGCGTTTCATCGCCTCCGCCCGTCACCCGCAGCTCCGCGAAGTCCAGCTGCGGCTGCGCGCGCAGACCGACGACCTACTGACCGACGTCCTGCGCAGATCCGGTCGAATCGTGCAGGAGCAGCAACTCCGCCGCCTCGTCGCTGTAGTCGACGGGGCGGTGGTCGGAGCTCTCGGCGAAGTCGACCCGGAACCGCGGGCCATGGCGTCGTCGATGCTTCACGCAGTCCTCGACGTTCTCGCTCCTGCCGGGGCTAGCTAGACTGGGCAGTCGTGACCATTCCGAATGTCCTCGCCACCCGTTACGCCAGCCCCGAACTGGTGGACCTCTGGTCTCCGGAACACAAGATCGTGCTCGAGCGCCAGCTCTGGATCGCGGTCCTCAAGGCTCAGTCCAGCCTGGGAGTCGACGTTCCGTCCTCCGCCGTCGCAGATTACGAACGCGTGCTGGATCAGGTGGACCTGCAGTCCATCGCCGAGCGCGAGCGCGTGACGCGCCACGACGTGAAGGCACGCATCGAGGAGTTCAATGCTCTGGCCGGCCACGAGCACATCCACAAGGGTCTGACCAGCCGCGACCTGACCGAGAACGTCGAGCAGCTGCAGATTCTGCGGTCCCTCCAGCACATCCACGCACACGGTGTCGCCGTCGCAGCGAGGCTCGCGGAGAAGGCAGCCGAGTACTCGTCGATCGTGATGGCGGGAAGAAGCCACAACGTCGCAGCCCAGGCGACAACGCTCGGCAAGCGTTTCGCATCCGCCGCGGACGAGACGCTGATCGCTCTGGTCCGCCTGCAGGAACTGATCGCGCGCTACCCGCTTCGCGGAATCAAGGGCCCGATGGGCACCGCGCAGGACATGCTCGATCTGTTCGGCGGCGACTCGGCCAAGCTGACCGCGCTCGAGCGGATCGTCGCCGACCACCTCGGTTTCCGGCACGTCCTGACGAGCGTCGGTCAGGTGTATCCGCGTTCCCTCGATCACGAGGTCGTCTCTGCACTCGTCCAGCTCGGTGCGGGACCTTCGTCGTTCGCACACACCGTTCGGTTGATGGCGGGCCACGAGCTGGTCACCGAGGGCTTCCAGCCGGGCCAGGTGGGGTCGTCGGCGATGCCGCACAAGATGAACACCCGCTCCTGCGAGCGCGTCAACGGTCTGCAGGTCGTGCTCCGCGGGTACGGATCGATGGCCGCCGAACTCGCCGGTGCACAGTGGAACGAAGGCGACGTCTTCTGCTCGGTCGTCCGCCGAGTGGCACTTCCCGACGCGTTCTTCGCCATCGACGGCATGATCGAGACGTTCTTGACCGTGCTCGACGAGTTCGGCGCGTACCCGGCCGTCATCGCCAAGGAACTGCAGCGCTACTTGCCGTTCCTGGCCACGACGAAGGTGCTCATGGCCTCCGTGCGTGCCGGCGTCGGCCGTGAGACGGCGCACGAGGCCATCAAGGAACACGCGGTGGCCGTCGCGCTCGCGATGCGGGAGCAGGGCCAGGAGCCCGACCTGCTCGATCGCCTGGCGGCCGACGATCGGATTCCGCTGGATCGGGATGCGCTCGACGCCGCCCTCGCGGACAAGTCCGCATTCATCGGATCTGCGGAAGCACAGGTGGCGGCCGTCGTCTCCGATGTGGAGACGCTCGTCAGCCAGTTCCCGTCGGCAGCGAAGTACTCGCCGTCACCGATTCTCTAGGACACCGGGAAGGTCTGCGACCGAGCCGATGACGTGGTTCGGTTGCAGGCCGAATTCCTGCTTGGATCGGCGGTCGAGCACGTCCTGCTGGAACTTCCCGGTGCGGACGAGCACACCCGTCATACCCACGACCTGAGCCGCCAGCACGTCGTTGTCCAGGTCGTCGCCGACCATCACGACATCCACCGGGTCGACGCCCATGCGCTCGGCAGCAGTCTGGAATCCGAGCGGTGCGGGCTTGCCGATGGCTTTCGCCGTGTGCCCCGACGCCTTCTCCATCCCCGCCAGGTACATCCCGGTGTCGATGCGTAGACCGGCACCCGTCGTCCACATCAGGCTTCGGTGCATCGCAACGACGGGAATTCCTCGGCAGAGCCAGTCGTAGACGCGACTGAGGCGTTCGTGGGTGAATTCGGGACCCGCGCCGCCGACGACCACCACGTCCGGATCGCCGTCGCCCTCGTCGACGAATTCGATGCCCGGCATGTCCCCGGCGATGTCCCCGTTGTTGATCAGGACCGTGCGCGCCCCAGGGTAGGTCTGACGCAGGTAATCGGCCGTCAAGGACGACGCGGTCACGATCTCGTCGGCGTGGACCGGCAGGCCTGCTTCGGTCAACGCGTCGGCGATCTGGGATCTGGTCTTCGACGTGGTGTTGGTGAGGAAAGCGCGTGCGATGTCCTTGCTGTCCAGATAGTCCAGTGCCTCGGCAGCACCTGGAACGGGCTGCCACGACGTGACCAGCACGCCGTCTATGTCGAAGAGAACCCCGCCCAACAATCCCATGGCCGAACTCTAGTCGGGGCGCAAGGAGGTCGCAGTCTCTGCCTAGACTGGCGAAGTATGAATCCGTACACGATCTTCGCCGAAATCATTGCCGGGAACGCCGAATCCAGCCTCGTGTACTCCGACGATGTCGCGGTGGCGTTCATGGATATCCGACCGGTCACCAGAGGCCACGTCCTGGTCGTTCCCAGGCAACAAGCGAGGTCCCTCGCCGAACTCGAGCCCGACGTGGGGGCACACCTGTTCGTCGTCGGGCAGAAAGTCGCGGCCGCGCTGCGGGCGACG
This sequence comes from Rhodococcus sp. 114MFTsu3.1, assembly GCF_000383555.1. Taxonomy (NCBI): domain Bacteria; kingdom Bacillati; phylum Actinomycetota; class Actinomycetes; order Mycobacteriales; family Nocardiaceae; genus Rhodococcus; species Rhodococcus sp. 114MFTsu3.1. The sequence goes on along the minus strand of NZ_KB911566.1, from coordinate 8,685 downwards.
AATCCGCGTATCGCGGGCGTCAACTTCTTCCTCGCCGACGGAGAAGTGGCGGGTCAGGAGATCTTCCACGTCCACCTGCACGTCATCCCGCGGACCGTAGGGGACGGTTTCGGTCTTCGGGCGCGCCCGACGTCGCCGCAACGCTCCGAACTCGACGCGCAGGCAGGCGACATCTCTCGCGCATTGGGTGCCGCGGGTAGGTAAGCCGTGCCTGTGTAAGGTGTACCTAATTCGAGTAGGACAGGTATTCCGGGAGCACCACGATGACGACGGTAGTGAAGGCGGGTGACTCCGGAGACCCGGAAGCGCCTGTCGCAGGCCGGCTCGAGACGCCGAGCACTCCCGGAGGGCTTGCCAAGACCAACGCCAGACGCACCGCGGGTCTTGTCGTCGTCATCGCGCTCCTTGCAGCGATCTGCCTGCTCAGCATCGCCGTCGGTACCAAGTACATTCCACTGAACGAGGTGTGGAACGGACTGTTCGCGTACGACGACTCGAACAACGCCGTCATCATTCGCGAACTCCGAGTCCCGCGAACGGTTCTCGGTCTCATCGTGGGAATCGCACTCGGCGTCAGTGGAGCGCTGATCCAGGCCATGACCCGTAATCCCTTGGCGGACCCGGGGATTCTCGGTGTCAACGCCGGAGCTGCGTTCTTCGTGGCCCTCGCGGTCGGTGCGCTCGGCTTCACCGGTATCTGGTCCTACATCTGGTTCGCGTTCCTCGGTGCGATTCTGGCCACGGTCGCGGTCTACGCGCTCGGGTCCATGGGACGAGCAGGCGCGACGCCGATTAGATTGACTCTGGCCGGAATTGCGCTGGCCGCGGTTCTCGGCGGTATCACCTCCGGCATGCTCCTGCTCGACCCGGAGGCGTTCGACAAGATGAGATTCTGGGGCGCAGGTTCGCTGTCCGGTCGAGGCCTCGACATCTCGTTCGCCATCGGACCTTTCGTACTCGTCGGACTGATCCTCGCCCTCGTCATCGCACGGCCGCTGAACGCAATCGCCCTGGGCGACGACCTGGCTCAATCCCTCGGTGCGAAAGTCACCCACACCCGCACCATCGGCATCGTCGCTCGCCGGCGCCGCCACCGCAGCCGCAGGCCCCATCGGCTTCGTCGGACTGATGATCCCGCACATGGTCCGCTGGTTCGTCGGGCCCGACCAACGCTGGATCCTGCTCTACACCGTCGCGGCCGCGCCCTGCCTGCTGCTGTTGTCCGACGTCGTCGGCCGTCTCGTCATCCGGCCGGGTGAACTGCAGGTCGGCATCGTCACCGCCTTCGTCGGCGCTCCGGTCCTCATCCTTCTGGTTCGACGCAAGAAGGTGAGTGGGCTGTGAGCACGGTGGATTTCGGTCGGCGAGTTCGTATTCTGCGTCTCGCCGACGACGAGGTCAGTGGACGCATCGACGTCAGGACCGTGGTGGTGTGCGCCGTTCTGGTCGCACTGTCGCTGGTGGTGTCGGTCGTTGCACTCGGGTCGGGTGATTACTACATTCCGCCGGGCGGGGTTCTGCAGGCGCTGTTCTCCGATGCGCCGCGGTTCACCGAACTGGTGGTGATGGAGTGGCGGTTCCCTCGTGTCGCGCTCGCACTGTTGCTCGGTGGCGCCCTGGGGGTGTCGGGGGCGATCTTTCAGTCCTTGACACGAAATCCTCTGGGAAGCCCGGACATCATCGGGTTCGACACGGGTGCGTACACCGGTGCGTTGATCGTCATCCTGACGCTCGGCGGTGGCTACTACCAGACCGGAGCGGGAGCGCTGATCGGCGGAATCTGCACGGCTGCAGTGGTGTATCTGCTGGCGTTCAAGAAGGGTGTGCAGGGGTTTCGGCTGATCATCGTGGGAATCGCCATCAGCGCCGTGCTCGCGTCGGTCAACACGTGGCTGATCATCAAGGCCGATCTCGCCGACGCCATGGCCGCGGCCGTGTGGGGTGCGGGCAGTCTCAACGGGCTGGGGTGGGCGCAGGTCGGACCCGTCGTGCTGGTTCTGGTGGTTCTGACGCCTGCCATCGCGGTCGTCGGCAAGAGATTGCCGATGCTCGAGATGGGCGACGACGCAGCCAAGGCCCTCGGTATCAGCGCCGAGCCGACACGGTTGATCCTCATGGTGCTCGGCGTTGCGCTGACGGCGCTGGTGACCGCAGCCGCAGGTCCCATCTCGTTCATCGCGCTCGCCGCCCCTCAGCTGGTTCGACGGCTGACCAGAACGGCAGGGGTCGCGTTGCTGCCGTCGGCGGTCATGGGCGCGTTTCTGTTGGTGCTCAGCGACTTCGCGGCTCAGCGTCTGTTCGCGCCGACGCAGTTGCCCGTCGGCGTCGTCACGGTGTCCATCGGCGGCGCGTACTTCGTCTGGTTGTTGGCTCGGGAAGGTAGAAAACAGTGATGTCGAATACGGGGACTCGGGTGCGGGCCAAGGCCCGGCTGTACGCCGACAACGTGACCATCGGGTACGACAAACGCGTCATCAGCGAGAACCTCTCCGTCGAGATTCCCGACGGCAAGTTCACCGTCATCGTCGGACCCAACGCGTGTGGAAAGTCGACGCTTCTGCGTGCGCTGTCGCGGCTGCTGAAGCCCGAGGCAGGCACCGTCCTGCTCGACGGCAAGGCCATCAGCTCCTATCCGGCGAAGGAAGTCGCACGTCGGCTCGGGCTGTTGCCCCAGACATCGATCGCACCCGACGGCATCTCCGTCGCGGATCTGGTTGCGCGAGGACGATACCCGCATCAGAAGCTGATCAAGCAGTGGTCGAGGGACGACGAGGCCGCCGTGGTGTTCGCGATGAACGCGACCGGGGTGACCGAACTGTCCGGCCGGCTCGTCGACGAGTTGTCCGGCGGACAGCGTCAGCGAGTGTGGGTTGCGATGGTGTTGGCGCAGCAGACCCCGTTGATGCTGTTGGACGAGCCGACGACGTTCCTCGACATCGCGCATCAGATAGATCTGCTGGAACTGTGCTCCCAGCTCAACCGCGAGCAGGGAAACACCATGGTCGCGGTGCTCCACGACCTCAATCACGCCTGCCGCTACGCCGATCACATCATCGCGATGAAGAACGGTGAGGTGGTGACCAGCGGGCGTCCGGCGGAGGTCATCACGGCGGAACTCGTCGAGTCCGTCTTCGGGTTGCCGTGCCGCATCATCGAAGATCCCGAGTCGCACACTCCGTTGGTCATTCCGCTGGCGCGAGTTGGTCGGCCTAGACATTTGGACATGAAGATAGGTTAGGCTTAGCTGGTTGATCCCTCGACTGACTAAGGACGGCACGTGCCCAAGGTGAACAGCGCTCGCGACGTGGTGGACATTCTCGGCGTCGGATACGGCCCATCGAACCTGGGGCTGGCCATCGCGCTGGCCGAACGCAACGAAGCGGTGTCCGAGAGCGAACAGATCACGTCTGCTTTCGTCGAGCGTCAACCGGAGTTCACGTGGCACCCGGGAATGCTCCTTCCAGATGCCACGATGCAGATTTCTTTTCTCAAGGATCTCGCGACGCAGCGGAACACTCGCAGCGAGTACACATTCCTTGCCTACCTCCGGCAGCGAGATCGATTGAACCACTTCATCAACTTGCAGACGTTCTTTCCCTCGCGCATCGAATTTCACGACTACCTGCGGTGGTCGGCCGACAAAGTCGACGCGGACGTGTTGTACGGGAGCACGGCCACCGAGGTGTCGTGGAACGGTGAGCTGTTCGAGGTACGCGTCAGTGGCGCGGAAGGTGATGGCCTACTGCGTGCGCGCAACGTGGTGCTGGCAGGCGGACTGACGGCTACTCTGCCGGACGGAGTCACCTCGGGTGCACGTGTATTCCACAACCATCGTGTCCTCGATCATCTGGATTCGTTGCCGTCGACGCCCCATGGAAGATTCGTTGTCGTCGGTGCCGGTCAGAGCGCCGCCGAGGTCGTCGCTTACCTCCATGAGCGCTACTCGGACGCTGAGGTTCACGGTGTGTTCGGAAAGTACGGCTACAGCCCCGCCGACGACAGTCCCTACGCAAACCGGGTTTTCGATCCAGAGGCCGTGGACGATTTCTACGTCTCCACCCCCCAGCTCCGCGAGCAGTTGATCGCCTACCACCGAAGCACCAATTACTCAGCGGTGGATCTGCCTTTGATCGAGGAACTGTACAACCGCGAATACACCGAGCGAGTGACGGGCAGACGTCGATTGTTCGTCCGCGGTGCGTCCGAGGTGAGTGTCCCGCGAGAGACCGACGGTGGCGTGGAAGTTACTGTGTTGCACCGTCCGACGGGGCGCGAAGAAACGCTCACCTGCGACGCTGTGGTGTATGCGACGGGCTTTCGTCCGCTCGACCTCCACGGGATCCTCGGCACACTTGCCGACGACTGTGTATTCGCAACCGACGGCACGCCGGAAGTGGAGCGAGACTACCGGCTACGGACGTCGTCCCACATCACCGGCGGAATCTACCTGCAGGGTGGTACCGAGCACTCTCACGGACTCACATCATCCCTGTTGTCCAACATCGCCGTGCGATCCGGGGAGCTCGTGGATTCTTTCGAGTTGAGACGCTTCGCCCTCGTGAGCGGGAATCGATAGGGAGACTGCTCCAGTTGTTCGACGCTCCTTGTTCGATGTCGTTTCGAAGAAAGGTTGGCCATGCGAGTGGTGATGTTCGGTTACCAGACCTGGGGGCACAAGACCCTGCAGTCCCTGATCGACTCCGTGCACGACGTGGTAGGTGTTGTCACGCATCCGACCAGCGACCAAGTGTACGAAAGCATCTGGGCCGATTCCGTCGAGGACCTGGCTCGCGAACACGACGTTCCCGTCCATCTTGCTCGCCGTCCGGATGCAACGATGCAGGAGCAGATCCAGGCCTGGAAGCCGGACATCATCGTCGCCAACAATTGGCGTACTTGGTTGCCGCCGGAAATTTTTGCCCACCCACCGCATGGAACGCTCAATCTCCACGACTCGCTGCTTCCGAGGTTCACTGGTTTCTCCCCGATTGCGTGGGCGCTGATCAGCGGTGCCGAGGAAGTAGGACTGACCGCGCACCGAATGGACGGCGAACTCGACACCGGTGACGTCCTCACCCAGGCTGCAATCCCGATCGGACCCCGAGACACTGCAACGGAGTTGGTACGGGCCACCATCGATCTGATTCCCGGCGTGCTGCTCGAAGCACTCGAGCGCATCGAGTCCGGCACCGCACAGTGGCGTCCCCAAGACCTCGCGCAACGCACCTTCTTTCACAAGCGGCACGAAACCGACAGTCTGATCGACTGGTCGTGGGAGGCGTCGGACATCGACCGGCTGGTGCGAGCGATGTCGGATCCGTACCCGAACGCGTTCACCTACTACCGCGGTGAGCGTATTTCGGTCGTACAGGCTCACGTGTCGGAAGGCATCTACGGCGGGACGCCAGGCAGGGTGTTCATCCGCGAAGGCGACGGAATGGCCATCGTCGCCGGCCCCGACGCCCACCGTGGCCGTAATCACGCCCTCGTCATCGACCGTGTCCGAAGCAGCGACGGCACGGAATGCTCTGCGCTCGAATACTTTCCGAGCGGCGGCGGGTACCTCACAGCCGATTCACGCTGAATCGGACAATCTATATCGGAAAGGTTTCACGTGGCGATCAAAGGATTGCAGCGCTTCTCCTACGCCGAGGTGGTGAGCGCGAAGCGTATTTCTCCCTCGCTCGTGCGCGTCGTATTCGGCGGCGACGGATTGGCCGACTACACATCGAATGGCACCGCTGACGAGTGCGTCTCGCTCTATTTCCCGGCCGAGGGCGAAGACAAGCCGCCGGCCATGACCGAGAAGGACGGCGACTGGGCCTATCACGACATCGACGAGCCCGAGCATCGCAACTACACGGTTCGGGTGTGGGACGCGACCGCCAAGGAAATGACGATCGACTTCGTCGCTCACGAGGGCGGAATCGCGGCGGCATGGGCCCTTGCGGCGACACCCGGTGACGTCATTGGATTATGGGGACCGCGCGGCTGGTACGACCCGCCCAGTGACACTGCATGGCAACTCCTCGTCGCCGACCTGACAGGATTGCCTGCTCTGTCCCGAGCCGTCGAAGAGTTGCCGGCCGGCTTTCCTGTCCGGGCAGTCGTGGAAGTCCTCGACGAAGGCGACAAGATCCCGATCGAGACGAGTGCGGACCTGAGCATCGAGTGGCTGATCGGCGGCAACGGACATTCGCCGTCGCAGCTGGCCGACGCCGTACGTGCCGAACGCCTTCCAGAGGGACCGGGCTATGTGTGGTTTGCGGGCGAAGCGGCTGCGAGCCGGGATGTGCGCAAGTACCTGCGCAAAGAACGAGGCTTCGGCAACGCGCAGTTCGAGACCATCGGGTACTGGCGCGTCAGGGCCGAGGAGTGGCTCCAGAAGTACGAAGCCGTCGAAGATCAGCTCCACAGTGAGTACCAGCAGCTGATCGACGCCGGAGTCGAAGAAGCAGATGCCGACAACCGCTGGGAGGAGATGCTCGAGGAGGCCGGGCTGTAACTGTCCTCGGTGGGTGCGCCAGAGATGTGCGTGCCCTCTTCGGCCACGGTGCCGCCCTCCAGGACCACGATTCGATCGCACACTCGTGCTTGCGAGAGCCGGAGGGCATGATCCGGGCGCGTACTTCCCGCCGTGCGACCTCCCACACAGCCGCACGAATCCGTGCAGCGCGTCCGGGAGCGGCTTGGACTGCCTTCACAGTGGGAAGCGCCGACAGGGTGGTGAGCACGCGTTCTTGCGAATCGTGATCCGCTGTGTCGGTGGTGTATCCGGGATCTCGAAGAAGGCTGGAATGTACTTGGTTGACTTCCACGCCGTCTTCACACTCGGCTGCGCTTGACGTCGGTCGCCGCGTCGAACCGTGCGGACAGCTCGATTCCCAGTGTTGCCACCGCGCTCTGCGACAGCCCGATGACGTCGAGCTCCACCGAACCATCGGTGACGGAAAAGCGGATCACGCAGCGGTACGCGGTCTCCACGCCCTCCCTCGAGCCTGGGTCGGCGAGCTTTCCGACGGTGTTCGTCACGAGCACAATGGAATTGCTCGACTTCCGCAAGCTCCGCCGCCCGGCACGGTTGTGGTAGCGAAGCAACGAATACTGTCGTCGTTCGGCTTCGGACAGCCCGCTGATGTACGGCCACGTTGCGGTGAACGGCCCGATCGCAGGTCGCGGTGATGCCATAGTCGTTTCGAGATCGACCGTCACCTCTGTCGAGTCTCTCTGTGCAACCTGGCGAAGAGACTCGGCGATGAGCTCCGGCAAGTCCGATGCCTCGACCGCCAGGTCAGCCCGGATGTGTGCATGATTGCCGTCGGACCACATGGTCGAATCGCCGAGCCGGCTGACACCGGTCGCATCGACCCAACGCTGCGCGAGTTCGCCGTCGAGGTTCTGTCCCGCGGTATCGACCGCTTCCAGCGCGGTCTCGAGTGACACAGTCGCCGAAACCTCGACGTGCCCGGTAAGAATACGGGCGATCTCGTGAACCGAGCCTCGGTCGGCAGCCGCGGCATGCGCAGCAACCAGTAACCAGCTCTGGGTGGGTGTGCTCCACGTTGCGATTGCCGCCGGTAGACCCTCCGTGATGCTGATCAACGATGCGACGCGAGAGGCTGCGGCGGAGTCACTGGTCTCCGGATCGATTTCGACGACCTGCTTCGAAAGATCGACCGTTCCGGCGGGCGCGATCTCGGATGTCCACAGCCGACGGTTCAACGGCGAAACCCTCATCCGCAATGCATCGGTCCTGTTCACAAGCGAGACGAACGCGGACTGCAGTCCCGACAGAGCTGACCGGTCGATCGCGATCAGCTCGGTGTAGACCCAATCGTTCGGCTCGGCACCGGCCTCGCGGAGCCGTTCGAGCGTGGAAGAGGCACTGAGAGGAATCGGGTCTGCCGCGATCTCCGGAATGTCCAGGACCCCGGCCAGACCCGCGATCGTGCGCTTTTCGAAGACGTCTCGCACGGTGAAGTGCAAACCTTCACGGCGAGCTCTCGAGACGACGAGAATCGACGAGATGGAGTCGCCGCCGAGGCGGAAGAAGTCGTCGTCGATGGACAAGGGTGCATCGCTGGGTAGTCCGAGTACGTCGGTGAAGATGGTGGTGAGGGTGATTTCTGTTGCGGTGGTGGGTGCTGTTCCGCCGGTGAGGGCGGTGGTGAGGTCGGGTGTGGGGAGTGCTCGGTGGTCGAGTTTGCCGTTGGGGGTGACGGGGATGGTGTCGATGGGGATGAAGACGGTGGGGATCATGTAGTCCGGTAGCCGGTCGGTGAGGAAGGCCCGTAGTTCCTCGTCGGTGTTGTTGTCGGTGTTGTTGTCGGGGTTGGTGTTTCCGGTGTGGTAGGCGGCGAGGTATTTTCCGGTGCCGCCGGGGTGTTCGGCGGCGATGACGATGGCGGTGGAGACGGCGGGGTGGTGTTCGAGGACGACGCGGATCTCGTCGAGTTCGATGCGGAATCCGCGGATCTTGACCTGATCGTCGGTGCGGCCGAGGTAGTCGAGTTGGCCGTCGGTGTTCCAGCGGACGAGATCGCCGGTGCGGTAGAGGCGCTGACCTGATCCGGCGCCGGTGGTGGGGTCGGCGATGAAGCGTGCGGCGGTGAGGTCGGGTCGGTTGATGTAGCCGTCGGCGAGTTGGGTGCCGCCGAGGTAGAGCTCTCCTGTGATGCCGACGGG
>NZ_KB911565.1:0-35146 GCF_000383555.1 Rhodococcus sp. 114MFTsu3.1 | reverse complement strand
GCACTTCTTCGAATCCCCCACCGAAATCCTCGGCGAGAACGGCAAAGTCGTCGGACTACGCACCGAACGCACCGAACTCGACGGCACCGGCAACGTCCGCGGCACCGGCACCTACAACGACTGGGACGTCCAAGCGGTCTACCGCGCCGTCGGCTACCTCTCCCAGAACATCGCCCAACTCCCCTTCGACGACCAAGCCGGCACCATCCCCAACGAAGCAGGCCGCGTCGTGGAGTCCCCGTCCTCGACCACCCCGGTCCCGGCCACCTACGTCACCGGCTGGATCAAGCGTGGACCCGTCGGCCTCATCGGTCACACCAAGGGCGACGCCAACGAAACCGTCGCCAACCTCCTCGAGGACGCACCCGGCTTCACCGGCGCCACCGACCCCGAACTCGACGCGGTCACCACATTCCTCGAAGACAAGAAGGTCCCCTTCACCACCTGGGACGGCTGGTACCGCCTCGACGCCCACGAACGCTCCCTCGGCGAACCCGAAGGCCGCGAACGCGTCAAGGTCGTCGAACGCGAGGACATGCTCCGCGCTTCCGAGCCCGACAAGGCGTGATTCACGCGTGAGTAGGAAACGCACAGAGCGCTGTGCGTTTCCTACTCACGGCGGCTAGACCCGCACCGCCAGAAGTTTCCCTTCCGTCTCCACCTTGCGCTGGTGCTCGTTGAAGTCCGGAGCCGCGCAGACGTACAGCGTTCGGCCGTCGTCACCACCGAGGCCGCACGCGAACACCCCGGTGTCGAATTCGAGCTGATCGACGATTCCCTTGCCCGGCACCACGTGCACAATTCGCTGACCCAGCGCGTCGGCCACCCACAACGATCCGTCGGTATCCATCGCGCAGCCGTCGGACGCCACGGACAGCTGCCCCAGCGCGGACTCCATCGACGTCACGTCCGGCAGCTCCGCGAACTTCACCCAGTCGCGCCGCTCCCCCAACGAACCGTCCGGGTGCACCGCGAAGACACTGATGCGGTTGCCGACCGTCTCGTCGACCACCAGCTCCCCGTCGGGCGTCAGACCCATCCCGTTCGGGAAATAGAGATCCTTCGCCACGACGTGCACCGAACCGTCGGGATCGACGCGCAATAGATCGGCCGTGTCCGGCGTCGCCAGGTTCATCAGATCGAACCCGAAATTGCCGACGTAGGCGCGTCCTCGGTCGTCGACGAGCATGTCGTTGAGGTTCGCCTTCACGTACGACGACAGATCTGCGTGCACGACGAGCGAACCGTCGTCCTCACGCCGGAGCAACTTCTGATCTCGCATCGAGACGACGAGCAATCGGCCGTCCGGCAACCACCCGAGTCCCGACGGTTGCTGCGGCACCTCGGCCTCGACGCGAACGTCCGACCCGTCACCGCGAGCGGACACCACCCGCTGGCTGTAGAAGTCGGACACCCAGATTCGGCCGTCTCGCCAGCGCGGACACTCGAGGAAGGTGTACCCGTCGAGGACGATTTCTGCTTCAGCTCTCATGTTTCGCATTCAAACACCGGCGCGGGTCCCCGGGTGCCGAAATCGCATTGCTGGCATGCTGTCCCTTGTGTTCGACGCCCACCGATACATCCTCGACCCGCGATTCCCGCTGGTCGAGAATCAGGGATACCCACCGGAGCCGTACACCATCGAGGATTACGACCGCGACACCGACGGCCTCGGAATCACCGGCGGCGCGGTCATCAGTTCGTCCTTCCATACCACCGACCAGGCGTACCTGGTGGCCGCGTTGGACGCGCTCGGGCCCAGCTGGGTAGGCGTCGCCCAGCTCGATCCCGATACGTCCGACGACGAGATCGTCGAACTCGATCGAGCCGGCGTCCGCGCCATCAGGCTCAACTTCAAACGAGGCGCGACGGACGTCCAGACGCTCACCGCCCAAGCCCGCAGAGCCCACGAACTGGTCGGCTGGCACGCGGAACTGTACGTCGAAGCCTCGATGCTGCTCTCGCTCGAACCGATCCTGTCCAAGCTTCCCGCGGTGAGCATCGACCATCTCGGCATGTCCGCGCAGGGCCTGCCCTACCTGCTCGACCTCGTCGAGCGTGGCGTCCGCGTGAAAGCCTCCGCCTTCGGCCGAGTCGACATGGACATCGTCGATGCCATGAGGAAAATCCACGCCGTCGACCCCGCCGCCCTGATGTTCGGGACCGACCTACCGGGCACCCGAGCGCCCCGACGGTTCCTGGAAACCGATATCGACCTCGTCGCCGAAGCCGTGGGAGGCGACCTTCCCGCGGTCCTCGGCGGCAACGCCCGGGCCTGGTACCGGGTCAAATGAAGATCGCCGCTCCGAGCCACACACCGGTCGCGAGGAGTGCCCCGAACAGTTCGACGAGGATGGACAGCCCCGCGGCCTTGGTGGCATGGACCGTGGATCTCCACGCCTGACCGTGATTGCGGTGCCGGGGAAGTTCCGCGACATAAGTGCCGAGGACGAACCCGACGAACAAGCCGACGACGGGGATGACGAAGAACCCCACGATGCCCACGAGACCGCCGACCACCAGCGAACGCGTCGGGATGCCTGCGTCCTTCATCTTTCGCCCCGGCCAGGTGTACTTCACGACGCCGCTGGCGACCAGCAGAACCGTCGCGATTCCCAGGACCACCCAGGCCGCGGCGCCACCGGTCACGAACGCCCACACCGCAATTGCCGCGAAGATCAGAATCACGCCGGGCAGAATCGGCACGACGATCCCGACCAACCCCACGAGGATCGCCAGAGCGATCAGCACCTCCCCCCAGGCACTCACGTGACGGGACGAATCTTGCCTGCAGCCTCGGTTGCCCGCGCGCGAGCCGAATCGATGTCGGACGCCGTCGACACCGCAACGCCCATCCGTCGACGCACGAAGCTCTCCGGCTTGCCGAACAACCGAACATCGGTCTCCGGTACGGCCAAGGCGTCGGCGACACCCTCGAACGCGATGCCCTCCGCGTCGACGCCGCCGTAGACGACCGCCGACGCACCCGGCGAGACGAGCGTGGTGTCCACCGGGAGTCCGAGGATGGCACGGGCGTGCAGTTCGAACTCCGAGAACCGTTGCGTACGAAGCGTGACCAACCCTGTGTCGTGTGGACGGGGGCTGACCTCGGAGAAGTAGACGTTGTCGCCCTGAACGAACAGTTCGACGCCGAACAGGCCTCGCCCTCCGAGAGCAGTGGTGATCTTGTCCGCCACGTCCTTCGCCGCAGCGAGCGCACCGTCCGACATCGGTTGCGGCTGCCACGATTCGACGTAGTCACCGGATTCCTGACGGTGCCCGATGGGCTCGCAGAAATCCGTTCCCGCCGTCGACCTGATGGTGAGAAGTGTTATCTCGTAATCGAAGTCGACGAATCCCTCGACGATGACACGACCGAGGTCGACGCGTCCGCCCTTCAACGCGTAGTCCCATGCCGCCGCGACGTCCTCAGGTCCGCGGACCACCGACTGTCCCTTGCCCGACGAGGACATCACCGGCTTGATGACGGCTGGATAGCCGATGGAGTCCAGGGAGCTGCGAACGTCCTCGAGCGAGTCGGCGAACGCGTAGGGCGACGTCGGAAGGCCCAACTCCTCGGCCGCGAGCCGCCTGATCCCCTCGCGATTCATGGTCAGCTGCGTCGCCCGGGCCGTCGGAATGACGACACTCCTGCCTCGACTCTCGACCTCGGCGAGCGCGTCGGTCGCGATGGCCTCGATCTCGGGAACGACGAAGTCCGGTTGCTGAGCGTCGATCAATGCCAGGAGCTGTTCGGGGTCGCTCATGTCGATCGTGAAGGCGTGATGAGCAACTTGATGGCCCGGCGCGTTGTCGTATCTGTCGACGGCGATGACCTCGACGCCCAAGCGCTGAAACGCGATGATCACCTCCTTGCCCAACTCGCCCGCGCCGAGGAGCATCACTCGCGTGGCTCCCGGGGTCAGAGGTGTGCCGATCCGGACTGCTTCGTCTCCTGCGCTCACGCCGCTCATTATCCACGGCCTCGGGGTTCCCTCGCGCCTCCAGTCACGCTAAGTTAACCTCGATTCGCTTATTTCATACTGATCGGAACGAGGAATACGTGTCGAGTACCGGTGGACCGCTGACAGGACTTCGAGTCGTCGAACTTGCAGGAATCGGGCCCGGCCCCCATGCCGCCCTGCTGCTGGCCGACCTGGGAGCCGAGGTCGCACGCGTTCAACGCGCCGGCCAGATCTCGGAGCACGATCAGCAGCTACGCAGCCGCACCCTCGTCGAGGCCAACCTCAAGGACCCGGCCGACGTCGAGAGAATTCTGGGACTGATCGAACGTGCGGACGTCCTCATCGAAGGATTCCGACCGGGCGTGACCGAGCGCCTCGGACTCGGCCCAGACGTCGCGCTGGAACGCAACCCCAAGCTCGTCTACGGCCGCATGACCGGATGGGGACAGGACGGACCGTGGGCGTCTGCGGCGGGCCACGACATCAACTACATCTCCGTGACGGGCGTACTGCACGCCATCGGACGCAAGGGTGAGCGTCCAGTACCACCGCTGAACATGGTCGGCGATTTCGGCGGCGGATCGATGTTCCTGATCTTCGGCATCCTCGCCGCACTGTTCGAGCGTCAGACCTCGGGCAAGGGCCAGGTGGTCGACGCCGCGATGGTCGACGGGACAGCAGCGCTGTCGCACATGATCTGGGGCCTACGCGGTGTCGGCGCCTGGTCGGACGAGCGCGGCGTCAACATGCTCGACACCGGCTGGCCCTACTACGACACCTACGAAACCGCCGACGGTAAGCACATGGCCGTCGGCGCACTCGAGCCGCAGTTCTTCGCCGAGCTGCTCCGTCTGCTCGAACTCGACCCAGCCACCACACCGGGCCAGGGCGACCGCGACCGCTGGCCCGAGATGCGTGAGATCTTCACGCGGGTGTTCAAGACCAAGACGCGCGACGAGTGGGCCGCCATCTTCGACGGCACCGACGCCTGCGTCTCGCCGATCCTCACGTTCGGCGAAGCATCGGACCACAAGCATCTGGCCGCGCGCGAAACTCTGATCGAGGTCGACGGCATCACCCAGCACCGGCCGGCGCCCCGCTTCTCCCGCACTCCCAACGGAATCCCCACCGCACCCGCATCGACTGCGGTCGATCCGGACACCCTCTGGCTGTGAGTACTCATGTAGGCCAGGGCCTACACAAGTACTCACATCAGAAGACGAGCGCGGGCTCTCGGTCGTCCGCGCTCGGCGCCAGGGCAGCGTAAGCACCGGCGGTCGCGACGACGGCCGCGGTAATCTCCGCGGGCTCCCGGGTGTACGGCAGACGGAGGAACCGCTCGAACGCACCCTCCACTCCGAACCGGGGGCCCGCCGCGAGGACGGCGCCGAACGTCGGCGCCGTCGCGGCGAGTGCACTCGACACGGGCGTCGGGATCTGCAGCCACAACGACATCCCGCCCGTCGACCGTCGGTACGTCCAGTCCGGAAGGTGCTCCGCAAGAGCGGATTCCAGCACACCCCGACGCTCGCGCAGTTGCTCACGTCGCGTGTCGAGAATCGCATCCGCGTCCTGCAACAGGAACCCGGCGGCAAGCTGATCCATGACGGACGTGCCCAGATCGTGCGCAGCTCGCGATCCAGCAAGCCTGCTGATCAACGACGGATTGGCTCGGATCCATCCGATACGCAGCCCACCCCAGTACGATTTCGACGCCGAACCGATCGTCACCACATCCGTGCCCGACACACGCCCGAACGACGCGACGGGCGGCGGCGGAGGCGCATCCAGCCACAGATCGACCATGGTCTCGTCGACTATCAACGTCATCGACGTGTCCCTGGCGATCTTGGCGAGCTCGGCGCGACCGTCGGCGGGAAGGCAACGGCCCGTCGGATTGTGGAAGTCCGGAATCATGTATGCAACCTTGGATGCGGTCTGCCGTGCAGCACTGCGGATTCCGTCGAGATCCCAGGGCTCCCCGTCCGGCCTGATCGGAACCGGGACCGGGCGAGCGCCGACGCGCCTGATCGCCTCCAGCGCATTGGGGTATGTCGGGTGATCGATCAGTACCCGATCCCCCGGTGACGTGAGAGTGCCCAGCAACAACCGAACTGCCTGCTGCGCACCGGAAGTGACCATGATCTGATCCGGGGTCGTCGGCAACCCTCGCTCGACGAACCGTCGAGCAATGGATTCACGCAGCACCGCAAGCCCGATCGGTTCCATACCGTGGTTGGACAGGTAGGCCGGAAGTGCCTGCAGCGCAGAGTTGTACGCGTGCAGCATGGCGTCCGTCGGCGCTGCCATCGCCGCATGGGACATATCGATGACCGGCCCGGTCGAGCGAGACTGCACCAGCAACCCGTTGGGCTTGGCCATGTCCGGCAGTGCGACTGTGCTGCGGGCACCCTGTTTGCTGATCAGATAGCCCTCTTCACGCAGCACGGCATAGGACGACGTGATCGTCGTACGGCTCAGGTCGAGCGCGGACGACAGATCGCGCTCGCTCGGCAACCCCACTCCCAGCGGAATCCGGCCGTCGTGGATGAGCAGCCTGATCCCGTCGGCCAAGGCCCGGTACGTGGGGCGGGACGTGCGCTTGCGACCGGACGCGTCCTCGGCTTCGGTTCGCCACCGTCCCAGATCGCGCGCCATCGAAGTTGCGTTGAGTACCCGTATCGCCATTTCCCGATCCTACTGGCCTTTGGATCGAAGTCCAGTTCGAACGCAGTCCATACTGGACGAATGCCGTACTCGCTGTTCGACACGTCCCTCGGACGGTGCGGCCTGGCCTGGAACGCCGACGGCGTCACCACCGTCGCCCTGCCCGAGTCCGAGGACCGCTTGATCGACTACCTGACCGGCTTCGACGCCCTCCCCGGCGACCCGGACGGCGTCGCCACCGTAGCCATCGAGGGCATCATGGCACTGCTCGACGGCGGGGACCCCGCCCTGTCGGCCATTCCGGTCGTTCTCGACGTCTCCGACTTCGACAACGCCGTCTACGACGTCACCCGCGCGATCCCCCGAGGTTCGACGATGACGTACGGCGCTGTTGCTGCGCGGCTGGGACATCCGGGCGCAGCGCAGGCAGTTGGCGGTGCGCTCGGCCGCAACCCGGTGCCGGTGATCATCCCGTGCCACCGAGTCCTCGGCGCAGGCCGAGAGGTCGGCGGCTTCTCGGCTCCCGGAGGACCGTCGACGAAGCAAAGAATCCTTGCCATCGAAGGCATTCCCGGCTTCGGGGAGCCGACGCTGTTCTAGTCGACGACGCGCGAGAGATGAATGCGAAACTAATTCACTCGAGTGAATTATCCATTTGTCAGTACATTATACGAATGGTCGCCGAGTGAAATAAAAGCAATAGTCGCCTGCCGAAACAAACCGTAATTCCAGTTTATGTGCGCCTATTCCGACGTGCGGTATTTCAAGCGGAAATTGGTTCGGTCCCGGAAGGTACCTCGACCGCGGACACGCTCTCCGCCTCGGGTCCGGGAACCCTGACGTCGTCTTCACGCGTGCCACCGATGGTGAAAGCTCCCGTCTCCGGCATCCACCCGATGGAGCCACGCTCGAACAAGCTGTAGCGACCGTAGCCGGTAGGGGTCGGCTTCTCGTTGCTGATCGGGTAACCCAGAGCACCGTACGGACCCCCGTGCGCCAGGTACCACGCGAGAATCTCGCCGTGAACCTCGTGCGCCCCACCCTCCGGAAGTGCGAACACCGTGGCCTTGGCGAACTCCATCATGCCCCCGCCGCTCGGTCCGAGCATGAATTCCCCGACGGCCTCGCCGATCCACGGATGTTCATAGGCGAAGCGGTCGAATTGGTACCCGAAGACATCTAGACCATTGTACGAAGTGGACATCGACCGACCTTCCGTCGCTTTACCTGGCGCCCATTGTCCGCCCACTTCACTGATAAAGCACGTCAATTCACAAATATATGTTTCGACTCTTTTCCGGCGTCAGTTCAACAGAGCCGAAATCTCGGCCGGAACTTCTCCCGACGCCGGATCGACGACAGTGCGACTCCACCCTCCGCCGGTTCCGTCCAGTCGAACCAACTGGCTCGGTCCGAGGAGCCACAGCTGGTCACCCGACGCCCAGGCCACTCCATAGCCGTACTCCGAGCTCGACGAGATCGGACCGCTGTACTGCATGTCGCCTGACGAGTCCGTGATCTGCAACGTCGGCGAGCCGTCGACACTCACCACCTTCGCCACCGCCGAGCCCGACGGGGAGGACTGGGGTGAGATCAGGTCAGCCGGGGGTGCCGCGGTGGTCGTCGTTGTCGTCACCGGGGCAGGTGGGGGTTCCACAGCTGCCGGTGGCGGTTCCGTCGTTGTCGTGGTGGGTGGCGTCGTTGTAGTGGCGGGTGGCGTCGTCGTCGTGGCGGGCGGGGTTGTCGTGGTGGCTTGCTGCTCCGTCGTGGTCGCAGGCGCCGTCGTCGACGCCGGGGCAGGTGTTGTTGTCGTGGGCGCAGCCTGGGGCGCGAGCCTGGGAGCTGCACCGGCGGGACCGACCGCGACGCACGCGGTGAGCAAGGCTGTGATGTAGTTGATTCCTCTGCTACCAGTCGGCGCTGACCGGACGCCGTTGTAGGTTGCCCTGAGAGTAAAGGTGCGGGTGCCGATCATCAGCAGCGACAGGAGTTGCGCGGCGCTCCACGTTCGTGTGGTTCCGGGGGCGGGAGGCAGGACGACAGGGTTTGTCACACCGGCCGGCGCAGGCGTGAAACTCAGTTCATAGCCAAGGGCCGGATTGTTCTGCCAGCTGAGTTGAGCACCACCCGAGTCATCGCACCTGAATCCTGTCGGTATCGGAACAACGGATTGGAAATTCCCACTCGTTGCGATCGAAGTATCGGTCAACGGAGCAGCCAGTGCCACAGGAGGATTCGTCGACGACAAAGCCACGGCCCCGAGCGTTGCGAGGACCACCAGTCCCGATGTCGGCAGTCGACTGTGCCGCCCATGCGGCTCCTCATCGGTTTCCGACGGAGATACCCGACGCGGCCGAAACGCGACCATCAACAGAACGCCGACAAGAACACCGCCTGCAAAGACCGCAACAGGTCCGCTCAGCCACGTCACCGCGTAGCCGAGCTTGGGGACGCTGAAAAGGACCCGTCCCGCTTCCGACACGACGTAGGGCTCGGCGTCGGGTTCCGCGTTGTCGTCGCCCTTCAAATAGAGCTCGACGCTGTCGCTTCCGACGGCTCCGATTTCGATGACTCGGTGCGTGATTCCGTTGCCCGCCGCGTTGGTCACGTTGACGATGTCACCCACTTGAATGTCGACCGCGGGCGTGGTCTTACTCAGCGCGAGTGCACCCGTCTCGATGGCCGGTGACATCGAGCCGGATCGGAAGACCAGCGGCGTAATCCCGAACACAACCGCAGCCAGCGCAACCAAAACACACAGCAACCCGGCCAGTGCGCCGACGGTCAGCGCGATCTCGCGCACCCACCTTCGATTCGAGTGCGCGCGTGAACGTACTGCGTTGGTACTCATCTAGGTCGACGTCGCCACGAGTGAGTAGGTGATGGTTCCGGTCGCGGGAGTCGCCGGGGCCGTGGCGGTCGACGGCATTGTCACCCTGATGCAGAGTTGGTCGGTTCCACCGGCTGGGATGGGCCGATTCACGCCGGGGAAAGGCTTCGACGGAAACAACCCGGACACCGTACTGACCGCGGGCCCAGAGCAGTCCGAGTTCCCGTACACGAAACTTTCCAGCAAACCGCCCAGACCTGTGTTGGTCGCTGCCACGGAAAGCGTGTAGTTGAACGGCACCGTCCCGGAGTTCCGCACGAGTAGCGGCGCGGTGACTGTATTGCCCGGGGCAATCGCGGTATTGGTGAGGGCTGTTGCGAATGCAGGTGGATTGTTGTCGACCGCAGGGTTGCCGATCTTGATGTCGATCGTGCCTGTCGTGAACGTCCCCGAGGTAGCTGTCGACGTATCCGACCATGCCGCAAGGGTTCCTACGGCACCCAGCCCGAGAACGATACCGATGGACATGATGGCGCGAGCCCGAGCGCTGATCAGCGCCGAGACGATCCGGCGAAGGACCCCCAGGTTCTGCTTGTGACTCGCCATCACGAGTACGCCCCTTCCTGATTCTCCGAAACACAAATCACGCTGTCTCCGTTGTCCCACCGCACCACCAGGTCGACAAACGCTCGGGAATTCTGGGTCGCATTGCCCGCGTTCACTGCCATGTCGACAGTGGCACCGATCCGACGCTTTTCGTGTGCGCCGATCAGTACGGATCCGCAACCCGATCGGTACTCCGACCCATCGATCGACACCGTCAGCGATTCGCCGAACTCTCTGCTGTCGGCGACGAGCTTCAGTTGGATTCGACCATCGTCGTCGGTGTCGTTGAAGACATGGAATACAGCATCGCGACTGTCACCGGGGACCCATCGAATCTCGTTGTCGAAGAGCGGACTCGGCAACGTCGGTCCCCACGTCTCGCCGTCGTAGCTGTACCCGACGGTCTGCACTGGCCGCGCGGAACCTGTTCCGAGCAACACTACGATTGCCAGTCCCGTCACCAGGACAGCGCACGGAACGGCGACGTTCGAATTCACGACGCCTCCCTCCGCTTCTTCCGGTGATCGAGACCCGCGCCGACGAACATGAACACTGCATAACCTGCGAGCCCGATCACTATGACGGTCACCGTGATTCGGCGCTGTTCACCGTTCAGCCAATTGTTGACGTACCCCATGTAGGGCACGGAATACCAGACCTTGCCTCGTATCTGGCCGAACTGCACGGGGTTCTCGTCATCGGACCCGTTGTTGTCTCCACGCGTGATGTACGTCGTGACACCGCCACCGGACTGCTGAGTCGCCACGATTCTGTGCGTCACCACATCGGGTTCATTGGAACGGATTTGGTACGTGATTGCCGTTCCGACAGCGAGCTCGGAACGGTCGACAGGCTTGATCACGACCAATGACCCCGGCGGATACGTGGGTTTCATCGATGTCGTGAGGATGGTGTACGGCGTCGCCCCCGACACACGCGGAACGACCACGGTGACAGCCAGAACGAACAGCATCGCGGCCAGCAACGTGTACGACACGATTCGACTCACCCACCACCACACCCCGGTGCGCTCGTCCCCGTTCCTCTCGGGCGGGACAACGGGAATCACGTCGGTGTCTTCGGTGCTCATGTCTGATCCGCTCGGAACGAGAATTTCACGGTCGAGGACTGACTCTTCGGCGGGTCTATACCTACGGACACCCGAAAACACCAGACCTCCGCCGCTCCGGGGGCGAGCAAACGTGCGGCGGGTGCCGTCGGAGCCTGCGCCCCAGCGGCATTGCCGGTGTACAGCTGAGTGGCGCCGGTTGGAGCGGTCGTCGGCGGGCAATCCGCCGCCGCCCCGACCAGGCTTGCCGTCAACGTCAGCGGCACCGTTCCGGTGACCGTTGTGCTCTGGAGTCGGTAGTCGAAGGGAACGTTTCCCGCATTCTTGATCGACAACGATGCCTGCGAAAACCCGTTCGGACCGAGATTCGTCCCGCCGAGTGCGGCGAGCACATAATCGTTCACCTCTGCCCCTGCGGGTCCGACCTTGATGTCCAAGGTCCCGGAGTTGATGGTTCCACCGCTCACGATGGCGTCGTCACGCCACAGCGCGCCCGTCGTCTGTGCTGATCCGAAAACCACCACAACGACGGACGCGGCTGCGAGTGCCCAGTATCGGCCGTGCTTGATCACTTCGCAGAGATCAGGGACGTACCTGGTCGAGCGTCAGCGTGAAGGAATCCAGGTCGACCGACTCGTTCTGCGCAACCAAACCAGCCGTGTCTGGGTCGAATTCGATCCGAACCTCGACGCTGATGGTCTGTGGCGACGCCGTCAGCGGCAGCGGAACGGCCGATCCATTGGGTAGGTCGGTGCCACCATTGACCGAGACGGTCGCGCCGGCCAGTGCGGCGGCGAGAGCGGGATCACCGGTCACTTCCGTGAAGTCCGCAGTAATCGTCGCCCGGAGGTTGGGTCCTGCCCAGTTCACCACGTAGTCCGAGGAGTATTCCAGAACGTCACCCGGCACGATCAAGAACCCAGCTGGGCTAGGCCCGATGACGACGTTGGGAGTTACCGACGTCTCGGTCCACAGAGCAGTCCCCGCGACCGGTTCGAAGTTCAGTTCACCAGAGTTGATTTCTCCACCCGCGACTTCGGCATCGTCCTGCCACAGTGCGAAGGATCCCAAACCGCCGAGCAGCAGGACAGCTGCCGCCCCCGCGGCTATGGCGCCTTTGGTTGCCTTGTTCATTCGTTTCTCTCTTCGTGTGGGCCCAATGGAAGGCCAGTGAGGGACCCGGCGTTCTTCGGGTCGAGTCGGCCGGTGCCGGCCCGCGCACCTGGTGCGACGTCCATTGTTTCGCAAGGACCACGCGGTCTGTTACCCCTGCGAATGTAAAAGTCCGAAGGTCTTTTTACTGGACTTTTACCTAACCGACAGTTACACCGACACGGTCGATGTAAAGCGTCAATTCATTCGATCGCAGCACAGAAAGAGCCGAGGCAGTCAGCTAAGAGGGTCAGACGGAGGATCTACGGTCGCGTATACGCAAAGATAACGACCGACAAGTATCTTTCGATACGCGTCGGCCGAAACCAGGCCACGAGACGAGAAAGGCCCCGCAACGCGAACGCTACGGGGCCTTTGTCGAACGAATCAGGAGTTCAGAATGTCCCGACGAACGATGGTCTGGTCACGGCCGGGGCCGACGCCGATGCAGGACATGTGGGCGCCGGAGAGCTCTTCTAGCCTGAGCACGTAGTTCTGTGCGTTCACCGGAAGGTCCTCGAAGGTGCGCGCTCCGGAGATGTCCTCCCACCAGCCTGGCATCTCTTCGTAGATCGGCTTGGCGTGGTGGAAGCCGGTCTGCGTCATCGGCATCTCGTCGTGACGGACTCCGTCGACGTCGTAGGCGACGCAGATCGGGACGGTATCGAGGCTGGAGAGCACGTCGAGTTTGGTGAGGAAGTAATCGGTGATGCCGTTGACACGGGTCGCGTAGCGGGCGATGACCGCGTCGAACCACCCTGTCCGACGCGCACGCCCGGTGGTGACGCCGACCTCGCCGCCTTGCTTCGCGAGGTATTCGCCGGAGTTGTCGAAAAGCTCGGTCGGGAAGGGACCCGACCCGACGCGCGTCGTGTAGGCCTTGAGGATGCCGAGGACGGTGGTGATCTTGTTGGGTCCGATGCCGGAGCCGACTGCCGCGCCGCCCGCCGTCGGGTTGGACGACGTCACGTACGGGTAGGTGCCGTGGTCGACGTCGAGCAGAGTGCCCTGCGATCCCTCCAGAAGAACAGTCTCGCCGCGTTCGAGAGCGAGGTTCAGCTCGAGCCGCGTGTCCGCGATGCGGTGCTTGAACTTCTCCGCCTGCCCGAGGACCTCGTCGACGACCTGCTGCGGGTCGAGAGCGCGTCGGTTGTAGATCTTGGAGAGCACCTGGTTCTTGAATTCCAGTGCAGCTTCGACCTTCTGGGTCAGGATCTTCTCGTCCAGCACATCCGCTGCGCGGACGCCGACGCGTGCGAACTTGTCCTGGTAGCAGGGTCCGATTCCGCGACCGGTGGTGCCGATCTTCTTGGCTCCGAGGAAGCGCTCGGTGACCTTGTCGATGGCCACGTGGTACGGCATGATCAGGTGCGCATCGGCGCTGAGCAGCAGGCCTGACGTGTCCACGTTGCGCTCCTCGAGCCCGGCCAGCTCGGTCAGCAGAACGCCCGGGTCGACGACGACTCCGTTTCCGATGATGTTCTTGACTCCCGGAGTCAGAATGCCCGACGGGATCAGGTGGAGCGCGAACTTGTCCCCGTTGGGGAGCACGACGGTGTGGCCCGCATTGTTGCCACCCTGGTACCGAACCACCCACTGGAGTTGTTCGCCGAACAGATCGGTTGCTTTGCCTTTGCCCTCGTCGCCCCACTGGGCGCCGATCAGGACTATCGCCGGCATGTGCTCTCCTGGTGTCTCTTCTGTGCAAAAACTAGCTGTGTAATTGACGTGCGGGAGGTTGCTTCCAGGTGTGGAGGCAGGCCGGGGGGTCAGTCTAGCCGAGGCAGTGTGGCACCGGTCATGGCGCTACGGTGGAGACCGAGCACCAGGCCACAACCACAGAACTGCACGGGAGCACAGTGACACCGTTCGTCCTGCACTGCGGAAACCCTCCGCTGCCGATCTCGCTGACGGATGTGCCACTGACGTCGGCGTCGGAGATTCCCACCAACGACGAGTGCGACGCCCTCCTGGCCGACGCCGCCGGGTCACCTGGCCCGCGGGTCATCGTCCTCGGCGGCGACGCGTCCCTCGCGGCCGTGTTGACGAGGTTGATGCGTACCGATCGCCTCGACGTCGAAGTCGCGTTCGTTCCCGAGTCGGCGACGGCCGCGGGGCATGTCTACCGCCTCGGAACGGGGTCGCGGGCCGCGAAGGTTGCCATGACGGGCACGGCGTCGCCGACCCCGCTGATCCGTGACGACGCAGGCAAGGCCGTGGTCGGCCGGGCCGTCGTACACGGTACTTCCGGGCGTTCGCTCGAAGGTGAGGCCTACGTCGACGACACGAAGTTGTTCTCCGGCACGGCGCATGCCGTCGAGATCGTCCCGACGCCGAACATGCCCGGGCTCAAGGCCCGCGTCACCGGGGGCCGACGCCTGCTTCCGCATCGGTGGGCCCACGGCCGCGCCATGCAGCTCGGAGCGTACGCGGCGAGTCTGACTCGCGACGGCGTGCCCGGCGACCGAGAAGTGAAGCGATCGACGTTCTATCGCCATCACGTGGAGTGGTTGCTGGTCCGGTGAGCATCCCCCTGCGGCGTCGACGCGTACGCCCGAGCCCGGTCTTCCTGGCCGTGGTGGCTGCTGCGGTGGTCGGCGGTGTCGTTGCGTGGACTGCACAATCGCCAGCCGACGTCTCGGCACGGATAGGGGTGTTCGTCCTCGTCCTGGCCGGGTGGATCGTGACGGTGTGCCTGCACGAGTTCGGTCACGCCTACACCGCGTTCCGGGCCGGTGATCGCGAGGTCGAGCTGCGCGGTTACCTGACGTTGAACCCGCTGAAGTACAGCCATCCGCTGCTGTCGATCGTGCTGCCGGTGGTGTTCATCGCGATCGGCGGAATCGGTCTTCCCGGCGGCGCGGTGTATCTCCGCACCGGAATGTTCGAGCCGAGGATCCAGCGCAGGATCGCTCTTGCCGGGCCCTGTGCGAATCTTGTGTCCGCCGTGGTTCTGCTGGTCGTGATTCGCGTCTGGGGAACGGGTTCGGATCATCGCGCGTTCTGGTGGGGCTTGAGCTTCTTGGCGTTTCTGCAGGTCATGGCCACGGTGCTGAATCTTCTTCCGGTTCCCGGTCTCGACGGCTACGCCGCGATCGAGAACAACCTGTCCCACGACACCCGCCGAGCGCTGGCCAACTTCAAGCCGTACGGCATTCTGATCCTCGTCGCATTCCTGTTCGTGCCCCAGGTCAACATCGTGTTCTTCGACGCCATCTACTGGATGTTCGGACTTTCCGGAGTCCCCGACATCTATGCGCAGTACGGCAACTACCTCATGCGGTTCTGGCTCTGACTTCCAGATCGTCCGCAGCCACCGCCCGTCCGTCGGTGCTCCTGACCTCCACCTGAACCCGGCCGTTGCCGTCCGTCACCACCAACGGTCCACGGCCGGACTGCAGGTGTTTGTCTCCCCACTGCATCAGTCCGAGCACGACGGGCAGCAGATCGTCACCCATTTCGGTCAGCAGGTACTCGTACCGTGTCCGCTGGCCCGGATCTCGGTAGGGCGACTTCACGAACAGTCCGGCCTCCGTCAGTTCTTTCAACCTCGCCGACGCCACCGCCTCGGTGATCCCGACGCGTGAAGCGAACTGATCGAATCGTGTTGCCCCGTAATACGCCTCACGCAAAATGAGAACGGCCGAGCGTGTGCCCACGACACCCATTGCCTTGTCGATCGAGCAGTGATTCGCCGTCCACGAATCACGGTCGGCGAGGGGGCCCGACAATGTCATCGCTGTCATGCCCCGAGACTACCCTGACTTCGGTCGAATGCAGTCAGGAGTTTCGCGACGCCATCTCCGACGCCACCCGGTGCAGCGCCCGCCGCAACGCCACCGGTTCCAGCACTTCGACGCCACCTCCCAGCGTCGTCAACTGCCCCAGGGCGACGTCGAACGTCTCGAGCCGCAGATCGACGGTCGTCCACCCGTCGACGTCGGCGCCAGGGAGTGCCGGAGTTGCTTCACGACCGACGACAGCAGGGAGAATGCGAACAGCATCCGCGGACAACCTGACTCGACAATCGAAAGTCAGCAGTACCCGATCGAACTTCGACGCCGATTCCGCCCACCATCGAGCGAGATCGAAGCCGTCGGGCCTGGCCACCGGTTCCGTCCGCGTCCGAGCACCCTCGGCTCGGTCGACACGATACGACAGGACGGCGTCTCCCCGGGCGGCGACGAGGTACCAGACGCCCGCCTTGGCCACCAGTCCCAGCGGGGCGACGGTGCGCGTCGAGCCCCGATAGTCGAGATCGAGCTGCCGACCCGCCAACACAGCCGCGCTGATCGCCTTCAGATGCGGCGACGGTTCGACGTCGGTGAACCAGCCCGGGGCGTCGACGTGCAACCGCTCACGCCACATCTGGGCGCCGGCGCGCAACGGCAATGGGAGCGCACCCAGCAGCTTGGTCTCGGCCGCAGCCGTGACGTCGGCCAGCCCCAGATCTGCAGCCACGGACGGCACGCCGAGCAACATCAACGCCGAGGTCTCGACACCGGACATGCCGGACAGCTTCGACTGCCATCCGTCCAGGAGCCGCACTCCCCCGCCCGGTCCGGACTCGGTCCAGAGCGGGACCCCGGCGTCGAGCAACGCGGTTATGTCGCGGTAGATGGTGCGCACCGACACTCCTGCTTCGTCGGCCAGCGCCTGTGCGGTCGTCGCACGGCCGTGTTGGAGGGACAGCATCAACTGCAGCAGCCGCGAGGAACGCACACCGCCGATATTACTGACAGAAGGTGTCAGTGATGTGTCCGCATACTGCTGGCATGACGACATGGAAAGACTTCGAGTCCGCGGCACCCGCCCTGGCGAACGGGGTGGCGGCACGGTTCTCCGCCAACAAGCACCATGTGCTCGCAACGCTTCGACAGGACGGGTCTCCGCGGGTCAGCGGGACAGAAGTGGAATTCGCCGACGGCGGCGTGCTGCGCCTGGGGTCGATGCTCAACGCACTCAAAGCCAGAGATCTGCAACGGGATCCACGCTTCGCCCTGCACAGCAACCCCGGCCACCATTCGATGGAAGGCGGCGACGCGAAAATCGCGGGCACAGCCGTCGAACTCACCGACCCCGATGCACTGCAGAAGATCTTCGACGCAGCACCCCCGGAACTGACGCCCTACAACGTCTTCGATCTCGACATCACCGAGGTGGTGCTGACCTCACTCGTCGACGATCACATGCAGATCGAGCTGTGGCGACCGGGAACCCCGGTGAAGACGTTCACCAAGTGAGTTCGTTCTTGCACGCAGATCCCTGGGAGGACGGCTCGACCTGCACGGTCGCGTGGTCCAGACCGTAGGCCGCGAGCACCGTTTTGGCGCGATCCAGCAGAACCGGGCCGGAGCCGTCGCATTCGAGGTGCACGGTCGCGACGTCCATACCCGTGGTGAGGGTCCAGACGTGCAGATCGTGCACACCGACCACGCCGGGTAGGGCAGCAAGATCGGCTTCGACG
This sequence comes from Rhodococcus sp. 114MFTsu3.1, assembly GCF_000383555.1. NCBI lineage: Bacteria > Bacillati > Actinomycetota > Actinomycetes > Mycobacteriales > Nocardiaceae > Rhodococcus > Rhodococcus sp. 114MFTsu3.1. The sequence goes on along the minus strand of NZ_KB911565.1, from coordinate 17,390 downwards.
GCCTCGACGTCGACGTGACCCGGGCTCGCCTGAGTCAGGATGCGCAGCGCGGAGCCCGCCAGCTTGATGGCCCGCGGAATCACCCACAGCGAAATCAGGACACCGACCACGATGTCCGCCCACGTCCATCCGAACACCACCATCACCAGGCCTGCGACGAGGACACCGACGCTGCCCACAGCGTCGGCGAGCACCTCCATGTAGGCACCGCGCACGGCGATGCTGTCCTTCGCGTCGCCGCGAATCAGCACCATGACGACCAGATTGGCGACCAGACCTGCGGCCGCGGTGACGATCAGCGCAAGACCGGGGATCTCCGGCGCGTCGCCGATTCGATCGATCGCCTCGTACAAGATGAACGCGGCGACACCGAGGAGCAGAACAGCATTGGCGATGGCCGTCAGGACTTCCGCACGATGCCAGCCGAACGTGCGTGCAGCGGCGGCACTTCCCTTACGGGCCAGAAGGAGGGCCACGAGACCCATCGACATTCCGAGAACATCGGTGAGCATGTGGCCGGCGTCGGCCAGCAAGCCCAGGGAGTCGATGATCAACGCGACCGTCGCCTCGAGGATCAAGAAGACCACGAGAATGGCCAGTGCAATCACCATGTTGCGGATCCGCTTGGTGGACGGTCCGGCCGTTCCACCTGAGTCCGGTATGCCGTGACTGTGCCCGTGCCCCGCGCCCATCACTTCCCCTTCCGTCGATGCCGACCTCACCATATGCGTACATACGCATATGTGCAATGGTCTCGACAGGGTCAGAACAGGTCCGGCGTGACCTCCGGTTTCGCGACGGTAGGCGGAAGCGTCGCCAGCGCAGAAATACGTTTCAGACCCGCAACCTGGAGGAAATCGACGATGATCGACCGCAACTGCGCGAGCACCACCGTTGCCGACAGGCCCGCATCGGAGATCAACTCGGGCTTCGCGCCCGCAGCCACCGCGCGCAGAACCCTCGCCGCTTCCGCGGCATCCGGCTGACGGCCCGGATCTGCCAGCACCATCCGGCGCAACACATCCGTTGCCTGAGCCAGCTTCTCCACCTCGTCGACGACCCGGGGATCGAGAATCTCGTCGTCCCGCACCAGCGTCAACGAGCGACGCGCCAACACACGAATGTTGCGAATCGCGTTGTCGATCGGATCGGCCGTCTTCTCCAGACCCGCCAACCTGTTCCGATGACCCCAATACAACGGAGAGATCCGCGCGATCTCCCGACCACCCTTCAGGTTCGTGCGCAACGCATCGATGTCCGACTGGGTGGCGCGAGCCTTCTTCAAAGCCTCCTCGATGGGCTTCGGATCATTGGCCACCAACCCGTCGGCCACCTTCTGCAACACATCCGACGCGATACCGAGCACCCGCGCCGCGTCCTTACGCGCCCGCCACACCGGATGCGTCGGAATGAGCGCCACGATCGCGATGCCCACCAGACCACCGGTCAATGCGTCGACCATTCGGTCGATCCCACCCGAATCGCCAGGAGGAATGAGCGTCGCGACCAACACAGCCGACGAACCCGCCTGCATCGCGATGATCGGACCACCGTCGAGGAACACCGCCGTCGACATCGCGAGCGCAACCACCAGCGCGATCTGCCACGGCCCACTGCCGATCGCCGAAATGATCAGGTCACCGACACCGATCCCGACCGTGACACCGACCACCAACTCAGCGGACCGGCGCATTCGCGCGCCCAACGACACACCGAGCGACACGACAGCAGCGATCGGCGCGAAGAACGGATGAGCATGACCGACGATGTCCGTCGCGACGAACCACGCGACACCCGCCGCCAGCGCACACTGAACGATCGGCAACAACGACAGCTGCAACCTCGCCCGGCCCGCCCTCACACGGGCCCTACCCCGCCGAGCCGTCGGACGCAGCGTCGTTACAGCAGGATCAGCCGAGCCCGAGAGCTTCCGCAGCCTTGGGATCACTGTCTTCGAGGAGGTCGAGGCACCGCGCGTACTCGTCGTTCTCGCCGATCTCACGCGCAGCCTTCGCGAGAACAGCGACGCAGCGGAGGAATCCTCGGTTGGGCTCATGGCTGTACGGGACCGGCCCGAATCCCTTCCATCCGTTGCGGCGGAGCTGATCGAGCCCGCGGTGATACCCCGTGCGCGCATAGGCGTACGCAGTGATGGTCTGACCCGCGTCCAACGACGCCTCGGCCAAATATGCCCAGGCGATCGACGCCGTCGGATTCTCCGCCGCGACCTTCGCCGGATCCTCGTGGTTGAGCAGTGCGGACTCTGCCTCGTCGTCGCCGGGCAGAAGCGTCGGCTGCGGTCCGAGCAAGTCACCGAATGAAGTCATGGGGACCATTGTGCCCTCCACGCAATGCTCCTGTGCCCTCCACCCGGCGCTCCCGCGTCCAGCACTCTCGAGCCCGACACTCGCCTCGCCTGCAACCGGCCACCCACCCTCGGCCACTAGGCTTTCGTTTTCGAAAGAGTCGAAGAATGAAGTAGGGAGCACCAGGTGTCGGAGAAGGACGAAACGAAGTCGGAACCCGACACGTCGGACAGCACACCCACCCCGCCGAAACTCCCCGACGCCACGCCTCAGGACAAGGACGCCACGCCTCAGGACAAGAAAGACGCCAAGGCTTCCCAACCCGACGCGTCGGAGGCCGAGACGACCGCGATTCCTGCCGTCGAGCCACCTGCCAGGCCTGCGCCGCGACCCCACGCTGTACCGCAGCGCATTCCGGCTCGCGGGGAGGTCCCCCGCCCGGCTCAGCAACCCGCCGGACCGTCGGCGGCGAGCACCGCTCCGCAGCCTTCCGGTCGCTCCGCAGGCTCCGCTCCGCAGCCTTCCGGTCGCTCCGCAGGCTCCGCTCCGGCGCCTTCCGGTCGCTCCGCAGGCTCCACTCCGGCGCCTTCCGGTCGCTCCGCAGGCTCCGTTCCCGCACGGAAGACGAGCAAGCGCTGGCTGGGCGCCCTGGCCGCTGCCGTCGTCGTGATCGTCGCAGTCGGTGCCGCCGCATTCTTCTATCTGGCGCGTGACGGCGGCGAGAATTCGCCGGAGGCGCAGATCAGAACATCGGTCACGTCGTTCACCGAGGCGTTGGCGAGCGGGGACCTGGCGACGCTGAGATCGTCGTCGTGCGGGGACCTGGCGACGTACTACCGGGACATCCCGGATGCGGAGTTCGCGGACGTGCACCGCGTCGCCGTCGAACAGGGGAACGTGCCGGTGATGGAAGGCATCGATGCCGTTCAGATCACCGGAGACACTGCAATCGCGCAGATCATCGCGTACACCGAAGCGAATCCGAACGAGCGGTCACCTCGGACGTTCGATCTGCGGCTGGAAGACGAAACCTGGAAGGTCTGCTGACCCTCGTGGGAGTGGAGACAGACCCTGGCCTACCGGGAGCGGAGCCTGCGGAGTGATCCGCGGGCTCCGCTCCACTCGCGTGGGTCAGCCAGCGCTTACGCTGCGACCTGCGGATTTGAGGTCGTTGCACGCCTCGATGACACGGGCGGTCATACCGGCCTCGGCCTTCTTGAGGTAGCTACGCGGGTCGTAGGCCTTCTTGTTACCGACCTCGCCGTCGACCTTCAGCACACCGTCGTAGTTGCTGAAGAAGTGTCCTGCGATGGGGCGGCTGAATGCGTACTGGGTGTCGGTGTCGACGTTCATCTTCACGACGCCGTAGTCCAGAGCCTCTTCGATCTCGCTCTTCGCCGAGCCCGATCCACCGTGGAACACGAAGTCGAACGGCTTGGAACCGGCAGCGAGGCCGAGCTTCTCCGACGCCACACGCTGGCCGTCGGCAAGGACGGACGGCTTCAGCTTCACGTTGCCGGGCTTGTACACGCCGTGCACGTTGCCGAACGTCGCGGCGAGCAGGTAGCGCGAACCCGCGTCGCCCGCACCGAGTGCCTCGACGGTCTTCAGGAAGTCCTCGTTGGAGGTGTAGAGCTTGTCGTTGATCTCGGCCTCGACGCCGTCCTCTTCACCGCCGACGACACCGATCTCGATTTCCAGGATGATGCGGGCAGCTGCTGCCTTGGCGAGCAGGTCCTTGGCGATCTCGAGGTTCTCGTCGATCGGGACTGCGGAACCGTCCCACATGTGCGACTGGAACAGCGGGTTGCGGCCTGCGTCGACCCGCTCCTGCGAGATTGCCAGCAGCGGACGGACGTAGGTGTCCAACTTGTCCTTGGGGCAGTGGTCGGTGTGCAGCGCGATCGTGACGTCGTACTTGGCTGCGACGACGTGAGCGAACTCGGCCAGCGCTACTGCACCGGTGACCATGTCCTTGACGCCGAGGCCGGAGCCGAACTCGGCACCACCGGTCGAGAACTGAATGATGCCGTCGCTTCCAGCGTCGGCGAAACCCTTGATTGCGGCGTTGATGGACTCGGAACCAACGCAGTTGATCGCTGGAAAGGCGAACTGGTGTTCCTTGGCCCGGCCAAGCATCTCGGCATAGACCTCGGGAGTTGCGATCGGCACGGCGTCATTCCTCCATGTGAAGAGATTGATTGTCCGTTGCAGTATGGCAAGCCTCCGGTGCGCCTGTCGCGGTACCCACCTGATCACTCCCGGCCCGAACGTGACTAATCGGACATCGCGCCGGTGGCAATTCACCAGCTGTTGTTCAGGTCGGCCCAGGTTCGGCCGGTATGGTGGGCGCCGTGAGTCTTCTTGCCGCCTCGGAATCTGTGACGACGAACCTGGCGCTCCTGCCGGGGTTTCTCGATCCAGTGAATTTGCTCAACTCGTTCGGCACCTGGGTGCTGGTCGGGTTGCTGCTCGTCGTCTTCATCGAATCGGGGCTGCTGTTTCCGCTACTCCCGGGTGACTCTCTCCTCTTCACCGCCGGCCTCATCGCCGCATCGAAGTCCGACGAGATCCCGCCGTTCGCGCCCATCGGCGTCCTGCTGATCACGATCCCGATCGCCGCCATCGCGGGCGACCAGGTCGGATACTTCATCGGACGCAAGGGTGGAGCTGCGCTGTTCAAGTCGAACGACGCGAAGTTCTTCAAGAAGAAGTACATCGACGAGTCGCACGCGTTCTTCGAGAAGCACGGCCCGATCACGATCATCCTGGCGCGCTTCGTCCCGATCGTGCGTACGTTCGCGCCGGTGGTCGCAGGCGCCTCGCACATGAAGTACTCGATCTTCGTGACGTACAACGTCGTCGGCGGCATCCTGTGGGGCGCAGGCGTCACCATGCTCGGCTACCTGCTCGGACAGATCCAGTTCATCCGCGACAACGTCGACTACATCTTCCTGCTGATCGTCTTCGTCTCGGTTCTGCCCATCGTCATCGAGGTCGGCAAGCGCATGGTTCGAGCCCGCAAGACACCGCTCTCGGAGGCCGCAGACGCCATCGAGACCCAGCAGGACCGTCCGAGCGCTTAAGTGCGGGTGTTGCAACCGTGATCGAGGCAATGGGTCAGTTCGGCCCACTGGAAACCGCAGGCCCGCTCGTGGTGTGGCTCGTGGTGGTGACCTTCGTCTTCATCGAATGCGCCGTCATCATCGGCTTGTTCCTTCCCGGTGACTCCATGCTCATCACCGCCGGAATCGTCATGGCCACCCATGCATCGGGCACCGGCCACATATGGGCGTTGTCCGTCGGCGCGATGATCGCGGCCATCGCAGGCAACCAGGTGGGGTACGTCATCGGGCACCGCACCGGATCCACACTCGTCGCGCGCAAGAACGGCAAGTACCTCAACACCAAGAACCTGCACAAGGTGAACCTGCTGCTGGAGAAGCACGGTTTCTGGGCCGTGCTCGTCGCCCGCTGGATTCCCTGGGTGCGGACACTCTGCCCGATGGTCGCGGGCGCAGCCAAGATGAACCATCGCCGGTACACGATCGCCAGCACGCTCGGCGCGATCATCTGGGCGCCGGTACTACTGCTGGCAGGGTTCTACTTCGGTAGCTTCCTCGACATGGTGCCGTGGCTGCTGCCCGCGGTCCTGATCGGGATGATCGTGCTCCTGGTCGTCGGCACCGGCGTCGGCATCTGGCAGTACCGCAAGGAAATGTCGAAGCCGTCCGAGACCATCGAGGTCGAAGAAGTCCTCGAATAACTCAGTCCTTACGGGCGACGACGAAGATGCGTCGGAACGGAAACAGCGTTCCCGACGCGGTCGAGGGGTACGCGTCGCGCAGGAGGTCTCGATACTGTTCGACGAACACCGGCCGGGCCTCGTCGTCGAGTGCATCCAGGACGGGCCGCAGGCCCGTTCCCGTCACCCACCGCAGCACCGGGTCCTCGCCCTGCAGAACGTGGACGTAGCTGGTCTCCCACGCGTCGACGGTCAATCCCGCGTCGAGCATCGCCGACGCGTACTGCTCGGCGGAGTCGACGCTGTCACCCCCGCGTAGAACGCCGCTCAGAGTCGACGCCCACTCGTCGGACTCCGCGAGGCGACGCATCAGGACGTGAGAAGGAGCGTCGAAGTTGCCCGGAACCTGGAAGGCAAGGGTGCTGGACGCGCCCAGTTGCGATGCCCACGTCGCCAGAAGCTCTCGGTGGTGAGGTACCCACTGCAGGGCCGCATTGGACACGACGACGTCCACGCCGGTCGCGTCGAAATCGGAGATGTCTCCTTGCCGGACGGTCACGCCGGCGGGCAGATCCGATGGTTGGTCGGCCACCATCTCGGCCGACGAGTCGAGTCCGGTGATGTGGGCCGTCGGCCACCGCTGCGCCAGCGTGGCGGTCTGTACACCGGTCCCGCATCCGAGGTCGACGACGGTATCGGGTGATTCGTGTCTGATCCGAGCGACCAGTTCGTAATACGGACGAGTCCGCTCGTCCGCGTAGTGCCCGTATATCGTCGGATTCCACGAAGTCCCCATAGCCAGTACCTTAGCTAACGAAAGCCTGCGTCCGCCACGGTGTACGCGGCCTCCATCAACATCCAGCCGCTCAGCTGCACCGCGAAATCGCGCTCCGGCACCGCCGACGAACGCACCGTTCCGCCGCTGAACTTCGCCACCGAATGCCCGGGCCCGGGAAGTGTGGCCTGCGATTCCCACGCTGCACCGAAGAGTGGATGATCCTCGACTTCCAGGCGGTTCTCCCAGGCCGCCTCCGCCGACGCGAGCACGATCGACGCGGCCAGTGCGCGGGTGGACCGATCGTCGTCGCTGTCGCCGGGCAAGGTCGTCGCGACCAGCGCCAGGTAGCGGGCCAGGATGCCGTCGAACAAACCGCCGTCGCCGCCTCCCCCGCCGACGATCACCAGGTCACGACACAGCCGATCGTCCACCGCCGTCACCAGCGCGTGCACCCGGGCACGATGACGCGGACCCCCCAGCCGCACCGCAAGTTCCGTTTCGATGCCCAGCACCACACCCTGGCAGTAGCTGTAGATCGCACGATCGAGCACGTCGCCGGTACGGATGCCGTCGAAGATCAGACCCGTCTCGGGATCCTTCAGCGTGACGTCCATCCAATCGGCCATGGCTTGCGCTCGCCACAACCGACCCGTCCGGGCCAGCAGAATCGAGGCGGGTCCGTTGGCCGGGGCGTTGTAGAAATCGTCGCCCCTGCGCCAGGGGATGCCGCCTCCTGCCTGCGGAGACCATGCGTCGAACAGCTCCATCTCGATCTTCTGGATCCCGACGCGGTTGCCGACGGCATGCAGCCGCTGAGCCCGCTCGAGAGCAAGCCCGAGCCAGGCCATGTCGTCGAAATAGTTGTTGGTCCAGCCGGTGATGTTTCGAATGCGGTGCGCACGAGCAATTTTGGTCACTCGGCGGCGCCTCTTGGCGGTGGGCTCGCGGCTCGCTGCATCGACCGCACAATCGAGCAGGTGCGCCTGCCACCAGTAATGCCACTTCAGGAACAGTCGCTCCCGCCGAACAGGCGGCCACGCCACGACGCCGAGCGCCGTACCGGGCAAGCCCCACAATCGACGCACGTGTCGCGCGACGACGGCCCCCTCCGCAGCGTCCGCGCGCTGCGCCCATAGCTCCTGCATGATCGGCAATCCTGCCACTTGCCCGGGGGCGAAGCACAAACAGTCAGGGCCAGGCTTGTGACAAGTCGGCATGACGCCGGATCCACGAGTGCATGGCGATTCCGGCGGCAACGCCCGCGTTGATGCTGCGAGTGGACCCGAACTGCGCGATGGATACCGTCATCGACGCGCCGTTGCGTGCATCCTCGGTCACCCCAGGCCCCTCCTGCCCGAACAGCAGCAGGCAATCCCTCGGAAGTTCCGCGGTCTCGATCGGCACCGAACCCGGCGTGTTGTCGACCGCGACGACCGTCAGACCCTCGGCGGCGGCGTAGGCGAGGAGGTCGTCGACGGTGTCGTGGTGGTGGATGTGCTGGTATCGATCGGTGACCATCGCGCCGCGCCTGTTCCAGCGGCGCCGCCCGACGATGTGAACCGCCTGCGCGGCAAACGCATTGGCGGTGCGCACGACCGTCCCGATGTTCGCGTCGTTGGCGAAGTTCTCGATTGCGACGTGCAGCGAATGACGCCTCGTGTCGATGTCGGCGACGATGGCCTCCCGCGTCCAGTAGCGGTAGGCGTCGACGACATTGCGCCGGTCACCTGCGTCGAGCAGCTCGGGATCGAACTGCGGTCCCGTCGGCCGGGGTTCGTCGTGGTGCTGTTCCCACGGTCCGACGCCGTTGGGGTTGTCTCCCCATTCGGTCGGACCTGGTACATCGATGTCGCTCAATAGATTTCGTTGCTGTCGGCGGCGATGCGGAAGCCGTGACCGGTCTCGTCGTTGGTGCACGAGATGCCGCCGGCCGTCGACTCGCAGGAGTACCCGTCGGCGTTGATGACCTGCCCGACTGCGAGCGGAGGATCGGTCGTCTCGCCGCCCGAGGTGTACACCGCACCACCGGAACACATGAACTCGGCCTCACCCTCGTTGGTGACCCGAATTCCGTTGCCCCAGCTGATCATGCAGTCCTCGGGCCGCGGAGGAACCGGCGACGTCGTGCCCTGGCAGCCCGCTTCGGTACGGCTGGCCAGCGTGACGATCCCGCACTGGAACAACCCGTCCGGCGAGGAGAAGTAGTACGCACCGTCGAGTGCCGCGTACGTCGTCTGCGGCGGCGCGGGCTCGGGTGCGGGTTCCGGCGGGGGCGGCGGCGGGGCTTCGGTGGACGGCGGCGGCAACACCGGTTCCACCGTCGTTGTCGGCGGCGCGACGGTTGTCGTCGTGGTAGCCGGTGCGGACGTCGCATCCGCACCGGATTCGCTACCGCACGCGGACAGCACCGCCACGATCGCCACCGATGCTGCCAGTACCGAACGCTTCTTCGAGCGCGCTCTCGCCATGAAAGAACCCGACCCCACTTTCGCTCATCATGTTGCAGAGCGACCCTACCGGCGAACCGAAACCCGTGCCGTTCGGTGGTGCGTGGCAGGGGTCGATGGGTCGAGCAGGATCAGGTGTGGCTCAGGCGGCGGTTGACTTCGCGGGTGAGCCAGGCCGGCGAGAACCTGGATCCGAGCGACAACGCCTTGGACTGCAATCCGACCGGGAAGTGAACCTTGCGCAGTGCCTTGTTCCGCCGCAGTCCCTTCGCGGGGCGGGTGGCGTCGAAGATCGCCTGGGATACATCGTCGGCGGTGAGTTTGATGCCGAGCGAGTTGGTCGTTCCGGTGGAGACGCCCTGAGTCATCGCGGTCTGAACGAAGAGCGGCCACATGGCCTTGACGGAAATGTCGTACTTGGCCCACTCGAGATCGAGCGCCTCGGTGACACCGCGTACGGCGAACTTCGTCGCGCCGTAGGTGACCAGCTCCGGCTGACCGTAGATGGCCGACGCCGAGCACAGGTTCACGACCTGGGCGTTTCTGGTTGCCTTGAGGTAGGGGAACGCAGCGAGAGTGCCGTACACGACGCCGTTGAAGTTGATGTCGATCTGACGCTTGTGCACCTCGAGCGGCATGTCCTCGAACTGGCCCGCGACGAGGATGCCTGCGTTGTTGACGAGGACGTCGAGCCGGCCGTGGGCCTCGGCGTCGAACTCCTTCAACCGAGCCTCCCACTGCTTGGGGTCGGTGACGTCCAGGGTTCCCGTCACGACGCGTCCGCCGGCGGAGGTGATCTCCTTACCGAGCGACGCCAACCCGGTTTCGTCGATGTCGTAGGCCCCGACGAGGTATCCGGAGCGAGCGAACTTCAGAGCAGTGGATCGTCCGATCCCGGCAGCAGCGCCGGTGATGAACACAGTTGGTGTAGACACCTCGACAGAATAGGCGTTACCAGGGTTATCGGTAAGACCTCCGACAACTTTTCAGGGCTATTCTGGACGTGGCCTGTAGGAGATGTGGGTGAATCACAAACGAACTTTGCGCGCGATAGTAGTCGTCACAGTAGGCTACGTCGCCGTCCTGGCGGTGTGGGCGCTGTGGTTCCGACCGTCGGCGCCCCCGGGAACCCTGCCTTACCAACTTGCCGCTCTGATCGCCGGTTTCGGAGCTGCGCTCGGCCTGTCCATGCTGGTGGCGAACCGACGGACCGCCGAACAGCGACAGATCGCCCGCAACGGCGTCGAAGGTTGGGCCACCATCGAGGAAGTGCACCCACTCGACGACACCCGAAGCGAACTTCAACTGCAGTTCACCGTGCCCGGCTCGGAGTCGTTCTCCGGCCGCATCGTCTACGCCATCCCTCGCTCGGAGATCTCGAGGTTCGCCGAAGGCGCAGTCGTGCCGATCATGGTCGATCCGGACGACCACCACCGCGTTCTACTTCTTCCGAGACAGACCTTCGACGAGGAATAGCTGAGCCACCGCGTAGGTCGCGAGAATCACTCCCTCCGCCGCTCGCCGATGCGACTCCGTGGTCAACAGCAGCCGCCGAGCCACGATCAACGCGTCGGACACCGTGAAGAGCACACCGCCGAGAGCGATTCTCGACGCCGGATCCGCACCGGGAACGACGACGCCGGCCGCCGTTCTCGCGCCGGGCACGAGCGTCGGGTCCGCGGCAAGCGTCGACATCGATGCCAGCGTCAGTCCGTACGCGCCGAGGCCGGGTGCGACGTCGGGCGAACGCGTTGCCATCGACACGACCGCGAGAAGCCAGCCCGCCGCTCGCGGCGCCGCCGCCGATACGGTGACGCGTGCACCTCGAGCGCGAAGAAGCCCGCAGTAGCACCCCTGCATCACAGCGAACGAGGCCGCGCCGTGCAGGATCCGCGAATCGTCGTCCGGGTCGAGTAGAAGAACGTCGCCGACGGTTGCTGCGGTGAGCGCCAGACCCAGCGTCGACGCAGGCTTGGGCAACCCCGCCATCAGCGATGGAGCGATCAACGGCTTCGCGAAGCGATGCAGTCTGTCTGCGCCGAGGACCGCTCCGAGCACCGTGGCTGCCGACGCCGAGGCGAACGCCGTTCTGGACAACGTCGAGCGGTTCATCGAGGCACTCCGAGTTCGTCGACCAGACCATTCGTTGAACTAACCAATTGTGTGATGCTGGCCCCTTCGCCTTGATTCAGGGCTGTACACCTTGTCATCGTTGGAAGGTAAACACACGATTCGACACGTTGGGACGACAATGCGCAGGAAACACACCGATGATCGTAGGGCGACCATGGAAGGTCTCGCCTACGCTTCGAACCCGCTGCTCCGTCGCTCCGACCGCATCCAGGCACGGCTGAAGACCATCCTCACCACCCTGACGATTCTGATGCTTCCCGTTGCTGCGTGGCTCGCGATGACGACGCTGTCGTTCCAGAACGAGCAGGTCTCCGCGCAGCAGTACACCCGGCACGCCGTCACCGCCGAGACCGTGTCCGTCACTCCCCCCTCGCCGCTCGTTCAGTCCGACTTCAGCTCGCAGAGCAGCTCCACCGTCGACGCCACCTGGACGTACCAGGGCGTCGAGCACACCGGCCAGGTGTCCGTCGTGAGCGGCTCGCCGGTGGGTACCGAAGTGGATATCTGGGTCGACGACAACGGCATCCGAGCATCACAGCCACTGTCGAATTCCGACGCCATCGCCGCCGCCGCCTTCACGGGCATCGGCAGCCTGTTCCTGGCCGGACTCCTTTTCTACGGCATTTACTCCGCCACCCGGTTCCGCCTCGACAACAAGCGCGACGCGGACTGGGACCTCGCCATCAAGAACTTCATGGACGAGAACAGCCTGAGCTGAACGTCGTACCTACGTGAAAGTCCCGGCCACACGGCCGGGACTTTTTCGTTTCCATCGCCGGTTTGCAAATATAGTTAGCTTATGTAAGCTTATGGGAGTGCAGCAACCGTCTTCCGATCAGCATCTCCGCGACCTGCTCTCCGAGCTGGTCACGGGATCGTCCCGGTTCGTTCGCCTCGCCGCGCACTTCGGCTCCGACGAGTGGCCCAAGGCCTGGATGCGAGCGCTGTCCCTCCTCGAGGAATACCAACCCCTACGAGTCAGCGACTTCGCTCGCCTCGATCGCTGCTCGCAGCCGTCGGCGACGTCGCTGCTGGGAAAGCTCGCCGCAGCCGGGCTCGTCGAACGCACGACCGACCCGAGCGACTCGCGCGCGGTCGTCGCCCGGATGTCCGACGCCGGCGCCGAATGGCTGGCCGCCGGACGACGCCAGATCGCCGACGGCCTGCTGCCGTACCTGTCCGAACTGGACCCGGAGCAACTACAGAAACTGACCGACGGACTGAGCGAGCTTCGCAGCGTGCTCAAATCGTCGATCACGGATTGAAAGGAACCTCGTCGTGGGGAACTCAGCCGTGAGTACGAACACCGAGAGCTTGCTGAAACAGCCGAAGGCCGTGTGGGCAGTCGCTTTTGCGAGTGTCATCGCCTTCATGGGTATCGGCTTGGTCGATCCCATCCTCAAACCCATCGGCGAACAACTCGATGCGTCACCGTCCCAGGTGTCGTTGCTGTTCACCAGCTACATGCTGGTCACCGGCGTCGCGATGCTCATCACCGGCGTAGTGTCCAGCCGCTTCGGCCCGAAACGGACACTGCTGGCCGGTCTTGCCATCATCGTCGTATTCGCTGCTCTCGCAGGAGTTTCCGGATCAGTCGGTGAGATCATCGGGTTCCGCGCCGGCTGGGGTCTCGGAAACGCGTTGTTCATCGCAACTGCGTTGTCGACGATCGTCGGTGCCGCATCGGGAGGCGTCGCGCGCGCGATCATCCTGTACGAAGCAGCGCTGGGTATCGGCATCGCAACGGGACCGCTCGTCGGTGGTGTGCTCGGCGGATTCTCCTGGCGTGGACCGTTCTTCGGCGTTGCGGCGCTGATGGCCGTCGCGTTCATTCTGTTGATCGTCATGCTGCCGGACACTCCCAAGCCCGCTCACACGACGTCGATACTCGATCCGTTCCGTGCACTTCGCCACCGCGGACTGCTCACCGTCGGCATCACCGCACTTCTGTACAACTACGGTTTCTTCACCCTCCTCGCCTACACCCCGTTTCCGCTCGACATGGGCACGTACAGCATCGGTTTCATCTTCTTCGGCTGGGGCCTGTGCCTCGCCGTGGCATCGGTGTTCCTCGCCCCGAAGTTGCAGCGCGCGTACGGAACTCTGAACATGATGATGCTTTCGCTGCTCCTCTTTGCCGTCGACCTCGGAGTGATGGCCCTGTTCACCGAGAACAAGACGGTACTGATCGTCGGCACCGTCGTCGCCGGACTGTTCCTCGGCGTGAACAACACGCTCATCACCGAAACCGTGATGATCTCCGCACCCGTGGAGCGCTCGACCGCCTCGGCGGCCTACAGCTTCGTCCGCTTCGTGGGCGGCGCGGCAGCACCGTACCTCGCGGGCAAGCTGGGCGAGAGCAACGCTCATGTCCCGTTCTGGGTCGGCGCGGTCTGCACCCTGCTGGCGATCGTCGTCCTGTCGACCGGCCGCAAGGTCCTCGCCCACGTCGACGATCACGACCCCGCACCTCACAGTGTCGACGAGGCCCGGGCAGTCACCGTCGGCGACTGAGATTTCTCCCGCTGGTGTTTACTTTCGTCACACCAACACCATCAGTAACAGTTGCATAACCAATTCCTTGGTAAACCCTGAGAGACCTTTCGGTCCGTTACGGTCCATGAAGCACAAGTACGTGTGCCTCACTAAAAGCATTTCCGGATCGGGACGGAGGTGTCGGTGGCTCCGGCCACCAGGACCGAAGGGCTTGAACATCCATGTCACAGAAGTCGATCGCCCGTTCGCGGAGGACTCGCATCGCCGCCGCCGGAGCCGCCGTCGCACTCTCCTTCGCACTGGCTGCACCAGGAATTGCCGCAGCACAGGAGGAGACTCCGCCACCGTCGAACAGCGTCGCCGAGCAGGCACCTACCGATCCGCCGGCCGACGAGCAGGCGCCCACCGGGGAAGCAACCACGCCGTCGGGAGATGCACTCGTGCAACCGCCTGCGGATGTTCCTGCACCCGGCGCAGGTGATGCGTCGGCAGCAGCGGTGCCTGCCCCCGAAGCACCGTCGACCGATCGACCTCTCCCCCAGGTAACGGGCGGGGTCGTGTTCAACGACGACGGCACGGCGACGATCAACGTCGACATCGTCCCGCAGCTCAGCGACGCCGAGAAGCAAGCGCTCGCGGACGCCGAGGCCAAGAGCAAAGCCGCTGCGGAGGCATCCACCGCGGCGCAGGCTCGTCTCGATGCAGCCGTCGCCGCAGATGCCGCGGCAAGTACCGCGGTCACCAAGGCAGAGCTCGCTGCGGCGGACGCGGTGGTGAAGGCCAAGAAGGCCGACGCCGACGCAACAGCCGCCGAACTGGACCGCATCGCTGCCGTCGGAGCGGTGAACAAGGCCAAGGCCGACACCGCAGCTCTCGAAGCAGCGAATACTGCGGCTGCACAGGCCAAGACCGACGCCGACACTGCCGCAGCCACAGCCCTCGCCGAGGCAGACCGGTTGGAAGCCGAAGCGGCCGGTGCCGGTGACCCGGAAGCGGTGGAGGCCGCAGCGGCAGCACGTGCCGACGCGACCGCCAAGGCCGAGCTTGCTGCCACCGCGTCTGCCGATGCCGAAGCAGCTGCCACGGCGCTGCAGGATTCGATCGTCGCAGTGCAGGATTCGTTCAAGACTCTCAACCTCGCCAAGGTGAGTGCCGCTGTCCGCGCGGCGGCGGCCAGAGCAGCCGAATCGCTGTCGGCGGCCATTGCCGCACGCACAGCGCTGGACGTCTCCGCGGCAGCCGAGGCCAATGCACGGGATCTCGAAGCGGCAGCGGCGACGTCGACGGAGGCAGCAACCGCCGCGAACAAAGCTGCTGCCGACGCACGGACCGCTGCGACTGCAGCCCAGGAGAAGGCCACCGCGGCTGCGGCCGCGGCAACGCAAGCGCAGGCCGACCTCGACGCAGCGCCGTCGGATGCGGATATCGCAGCGCTCGAAAAGGCCGCCGCCGATGCAGAGGCCGCGGTCGAGGAAGCCAATGCGGCACTGGCCACCGCGGAAGCCGACGTGACGCGGACCGAAGCCGATCTGACGGCAGCTCAGGCCGCGTCCGACACCGCAGCAGCGGACGTGAAGGCTGCGCAGACCGCAGCGGCCGAGGCCAAGACGGCAGCGGATGCAGCGACCAAGGCCGAAGCCGATCTGAAGGCCAAGGCAGCTGAATTGGCAGCGAGCGGACCGAAATTCAGCTGGACCATCAACATCGGCGGGACGACGAAGGACGACGTCCCCGTGACCCAGGTCGATGACACCACGGTGGTCGTCGACGAGACCGGTGTGGAACTGGTGGGCGTGTCCAACGAGGACGGATCGTTCACGGTCGCGGACTACTTCACCACCGACGACGACGGTGTCACCGTCCTTGCCGGAGAACTGCCCGCTGTCGATCTGGCACTGGGCGATTCGTCCACCGAAGCGTCGGGCGATTCGGACAGCTCGTCCGCGACACCGGCAATCTTGGCCGGCGTCGGCGTCGTCGCTGTTGCCGCGGTGGGTGGCGGGCTCTACCTGCGTCGTCGCAACTCGACCGATGCATCTGCGTAAGTTCGCAGTCGCGATCGCTCTGGGTGTCACACTGACCGGCTGTGCGCAGTCGGAGCCGGCCAGTGTGACACCGCCCGATCGGTCGGCGGTGGAGGCGCAGATTTCTGCGGCTCCACCGTCTCCGGTTGCTCCCGCGCAACCGGAGTGGATCGAGCTACGATCCGCCGAGTCGCAGACCTACATGAGCAGCACGGTCAATCCCGACGGCCTGTACCGCGACTCGTCGCAAGTACTCAACCCCGTGGACGAGCGACCCGCGTGGTGGGCCGAGAGCGGGCTACCCGGAACCGACACTGAGCAGACAGTGGTCGTGGTGGGCCACAACTACTCGACGCGGGACGCACCGTTTCGGTCACTCGGAGTGGCGCAGGTCGGCGACATCGTCGTAGTGCGCACAGCGACCGGCACTCTCGAATACGGCGTCGAATCGGTCGGGCCCCTGCCGAAGGGCTCCCTCCTGGCCGACAACGACCTGCGAGCGCAGGTCCCCGGCCGACTGATCCTCGCCAACTGCGACGTACGCAATGGCGAACCGACGGGAGACAACTTCTTCGTCGTGGCGCAGCTGGCTGGCTGAACAAATGGGTGTTGCATCTATGCGCATGATAACTACGATTAGGGGATGAACGAAACAAGACCTCTCCGCGTCGCCATCGTCGGCGCCGGACCCGCAGGCATCTACGCCGCCGACGCACTCATGAAGTCCGACACAGATGTCAGTATCGACCTGTTCGAGCGCATGCCCGCACCCTTCGGCCTCATCCGCTACGGCGTCGCACCGGACCACCCCCGCATCAAAGGCATCATCACCGCCCTGCACAAGGTCCTCGACAAGCCCCAGGTCCGCCTGCTCGGCAACATCGACTACGGCACCGACATCACCCTCGACGACCTGCGCCGCTTCTACGACGCCGTCATCTTCTCCACCGGCGCCAACGCCGACCGCGCACTGAACATCCCCGGCATCGACCTCGACGGCAGCTACGGCGCCGCCGACTTCGTCTCCTGGTACGACGGCCACCCCGACGTCCCCCGCACCTGGCCCCTCGACGCCGAGAAAGTCGCCGTCCTCGGCGTCGGCAACGTCGCCCTCGACGTCGCCCGCGTCCTCGCCAAGACCGGCGACGAACTCCTCCCCACCGAAATCCCCGCCAACGTCTACGAAGGCCTCAAAGCCAACAAGGCCCTCGAAGTCCACGTCTTCGGACGCCGCGGACCCGCGCAAGCCAAGTTCACCCCCCTCGAACTCCGCGAACTCGACCACTCCCCCAACATCGAGGTCATCGTCGCCCCCGAGGACATCGACTACGACGAAGGCTCCGAAGCCGCCCGCCGCGGATCCAAACAGGTCGACATGGTCGCCAACACCCTGCAGGACTGGGCCATCCGCGACGTCGGCAACCGCCCCCACAAACTGTTCCTGCACTTCTTCGAATCCCC
>NZ_KB911564.1:0-68943 GCF_000383555.1 Rhodococcus sp. 114MFTsu3.1 | reverse complement strand
CACAAAGAAGCTACGCGTCCACTGTGCAATATCTGAAACAACACACGAAAGTTGTATTTCAGGTACACAACTACATGAAAACCAAGAACGAACACACACACTGTGTGTGTCTCCGACTTCGGTTCGTTCGTGACACTGTTTCACAGAGTTACGGCGGCCATAGCGGAGGGGAAACGCCCGGTCCCATTCCGAACCCGGAAGCTAAGCCCTCCAGCGCCGATGGTACTGCACCCGACAGGGTGTGGGAGAGTAGGACACCGCCGAACACACTTTCACAGCACACCCCCGGGAACCACACGGTCCCCGGGGGTGTTCTGCATACCCGAACCAAAAACACACCCCACCGCACACCCCCTCAGACACCGGTCGCCCACGTGCCGGACGCTCACCCCCGTGCTGGCACTACGCCGTGCACCTGACACAACGGCGAGCATCCGCACCGATAACCGGTCGAGCACACCCACGAAAACACCCCCCGAATGTGCGCTGACACCACCCCCACACGCACAACACGAGGGTGAATCCACCACCCCGTCCGCCAGGCCAGAAACACAGACGCACGGCCAGGTGCCAGCACTACGGCGTGCACCTGACACAACGGCGAGCGTTTGCGCGAGGACTGACCCGCGCACCCGTTGATTGGCATGGGTTTGCCCCTGCCCCATGTACCCGGGGCGGGACGTCAGGCGGTGGGGGAGGCGAGGACGGTTTCTGCGGATCGGCCGCGGAGGGTGACGCTGTCTCCGAATTCCCAGCATGAGCTTTCGGGATTGGATGCGCCCTCCACCGTGATCTTCGAGGCAAGGATGGCGCCGGGGGCGTTCTTGGCCAGGTCCGACAGGCGGGCGGCTTCGTTGACCGGATCGCCGATGACGGTGTATTCGAAGCGTGACTTCGCACCGACGTTGCCGGCGACTGCGCGTCCGGAGGCGACGCCGACGGCTGCACTGCACTCGGGTACCTCGTCGCGAAGCCGTGTACTGATCTTCCGTGCGGCCGCAAGGGCAGCGCCGCAGTGGTCTTCCATATCGCCCGGAGCTCCGAAGATGGCGAGGGCGGCGTCACCTTCGAATTTGTTGATGAAGCCGCCGTGCTCGTCGACCTCGTCGACCACCACGGCGAAGAATCGGTTGAGAAGTGCGACGACTTCGGCGGGCGGACGCGTCGATGCGATTTCCGTCGAACCGACCAGGTCGATGAAGAAGACCGCAATGTCTCGTTCTTCGCCACCGAGTTCGGGGTTCTTGCTCAGTGCCGCTTCGGCCACCTCGTGTCCGACGTGGCGACCGAAGAGATCACGGATCTTCTCTCGTTCGCGGATGCCGTCGGCCATGCGATTGAAGCCGCTCTGGAGTTCGCCGAGCTCGGTGCCGTCGTACACGGCAAGGTGCACGTCCGAGTTGCCTCGCTCGAGCTCCGCCATTCCCGATCTCACATTGCTGATGGGTGCGGTAGTGGCGAAACCACCCAGGAGAGTCAGGAAGAAACCGAAGACGAGTGTGATACCTCCGAGCGCCAGAATCGCGACGGCCATCTTGTCCGCGTTCGTCTGGTACGGCCTGATGAAGCTGAAGATTGCAATGATCATGAGCCCGGCGACGGGTACTCCGGTCCCGAGGATCCAGGACAGAATCGACCGCCCCATCACACCCGCGATTCGAATGCGTCGTGGATCGCCGGCCTCGAGCGCGCGTGCTGCTGCCGGGCGCAGCGCGAACTCGCTCAGCAGATAGCTGAACGCGCAGACGACGGTTCCACCGGCACCGATCGTGAACGCCACCTTGGGGATCGACTGGGGATCGATGATGCCGTCGATCGTCGTGATCAGGACGAGCCCAACTGTCCACAACAGGATCTGAACGCGGGTGAGCTGCCACGGCATGGACAGCGTGTTGACCTGCTCCTTGCGCGTCGGCTTACGGTCCTCGATCGCCCACCTCAACGCCCGGACGGCACGTGTAGTACCCCAGAGAACACCGACGATGAACGCCAAGCCGACGTAGACCGGAATGACGATGTAATTGACCCACCAGTACTTGGGAACCAGCACATCGGGCCCCGGCACCACAACACTCACCAGTGCACCCACGATGACGGCACCGATGAGATTGGACCCCAGCAGGAAGATCGTGAGCAGTATCTGGACGCGGACACGTCGACGTCTGGGGGACTCGGACGTGTCGCCGAGTAGGCGTGATCCGAGCGGTGCGGCGGATCGTCTGAATTGCGGCATGGTGGTCACAGACTAGCGGTCGGTTTGGCTTAGGGTGGGCAAGTGCGTCTCGTAATTGCTCGGTGCCAAGTGGACTACGTCGGCCGTCTTACCGCTCATCTTCCTCCTGCTAGGAGGCTACTTCTCGTCAAGTCCGACGGGTCGGTCAGTATTCACGCCGACGATCGAGCGTACAAGCCGTTGAACTGGATGAGTCCACCGTGCTGGACTGTCGAATCCACCGAGGACGACACCATCAAATGGGTCGTGACCAACAAGGCCGGCGAGGAACTGCGCATCACGATCGAGGACGTCGAACTCGATTCGAGCCATGAGCTCGGCGTGGACCCCGGTCTCGTCAAGGATGGCGTCGAGTCGCATCTGCAGGAGCTGTTGGCGGAACACGTGGAGACTCTCGGTGAGGGTTACACGTTGGTTCGCCGCGAGTACATGACGGCCATCGGGCCAGTGGATCTGCTGTGCCGCAACGCCGACGGCGGGACGGTCGCGGTGGAGATCAAGCGCCGGGGTGAGATCGACGGCGTCGAACAGCTCACCCGCTATCTCGAGCTGTTGAACCGGGATCCGGTGCTGGCGCCGGTCAGTGGAGTTTTCGCCGCTCAAGTCATCAAACCGCAGGCACGGACGTTGGCGACGGACCGCGGAATCCGTTGCCTGACCCTCGACTACGACGTTCTTCGTGGAACCGAGAGCACGGAGTTTCGGCTGTTCTGACGGCTTCTTCTACAATCGAGACCGTGCCTCGGCGTAATCACGACAGGAAAGCGAGCCGTAGAACCAACGGTTCGCGTGATTCGCGTCCCGATTCGCTGATGGGTGGCGCCCGGATCGAGAGTGGTCCGTCGGGGTGGTCCGACGAGGAGTTCACGACTCGCACCGTCCCCGGAAACCGGGCGACGAAGACCTACCGATGCCCGGGCTGCGATCACGAGATCAGACCTGGGGTGTCGCATATCGTGGCGTGGCCGGCGGCCGAGCTCGGGGGCCCGGACAATCGTCGGCACTGGCATTCCGGCTGCTGGTCGGGGAGGGCGACCCGCGGCCTGACGCGGCGCTGGTCGTAACCAGCGCCGCATTCATCCGTCAGGAAGACGCTTCGGCCTTGTCCTTGTCGTCGGCCTTGTCGGACGACTCGTCGTCCTTGCCGAGTGCGATCGCCTCGGGGGAGTCCAGTAGTTCGCTCTCGCGGTTGACGGACGCCAGCATCGCGGGAACCGAATCGAGTTGTCCGCGAATGCCCAAGAGCTGAGCCAGAACTCGGCTTCGGAGGACCCGAAGTTCCTCGGCGAGTTCCTTCGAATGTGCAATGCGACGTTCGCTCTGCTCGGTAGCGGCCTGGAGTCGACGGGTGGCTTCCGTCGTTGCCTCCTCGATGCGGTGCGCCGCATCGGCCTTGCTCGAGCTTTCGAGATCCTCCAGTGCAGCGAGGATCTTCGTGCGGCGGTCCGCCATCGTGATCTCGAAGTCCTCCTGCACCTTGGCGCGCTTGGCCTCGGACTCCGCAGCGAGCTGGTCACGCTCGGCCTGTGCGGCTTCGACGACTCGCGCCGCCTCCGTCCGGGCCTGAGCCATCGTCTGCTCGTGCTCGGTCTCGAGCGCGGACCGACGTTCTTCCAGCTCGGCTACGAGCGACTCGTGACGGCCGCGGAGACGAGCGCTCTCCTGCTCGGCGACCGAGACCATTTCCTCGGCCTCGGCGTGTGCCTTTGCCCTGACCTCCGATGCCTCGTCCGAAGCGAGGCGGAGCATGCGAGAGATACGGTCGCTCATGCCTTCTGCGGTGGTCGGCGGTACCGACAGGCGATCGATGTCCTTGCGGAGTTCGTCGATCTCGTCTCGGGCGTCGTCGAGTTGCTTGGCCAGGTCGCGGGCCTGTGCAGCCGCGGCATCACGATCAGCGGTCGTCAGCCGCAGTTCGGCGTCGAACCTTTCGAAATAGTTCGTGACTTCGTCGCGGTCGAATCCCTTTCGGACGAGGGAGAAGGGAAGTTGCACACCGGTGCGCTCTTGCTCTGTGGCCATGGCGGTCAATTTACCGGTGCGTAGGGTAGAGAGCCAGACGATGGGTCAATGGATCGGACTTTTGGTCGGTTCTACGAGTTCGATGAGGACTCCGCCCGCATCTTTGGGATGAACGAAGTTGATTTTCGAGTCCGCAGTGCCTCGGCGGGGCTCGTCGTAGAGCAGTCGAACGCCGCGCGCCCGCAACTCCGTCGAGATCCGGCCGATGTCCGTGACGCGATATGCGAGCTGCTGCAAGCCCGGCCCGTTGCGATCGATGAACTTGGCGATCGTCGAGTTCTCGTCGAGCGGCGCGAGGAGCTGCAACGCCGTCGACCCGTCCGAGGCGCCGGGGAAGGACAACATCGCCTCGCGAACTCCCTGGCTTTCGTTGACCTCTTCGTGGGTCGAGACCATGCCGAGATGCTCGGCGTACCAGGCGATGGCTACATCGAGATCGGGGACGGCAATACCGACGTGGTCGATCGCCGTGACGAGGTCTGATGGAAGAGGGAGTCCCTTGGACGGTCGAGTGTCGGTAGTCATAGAGTCGACGTTAGCGGTGGTTGCTTGGCAACGCTCACCGGGGCTGTCAAAGTAAATGGCGACTAACTTCGTCGCATACGGTTGGAGGAACATCGTGACCACGTCCGTCATCGTCGCCGGGGCCAGGACCCCGGTTGGTCGGTTGTCCGGAGCACTGAAGGATTTCTCGGGTTCGGATCTCGGCGGGATCGCGATCAAGGGCGCGTTGGACAAGTCGGGAGTCGCTCCCGAGCTTGTCGAGTACGTCATCATGGGGCAGGTCCTCACCGCGGGTGCGGGTCAGATCCCGGCACGGCAGGCTGCGGTCGCGGCGGGGATTCCGATGGATGTTCCGGCGTTGACGATCAACAAGGTGTGTCTGTCGGGTGTCGATGCGATCGCGTTGGCCGATCAGCTGATCCGGGCGGGGGAATTCGAGGTCGTCGTCGCCGGTGGTCAGGAATCGATGACCCAAGCACCGCACATGCTCGAGAAGTCGCGTGCGGGGTTCAAGTACGGCGATGTGACGATGAAGGATCACCTCGCCTACGACGGCTTGTACGACATCTTCACCGACCAGGCCATGGGCGGGCTCACCGAATCGCGTAACGAGGGTGCAGTCGCGTCCACCCGTGAGGAGCAGGACGCGTTCGCGGCGGCGTCGCATCAGCGTGCGGCGACGGCGTGGAAGAACGGTGTGTTCGACGACGAGGTCGTGCCGGTGCAGATCCCGCAGCGCAAGGGCGATCCGATCGTGTTCTCCCAGGACGAGGGCATCCGTGCCGACACCACCACCGACACCCTGGCCAAGCTGCGGCCGGCGTTCTCCAAGAGCGGCACCATCACCGCGGGTAATGCCTCGACGATCAACGACGGTGCCGCCGCGGTGATCGTGATGAGCAAGGCCAAGGCCGAAAGCTTGGGGCTGGAGTGGATCGCGGAGATCGGTGCACACGGTGTCGTTGCCGGGCCGGATTCGTCGTTGCAGTCGCAGCCGGCGCGGGCGATCGTGAAAGCGTGCGCGAAGGAAGGGATCGATCCGAAGGCTTTGGATCTGATCGAGATCAACGAGGCGTTCGCTGCGGTCGGTATCGCCTCGACGCGTGAACTGGGTGTGGACGAGAGCAAGGTCAACGTCAACGGTGGTGCTATCTCCATCGGGCATCCTCTTGGGATGTCCGGTGCGCGTATCGCTCTGCACCTCGCGCTGGAACTGCAGCGTCGCGGCGGTGGTGTCGGCGCAGCTGCACTGTGCGGCGGAGGCGGACAAGGCGACGCGCTGATCATTCGGGTGCCGAAGAAGTAAAGAGAAAGTAAGCCCACAGCATGGTGGCTCTGGTCAAGACCTACGGGTGAGATCAGAGCCACTACGCTGTGTCGTAGTAGTTCGGGCACAATGGTCTTCCATGGTGAACTTCTTCGACCTGAGCACGACCGCCAAGCGCTTCCGTTTCGTCGCAGTCCTGGAGGCCCTCACGTGGCTCGGTCTGCTCATCGGAATGGCGTTCAAGTACATCCCGGCCGACGGCAACGAGATCGGCGTCAAGATCTTCGGACCGATTCATGGCGCTGTTTTCGTCCTCTACCTGGTCGTCACGGTCGTCACGGCGGTGAAGCTGCGCTGGAACGTCGTCACGACACTTCTCGCCGCAGTCGCCAGCGTGCCGCCGTTCGGCACGGTCGTCTTCGAAATCTGGGCAGCGCGGACAGGAAAGCTCGCTGAGCTCAGTGGACCGGGCGTCGGTCTCGGTAAGGGCTCGACCGTCGCGTAGGAGTGGAGCCTGCGGAATGACCCGGGTTGGGCGGGAGTGGAGCCTGCGGAATGACCCGGGTTGGGCGGGAGTGGAGCCTGCGGAATGACCCGGGTTGGGCGGGAGTGGAGCCTGCGGAATGACCCGGATTGGGCAGGAGTGGAGTGGAGCCTGCGGAATGACCCGGGCGGGAGCGACGACCTTCCCGGTAGTGGGCGGGCGGATGAGATGACAAACTGTAGAGCGTGACTCGTCCCGGTTCTCGCTCGTCAGCCCGTCCGCCAGCAGCTGTTCCGGCATCCATCGCCGGTGCAGTGGATCTGTCCGCCCTGAAAGACCGTCCGGCGCCGCCACCTGCGGCGGCTGGTGAGGTCGCCGAAGGCGGTTTGCCTCCGATCGTCGACGTGACGACCGCCACTTTCGAAGACGAGGTTCTACGCCGATCGTCTCAGGTGCCGGTCGTCGTCGATCTGGGTTCTGCCCGGTCGCCGCAGTCTGTTTCGCTCACTCGTCTGCTCGGACAGCTGGCTCTGGAGGCCGGCGGCCGGTGGATCCATGCACGCGTCGACGTGGATACCAACCCGCAGATCGCGCAGGCGTTCGGTGTGCAGGCGATCCCCACCGTCGTTGCTGTCGCGAGTGGACAGCCCCTCGCTGACTTCCAGGGATCGCAGCCGGAGGATCAGCTTCGGAAGTGGATCGAGGCGATCGAACAGGCCACGGCCGGAAAGCTCACGGGGCCTCCTGGAGCAGAGCCGATCGAAGACGAGCCGGAGCCGGAAGACCCGAGGCTCGTGGCGGCCGAAGAGGCCCTCGACGAGGGCGACTTCGACAAGGCCATCGCGGCGTACGAGGACATCATCGCTGCCGAGCCTGCGAACGCCGACGCCAAAGCTGCGCTGCGGCAGGTCAAGTTCCTGGCGCGGGTGCAGAACGTCGACGCCGATGCTGTGGCGAAGGCCGACGCCGACCCTGCCGATGTCGCGGCACGGATCGAAGCTGCCGACGTCGAACTGTCGCAGCAGAATCCAGAGGCAGCGTTCGGCCGTCTCATCGACGGCGTCAAGCGCACTGCGGGTGACGAGAGAACGCAGTTGCGGACCCGGTTGCTCGAGCTGTTCGAACTGTTCGACGCCGCCGACCCTGTTGTTGTCGCGGCGCGCAGGAAGCTCGCGTCCGCGCTGTACTGACCGGGCTGTACTGACCGGGTTGTTCGGCCTCAGCGGTAGCGGGCGTTGCAGGTGTCCTGGCCGCCCAGAACTCCCGAGCGGAACGCGTCGACACGCGAGAAGCCGCTCGGGAGGGTGACGCCGTTGATGTCGCTTGCCGTCAATCCGTCACTGAGGAGACCGGACACGGCCTCGTCGAGGTCGCCGGGGGACAGCCACACTTCGAGGTCGGTGGCCTCCGGGTTCTCCGAACTCAACCCGGCGGTGATCACTCCGGACAGGCATGCCGAGCGCAGCGCGGTCTGGGGGTTGTCGAGCGGCTGTCCTGCCGCGTTCTGGACCGCGAGCGTGTAGCGGGATGCGAACAGCACATAGGCGCTGTAATCGCCGGAGACGTTCAGAGGGATGACGTCACCGCGCCGTGGCCGCTCGGCGGTTCCGAGCTCGGCGAGCGCTGGAACGTCCACACCGATGGTGTTGCTCGATGCGCAGTACGACACCGGCTCGGTCGACGTTCCTTCCGGGCAGCCGGTGTCGGTGCCGTCGTAGGACACCGTCGGGGGATTCGGAAGTGCAAGAAGGCTTTCGAAGGACCGCACGAAGGCTTGCAGCGTTTCCTCGGTCACCGGCAGTTCACCGTCGTCGTCGGCGTCGGAGAATTTCTGTGGGAGATCCGCTCGGCGCGAATCGATCTCCGCCTCGTCGATGGCTACGCATGCAGACGCGCCATCGGTGAAACCGAGCTGTACAGCGGTGACTCGCTCGAACGCCGAACCGTGCACCGAATCCGGGTCGTTGGGGTCGACGTCACGCACCGCGACCGTCGCGGCGAGCACGCCGTTCAGCCCGTCGGACGTGTTGATGGTGAAGTGCGGTGACTCGTCCTCGGCGACATGCCGGATGAATGCTCCTGCGAAACAGTCGGCCTGCTGCTCGGCCACGATGGTCGGAGTGTCCTCTCCGACCAGACCGGACTGATGCTGAATCGAATGGCCGTACTCGTGAGCGATGACCATGACCACTGCCATGGGGCCGAAGGCGTCGATCAGTGCAGGCAACAGAATTGTTCGGTCCCAGCCGATCGTGTCGTCCTTCATGCAATACGCAGCGTTGGGGATACCGCCGGTCCGGAAACCACAGAAACGTGCTCCCTGACCTTCCTCCTCGCTCGCATCCCACGAGATCAGCTCCGACACCGGAGTGAACTGCGTCTTGAACAAGTCGGGATACGTCTGCGTCCAGTACCGCTGGATGTCCTCGATCGCGTTGGTCGCGATGACATCCGAGTCGGTACCCTCCGAGCCCGTCACCTGCAGAGTGGAGTTAGTCATGCCGGGGCGCGGACCACTGGGACCGTCGGTGACAGGCAGACCCGCCACGGTGAACGGGTTGTCGTAGATCGACACGGCGCGGCCGTCGACGCTCTGCGCGCACGACGCGAGCAGAGCCGACGCTGCGATCAGTGCGGTCATCCACAGTGTGCGTCGGGTACGACCGCGACTCATCTATCGCTCCAGTTTGATCCAGATCGCTCCGTTGGCGGGGAGCGCGACCTGCGCGGACGCGGGTCGGCCATGCCATGAGTGCGAAGTTGCCGTCACTTCTCCGAGATTGCCGACACCGCTTCCGCCGTACGAGGTGGCATCCGTGTTGAGGATCTCGCTCCAACGTCCCAGTTCCGGTAGTCCGACACGATAGTCGCCGCGTACGACTCCTGAGAAGTTGAAGATGCACGCCACCACAGACCCGTCGGATCCGTAACGCAGAAAACTCAGGACATTGTTCTCGGTGTCGTTGGCGTCGATCCAGGAGTAGCCGCTGGGGGAGGTGTCCAAGGTCCACAGCGCCGAGTGCTGCCGATACGTCGCGTTCAGGTCGGTGACCAGGTTGAGGACTCCGCGGTGGAGACCGTCGTCGTCGAGGTGGAACCAGTCGAGTCCACGTTCTTCCGACCATTCGCGAATCTGGCCGAATTCCTGACCCATGAACAGCAGTTGCTTGCCCGGGTGCGCCCACATGTAGGCCAGCATTCCGCGCAGACCGGCCGCCTTCGCGTGATCGTCGCCGGGCATACGCGTCCACAACGTTCCCTTGCCGTGCACCACTTCGTCGTGACTGATCGGCAGCAGGTAGTTCTCGCTCCACGCATACACGAGCGAGAACGTGATCTCGTGGTGGTGGTACGTCCGGTGGATCGGATCACGCCCCAGGAAACCGAGCGTGTCGTGCATCCACCCCATGTTCCACTTCATGTTGAAGCCCAAGCCGCCGACATTCGTCGGACGAGTGACGCCCGGCCAGGCCGTCGACTCCTCGGCGACGGTCACGACTCCCTGGAACTTCTTGTGTACGGTCGCGTTCATCTCCTGCAGGAACGAGACCGCTTCGAGGTTCTCGCGGCCACCGTGAATGTTGGGGGTCCACCCGCCCTCGGGGCGCGAGTAGTCCAGGTAGAGCATCGACGCGACGGCGTCGACGCGGAGTCCGTCGATGTGGAACTCGTCGAGCCAGAACAAGGCGTTCGCGACGAGGAAGTTGCGGACCTCGCGTCGGCCGAAATCGAAAACCAATGTGCCCCAGTCGAGCTGCTCGCCGCGCTTGGGATCGCCGTGCTCGTACAACGGGCCACCGTCGAACCGGGCCAGCGCCCATTCGTCCTTGGGGAAATGCGCGGGGACCCAGTCGACGATGACGCCGATGCCTCGCTCGTGCAGGTGATCGACGAAGTAGCGAAAATCGTCGGGGCTGCCGAAACGAGATGTCGGAGCGTAGTAGGACGTGACCTGGTAACCCCACGACCCACCGAACGGATGTTCCGCCACGGGAAGCAGTTCGACGTGCGTGAAGCCGGTCTCGATGACGTAGTCCGCGAGCTGATGCGCGACTTCGCGATAACCGAGGCCCTGACGCCACGACGCCAGGTGCACTTCGTAGACACTCATCGGTGCCGCGGTGGGCTCGATGCCTGCACGGGTGTCGAGCCAGGCGTCGTCCGTCCACTCGAACTCGGAACTGGAGACGACCGACGCGGTGGCAGGCGGAATCTCGGTGGCGAACGCCATCGGGTCGGCCTTGTCCCGGGTGACTCCGTCCGAGCCGTGGATGCGGTACTTGTAGATCGCACCCGGCTGCAGGTCCGGGACGAACAGTTCCCAGACGCCGGTGGACCCCAGAGCGCGCATCGGGAAGCTGCGACCGCTCCAGCCGTCGAAGTCACCGATGACGGTGACCCCGGACGCAGCAGGCGCCCAGACCGCGAACGACACACCACTGACGTCGCCGTCGGGGGTGGTGTAGTTCTGTCGATGGGCTCCCAGGATGTCCCAGAGCCTTTCGTGCCGTCCCTCGCCGAACAGATGCAGATCCAGTTCGCCCAGGGTCGGCAGGAACCGATAGCCGTCGGCGGCCACCGAGACATGCCCACCCGGCCACGTCGTGACCAGCCGATAGTCCATCAGATCCTCGAACGGGACCAGGCCCGAGAACACGCCGTGCGCGACGTGTGTCAGCGGGTAGTCGGTACCACCGATTCGCGCGACGACGGAATCCGCGTTCGGCTTCAGAGCGCGGATCGCGGTCCCGCCCGGTGCGGGGTGCGCTCCGAGCACCGAGTGTGGGTTGTAGTGCGTGCCCTGCGCCAACAACTCCAGGTCGTTGGCGCTGGGTGCTGCCGTGTCGGTGGTGCTCTGGTTCTCGCTCAAGGTGTTCGACTCACTTCCGGTTGCCGCGGTAGGCCAAGTCGAGACGCGCCGGATACGGAATGGGCGGAAGCGCAAGGATGTGCGCGACTGCCTTCCACGGCTCCAACTTCACGAAATTGGCCTGACCCCAATGGAACTGCTGACCGGTCACCTCGTCGGTGACCGTCAGCGTGTCGTGCCAGTCGAGCCCGATCTGCGGCATGTCCAGCCAGATCGTGCCCTCCTCCGATCCGAACGGGTCGAGATTGATCACCACGAGCACCGAATCCCCGGTGCCCGGATCGAATTTCGAGTACGCGATGAGTGCGTCGTTGTCCACATTGTGGAAGTGGATGTTGCGCAGTTGCTGTAGAGCGGGATGTGCGCGTCGGATGGAGTTGAGCGTGGCGAGCCACGGTTCCAGGGACTCGCCGCGCGCCAACGCGCCCTCGAAGTCGCGTGGACGAAGCTGATACTTCTCGGAGTCGAGGTATTCCTCGCTTCCCGGCCGTACCGCCTGATGCTCGTACAGTTCGTATCCCGAGTACACGCCCCACGTCGGAGACATCGTCGCGGCCAGAGCAGCGCGCAGCGCGAACACTCCGGGACCGCCGTGCTGCAGACTCTCGTGCAGGATGTCCGGGGTGTTGACGAACAGGTTGGGACGCGCATCGTCGGCTCGACGAGCATGCTCCTCGGCGAATTCGGTGAGCTCCCACTTGGCTGTTCGCCACGTGAAATACGTGTAGGACTGCGTGAACCCGCGCATCGCCAACCCGTACATACGTGCGGGACGGGTGAAGGCCTCGGCCAGAAAGAGGACCTCGGGATGCGTCTTCTTGACCTCCGCGATCAGCCATTCCCAGAAGTCCGGTGGCTTGGTGTGCGGGTTGTCGACCCGGAAGATCTTGACGCCCAACGACACCCAGTATCGAACGACCCGAAGGACCTCGTCGTAGATTCCTCGTCGGTCGTTGTCGAAGTTGACCGGATAGATGTCCTGGTACTTCTTCGGGGGATTCTCCGCGTACGCAATGGTGCCGTCGGGAAGAACGGTGAACCACTCCGGGTGGTTCTGCGCCCACGGATGATCGGGAGCGGCCTGGAGAGCCAGATCCAGCGCGACCTCCAGATCGAGCGCATGGGCGGCGTCGACGAAGGCTCGAAAATCGGCTTCCGTGCCCAGCTCCGGGTGGATGGCGTCGTGTCCGCCGTCCTTCGAGCCGATCGCCCACGGCGAGCCCACGTCGTCCGGCCCCGGGGTCAGAGTGTTGTTCGGGCCCTTGCGGTTGATCGTTCCGATCGGATGGATCGGGGGCAGGTACACCACGTCGAAGCCCATCCGGGCGACGCGGGGGAGCTGCTCGGTCGATGTAGCGAACGTGCCGTGACGCGGGCTGCCGTCGTCGTTCCATCCACCCGTCGAGCGCGGGAAGAACTCGTACCAGGCGCCGTTCAGCGCGCGCGCTCGATCGACCCAGATGTTGATGCCGTTGGACCGAGTCACCAGTTCACGCAGCGGATGTTCGTGCAGCAACGCCGAGACAGCGGACGCGAACGCCGGGGACACGCGAGCAGGCAACTGGCGATCGGTGTCCCGCAGGGCGACGACGACGTCCTTCAACAGAGCGCGATCCTCGGCGGGGACACCGTCGGCAGCGCTTTCGAACAGCCGGGCGCCGATCTCGAGATCGTTCGCGAGTTCCGCGGCGCTCTGCCCGACCCCGAGTTTGGCCTCGACCGCGTGGCGCCAGGTTGCGACCGGGTCGCTCCACGCCTCGATCCTGCAGATCCAGTACCCGGGAGCAGTAGGAGTGAAGATCGCGTCGAACGTATCGGGTTCACGCCCGGGCGTCATGGTGATCCGCAGCGGCGTACGCAGCCCAGGGCCACGGACGGCCAGCGTCGCGGCAACGGCGTCATGGCCTTCGCGCCACACGTCGGCCGACACCGGAAAAGCCTCGCCCACCACCGCTTTCGCGGGATACTTCCCGGTAGATGTGTCTGGAAGGACATTGTCGATACCGAGTCGACCTGTCACTTCACGCTCCGTTCTTCGCTTCGAGGACTCCTCGCGGTGAGGCGAGAGCCCGGGTCAGTTCGCTGTCGGCGTGCTCGGTGTCAACCGTAGTGCAGTCGCGCTGGCTGCGCCGGTGTCGGAGACAGATCGGCAAGTCGGTGCACCACGCGGTCGACGGTGGGTAGGGTTTCGCTCGTGAAAGCTTTGCGTCGGTTCACTGTCCGAGCCCACCTGCCCGAGCGCTTGCATGCCCTCGAGGAACTCTCGACAAACCTCCGCTGGTCGTGGCACGCGCCCACCCAGGAGCTGTTCGAGGAAATCGATCCGCAACTGTGGGCGAGCACGGAGCGAGACCCGATCGCGTTGCTCGGTGCCGTCGCGCCGTCGCGGCTGGAGGAACTGGCCGGGAGCGACGAGTTCACTCGAAAGCTGGACAACCTGGCAGCCGATCTTCGCGGATACCTGGCCCGCCCGCTCTGGTATCAGAAGAACGCGGAGGCTGGACGGTCACTGCCGTCGGGAATTGCGTATTTCTCGATGGAGTTCGGCGTCAGCGAGGTCCTTCCCAACTACTCCGGCGGTCTCGGCATCCTCGCCGGCGACCACCTCAAGGCGGCGTCGGATCTGGGTCTGCCGTTGATCGGCGTCGGTCTGCTCTACCGCTCCGGCTACTTTCGTCAGTCTCTGACCGCAGACGGTTGGCAGGCAGAGAGGTATCCCTCGCTCGATCCGCAGGGGCTTCCGCTTCGCATTCTCGCCGACGCGTCGGGCGTTCCCGTCCTCATCCACGTCGCGATGCCCGGATCGCGGGTGTTGCGGGCACGGGTGTGGATCGCGCAGGTCGGACGGGTGCCGCTGTTGCTGCTCGACTCCGACATCCCGGACAACGATCCTGAGCTTCGCGGCGTGACCGACAGGCTCTACGGCGGCGACCAGGACCACCGCATCAAACAGGAGATCCTTGCTGGAATCGGCGGGGTTCGAGCCGTCCGCGCGTACACGCACGAATACGGCCTGCCGGACCCGGAAGTGTTCCACATGAACGAGGGGCACGCCGGCTTCCTCGGCGCCGAGCGCATTCGAGAACTCGTCACCTCGAAGGGACTGGACTTCGATTCCGCGTTGGCATCGGTGCGTTCGGGAACGGTGTTCACCACCCACACCCCGGTCCCTGCAGGCATCGACCGTTTTCCAGCCGACCTGGTCCGCCACTACTTCGGTGCCCAGGACGGCTCGTCCGACTCCTCGCTGCTCCCTGGTCTTCCGCTGGAGCGCATTCTGGCGTTGGGCGCGGAGAACGACAGGTCCGTGTTCAACATGGCCCACATGGGGCTGCGTCTCGGGCAACGCGCCAACGGCGTCTCGAAACTGCACGGCATCGTCAGCCGCGAGATGTTCAGCGACCTGTGGCGCGGATTCGACAGCGCCGAAGTGCCGATCGGTTCGGTCACCAACGGTGTGCACGCCCCGACCTGGGCGGCGCGCGAGTGGCTCGATCTGGCACACGAGGTCGTCGGAGCAGAGGCGTTGGAGGAGGCGCGCGGCTGGGAACAACTGCCCACGGTCCCGTCGGCGAGGCTGTGGTCGACGAGAAACGAACTGCGCGGCAGGTTGGTCGACGAGGTCCGACGGCGGGTGCGCCGCTCGGCTCTCGAGCGTGGATCGACGGAGGCCGAACTGGGTTGGACTGCAACGGTGTTCGATCCCGACGTGCTCACTGTCGGCTTCGCGCGACGGGTACCGACCTACAAGCGTTTGACGTTGATGCTTCGGGAACCGGAGCGTCTGAAGCGTCTGCTTCTCGATCCCGAGCGTCCCGTTCAGTTGGTGGTAGCCGGCAAGTCCCATCCCGCCGACGACGGTGGCAAGGCGTTGATTCAGCAGATCGTCCGGTTCGCCGACGAAGCCGACGTGCGGCATCGCATCGTGTTCCTGCCCGATTACGACATGTCGATGGCACGCTATCTGTACTGGGGATGCGATGTGTGGCTGAACAATCCACTGCGTCCCCTCGAAGCATGCGGGACGTCCGGCATGAAGTCCGCTCTCAACGGTGGACTGAATCTGTCCATCCGAGACGGATGGTGGGACGAGATGTACGACGGCGAGAACGGGTGGGCGATCCCGACGGCGGACGGGATGGCCGACGAGAGCCGTCGTGACGACCTGGAAGCTGCTGCACTCTACGAACTGCTGGAACAAGCTGTGCTGCCGAAGTTCTACGATCGCACCGACGGGGTCCCGACGCGGTGGATCGAAATGGTCCGGCACACGCTCGAACATCTGGGTCCGAAGGTGCTGGCATCGCGCATGGTCCGCGATTACACCCTCGGTCTGTACGCACCCGCGGCCGAGGCGGCGCGTGCAGTCGATGCCGAGGAGTACGCCGGAGCGAAAGATGTCGCGGCCTACCGGAACCGCGTCGAATCGTCGTGGCAGTCGGTGGAAGTCGTGCAGGTCGACAGCGAAGGCTTGCCGGATACCCCCGTGATCGGCGCCAAGCTCACGTTGCGCGCCTACGTTCGGCTGGGTGGCCTGTCCGCCGGTGACGTGTCGGTTCAGGCGGTGCTCGGTCGGGTCGACGAGAACGAGAACCTGACCGACACCCGGACCGTCGCGATGAGTCATGCCGGAACCGACTCGCTCGGTGAGGTTTTCGTGACCGACACCGCGCTACCGGTCAGCGGGGCCGTCGGCTACACGGTACGAGTGCTACCGCACCACGATCTGTTCGCGGGTGACGCCGAGCTCGGCCTGGTCAAGATGCCGGTGTCCTAGCTCTTCCCTGCGAGACGGGTGAGAGCTTTGCGTACGACCTCCGGGTCCGACGTCTCCCAGAACGGAGGCAGTGAGGCACGCAGGTAGCCGCCGTAGCGGGCCGTCGCCAGCCGCGAATCGAGCATGGCGACGACCCCGCGGTCGTCGACGCTGCGGAGCAATCGGCCGACGCCCTGCGCCAGGAGAAGGGCCGCATGATTTGCCGCAACCGCGAGGAATCCGTTTCCCCCACGCGATTGGACGGCCTGTTGCCTCGCGACGAGAAGTGGGTCGTCGGGCCGCGGAAACGGGATGCGATCCAGAATCACCAAGCTCAGCGACGGGCCCGGCACGTCGACGCCCTGCCACAGAGACAGAGTGCCGAACAGTGACGTGGCCTCGTCGGCCGCGAACTTGTCCACCAGAGCTCCGGTCGCGTCGTCGCCCTGACACAAAATCGGAGTGTCCAGCCGTTCACGCATCGCCTCGGCTGCGGCTTTCGCCGCACGCATCGAGGAGAACAGGCCGAGCGTCCGGCCTCCCGCCGCACTGACCAACTTCTCGATCTCGTCGAGGTACAGCGGAGACAGTCCGTCGCGGCCGGGCGCCGGAAGATGCTCGGCCACGTAGAGAATGCCTGATTTGGCGTGGTCGAACGGTGATCCGACATCGAGCGAATTCCAGTGGAACGACGCGGTGTCCGACGGCGGCTCGATGCCGGACGCGGTGGCGGTGTCGCTTCGACCCGTGTTCTCCGCAGGCAGACCCCAGTTCACGGCCAGGCCGTCGAACGATCCGCCGACCGTCAGAGTCGCCGAGGTGAGGACGACCGTCGACTCAGCGAACAACCGTGAACGCAACAGGCCGCCGACCGACAGCGGAGCCATCCGGACCGTGCGTTTGACGCTCCCCCGGAAGTCGTCGACGGCGTGCCAGACGACATCCTTACGCTTGGCGGGGTCGGGCTCGTCGAATGCCTCGAGAACCCGCACGGCACTATCGTGAACCTCGTCGACCGCGACGAGCGCCGCATTGCGTGCGGCAGCGGCCTCCGGGTCCGTTGCCGCCATCCCGGGCTTCTGCGGACCGATCGCCGTGCGCACCGCCCACGCGGAATCCCTGATCGACGCCAGCGCCGGGGCCACGTCGTCGGGAAGCGCTGCCCACCGGCCGGGAGGTAGATCGTCCAGGACCGCACCCCAGTTCTCGGCCGCGCCGTCGAGTGCGTCGACGATCTCCTCTTCGATCAACTTGCTGCAGCGCCGGGCAGCTGCGGTGACGGTCGCCGCCGACAACTCCGACGTGGCAACGCCGGTGACGCGGTCCACGAGCTCGTGCGCCTCGTCGATGACCACCACATCGTGCTCGGGGAGGATCTGAATACCGGTGATGGCGTCGATTGCGAGGAGTGCGTGATTGGTGACCACGACGTCCACCTGTGCGGCCTCGGCGCGAGCCCGCTCGGCAAAGCAGTCCTCACCGACGGGACAGCGCGACTTGCCGAGGCATTCGCGGGCGGTGACGCTGACCTGCCGCCACGCCTGATCGCTGACTCCGGGCACGACGTCGTCGCGGTCACCGGTCTCGGTGTCCGACGACCACTTGGTCAGACGCACGACCTCGCGGCCGAGCCGGGACACGGCGAAAGCGTCGAACAGTTCGGCTTCCGGTGCCTCCTCGGACGCACCGGAGTGGATCTTGTTCATGCACAGGTAGTTGTTGCGGCCCTTGAGGATCGCGAACTTCGGCCGCCGGCCGATAGCGCCGGTCAGTGCATCGGCGAGGCGCGGTAGGTCGCGATCCACGAGCTGACGTTGCAGCGCGATCGTTGCGGTGGACACCACGACCGTGCGGCCCGACTCGACGGCGTGCCTGATGCTCGGAACCAGGTACGCGAGCGACTTACCGGTGCCGGTACCGGCCTGAACAGCAAGGTGCTGACCGGTGTCGATGGAATGCGCGACAGCCGACGCCATGGTGAGCTGGTTGCTTCTTTCCTTGCCCCCGAGAGCGTGTACCGCGACCTTCAGCAGGGCGGGCACGGTGGGGAGTTCGGTCTTCGGCACCGAAGAAGACTACTGCCTGCCTCCGACGGCCCCCGCGTGCCGCGCCCATCCGAGTCAGAGGAAACGCGTCGGCAGCGCGGGCTCGCCCTGCGACAGCTTGAGTCCTTCCCACGGAAGGCTGACGAGTCGTTGCGCGAGCAGTGCCCGAGCGTCGTGCAGGCTGCCCAACCCGTCCACCTGCTCGCCGGCGCGCACCAGCGGAATGCTGAGCTCGGTCGCGACCAGCCCGTCCTCGATCGGTGGGGTGGTGCCCTGCAGGAACACGATCTCCTCGACGGCCGTGCCCGTGGTTCGCGAGGTCCGGACAGCGGACTTGGCGCCGCCACGCGACTCCTTGTGGCTGCTGCGTTTCGCGACCGGCCGTCCGTCGACGGTCACGAGTTTGTAGACCATGCCTGCCGTCGGCGCGCCGGATCCGGTGACAAGCGAGGTGCCGACGCCGTAGGAGTCCACCGGTTCCGCACGCAGGGCGGCGATGGCGTATTCGTCGAGGTCGCCGGAGACGACGATCTTGGTGTTCTTCGCGCCCAGGTCGTCGAGTTGCTGGCGCACCTGCCTGGCGAGCACGCCGAGGTCACCGGAGTCGATGCGCACTCCGCCCAGCTCGGGTCCGGCCACCTCGATGGCGTTGGCTACGCCCTGGGTGATGTCGTAGGTGTCGACGAGCAGGGTGGTGGAGACTCCCAGCGCCCGCACCTGTGCGGCGAACGCTGCTTTCTCGTCCGGTCCGTTCTCGTTGTTGTAGAGCAACGTGAACGCGTGCGCAGACGTGCCCGCTCCGGGAATCCCGTGACGTCGGACCGCTTCGAGATTGGACGTCGCTGCGAAACCTGCGATGTACGCGGCGCGCGACGACGCCACCGCTGCTTCCTCGTGGGTGCGCCGTGATCCCATTTCGATCATGTGTCGCGATCCCGCGGAACCGACCATGCGCGCGGCGGCGGAGGCGATGGCACTGTCGTGGTTCAGGATCGACAGTGCGAGGGTTTCCAGGATCACGCATTCGGCGAAGGTGCCGCGGACCGACAGGATCGGTGAACCTGGAAAGTAGAGGTCGCCTTCGCGGTAGCCGTCGACGTCGCCGGTGAATCGGTAGTTGCGCAACCATTCCAGCGTGGAAGCGTCGAGGAACGTGCCGAGCACCTCCAGCTCCTCCTCGCCGAACTGGAACCGGGTGAGTGCACCGAGGAAACGCGCCGTACCAGCGACGACGCCGTAACGCCTTCCGCCTGGAAGGCGCCGGGCGAACACCTCGAAGCTGCACGGGATGTCGGCGGTGCCGTCGGCCAGCGCAGCCGACAGCATGGTGAACTCGTACTGGTCGGTGAAGAGTGCGGCACTGCGGATGCTGTCCGTTATGTCCGGGCCGTGATTCGATGCGGTAGGCACCTGCTCAACATTACGAGGCGCGGGGGCGACGGTGTGCAGGTTGCCCCCGTCGTCGTAGTCTGTTGGCATGGCTTCATCGACGGCTGAAGAATTCGTGGGCATTGTCGACGAGGCGCCGACGCTGGCAGCCTCACCTCAGGCCGTGCCCGCCGAAACCGAAGCCCGGTCGACGGACGAGGCTCAGGACGTTCCGTGGGTGACCATCGTGTGGGACGACCCGGTGAACCTGATGCACTACGTGACGTTCATCTTCCAGAAGCTCTTCGGTTACAGCAAAGCCAAGGCAACCGAGCTGATGATGCAGGTGCACTCCGAGGGCAAGGCAGTGGTGTCCAGCGGCGAGCGCGACAAGATGGAGGCCGACGTCCGCAGGCTGCACGCAGCCGGGCTGTGGGCCACCATGCAACAGGACAAGTGACCGGCTTCTACGACAAGGACCTCTGACCAAGTGCGTACGTGGAGCAGGAAGAACACACTCTCCGGTGTCAAGATTCGCTCCGAGATGGACCCGCGGGAGGCGACGGTTCTGCGGTCGCTCGTGGGATCGGTCGTCGGGCTGCTGGGTGATCGTGCGGCCGCTGCGCCGACCGACGAACTTGCTGCCCTGACCGGGTTGCGGACCGGACACAGCACCCCGCCGGAGGATGCGGCGCTGGCTCGGCTGCTCCCGGACTTCCATCGGGACGACACCGACCCGTCCGGTTCGACCAATCTCAACAGTGCTCTGCGTGGACTGCACGAGCCGGAGATCATCGACGAGAAACTGCGCTCGAGCACCGTCATTCTCGACACTCTCCCCGCGTCGGGCGGAAAGATCCTTCTGACGCCGGAGCAAGCGGATGCGTGGTTGATGGGCCTCAACGACGTAAGGTTGGCGCTCGGAACCACACTGGGTATCGACGCGGACACCCCGGAGGTTCTCGACGAGGGCGATCCACGAGCTCCACACCTCGACGTCTACCACTGGTTGACCTGGATGCAGGATTCCCTGGTGCAGGTCCTCACCCCGTAGGAGCGCTCGGCGTGCCTGGTTCCCCCGGTCCTCGTGACTCTCTGACCGATGTTTCGGGACTGCTCGTCGGTCATCATCACGAACTCGATCCCGACGCCACCCTCGGAACGGGCGCGGCCACCGGCTGCACCGTCGTCCGAACCCTCGGTGGTGCCGTCGCAGCGGTCGACGTCCGCGGCGGCGGGCCAGGGACCAGGGAGACGGACCTCCTGGACCCGAGTCACTCCGTCCAACAAGTCAATTCGGTGCTCCTGACCGGTGGCAGTGCCTACGGCCTCGCCGCAGCGGACGGAGTCATGCGATGGCTGGAAGAACACGGCCACGGTATCTCGATGGGCACCCCCGATCAGGTGGTGCCCATCGTTCCTGCCGCCGTCATCTTCGATCTGCCCGTCGGTGAGTGGTCGACCAGGCCCACCGCCGATTTCGGGTACCGAGCGGCCGCAGCAGCGGCGACCGACTTCGAGACGGGGTCTGTCGGCGCAGGCGTCGGAGCGCGGGCCGGAGTGCTCAAGGGCGGCGTCGGGACGGCCAGCACCGTCATCGAAGGAGGGCCTGCCGACGGAGTCACGGTCGCCGCGTTGATCGTCACCAACCCGGTCGGATCCGTGTTCGACCCGCGCACCGGTCTGCCGTGGGGCGTCGGCTCGCTGGGGCCGCAGGCCTTCCGTATGCGCAAACCCGACGTGCACGAGCTGTGGAACGCGAATGCGCTTGCGCCGAAGGGGACGGCGTTGAACACCACCATCGGTGTCGTAGCGACCGACGTCGAACTGTCCGCCGGCTCGTGCAAGCGAATTGCTGTCGCAGGTCACGACGGTTTGGCGAGGGCGATTCGCCCTGCCCACTCGCCTCTCGACGGCGACACGATCTTCGCGCTGTCCACGGGCACACGATCCGTCGTCACCGAATCGTCGCTGCCCACGGCGTTCAACCGGGATCTGCCGGTGCTCGACGCGGTGTCCTCGGTGGCGGCCGAGGTCGTCGAGCGGGCGATCGTGCGTGCGCTGCTCGACGCCACGTCGGTGGCGGGCATTCCGACCTACCGTCAGATCTTTCCGTCGGCATTCGAGTCCTGACCGGCGGTACGCTCGAAAAAGCGACATACCTCCCGCGAAAGGCGCCAGCGATGAGCACGAACCCGTACCTGCCGGCTCCGGCCCCGAAGCGCCCGTTGTGGCAGTCGGCGGCCATGTACACCGGTGGATTCGTACTGTTGCTGTGGGTGGTGGAAGTAGTCGACGTTCTGTCGGGCAGTCGTGTGGAGACCGCCGGGATCAACCCGCGCACCGGCGACGGTCTGTGGGGGATTCTGTTCGCGCCTGTGCTGCACGACGACTGGGCGCATCTGATCGCCAACACGGTTCCGATCGCGGTGCTCGGCTTCCTCGTCCTGCTGTCCGGAATCGGCAGGGGACTGGCGGCGACAGGCGTGATCTGGGTGATCGCCGGCGTCGGGACATGGTTGATCGGGGGCAGCAACTCCAATCACATCGGTGCATCCAGCCTGGTCTTCGGCTTCTTGGCCTACCTGCTCGTTCGTGGGTTCTTCACCCGGAACCTGGGTCAGCTCGCCATCGGCGTCGTCGTGTTCGTCCTGTACGGCAGCGCTCTGTGGGGCGTTCTGCCCAGCACTCCCGGTGTGTCCTGGCAGGGTCATCTGTTCGGGGCCGTCGGCGGAGTCGTCGCTGCGTGGCTTCTGTCCGCGGACGCCCGCAACGCCCGCAAGCAGAGGTCGGTCGGCTCTTCCCGACAGTGAAGCTCGGTAACTGTGACCGACGACCTTTCCGGTCTCGTCAGTGAAAACCGCCGATGCGTTTCTGCCACGGGCGCCGACGTGGCAGCATGACAATCATGCGTATTACCGTGCTGGGATGTTCGGGCAGTGTGTCCGGACCCGATTCCCCCGCGTCGGGTTACCTCCTCGATGAACCGGACACGTCGCCCGTCGTCCTGGACTTCGGCCCCGGCGTACTCGGCGCACTGCAGCGGTACGCAGACCCGGGCGACGTCAGCGTGTTTCTGTCCCACCTGCACGCGGACCATTGCCTCGACGTACCTGGCTTGTTGGTGTGGAGGCGCTACCACCCCAACCCGCCCGAGGGGCGCGCCGTCGTCTACGGGCCCAAGGACACAGCGTTCCGCCTGGGTGTCGCCTCCGCCGAATGTGGGGGACAGATCGACGACATGTCCGACACTCTCGACCTCCGCCGCTGGGCCGACGGGCGCACCATTCGTCACGGACAACTGTCGGTGACGACCCGGCTGGTCTACCACCCGCCGGAGTCCTACGGAATGCGCATCACCACCGGCGCGGGCAAGATCTTCGCCTACACCGGAGACACCGGAATGTGTCAGGCAGTGCGCGACATCGCTCAGGGCGCGGATGTGCTGCTGTCGGAAGCGTCGTGGACGCACAGCCCGGACCGCCCGGTCGGAGTTCACCTTTCGGGAACCGAGGCAGGTCAACTCGCCCGCGACGCAGGCGTCGGCGAACTGCTGTTGACCCACATCCCACCTTGGACATCCCGCGAAGACGTGATCGCCGAGGCGAAAGCCGAATTCAGTGGGCCCGTGCATGCCGTCTCACCGGGAGATGTGTTCACCGTCTGACGCGCTTTTCAGGCTGATCAGCCAAGCCGGGAGTGGAGCCTGCGGAATGACCCAGCTGAGCCGGGAGTGGAGCCTGCGGAATGACCCAGCTGAGCCGGGAGTGGAGCCTGCGGAATGACCCAACTAGTCTGGCTGTGTGTCGAGACGAGAAGACGGAAGAGCTGACGACGAGCTTCGGACCATCAAGATCACGCGGGGGTTCACGAGCAATCCCGCGGGTTCGGTGCTGGTGGAGTTCGGTAACACGCGGGTGATGTGCACGGCCAGTGTCGAGGAAGGTGTTCCGCGCTGGCGCAAGGGCTCCGGGCTCGGGTGGTTGACGGCGGAGTACGCGATGCTTCCGGCTGCGACGCACACTCGCAGTGGCCGTGAGTCCGTGAAGGGCAAGGTCGGCGGTCGGACCCAGGAAATTTCTCGGCTGGTCGGTCGGTCGTTGCGCGCGTGCATCGATCTTGCCGCGATCGGCGAGAACACCATCGCTCTGGATTGCGATGTGCTTCAGGCGGACGGTGGCACGAGAACCGCGGCGATCACGGGCGCGTTCGTCGCGTTGTCGGATGCGGTCACGTACTTGCGTGCTGCGGGGCGTCTGGCTGATCCGCAGCCCATTTCGTGTGCGATCGCAGCGGTCAGCGTCGGCGTAGTCGACGGCCGGGTTCGGCTCGATCTGCCGTACGAGGAGGATTCGCGCGCCGAGGTCGACATGAACGTCGTCGCCACCGATACGGGCACGTTGGTGGAGATTCAGGGGACGGGCGAGGGTGCAACGTTCCCTCGTTCGACGCTGGACAAGCTGCTGGATTCGGCGTTGGACGGCATCGAGAAGTTGTTCGAGGTACAGAAGGCTGCGCTCGCCGAACCGTACCCGGGTGAGCTGCCGGAGCCCGCCGCCACCGACGCGCCGAAGAAGAAGTTCGGTGGCTGAGTCGACACTGCTGGTCGCCAGCCGCAACGCGAAGAAGCTGCGCGAGCTGCGTCGGGTACTCGATGCGGCAGGCGTCTCGGGAGTCGAGTTGGTCGGTCTGGACGAGGTACCGGAGTTTCCGGAGGCACCCGAGACGGGCGCAACCTTCGAGGAGAATGCGCTCGCCAAAGCGCGTGACGGTGCTGCGGCAACGGGATTGCCTTGTGTCGCGGACGATTCGGGTATCGAAGTCGATGCGTTGAACGGGATGCCGGGTGTTCTGTCGGCGCGATGGTCGGGTGTGCACGGTCAGGACGACGCCAACACCGAGTTGTTGCTCGCGCAGCTTGCCGACGTTCCCGACGAACGCAGGGGAGCGGGCTTCGTGTCGGCGTGCGCTCTCGTCGTTCCTGGCGGTTCCGAGTCCGTCGTCCGGGGTGAGTGGCGTGGTGTGATCGCACGAAGTCCGCTGGGTGAGAACGGTTTCGGTTACGATCCCGTGTTCGTGCCGGAGGGCGACGGCCGCTCGGCAGCCGAACTGAGTCCGGAGGAGAAGGATGCGGCATCGCATCGCGGGCGGGCTCTGGCTTTGTTGATTCCGGCACTGCAGCAGCTCGGCTCGTAGGACACTGATGGCCGTGAAGCGCACGGTCGTGACTGTCCTGACGTCGGTTGCTGCGCTATGGGCGGCCTCGTCGGGTGGCGCTGCATCCGCGGCGCCGTCCGACTCGTTCTCCGAGGCGTTGCTGTTCTCGGCGATTCATCCGGAGGCGTCGCTGCCCGAGGTCAACGACTTCTCGTGCGTCCCGTCGTCGTCGCATCCGGAACCGGTGGTTCTGGTGCACGGTTTTCTCGAGAACTCGTTCGCGAACTGGGCGTCGCTCGCTCCGCGCCTCGTGGCAGACGGATACTGCGTGTTTGCGCTGAATTACGGTGCGCCAGAGGGCATTCCCGTCGGCGGGTTCGACTCGATCGAGCACAGTGCCGTGGAGCTCTCCGCGTTCGTGGACGAGGTCCTGGCCGCCACCGGTGCGCAGAAAGTCGCGATCGTCGGACACTCCAAAGGCGGAACGGTCCCGCGGTATTACGTGCGTTTCCTCGGTGGGGCTGATCGCACGTCGAAGATTGTCGCGCTGTCCCCGCCGAATCGGGAGTCGACTCCGCGGAACGACGACATCTCGGGTGGTTCGGGGCAGGTGGGAATTCCGGCGTTCGGCCCACCGGTCGACGACGCCCTCGCGCGGATCAACGTTCCCAGCGACACCGTGCCCGGGGTGGAGTACACCGTTGTCGTCACTCGGTACGACCAGGTTGTTCCCTATACGGCG
The DNA here is from genome assembly GCF_000383555.1 of Rhodococcus sp. 114MFTsu3.1. Taxonomy (NCBI): domain Bacteria; kingdom Bacillati; phylum Actinomycetota; class Actinomycetes; order Mycobacteriales; family Nocardiaceae; genus Rhodococcus; species Rhodococcus sp. 114MFTsu3.1. The sequence continues at coordinate 43,495 of NZ_KB911564.1, read as the reverse complement.
TCGTTGCTGCAGGGCGAAGGCGCTCGCAACGTGATTCTGCAGGATCTGTGCCCAGCCGACACGGTCGACCACACAGGGATTTCCTACGATCCGGTGGCGCAGCAGGTGGTGCTCAATGCGCTTGCCGGCGTCGATCCGCAGAGCGTGACGTGTTGAACGTCAGAGGGCGAAATCGGTCTTGACCTGCTTTGTCCTGATGTGCTCGACGTAGAACGACAGGAACGGAATGGTGCCGGCAAGCAGGGTGCCGATGGTACGGCCGGCAGGCCAGCGGACCCTGATGGCCAGGTCGACCGTGAGGATCAGGTAGATCAGGTACACCCAGCCGTGCACCACGGCAATCCAACTGGGAACGTTCTCGACCTTGAAGATGTACTTGGCGACCATCTCGCCGGTGAGCACGAGCAGCCAGATACCGGTGATGTACGCCAGGACGCGGTAGCGCAGCAGAGCCGACGCGATCTTCTTCTTGTCGGCGGTAACGGGCTTCGGTGCTGCTTGGCTCACGGTCGTCGTGCTCCTGTCTTCACTCGCGGGAGCGGTCGAGCTCGGCGAGATAGGTGTTGTATTCGAGAAGTTGCCGAGCCTCGACGTCGTCGATGTCGTCCTCGGTGTAGGTGGGGCGTTGAGGGAGCAGGTCCGCGGGTATCTCGCGAACGACGTCCTCGGTGGGAGCTACCTGGTCTTCGTCCTCCGCGGCCTCGGCATCGCCTTCGAGCTGGACGAACCTGCGATAGGCGTAGATCACGAACGCTGCGAACAGGGGCCATTGGAACGCGTAGCCGAGATTCTGGCCGTCGCCACCGACGGATTCGAACCGTTCCCACTGCCACCATCCGAGGGCCAGGCATGCGACCGCTGACACGAGAACCAGCGCAATGAGCGCCGGTCGATGGTGAGAGCGAGATTTTGCCACACCACGACGTTACCCGAGGCTCTACTACTCGAGGTAGTTAGGGATCTGCCGATCGACGGGAGATGGTGGTGCGCGAGGGGGGACTTGAACCCCCACGTCCTGAGACACTGGAACCTAAATCCAGCGCGTCTGCCAATTCCGCCACTCGCGCGAGTGCTCGGCAAGTCTACAACGCGGTGGTTGGAGTATCCGCAAGCGCATGAAAGCTCCATTCATGCCGTCTGGGCGCTCCGATGGCGCACTCATGCGATCGAGGTCCGGGAAACCAGAGCGTACAGCGTACTGTTCGACGGGTGGCCGGAAAGAACGAGACGGGTTTCGATCCTGCGCGCACGCTCGGATTGTTGTGGCGAGTGGGCGCGAAGAAGAGCAGGACAGGTCTGACGATCGACTCGATCGTCGACGCAGCGGTCTCGATTGCCGATTCCGAGAGCCTCGACGCGGTGTCGATGCGGCGGATCGCGGATCGGCTCGGTGTCGGGACGATGTCGCTGTACACCCATGTTCCCGGTCGAGAAGATCTGGTGGACTTGATGATCGACCACGTGCAGAAGGGCCTGTACTCGGCTCTCGACGAGCCGGCGTCGTCGGGTGACTGGCGCGCCGGGTTGCGGTTCGTCGCCGAGCAGAACTGGCACCTGATCCGCCGGCATCGGTGGGTTCTCGATGCTCAGGGTGGCCGGGCTGTGTTGGGTCCCAACGTCAGTGACAAGTACGAGGCCGAACTTCGGGTCCTCGATGGGATCGGTCTCACGGACGTACAGATGGACTCGGTGCTGACGTTGGTGCTCAATCATGTTGCGGGTAGCGCACGGGCGCTCGCTCAGGTCGATCGAGTGCGCGAGGACTCCGGCATGACGGACGAGCAGTGGTGGTCTGCGACTGCTCCGGTTCTGGAATCGGTGATGGATCCGTCCCGGTACACGGTGTCGTCGCGGGTCGGGACCGCCGCAGCGATGCATCACGAGGCTGCGAGCGATCCCGTCCACGAGTACCGGTTCGGTGTCGAGCGAATTCTCGACGGTGTGGCCGTGTTGATCGAAAAGGGTTAGACGGCAGCCTTTTTCGTCGACGAAGCGCGGCGGAGCTCACGCCACAGGGCGTGACGGAGTGTCTGTGAATCCGTGCCGAGTTCCTCGGCGGCGTGCCTCGTCAACTCGAGCATTCCGCATTCGTCGACCTGTTCGCCGATGGCATTCGACACGAACTGCACGAGCAGCGAGTCCTCGGAGTCTCGAATGCCGACGAGGTACACCAGGCTCCGCCAGGTCTTGAAACCGATGCCGGTGACCGACGTGAACGCCTCGGCCTGGGCCGAATATCGGTGGCGGTCGGCGTCCGCATTGGCGAGGTCCTTCGAACCGGTGACACCGATCCCGATCAGAGTTGCGGCGGCCTTCGCGGCTGCCTCCGCTTTGGTGGTGGAGTTTCCGGCAACACGCTGGCGGTTGCCCAGCACGTCGTCAAGATCGCCGGTGTCGTCGACGAACGATGCAAGGAAAGAGAGATCGTCGAGCGGGCCGTCGCCTCGGTGCGCACGCCACCGAGCGATGACGCGACGTACGCCGCTGGTCTGTCCGCCGTAGCTCGCCCGGGCTGCGAACACGGCGTCGAGCAAGGCGGCCTCGATTTCACCCTCCCAGCCCGGGAACCAATAGGGCGACGCGTCCCGAGACAACGTCGTGTCGATGGCGGCGACGAGGGCAGCGACCTCGTCCTGCTGTTCGCCGAGTGCTTCCCGCGCGACACGGTCGTCGTCGGTGCCGTGTGAATGGATATGTGTAACTGGTGAATACATGAACCCCCCTGTTGGTTGCGTGGCGGGGAAGGTACAGGGCTGCTCCGACAGTTTCGGGTGCAGCGCGTGGTGTGGTCAGGCTCACATAACGGAATGATAACGATTGACATGAGGATTTCCTCATGTTTTCTCGGTGTGCATCGGCGCGCTGCCTGCACCGATGTTTGTTACTGGCGAGTTGGACGATCGGTACGAAAACTGCAGTTCAGCTGCTTACTGGCGGGTAGCAGTAGGACGTCATACGAAACGTGAGGATTTCCTCATGATTTTGTGTCAACCTTGTTCTCACGCGGATAGAGCCACGTCGAAAGCCAACGACGGATGCGCTCCTCGATTCCGCTTCTACGGCACCGACGACGAATGCCAACGACGAAGCAGCCCTGGCCCCCCCGGAGTTGCTCACGAGAGGAATCAGAGCACTTGACGATCAACGAGAGCACACCATCACACGGACAGGGCAAGGGCAGATCTCCCCAGAGCGGTGGCGGTTCTCGTACCCTCGCAGACCGTTTTGCGGCCGGTGAGCCTTACGCTCTCGCGTTCGGCGGTCAGGGATCGCCGTGGCTCAGTTCCCTCGAGGAACTCGCTCGTGACTCGGCGCTCGAGCCCGAGCTGACCGATCTGGTCAACGAAGCAGCGGCCATCCTGGCGCCGGTCGCCGACGACCTCCTCGTCGTGCGTTCGGTCGGTTTCGACCCGATCGGCTGGATGTTGGAGCAGGACCTCGCCGACGACCCCTCGAGCGCAGGCTCCTTCGGTCCGTCCGAGGCCGCGCTCACGTCCGCCGCGGTGTCCCTGCCCGGTGTCTTTCTCACGCAGGTCGCTGCGCTCCGTGCACTGAAGCTGCAGGGACTGGACCCGGAGGACGCTGCACCGGTGGCCGTCGTCGGTCACTCGCAGGGCCTCATCGCCGCGGAGTCGGTCAAGTCCGCCGGCCGCGAGGATGCACGGCTTCTGGCCGTCGCGCAGCTCATCGGCGCCGCAGCAGGCCTCGTCGGACGTCGTCGCGGCATCCTCGGCGCTGCCGACCGTGCACCGATGGTGTCCGTGTCCAATGTCGAACCCGAGCGTCTTCAGGCGATCGTCGACGAACTCGCCGTCGACGGTGCACCCGAGCGTTCGGCAGTGCTGGCCATCCGCAACGGCCGCCGACGCGTCGTGCTGGCAGGTCCTCCCGCGCAGCTCGCGCGCGTTCAGGAACGCGCCGAGCAGATCGGCGCGCAGGAAGAGCGTGAGCGCGACGCGAAGAAGCGCGGCGGCGCTGTGTTCTCGCCGGTCTTCGAACTCCTGTCGGTCGAGGTCGGGTTCCATCACCCCGCACTGGCCGATGCAGTCGATCTCGTCGCGTCGTGGGCGGCTCGCGCCGGCCTGGACGTCGACGTGGCACGCAGCCTGGCCCAGCGGATCCTCGTCGATCCCGTCGACTGGGTCGCGGAAATCGACAGCGTCATCGCCGCCGGTGCCGACTGGATCCTGGACCTCGGACCGAGCGACATCCTCACCCGTATGACCGTGCCCGCTCTGCGCGGCCAGGGCGTCGGGATCATCGCCGCCTCCACTCGCGGTGGGCATCGCAACCTGTTGACTCCGGGCGCAGCACCCGAGGTGCAGCCGTCCTGGTCCGAGTTCGCGCCGAAGCCGATCACGCTGCCGAACGGTCGCGTCGTCGTCGAGACCTCGTTCACCAAGCTCACCGGTCGCTCGCCGATGCTGCTCGCCGGCATGACGCCGACGACGGTGGATCCCGCGATCGTCGCCGCTGCCGCCAACGCAGGTCACTGGGCCGAGCTCGCCGGCGGCGGTCAGGTCACCGAACAGATCTTCGCCGATCACGTCGACAGGCTCGGTGGGCTGCTCGAACCGGGCCGCGCCGTGCAGTTCAACTCGATGTTCCTCGATCCGTACCTGTGGAAGCTCCACGTGGGCGGCAAGCGTCTCGTCCCGCGTGCACGTGCAGCAGGCGCCGCGTTCGACGGTGTCGTCGTCACCGCAGGTATTCCGGAGCTCGACGAAGCCGTCACGATCATCGAGGATCTGGTCGAGGCCGGCTTCAGTTACGTTGCGTTCAAGCCGGGAACCGTCGCGCAGATCCGCGCGGTCATCCGCATCGCCAGTGAAGTTCCGACGTTCCCGGTCATCGCCCACATCGAGGGCGGCCGCGCAGGTGGCCACCACTCGTGGGAAGACCTCGACGATCTTCTCCTCTCCACCTACGCCGAGCTCCGCGCACGGCCGAACCTCGTCATCTGCGTCGGCGGCGGCATCGGCACCCCCGAGAAGGCAGCCGAATACCTCACCGGCCGTTGGTCGCTCGCAGCTGGATACCCCAAGATGCCGCTCGACGGCATCCTCGTCGGAACCGCCGCGATGGCAACACTCGAAGCCACGACGTCGGCCGACGTCAAGCAGCTTCTCGCCGACACCCCCGGCACTCCCGACTGGGTCGGTGCAGGTACCGCCGGCGGCGGAATGGCCTCGGGCCGAAGCCAGCTCGGTGCGGACATCCACGAGATCGACAACGCGGCCTCGCGCTGCGGCCGTCTGCTCGACGACGTCGCCGGAGACGCCGACGCCGTTGCGAAGCGTCGCGACGAGATCATCGCCGCACTCGACGGCACCGCGAAGCCGTACTTCGGTGACGTCGAGGACATGACGTACCTGCAGTGGCTGACCCGTTACCTGGACTTGGCTGTCGGTGCGGACGTCCACAAGGAGTTCGACTGCGGCGGTGAGTTCACCGACGCAGTCTCCGAGGCACGCGAATCGGTGTGGCTCGACGTCACCTGGCGTACTCGCTTCCTCGAGATGTTGCAGCGCGCCGAAGCTCGTCTGCACCCGGTCGATCGCGGCCCCATCCCGACGCTGTTCGCCGACGTCGACACCCTCGAACGCCCGCGAGCCGCGATTCGCTCGCTCGTCGCGCAGTTCCCGGACGCGTCCGAGGTGGTACTGCACCCCGCCGACATCACGTTCTTCACCGCGCTGTGCCGGATGCCCGGCAAGCCGGTCAACTTCGTTCCCGTCGTCGACGGTGACGTTCGACGCTGGTGGCGCAGTGACTCGCTGTGGCAGGCACACGATGCTCGCTACTCCGCCGACCAGGTCTGCATCATTCCCGGCACGGTCGCCGTCGCAGGCATCACTCGCGTCGACGAGCCCGTCGGAGAACTGCTCGATCGCTTCGAGAAGGCGACCGCCGACGAACTCCTCGCCGACGGTGTCGAGGCCGAGTCCGTGTCGAGCCGTCGCAACTCCGACGTCGCCCCCGGCCTTCTCGGCATCGTTCTCGCAGCACCGGACGTCAACTGGGCGTCGCGGACCACGCAGAACCCCGTCGCACGTCTCGGTGACGTCGCCGAGTGGGTCGTCGATTCCGAGTCCGTCGCCACGCATCCTCAGACCGGCGCGAGCCTCACCGTCGTGGATTCGGAGCACGTCGAGCTGACGGTTCCGCTCGCTCCCGGCAAAGAGGTTCGGATCCGCCTGACGGTTCCCGCATCGACCATCGACGGAGGCGCACCCGTCGTCACCGCCGAGGATGCACAGAAAGCGATGTCCGCGCTTCTCGGAGTTGCAGCAGGACAGGAACTCCCGAAGGTCAAGGGCGGTGCCGCGCGTATCAGCCTCGCCTGGATCCCCGACATGGTCGCCGACCACGCAGGCGTCACCGGTTCGGGCCTGCCCGAGTCGCTGACCGTCAGCGGCAAGGCTGTTCCCGACGTGCTCGTCGGCGCATGCTGGCCTGCTGTCTTCGCCGTTCTCGGTGCCACGCGCACCGCGTCTGGAATAGACGTGATCGAGGGAATGCTCGACCTGGTCCACCTCGACCACTCGGTCGATCTCGTCGGAACGCTCCCCACCGACCCGTCGATCCTCGTCGTCAAGGCCGAAGCCGGAGAGGTGCTCGACACCGACCTCGGCCGCGTCGTCGAGGTCACCGTCGAGATCGGCGCTGCACTCGGTGAAGGCACCGAAGCACCGGCCGTCGCGACTCTGGTGGAGCGCTTCGCGATTCGCGGGCGCACCGGCAAGGGCGAGCTGTCCGACCCGGCCCGTGCCGGCGGTTCGGTCTCGGCCGACGCCAAGGACACTCCGCGTCGCCGTCGTCGTCAGGCCACTATCGTCGCACCGCGCAACATGGCTGCGTTCGCTCAGGTTTCGGGCGATCACAATCCGATTCACACCTCCGACCCGGCGGCACTTCTCGCCGGCCTCGGCAGCCCGATCGTGCACGGCATGTGGCTCTCCGCTGCCGCCCAGCAAGCTGTCACCGCGATCGACTACGCGGACACCAAGACCCCGCCGCGTCGCTTGACTGCATGGACTGCACGGTTCCTCGGAATGGTGCGCCCCGGCGCCGAGATCGACGTGCGCGTCGACCGCACCGGATTCGACCAGGGCGCCGAGCTCATCGAGGTGGGTTGCCGCGTCGACGGTGAACTCGTCATGGTCGCGACCGCTCGTACGGCAGCACCGAAGACGGTCTACGCGTTCCCCGGCCAGGGCATCCAGCGTCAGGGCATGGGTCTCGACGCTCGCGCTCGGTCCAAGGCCGCACGTGAGGTCTGGGAGCGTGCCGACAAGCACACCCGTCAGGCACTCGGATTCTCGATTCTCGCTGTGGTGCGGGACAACCCGACGTCTCTCAAGGCCCGCGGCGTCACGCACAAGCACCCCGACGGTGTCCTGCACCTGACGCAGTTCACCCAGGTCGCCATGGCGGTCCTCGGTGTCGCACAGGTTGCCGAACTTCGTGAAGCCGGTGTGTTCGTGGAGAACTCGATCCTCGCCGGGCACTCGGTCGGTGAGTACAACGCACTCGCCGCCGTCGCCGGCGTTCTCCCGCTCGAAGCCGTCCTCGAGGTCGTCTTCCAGCGCGGCTCCGCCATGCATGCACTCGTTCCCCGCGATGCGGCGGGACGAAGCAACTACCGCATGGCCGCCATCCGTCCGTCGCAGATCGGTCTGGCCGACGACGACGTTCAGGCGTTCGTGGCCGGTGTGGCCGAGGAGACAGGCGAATTCCTCCAGATCGTCAACCTCAACCTGCGCGGCTCGCAGTACGCGATCGCCGGCACGGTCGACGGATTGAACGCGCTGGAGAAGAAGATCGCCGTGCGCCGTGAGGAATTCGGTGGCAAGGCCGCCTACATCATGGTTCCCGGCATCGACGTGCCGTTCCACTCGACGGTTCTGCGCGGGGGAGTCGACGACTTCCGTAACCGCCTGCAGGCGTTGCTGCCCGAGGATCTCGACCCGGAGATCCTGATCGGCCGCTACGTGCCGAACCTGGTGCCGAGGCCGTTCAGCCTCGAACGCTCGTTCATCCAGGAGATCGCGGACCTCGTACCGTCCGAGCCGTTGAACGACGTCCTCGCGGACTTCGATTCCTGGGCCGAGCGTTCGCACGATCTGTGCCGCGTCGTGCTGACCGAGCTGCTCGCGTGGCAGTTCGCCAGCCCCGTTCGCTGGATCGAGACGCAGGATCTGCTGTTCGCCGACGAGGCCGACGGCGGACTGGGCGTCGAGCGTTTCGTCGAGATCGGGCTCAGCGCAACACCGACCGTCGCCAACCTCGCGTCGCAGACGCTGAAGTTGCCGGGCCGCTTCGGATTCCCCGTCGAGGTCCTCAATGTCGAGCGCGAAGCTGCAATCGTCTACGGCACGGACACCGACCCCGCTCCGGTGGAGGAAGAGGAGGCACCTGCCGAGACGGCTGCGCCTGCTGCTCCGACTGCGGCAGCCGCAGCTCCTGCCGCCGCACCCGCTGCGGCGCCGTCCGGTGGCCCGCGTCCCGACGACATCGGGTTCAGTGCAGCGGATGCCACCAAGATCCTCATCGGTCTGTGGACCAAGCTGCAGCTCGATCAGATCGGCCCCGCCGACACCATCGAGGCACTGTGCGACGGCGTCTCCTCGCGTCGTAACCAGCTGCTGGTCGACCTCGGTTCGGAGCTGTCGCTCGGTGCCATCGACGGTGCCGCCGATGCCGACATGGGTGCGCTCTCCGGCACCGTCAACAAGCTGGCCCGAACCTACAAGCCGTTCGGCCCCGTGCTGAGCGACTCGATCAACGACCACCTGCGCAAGGTCTTCGGTCCCTCGGGACGACGCCCTGCGTCCATCGCGGACCGCGTCAAGAAGACCTGGGAACTGGGCGACGGTTGGGCCAACCACGTCACCGCCGAGGTCGCCCTCGGCACCCGTGACGGCGCTTCGGTTCGCGGCGGTGCGCTGGGCGGACTCGCCGACGGACCTCTCGCCGACGGCGGTGCCGTCGACGCGGTCATCGACGCCGCAGTCGCTTCGGTGGCGGCACGTCGCGGTGTCGCGGTGTCACTGCCTGCCGCAGGCGGCGGAGGCGGCGGAACCGTCGACGCAGCAGCACTGGGCGAGTTCACCGAGCACATCACCGGACGCGGCGGTGTGCTTGCCTCGGCAGCCCGCCTCGTACTCGAACAGCTCGGTCTCGCCGATGCACCGAACGCGCTCGCGGAGGAGAACCCGGACGCCGCTCTGGTGGATCTGGTTGCCGCAGAGCTCGGTTCGGACTGGCCGCGACTCGTCGCCCCGGCATTCGACGCTCGCCGAGCGGTGCTGATCGACGACCGTTGGGCAACCGCCCGTGAGGACTTGGCCCGTCTGTGGCTCGGTACTGCAGGCGAGCTTGCCGTGGAGTCCTTCGCCGGCGCAGGAAAAGCCGTTGCTGCACAGGCACAGTGGTGGAAGGCCAAGGCGGAGAACGAAGCGAAGGCTGTTCTCGCCGAGACCTACGGCCGCATCGCGACGATCGCGCTCGACTCCGAGGAGAAGGGCGTCTGGTCCGACGAGGTCGCCGTGATCACCGGAGGCAGCAAGGGATCTATCGCGGCGTCCGTTGCAGCCAAGCTGCTCGGCGGGGGAGCGACGGTCTTCGTCACCACCTCACGTCTGGACGACGAGCGCCTCGGCTTCTACCGCGCCCTCTACCGCGACAATGCTCGCGCCGGAGCGACGCTGTGGGTCGTGCCCGCGAACATCGCGTCGTACACCGACGTCGACGCGCTCATCGAGTGGATCGGCAGCGATCAGGTCGACAACGCCGGTGGAGCGAAGACACTGGTCAAGGCAGGCATCACGCCGACGCTGCTGTTCCCGTTCGCCGCACCACGCGTCGTCGGGGAACTCACCGACGCCGGTGGCCGCGCCGAGATGGAGATGCGTGTGCTCCTGTGGTCGGTCGAACGTCTCATCGGTGGACTGTCGAAGATCGGCTACGACAGCGACATCGACACTCACCTGCACGTCGTGCTGCCCGGTTCCCCGAACCGCGGAATGTTCGGTGGCGACGGCGCGTACGGCGAGTCGAAGGCCGCACTCGACGCCATCGCGGCGAAGTGGGGTTCGGAGAAGAACTGGGCCGAGCGCGTGTCCATCGCCCACGCTCATATCGGGTGGGTTCGTGGAACCGGCCTCATGGGCGGAAACGACCCGATCGTCGAAGCCGTCGAGGCCGAAGGCGTCCGTACCTGGTCGACCGACGAGATGGCCACCGAGCTGCTGAAGCTCAGCGAGCCGTCGGCACGTCGTCGGGCCGCGGAGGCTCCGCTGCTCGCGGACCTCACCGGTGGGTTGGCCAACACCAAGCTCAACCTCGTCGAGCTCGCTCGTGAGGCGGCAGCCGCTGCGTCGGACAAGGTCACGGAGGACGCCGACAGTTCGGTCATCGCCGCACTGCCCGCACCGCCGCGTCTCGCCGCGACGACTGCTCCGGCATGGCCCGCGCTCGACGTCGACCCGAAGGACCTGGTCGTCATCGTCGGTGCAGGCGAGCTCGGACCGTACGGCTCGGCCCGCACCCGCTTCGAGATGGAGGTCGACGAGCAGCTGTCCGCGGCAGGAGTTCTCGAACTCGCGTGGAACACCGGCCTCATCGCCTGGGAGAACGACCCCAAGCCCGGCTGGTACGACATCGAGTCCGGAGATTTCGTCCCCGAGGAGGACATCGCCGACAAGTACCACGACACCGTCGTCGAGAAGTGCGGTATCCGTACCTACGGTGACGACGGCGCGATGGTCGGTAACACCGCACCGCTGATGACGTCGATCTTCCTCGACAACGACCTCACGTTCGTCGTCGGAACCGAGCTCGACGCACGGTCGTTCGCCGCTGCCGATCCGGAGCACACGCTGATCACGCCCGTCGCCGACTCGAGCGACTGGCAGGTGACGCGCAAGGCCGGCACCGAGATTCGCGTACCGCGGAAGATGAAGCTCACCCGCACCGTGGGTGGACAGATTCCGACCGGATTCGATCCCACCAAGTGGGGAATCTCCGCCGACATGGCCAGCTCGATCGATCGAGTCGCCCTGTGGAACATCGTCTGCACGGTCGACGCGTTCATCTCCTCGGGCTTCAACCCGTCGGAACTGATGCGGTGGACCCACCCGACGCTGGTCGCCAACACCCAGGGCACCGGTATGGGCGGCATGGAGTCGATGCGCTCGCTGTACATCGACACGCTGCTCGGCGACGCTCGTGCGAACGACATCCTGCAGGAAGCACTGCCGAACGTCGTTGCGGCGCACGTGGTTCAGTCGTACGTCGGTAGCTACGGTGCGATGGTTCACCCCGTCGCAGCCTGCGCCACCGCGGCGGTCTCCGTCGAGGAAGGCGTCGACAAGATCAAGCTGGGCAAGGCGCAGCTCGTCGTGGCCGGCGGCTTCGACGACCTGAGCACCGAAGGCATCATCGGCTTCGGCGACATGTCGGCCACCGCGGACTCGGCAGCGATGTCGGCCAAGGGAATCAGCGATCGACGGTTCTCGCGGGCCAACGACCGCAGGCGCGGCGGATTCGTCGAGTCGCAGGGCGGCGGAACCATCCTGCTGGCCCGCGGTGACCTGGCGCTCGAGATGGGCTTGCCTGTCCTCGGTGTGGTCGCGTACGCACAGTCGTTCGGCGACGGTGTGCACACCTCCATCCCGGCTCCGGGACTCGGTGCGCTCAGTGCCGGTCGCGGCGGCAAGGATTCGACGTTCGCGTTGTCTCTGAACGCACTCGGCGTCACTGCCGACGAGGTCGCCGTGATCTCCAAGCACGACACCTCGACGGCGGCCAACGACCCGAACGAGGCGGAGCTGCACACCCGCCTCGCCAAGGCCATCGGCCGCAGCGACGGAGCGCCGCTGTTCGTCGTGTCGCAGAAGAGCCTCACCGGACACTCGAAGGGTGGAGCCGCAGCGTTCCAGCTGATCGGTCTGTGCCAGGTCCTGGCGAACGGTGTCATCCCGCCGAACCGCAGCCTCGACTGCGTCGACGACAAGATGACGAAGTTCGAACACCTCGTCTGGGCACGTGAACCGCTTCGCTTCGGTGACTCGGTGCCGCTGAAGGCCGGACTGCTGACCTCGCTCGGCTTCGGACACGTGTCCGGGCTGATCGCAGTGGTTCACCCGCAGGCGTTCATCGAGGCCGTTCCGGCCGAGCGCCGCGACGAGTACGTCGCTCGATCCAACGAGCGTCGTATCGCCGGTCAGCGCAGGCTCATCTCCGCGATGGTCGGAGGCGACGCACTGTACGAGCGTCCCGACGACCGCAGGCTCGGGCACGACGGAACACCGTCGGCCCAGTCCCGCGAGCTCGAAGCCGACGTCCTGCTCACCGACGACGCACGTCTCGGCGACGACGACGTCTACCGCTCGGGTCTGCCGGGGTGCAAGTAGACATGGCAATCCTGGGAGTAGGTTTCGACCTGGTGACCGTGTCCGACTTCGCCGAGCAGATGGAGAAGGCAGGCACGACGATGATCCGCGACAGCTTCACCGCGGGTGAGCGTCGGCACGCGGCGACGAAGAGTTCCGACCCGGCCCGCCACTACGCAGCACGGTGGGCCGCCAAGGAAGCCGTGCTGAAGGCCTGGGCAACCTCGCGCTTCGCTCGGCCTCCGCAGATCGGAGACAACCCGTACCCCTTGATCGAGGTCGTCAACGACGCCTGGGGTCGACCTTCGATCAAACTGCACGGCATGGCTCTCGAATTCCTGCCGACGGTGAAGATCCACCTCTCCCTGACCCACGACGGCGACATCGCCGCCGCCGTGGCAATTCTGGAGGAATGAGTCAGTAGTTCAGCCCGACGCCGGTCCATCTCCGATGGGCCGGCGTTTCGGCGTCTGGGCCCCCTTCATGGTGACCGAATGAACCGTTCGGTCACTCCAAGTGACCGAACGTCACGTTCGGTCCCGAAAACAGGGGGTCAGTCGACGGCGGCTGCGCCGGAGCGACGGGATTGTTTCTCGGCGACGAGGAGGTAGGCCGTCATGATTTGTTTGAGTTCGGCGACGGCGTCCTCGTGGCTCTGGCCGTCCTGGACGGAGAAGTTGAGCATCGAATAGACGACGTGCACCAGAACCTGGGCCATGAGGTTGCGTTTGGCTCGGGGAGTGCGCGGGGTCAGTGGTCCGAGCATCTTGGCGACCTGGTCGGCGAATTCGCGTTCGTGGATGACGCCGGTGGCGCGGGTCGACGGTGTCGACTGCATGGCCAGCCAGACTTCACGGCGCGACGGGTCCGACATCCACATGCCTGCCATGTGGTCGACGAATTTGTTGAGGAATCGGAGCCAGTCGAGGGAGGGAACTTCGCCGTTGAACTCTGCGAGCTCCTGCTGTACTCCGACGAGGTCCTGCCGGTTCAGCTCGCAGACGATGACGTACTTGTTGGCGAAGAACTGGTAGAGCGTGCCGATGGGCAGTTCGGCCCGGGCCGCTACTTCCTCGCAGGTGAAGGACTCGAATCCGACGTCGCTGAGGAGATCCCTTGATGCGGCCAGCAGGGCGTCGAACTTGCGTTGACTGCGTTCCTGCGTGGGGCGACGACGTGGCATCAGCTCCTGCGTCTGTGCGTTCGATTCGAGCGCAGCGTCGAGACGTCTCGCGGTTTGGGCGCTAGCAGAGGACTCCACCCACCCAGGCTAGCGGCCTGACGTGCCTGAACTCCACAACGCGCGGTAACAGGTATCGAAGGACACCGTTGGACGGCGATCTGGTTGTCAATCGCAACATTCCCCCTTGTAATCGGCTTGTGACAGGTAATAGGTTGTTTTATGGTCAAGAAAACAATCGTTGGGTATGGTTCACACCAGTAGTTACGTTTTCGTGCAGGGTGTGCGTCGCCGATCGCGTATCGGGGCGCTCATGTCGGGAGCCTCACCCAAAGGCACAGGAGAACATACGTGGCGACCATTGGTCTTTCAGTCGAGTCAGGTGCGATGAATGCTGTCCTCTTCGATATCGAAGCGGACGCGGTAGTGGCGAGCCAGGTGACCTCGCTGAAGGGCGGTGCATCGACCTCGCTGCCCACCGCAGTGGAGGCGATGAAGGCTGTCGCCGCACGACGGCAGATCGACGTCGATGCCGTGGGGTTGGTCTACGGATCCGCCGACGAACGTGACGGGTTCCGCCGTGCGATCGATGAGAACGACCTCGACGGAATCCAGCTCGTGTCGGCGTCGACCGCACTTCTCGGCTGGCTTGCACGGTCCTCGGAGTTCGACGCCGCCCAGTGCGTGCTCCTCTACTACCTCGGTGCGAAGGGTGTGTCGATCTCGCTGGCCGATGCCGCCGATGCCAGCCTGTCCACGCCGAAGACTGCAACCCTCGATTCTCTGACGCCCGAGCGCATCGGCAGCACTGTCCCGCTGGCATGGGAGGTGCTCGACGAGGCGGGCCGCAAGCCCGACGCCGTCGCACTGTTCGGTGATCGGTCCGAGAACAAGGATCTCGTCGACATCCTGAGTCTGGGCCTCGGAGTCCCGGTGGTGCACGTCGGCGACTCGGATCAGATCGCCGCGTGTGGCGCGAGCCTCGCTGTCGCGGGGGACGCCGACGAGGTGCTCCCGGTGCTCGTGGAGCCCGAAGCCTCGCTCGCACTCGACTCCGAGGCGTCGGAGACGCCTGAGCACGTCGCTGAGGCACCCGCCGATATCGCCGTTCAGGCCGAGCGCGTCGCCGTTCGATCCACCGTTGCCCCGGCTCCGCTGCTGTCGGCTGTTGCTCCGAACGTCGCGGTGCGGCGGATCGAACCCGCGTCCTCGTCGACGGGGTCCATTCCGCGAAAGAAGTTCGTGCTGACGGCCGCTCTTCTGGCCGGAGTGCTGTCCGGTGGGGTCGCGCTGGCGTCGACGCTGCCCGCGAACGCGCCTGTCGCCAATGAGGCGAGTCCTGCGACGGTTCCCGAGGTCGACGGTCTCGACACCAGCTTGGTCGGCGCAACGCAGTCCGTCGAGGTGACGCCGCCTGCGCCGCCTGCGGTGCCGGCTCCGGCCCCGGTTGTCATCGATCCGGTTACGCAACAACCGATCGTGGTGGATCTGACGACTCAGCAGTGGACGATCGATCCGACGACGGGCGCAGCCGTGCCCGCCGAGGCGCTCACTCCGATTCCCGCAGCGGCGATTCCGCCCGCAGCGGCCGTGGTGCCGAAGACGACGGTCGCGCCGCCGGAGTTCGCTGTTCCGACGATCGTTCCCGAGCCCGGCAAGTCTCAGGAGCAGCTCGAGCAGGAAGCATGGGATCGCCACTGGGCGCACACCGCAGAGTGGCTGCAGCAGGAGATCACCGGCAACTGACGTGTCGGGCCGCGGTGACAGAATGACCGGAGAGAATCGGTCGAGCTGTCAGGAGTCCTGATGTCGGATGTACGAGCACGGATCGCTGCGGACATGCCGCGCGCGTGGCGCGAACTCGCGGAGCTGGTCAAGTTTCGGTCGGTCGCCGACGAGCGCCAGTTTCC
This sequence comes from Rhodococcus sp. 114MFTsu3.1, assembly GCF_000383555.1. Lineage (NCBI taxonomy): Bacteria > Bacillati > Actinomycetota > Actinomycetes > Mycobacteriales > Nocardiaceae > Rhodococcus > Rhodococcus sp. 114MFTsu3.1. Next base: position 28,007 of record NZ_KB911564.1, on the reverse strand, counting down.
TCGCGAAGAATGCGTCGGAGCGGCGGAGTGGGTGCGCGACGCGTTCGTCGACGCCGGGCTCGAGACCGCGGAGCTGATCGAGACCGTCGACGGCTCGCTGGCGGTCGTCGGGCACCGCGCTGCTCCCGAAGGTGCGCCGACCGTTCTGCTGTACTCGCACTACGACGTTCAGCCTCCCGGTGACGACAAGCTCTGGTCCAGTGCGCCTTTCGAGCTGACCGAGCGTGACGGCCGCTGGTACGGCCGCGGTGCGGCGGACTGCAAGGGCAACGTCGTGATGCATCTGCTTGCGCTACGGGCGTTGGGCGACGAACTGGGCGTCGGGATCACCGTCGTCTCCGAGGGTTCCGAGGAGATGGGGACCGGGGGATTGGAGCATCTGGTCCTCGAACGGCCCGAGCTGTTCGCGTCGGACATCATCGTCGTGGCGGACACCGGCAACGCCGCCGTCGGACAACCGACGGTGACGACGACACTCCGCGGGATCGCGAACGTCGTCGTGCGTATCGACACGCTCGAGGGCGAAGTACATTCCGGGATGTACGGGGGACCGGCGCCCGACGCCTTGGCCGCCCTCGTTCAACTGCTGTCCACGTTGCGTGACGCGCACGGCAACACCGTGGTCGACGGGTTGACGACGGACCAGACGTGGGACGGCATCGCCTACGAAGCAGATCGGTTCCGCGCTGACGCCGGGGTGCTCGACGGTGTCGAGCTGGCCGGTTCGTCGTCGGTCGCCGACGCGGTGTGGGCTCGGCCGGCGCTCACGGTGTTGGGAATCGATTGCCCGCCGGTTGTCGGGTCGGCAGCAGCAATTTCGCCGACGGCGTCTGCGCGCCTGAATCTGCGTGTGCCGCCCGGAATCGATGCGCAGCAGGCGCAGGATGCACTGACCGCTCATCTGAAGGCTCACGTGCCCTGGAACGCGCGGATCACCGTCGAACCCGAGGCAGTGGGATCGCCGTTCGAGGCGAGGACCGACGGTCCGGGATATGCAGCGCTGAGCGATGCATTGGCGGAGGCGTTCGGTAAGCCGGTGGCGGCAGCGGGCCAGGGCGGATCCATTCCGCTGTGCAACGTTCTCGCAGAAACGTTCCCGAAGGCCGAGATCATTCTGATGGGAGTGGAGGAGCCGCTGGCGAGAATCCACGCGCCGAACGAAAGCGTCGACCCCCGGGAGATCGAAAATCTCGCGGGGGCCGAGGCTCTGTTCCTGCAGAAGTTGGGTGCGTCAGACCGATAGGTCGCGGCGGAGCTTGGCGACGTGGCCGGTGGCTCGAACGTTGTACTGAGCAACTTCGATCTTGCCGTCCTCGTCGACCAGGAACGTCGAGCGGATGACGCCCTCGTAGACCTTGCCGTAGTTCTTCTTCTCACCGAAGGCGCCCCACGCCTTCAGCGTCGTCTTCTCCTCGTCGGACAGCAGCGGGAAGTTCAGGCCTTCCTTGTCGCGGAACTTGGCGAGCTTCGCGGGCTTGTCCGGGGAGATGCCGATGACTTCGAGGCCTTCGCCGTTGAGTTCGGTGAGGCTGTCACGAAAGTCGCAGGCCTGCTTGGTGCAGCCCGGCGTACTGGCAGCGGGGTAGAAGTAGACGATGACTTTCTTGCCCGCGTAGTCCGCGAGGGAGACGTCGTTACCGTCTGCATCGGGCAGAGTGAACGCGGGCGCCGGGTCGCCGGCCTCGAGCTTCTTGGTGTCGGTCACCAGACGAGACTAACCACCGAGCCGGTCCGAGACACGCAGTGCTTTAGGCTCGACAGTGACAGCCAGGATTTGCAACAAGTTGGAGGACACGTGGCCAGGGACACCGACAGAATCGAGCGCGAGATCGAGGCAGCTCGGAACCAGCTCGCCAGCACCCTGGACGAGCTCAGCGTGCGGGCCAGTCCCAAGCGAATCGCAGAGAACACCAAGCAGAGCATCGTTGCCAAGCTGAACGAGCCGCCGGTGAAGTTCACGCTCATCGGTGTCGGCGCAGTAGTCGCCGTACTCGTCGTGCGCAAGATCTTCAGCTGACACAGGCCCTCTGACCAGGCGATTTCACAACTGGCAGTTTCTCCTGTTAATGTTTCTCCCGCACCGCAGAGAACACGCGGTGCGGATCGGCGCCATTAGCTCAGTTGGTTAGAGCAGCTGACTCTTAATCAGCGGGTCCGGGGTTCGAGTCCCTGATGGCGCACACCAAGTGCCTCTGAACAGCGTTTACGCTGTTCAGAGGCACTTTTTGTTGTCCGAGGTTGCCTCGGTGGCCGCGGATCTTTCGAAATTAGTCAGCGCTCTGACCTGCGGGTCTTCAAGCCGCGTAGGGCGTTTCGGAGACTTGACTCCCAATCGCATTATTCGGGGATTCAAGTTCGAGCAGCCTGCTGCTGACCTGGGTAATCGCGCGATCGAATCCCTGATCGGTCACCCGAAAGACGCCTGTGGACGCTCAACTCATCACTTACTCATCTTTTTGAAAACGCGGCCTCACCTGAACGCTGATGGTTCATCACGGATCTGCCGGACAAGCTGGCCGTCGGTGTTTATCGCTAGACTCTATATTGCGCCATCCGAGCTTCGCAGCATTCGGAAGATCTCGATGCGCCGGCTGCCGTTGTGATCGAGGGACCTGGAATGTTGGCTGGGAGGCGATCGCAAGCCTCCCAGCGGTGCGCGCTGAAGACTTTAAGGCGTCTAGCGAACGCAAACTTTCGGCTGAGGCACGGGCCCGGTGTTGACGGGGGTGAAGCACTTTGTCGGTGGTCAAGCGCTGTGAAGTGCTGTCCGAGGGTTCGCACGCCCGAAACTTTGGGGCGACAGGCGCTTCGATGGAACGGCGGATGTGAAGGTGGCGAGTGCCGTTGGTACGAACAGCAGCATCTGAGCGGGCGCGAGCTGTTGATGCTGCTCGCACCAGTAGTGCCCTTGAGGGTGGGCGCAATACCGACGCGACCCGTGCGGACCAGGACGCGTATGTCCACGGCGACATAGGATATCGCTGAGTTTGGGCATCGCGTGCGCAGCCGATACAACCACGCCTGACCCGATGCACGCTCGGTGGACGATGCAGTCCCGAGGGATTCCGGCGATTACGAATTGACTGGACCAGGAGTCTCATTCTGAAACTTCGGCAATGCGTTTGAAGATTCGGCTGCTGAGACTGTGGCGCCCGCAGTTCTCGGTGTTTGATCGAGCCGGATCAAACCTTTGATGGTGCTGAACGTGCCTCGACGCCATGTCGTCGGGTGCCCGTCCACTGGAGGTGCGCAAAAATGGTCCATGGCCCGTCTTTGCAGTAGCGAATTCTCAGGCGACCCGGCGGATCTCGTCGACGAGTTGTCCGTAGGAGCGGACGCGGCCCTGCGACACCATCCGTTCCAGCATCAGGCGGGGAGGCCATCCGTCCACACCTTCCCGCTTCGTAGCTGCGATCTCGGCTGCTGCGACGCGGAGCTCAGGTAGCGCTACGTGGTAGACGCAGTCCACCGAACCGGATCCGTAAGCAATCAGTTTCAGCATCGAGGGCCTCGGCTCCATCGTCAACACCGCGTAATGGGGCATATGTCCACGTCGGAGACTGACGAGCTTCGCGCCTTGCGACACGCAATCCTGAGCGCGGTCAGTACGGAGTGACCACTTCGAGGACAAGCCGACCAGGAGGCGGGCCGTATCTGTTGGTGCCGAGGCGGTGATGTCCAGTTTCAACATCGACTCCTCCGGCATGGTGTCACTGAGCTGCATCACGAGCTCGTGGTCGGCTGCGGCTTCCGCGGCTGCAGCGCGAATACGAGACCGAACGCCAGTTGTGTCGGCCTGTAAGGCCTTCTCTAGCTCTAGCTCGACGGCTGAAAGCAGTGCTGACGGCCCCTTGTAGTTCCTTGTGAAAGTTCTGAACACGCTCAGATGCTTATACTGCTCGAATTCCGACGCCGGCCTGGAGTTCGCGATACGGAGATCGGGTCGCAATGACTGAAGATGCTCCGCGGCGCGGGTCTCCATCACGCTGCCTACTCTCGGAATCTCCGGCTGTTCAGGTGCGACCCCCAGAGCGCGAAACAGGGCATGCCCCCACTCGACGGATCCCGAGTCGTTGTTGTCCGATGTGGACGGGTTTCCATTCGGTCGGTAGCCGCACAGCTCAGCAGCGAAGGGGGCAGTCACAGAACAGACCATGCCGGCATGAACTCGAAGACTTTGCACCGACACGCTTATCTGTCGGACCTTCCGGCAATGATGGCCGAGTAGGATCGAACGGATCTTCGGAGGGTGGCAATGGCTGATATTCGTACACTTGACCTGTTCGCGGGTGCTGGCGGTCTGTCTCTGGGCTTCGAGCTCGCGGACCTCGGTTACAGGCCAGTTCATGCCGTCGAGATCGAGTCTGCTGCGGCGCGTACGTTCAAACGTCACTTCGGCTGCCCCGTCTACGACGGACCGATTGAAGACCTCGAACACTTCGAGAAGGCCGATGTCATCCTCGGCGGCCCGCCCTGCCAGGGATTCTCACCGCTCGGCCGGAACCGTGACGATGTATCTAGGGCGCAGCTCAACGAGCTCTGGCAGCACTTCCTTCGTGCTGTGAAGCAAGTCAAGCCCAAGGCATTCGTGATCGAAAACGTACCTGAGTTCCAGAAGAGCGCGCAGTTCGCGAAGCTCCTTGAGCTACTGGACACCGATCCAGAGTTGAAGAAGTACGGATTCTCTTACGGTGTGCTCAACGCGGCGGACTACGGCGTCCCGCAACGTCGACGGCGCGGCATCCTCCTCGCTGTCCGAAACCTGAAGACCGTGCCCTGGCCTCCTCCTCCGACCCACGGGCCGGAATCGCCTGGAGCGGTCCCGTACAACACCGTTAGAGACGCGATTGGTGACCTGCCCGCGATTCCGGCGTCAACCGAGATTGGGACTTCGGGCTCGCACCTCGACCTGCACCTCGGTCGGAACGCGCGGCCCATGAGCTTGGATCGGTACCGAGCGATCCCAGAGGGTGGCAACCGGTTCGATCTCGCGGCGAACAGACCGGACCTGCTTCCGGCGTGCTGGGCAAACAAGCCCACCGGAACGACCGATGTGATGGGCAGGCTGTGGTGGGACCGGCCGTCCGTAACGGTGCGGACGGAGTTCTACAAGCCAGAGAAGGGACGGTACCTCCACCCGGTCGCCGACCGGCCGATCACGCACCGCGAAGCGGCCAGGCTGCAGTCCTTCCCGGACTCCTTCGAATTCGAAGGCACCAAGATCCAGGTCGCTCGCCAGATCGGGAACGCTGTTCCGCCGGAGCTTGCTACGGCAATCGCTCGGCACCTCGCGCGCCTGTTGAATAAGCGTGCTCCAGCTTCGCGGCGGAAGGCGACGTAGTTCCATCGAGTCGCTGTCTGGGCGGCGTCAAGTGGGGAGATCGCGGATCCGAGCGAGGGCGTGCGTCGCCGGTCGGTTTCAGGCGCATCGCGAAATCCAGTAGGTGCCGTTCGCACGGTCATAAGGCAGCTGAGGCTGCGATCACAGTCCGGTCCAGCGACAAACTCGTCCATTCGCCGTCGCGGGTGATCTGCACATTCCCGATTGGCTCTGTTCGCCCACATGCCGCGCGCGCTGCCCACCTGGCGGTCATGTCATCGAATGCAACTGACCGTACATCGGTCGCCTCGCGTGCGAGGCCGCGGAGTCTGCCAGCCAACACAGCGGCGGTAACTCTTGTTAGGTCGTCCGCTCCCGTCTCTGTCGCAGGCCACTCGAGAAGCTGCTTCAAATCGGGTCGCAGGAGGACCAGCAGCAGAGCTTTGATGCTGACCAGGGCCTGGCCGGTGGGTCGGAATGGTTCGAAGTCAGTTTCGACGTTGACGATAGCTCGGACCCGCTGGAGGTTCCGAGCAATTGTGTGCGAAGCATTCCTGGGCAGATCGAACGTTCCTACGCTGGCCGTCACTGCGTCCAGTATTCCGTTCGGGCTCCACGCTTTAGTCGCATCCTCGTCGCCCAAGACGCTGTACGCGGCGCGGAACCCTACTTGGTCGGAGACCTCGATGTCCGAGTCTCCAGATTGCGGGGCTGGAGGACGGTTCGTACCGGGGAGGTCGTCGATCTCACGCGGGTTCATCCACTGTGGCAGCGTTACCCCAGCTGGCATATCCGCCAGGCCCAAGAAACGCCCCGCGATCTCCAGTTGCTTGCCGTTCTCGACCGACGCCACGGCTGCGCTCATGGCCCCTCGAATACGGTCTATATGACCCCAGTCAATCGCGTGGGCTTGAGGCGGCGGCGTGAACGGAGCCTCTTGCGATGATTCGCCAGTAAATAGAGCGGGGGAGACTCGCAGGAGCGCATCGTGCAGATGCACGTTCGCGTATGTCCGTGCTCGATGCTCGCGCAGGTCGCGCTCATCGCGGAAGTGGATCGCGACTGCCCATGAAAGCGGGAGGGCGGGGACGTAAACCACCGGGGCGTCGCCGTTCGCATGGTCGATAGCGCCGGGAGCAAATTCGACCAGTACGGCCCCTCCAGCGCCCCTCTCGGCTGTGACTGCTTCGATGAGCGCAGCCGATGGTGGACGTGTCAGTAGGGGAACCCAGCTTGGGGTTCGTTCGAGGAGATCAGAGTAGTACTTCGCGTGCGACTCCCGTGGTGCGACGATACGAGAACTGAGCGCCCCGTTCAGGTTCATACGGTTAGTTAGAAAATAGACCGCCGAACCGGTTGTAGGCGTAACCGATTCGAGCACATGTTCATCCGACTCGATATTGCTGCGCGTGGCAACAGTCTCTTCGGGGCCCCCAAAGGGGTTCCTCGGTAGGGGGGACTCGGAGGGCGAACTGTCTTCCTGTTTCACAGCTCCCGAACCAATCCTTTGACGCAATCGAGGATCGCGGGGATCTCGCCACCCCCGCTGTAGGACAAGTGAAGTTCGTCTCGAGCGCGCGACATCACCACGTAAAATAGCATTCTTGTAGCAGCGGACGACGGATCACGAGTGACTTGCTGCAGCTCCGGAACGAACAGCGTGTCGAACTCGAGCCCCTTCAAGGACTGCATGTTCAAGAGCGTAATTCCGGGGGTGTCGAACCCAACGCTATTGTATCGATTGTCACCGGCAATGTACGTCTGCACCTGGACAGGTAGCTTCCTCGTTTCTAGTATTCGAAGAAGAAAAAGTTGGAATCGCCTTGTAAAGCAAGCAATTCCAATTGTGAGGTTGCTGCGGGCTTTGGCGTATCGAGTGATGAAGTCCGCGAGAGCCTCATGGTTCTCATGCTGCCTCAAGGTCGGCCGTTCGCCATGCCGGGTCGGCAAGTCTGGGATGCCGGTCGGCGAACCAGCGTAGTAAGCCGCAGCGACTTTTGCGATCTCGACAGTGTTCCGATAGTTCCGCCTCAACTCCAGCCGCTCTTTCGGCTTGATCGCCCTCGCGATCTCGTCGATGGTCGTGTTCTGATCTGATAGTTGTTGGTTCTCGTCGGCGAATACGGTGACGTTCTTCGCAAGGAAATGTGACAGTCGAAAGAAGTCGAGGGATAGATCTTGTCCTTCATCCACCAGGACGTCCTGCAGAACCGTCTCATCGACCGGTTCCGCCGCGAATCGTTGCCAGATGGCCGGCCAGTCTGGGACGTACGGTTGCAGACTGGGCACTGTCTCTTTGTACGTAGACCACCAGAATTTTCCAAGCCAGGCGTGAAACGTCGTTACGTAGCTGGCGATGCCCATCTCAGTAGCAGCCTGCTCGGTGTACTGCTGCAGCATGTTGTTGTACATCAATACCGAAGGTCCACGTTCGTCGAACGATAGGATCTGCGCGCGGTAAAGCGCCATTACCGACTTGCCGGTTCCAGGAGGCCCAGTCACAAGAAAATTGCCGTCGAAGTCGAGATTATACACGAGATCCTGTTCCTTCGACAGGTCTTCGAACGAAGGGAGTCTCACTGTAGGCCCCTCGCTCCCTCACCTGCGGACAGCACAGCGGCATCCAGTACGTCCTGGAAGTAGCCACGGACTTCGCCGTTGCCGACGACGAGCACCCGGTCGAGCAGATAGTTGCCGCTTTCACAGCTCGTTTCTGCGAGCAGCGTGCAGGCATGGCAGGCGGCAAGATTCAGACTGTTGAAAGTAGAAGCCAGGTTCTCGCTGCAGAGTGGGTCCGACGAGCACCACATTGCGTCCTGCAACGCCTCGATGATGCTGCCTTGGAGCTGAGGCGACTCTCCCTGACGAACTAGTCCGCCCAATGTTCCCTCCGAGTCCCCAGCTGCCGTGTAAATCAATACTCCAGCCTGCTTGGATGCCCCTGGCGCGCCGGGTGCGCTGCGTGCATAGATGCGTTCGCGCAAACTAGTTGCAGCGTAACCGGATTCGAATGCTAAGCGCCTTACGAGGAGGTGCGCGAAGGTGTGTAGGAGGACATATCGGGGGGACAACAACGGACCAGTACGCTCTCTCAGTCGAGGTGCCATGAATGAGCGATCGAGTCGGCCCTCCAGTGCAGCTACCCTGTTGCGAACTGAGTCTTCTTCCTCCCACACTGAGAGACGGCCTTCGTCGAGTGATAGGAAGATCCCCTCACCACGAACGTCAATTGCTGGCAGCCAATTAACGCTGGATTTGTGATTGAGTGCGACCGGGACGAGCTTGTCCCTTCCGCCCGGCGTGACGCGGTGGAAGCCCTCGAGCGCCCGCACCTCGCGAAGGCGGTCAGCGACAACCACTTTGTGGAATTTGTCGGCTAGGGTCGATGTCACCTCAGTGGGAGTTCCGACGACCAGTTCCAAATGCCGGGTTTGAAAGTCGGGGTCCTCGTTGTTGTCCATCTCGGTAAGGAAGGCCGCCCACTCTTCTCCCAGTAGATCCCCGGGCGTCGCTTCGACAGCGGTCCCTCTACCCGCCTCCCGCTTCTTCTCGTCTCGGACCAGGGCGGCTACGTAATCTGAGCTGGCGTTGTGCTGTTCGGCAAGCATTTGAACCATTTGGTCGTAGATCGGGGCGTCCTCGTTCATGCCCATGAGGGCGAGGAACAGATTGTCCGCCTTGATCGCAAGCGCCATCTCGCTTTGACTGTCCGCTCGAGAAGGATTCGGAATTTCGATCGAAGAACTAACAGAGGGAAAGTAGACGTTGCTCGCGCCTCGCTGGACCGCGAGCGGTATTTCGTCGCAGTCAACTCGTTCATCCCGGCGCTGCCAGGGTTGACGCCCCGTGCATTTGATCCCAATCGATTTTAAGGATCCTTGGGACGTGACTCCCATGAGGTTCCGCCGGCTGTGGCAGCTATGGCAATGCACTTGTAGGGTGTCGAGACCGCCTGCGCCTTTGGCCGGAACTGTCTCGAAAAAAAGATTCTCCTTCTGACACTGGCGAGCTTCGGGGTTGTTATTCCGCGAATGCGCCCAACGCTTCCAGTCGATGTCGTCCATGTGGCCGGAAGGACAGATCTGCACCCAGCGCATTGGGACGAGTTGCTTTCGTCCCGGACAAGACCCGCAGGTGGGTGCTTTGTCAGCCTGCTCCAGGGCACGGGTCCACCGCGTCATGCGTCGGCAATGCTGACAGAACAACCAGCTAGGGAAGCGGGAGTACGGGATGCCCGCCGATGATGCCGCCCAGGCGTTACTCGCCACCGCCGGAGCGGCACGAAACTCCGCGACGCCAAGTACAGCGGCAAGCCGTTCGCTTTGAATCCGCTCGCCGCGGGGTCCCCAACGGAACGTGTCACAGGCGACCAACGACTCGCCTTGTATGTCGAATATGGCACCGACCCCGAACGGGACGATCGTCTGTGACTGCCTGATTTTTCTTTGCACTAGATACCACTCCCCGTGGTTCCGCTGCTCTTTGCAACCTCGACTAGCGACTCGACATCGACGTTGCGCATGGAGCCGAGGGTCTGCCAGCCCTGAGACTTGGTATGGAATTGTCTGATGAGATTTAGTTGACCCTTCCCATTGGGGCGGTAGTACAGGAGCTTGTTTTGCTCGTCTGCCCGCTGGGCTCTCTCGACCCAATCTTCGACGAACCTGTCGAGGTACGTGCGTGCGCCGGTCTTCTCGCGCGGCTCCACCCGACCCACGACTTCGACGAGCCGGTCAGCCATTGCCTCGACGTCGGCTCGTCGCTGAAGGATCTGCCCTGCGCTGCCGTCGCTCCGCATGCCGACCCGGTGTCGAGCTAGGATCACCAGGGCGGCATGCAGTGCGCGGTCACGGGACGGAGGCGAGAACGGTGTCACGCTCGTCGGTTCGACGTGACGGTAAAGCGACGAGTGGTAGGCCCGAAAGTTCTCGTAGTGTGACCGGTCACGAGGCTTTGTGGATCGAAACAGTCCAAAAATCAACCCCGGGGCTGCTTTTCGACCTACGCGGCTCGTGGCCTGAATGTATTCCGCAGTCGACTTCGGTTGGCCATTGACCAGCATCAAGCCCAGACGGGGCACGTCAACTCCCACGGACAACATGTTCGTTGTCGCGATGAAGTCGATGACCGAGCCGCTTGACACGGGTAGATTAAGCCGCTCGAGTAGCCGAGGCTGCAGGGCGCGCGGGACGTGGGCGGATAGTTCCTCGACCTCGTACTCTCGGCGGGGCCTGTCGACAATGAGGCTGCCGAGGCGAGAGTTGATATCGTCGCGTGCGATCGTAACCGTACGACCAAGCTCCCTCAGTGAACTGTGATAGGCGACCACCGTCCAATATGCATCCTGCGCTTCACCCTTGAGAATCAGATCCACCGGCGCCTGCAAGAGCGCCGCGCCTGTATGCACGACCGCGGTGTCGGAGGTGTGGCCCTGCGCCATCAAGCCTACGTACAGACGCCCCGGCGATGTTCTGTCTACCCGAGCGAAGTAAGAGTCATCAGCGTCGATCCCAGTCGGGGGGAACAAGTCGACATCTCGGCCGAACAGGCCCTTGATCTGCGCAGAGGCCCGGCGGATAGTCGCGGTGCTCGAAACCACTTTCGGCGGTCGGCCATTGAACTCGCATAGCAAATTGATCGCGGACTCGTACAACCCGACGGTGGTTCCGAGTGGGCCAGTGAGGAGATGTAACTCGTCTTGGATGATCAAGGAAGGGGGCCTGCGGTCGATCGCATGCCCGAACAAGGCTCCTGAGTCTGGGTGCCATGCGAGCTGGGCGAACTTGTCAACGGTACCCAACAAAAATGTCGGAGGTTTCTGATACAGAGCCTGATCGATTACGTGTACAGGAATGCTGTCGTGAAACTCGCATTTTGTCGAAGGGCAGTTGAACTGAAACGAGTGGTCAGTCGCGGCTATGCCGTACTTTTCATCGTCTTCGTGGTGTTTTCTGGGCACAATTTCAGTTCCGCACCACGGGCACCGATCCAAGAGGAAGCGTTCGTCGGTCTCGCCCGCATCGCGCAGCTCGTCGTAGCGTTCTTTTGCTTTGCCAAAGTCGTTCGGCGATGTTGACTCACCTACCCACAGCCCGACCGAAATGGGTTCGTCTCCGAGCTTGCCGGCGTTCCGGCGACGCAACTTTTCGCAGGCCGCCGTAGTGGATGCGGTCCGCTTGAATTGGTCGGCCGTCAGGAGTGAGAGGGTGTACCGGCTGACCACGGCAGTGCCGAGCCCTGTCGCACCGAGGACAAGACGTCGGCGGAAGATTTCGAAGGCGGCGACCAGAAGATAAGCCTCGGTTTTTCCTCCGCCCGTGGGAAACCAAATAAGGTCCACGACATCGCGATCCTCGTGCTGTTCCTCGACGAGGCCGCGTAGTGTGGTGAGGAAGAATCCGAGCTGAAACGGGCGCCATTTCGCACCGGGTTCGTACTCTCCAGGCATCTCCGGTGCCTCCTCGCGGGCGTGTCGGTTACCTGCCAGGTCCCTGCTACTGTGGCGCATCTGCATCAGCATCGCCTCGTTAGCGAGACGGAAAGCCTGGACGATTTTCTCCCGGTCGCTGTGGTCGGCGAACACCATTGCTCCGGAACGCATTCGACTCTTGGCGCGCTTAAGGCGATCGATCACCGATCTCGACGCTTTCTTATGACGTTCAGGTAACCCGACGGACTTCTCCTCAACGCCGTCGATCCATTCTTCATACTGATCGATGAAAACGTTCAACTCATTCACGAGTGTTTCGACGGGTACTGTCGGGTCCGCTAACCACGCGACGTCGAGAGCCGGGGAAGGGTTACCTTCCGCGCTTACCCGGGGAACGATGTGCGCGGGCATCACTTCCGTCTTCAATTTTGTCACGAGCCCGTCCTCCTCCGTCCACTGGGGCGAGCAACCGTGGCCGATCGCGAAGACTCGAGACTCACGATGGATAAGACGGAGCTCTTCCTCTTCGGGGTCGTGTGAGGTCAAGGCGACATTCGGATATTCCATGACCCGCGTCCCTGCAGGAACTTCTACGTCGAACTCTGTCTGGAGCAGCATGTCGTCCCAGTCACGTTCAGGGTGGTCGCTGCTTGCCTCCCTGGCGTTGACGAGCGTCACGGTGACCAACGACCCATGAGGGAAAGTACGCCAACGGACGTGCAACTCCGCACGATCTTGCAAGACGAGTTTGCTTCCGGTGCCCGCGGTGATAGTGGCGTCAGCCTCGTCGAGTTGATGTCGCCGCCAAACTTTGGCAGTGCTCTTCGAATGGCTCTTCGGTTGGCTCACTTCCGGTGTGCCCGTTGGACCAGCCTTGCCTTCATTCTCTGCAATAGCTGCTTCCGCAAGAGAACCACTAAGTGTCTCGTAGTATGCGGCGCGGGTGTGAACGGTCACCTGGGAGGCGGTCGTGAAGAACGACATACCCTGGGAGGCAGGGAGGAAGTCGTTCGCCGCGGACACAGGGTCGTCGCTGTACCGGTTCTCTTCGCCGGCGTCTGTTCCCGCGTCGTCGGTCTCCTCGCCCTCGTGCTCGGCATAGTCAGCAAACGATCCTTGCCGGGGGAAGAGGATGCCCATGAGATAGCGGCGATTCGGCGGATCGAAAATGACCTCATCGGGACCGTCGAAGGGACCAACCAGTTGTCGCCTGACGTAGGCAACGACGTCGTCTCGTGTGTCTGCCAGTGATGTCATACTTTCGCCTTCTTGTACGCCTCCAGCGCGCTTGCGCTGTGTAGTTTGAAGAGTCCTTTGAGCTGGTCGCCTACCTCCGAAGTTACGGCTACCCAAAGACCGGCCCGCGGCCTACTCAGCGCGACGTACAGCAAATTTGCCTCCTTCTCGGACGTCACCGAATCGATGTCGATTACACAGACAAATCGATTTTCCATGCCTTTGACATCTATCGCTGATGCCCAGGACATGCTTGTCCCGGGCCAGTTAGCGGCGCGCTCAGGCGTCACTCGTTCTAGTCGCCCTTTGCGAAAGTCTCGGAGGCCTTTCGCGGCGGATGATTCCCAGTCGCCCCGTACGGAGACGATCGTGATGTTCCCAGGGCGTACTTCGTTCTCTCGGAGGGTGCGCAAATGTGCTTCCAGGGCGGCTGTCTCGGATTGTCGATTCGAGATGTTCGCGTAGATTACTTCGGGACCGGCACCTGCAGTAGCTACGCCGGTGTCGGCTCCGGTGTAGGCGCGGGTCTGAAATGCAATCTCACGGGTGTTGCGACAATTGAATTTCAACGTGGGCCGGACGGGGTGGAAGGACTCGACATACTGCAGGGCGTCGGTATCGAAGTCGCCGTAGAAGTGTGCCTGCGCGTTTTGGTCGAGAAACATCACCCAGCGGCCGTCTGCCCACCCGCCCGCGATGACACTTTCGAGATCGTTGAGGATGTCGAACGTCATGAGGTCTTGAGCCTCGTCGACCACCAGCACGTCGTAGGAGCCGGATACCGGTATTTCATCAATTGCCATCACATCGACGCTGGTCCCTGCCAGTAGTTCCTTTACAAAGGCCGCCAAAACTGTGCTTCGACAGGTAAAGAGTACGCGGCGGCCGACGAGAGACTGGCGCCGTGCGACCTCGGTTGCGAGGAAGGTCTTTCCCGTGCCCGCTCCGCCGCTGCAGATCACACGGGGTTCCTCGCTGATGAGATCGAGTCTCGAGTATTGCTCATCGGTGAGACGAACCATCGACGCCTCGAGTGCGCTTGCGCGCGCGTCGAGTAGCGGCGACTGATCAAAGGATGGGCGTAGGTCGTGCATCAGACGGGAATGGAGGTTGGAGTCGATGACGAATCGGCGCGGTTCTTTGGCAAGCCAGTATGCTTGTGCGCGTTCGATCGCCCTGTCAAGCCCACGGTTGTAAGGGCCTCTTCCGCAGTAGGTCTCGTCAGCCCACTCGAAGCCACTGGGTATGTCGACGTCAGGAGTCACAACGAGGTAGCCGAATGCAATGTCATCGACTGCGTGCCCGACTCGCGTGCGCAGGCGATCTCGCAGTGCGTACATCCCGCTTTGTGCTTGATTGAACGGACCTTCGCGTGACGTTCGGTGGTGACCCGCCCTGTCTCGGTAGGTCCACACGCGGTCGTGGCACGAGACCTGGCCGCCCTTGACTTCGATGACGAGTATTAGATCTTCGAGAACCAGCACGAAGTCGAGCTCACCTGTTCGCTTGTAGGCATGCTCAGGAAGGTTGAGTGAGTGGAGCGCCGTGCCGCGAAGCCCGCCTGACGCCAGGGAATCGAAGACACGCCGCTCGGAGGAGGTGACCTCGTCGTTTCCGAGTTCTGTCGGCACCATCCGCAATTATCTACTCCGTATTCTCGTTGTCAACGCAATCCTGCCGGATGCGCTGGCATGCCGCTCGTATTGGAAAGGAGGAGGCGTGGATTTGCAATACCTGTCACGTGTCCTGATGCAACTCAAGCCCTTCATTCGTGATGGCGCGATCCGGCGTACCCGGCTCGAGCGAGTCCTCGGGACTTTACAGGTGTCGACTGACGTAGTTCGGCCGGAGATCGAACGACTCTTAGCCAAGGCTGGCTTCCGCGTCGTTGAGGACGCCCCCGAGCCAACCGATTCGAAATCTCCTGATGCCGCAGGCACCTTTATCGGTGCCGCGGACGCTGCAGGCGCCGTCGGCGGGTCCAACTCACCGTTCGAGGAAGCGCCGCAAGGTGAGCGCCGAGTGATCGCCACGCTAGAGGCTGAGACCGCCATCGCTGCTGCCGAGCGGCAGATTGCCGAAGATGGAAAGCATGCAAATCAGGCCAAGGTGCTACTGACGGCACAACAGGAGGTTGGGCTGTCGCTGCTGATCCGGGAACGGAAACAGCGGCCTCTCGAGCAAGGCGAGTTCGGCCGACTATCCGGGACTGCAAGGGAAGCGGCCGAGTGCCTCTTCCTTCACAACCAAGGGCTGATCCATTCGATCGCAAGGAAGTTCCCACAAAACGGGATGACGTACGACGATCTGTTTCAGTATGGATGCGTTGGCCTCATCCGGGCAGTCGAGATGTTCGACCCGGCGCAAGGGAACAAATTTTCGACGTATGCGACTTGGTGGATCCGCCAGAGCATTACACGCGGTGTCGCCAACGACGCGCGCCTGATTCGGCTGCCAGTACACATGGTCGAGAAACTCAGAAAGGTGTGGCTCAAACGGGAGCTGCTTACAGTCGACGGCCACCCACCGTCCGTCTACGAACTGGCTCGGGAGTGTGAATTCTCGGAGAAAGAGGTCATGGAGTGCTTGAAACTCGGACCGCCCGATTTGCCATCCCTTGATATGAAGATTGGCGACAGTGAGGCAACCCTGGCCGACATTCTCGATCTCGAAGATTCAGAGATGAGTCCGTACAGCCATGTCGAGCGAGCACTGCTAGAAGATTCTGTTCAAGTTGTTCTTGAGACGCTGAGCGAGCGTGAGGCCGGCGTCATCTCCAAGCGTTTCGGCTTCAACGGCGAAGACGAGATGACACTCGAAGAAATTGGAAAGGTGTATGGCGTGACGCGGGAAAGGATCCGCCAGATCGAGAAGAAAGCTATGGCCAAGTTGCAAGATGAGGGGCGGTTGTACTATCTGAAGTCAGTGGCAAACGGAATCTATTGGTTCCCAGGAAGTGCAGACCGTCGGACATCTGCGTCCGGTGGTAGTGCTCAGAAGGGGCGGGCGGTTGCGGGCACCTGACTGCCAAAGCGCCCAGAATTTGCGACAGCGTTCCTTGACTGTAGAACGGCCTTGGAGGAACGCACGACGATCCAAACCGTTTCGCGGCATGGGTCGGTCTGTAGGACGCTGTGTGATCAGGGTTGAAATTTCGCCGCTAGAACCTGCTGTGCGTGGCGCTCCTGTGGGCTCGCTGCGCGCATTGTGTCGGACGCGGCGTCGTCGATGCTGTCCGCGATGTCGCTGGGGGTACCGATGTTGACGATCGCCGCTGCGTAATTCCGGAGGGGCTTACATGGGTGGGTGCCGGGCGAGCAAGGATTACTCATGAAGCCAAGACTAGCGTCACCAGGGTTGGACTGAGCCTCACGTGCGGCAAGTTGTCGGTGATGTCATCTAATCTGGCTTGTGCACTTCGACACACGGAAAGCAGAGTGATCATGGCACGTTCAATATTCACCAGTTTTCACTACGACAGCGACGCTGCGCGCGTTCAGCAGGTGTTGAAGATCGGAGCAATCACCAACGACTCGCTGGTCACGGCACAGGAATGGGAGTCCGTGCAACGCCAAACAGATGCGGCGATTGAGAAGTGGATCCACGAACAGATGCTTCGTAAGAGTGCCGTTGTAGTATTGGTGGGACGAGAAACGGCGTCTAGCCGGTGGGTCGACTATGAAATACGGAAAGCATGGGACGACCGCCGACCTCTGGTCGGTATACGTATTCACGGGCTGAAGAACCTCGAGGGTGAGACTTCGACGCGTGGGTCAAACCCTTTCGCTAATGTCAAGTTGGCTAACAACGGCGGCACCCTCGACCGACACATCATCCTGCACGATCCGGCGGGGTCCGACAGTAAGGCCGTCTACAAAACGATCGCTGACAACATTGAAACATGGGTCGCTGGCGCGAAGAAGCGAAGCTGACGTGATTCTCAAGCCGGGTTGCGACTTCTGCGAAATAGTCGTTAAGGACGAGCCCGCTCGTGTGGTCTTCCGAACGAACGACGTTGTCGCCTTTTTCCCAACCAATCCAGCCACTCTGGGGCATACGCTAGTGATTCCAACCAGCCATTTCGCAGATATTTGGGAACTTGACGAGTCGAACGCGACGCGGTTGACTTCCGCAACGCTCAAAGTGGCACGCGCAATACGATCCGGTCTCAGCCCTGACGGGCTAAATATTATCCAGTCCAATGGCAGCGCCGCGACGCAATCCGTGTTCCATCTTCATGTGCATATCGTGCCACGCTGGGCAGACGACGCGATGGGTCGAATCTGGCCGACCGAGACGCACTGGTCCGAAGATGCGAAAAACGCCTGCCTTACTGTGGTTCGCACTAGCCTGACCAATCTCTCGTGAGTAGCTACGATATCCAGAACGAGCAAGACCGTGAGGATCGACGCAAACATCTTGAGTTGGTGTCAGCCGTCATCGGGCGTATGGCCAGCGCCTCCTCAACCGCAAAAGGCTGGTCGATCACAATCGCTGGCGCTGCTTTTGGGGTGGCAGTCGTGCGTGACAGTTGGTACCTCTTCCTCTTAGGCATTGTCGGCCTGATCGTCTTCTGCATTATCGACGGCTTATACCTGCACAACGAGAAACGGTTTCGCGACTTATACGATGCCATCGTCGAGGACAACTCGATCACCCCGTTGTCGATGGACACGAGCAACTTGACGTCACGGCCTAAGAACAAGTCGTATCTATCCTGGTCTGTATGCGGTTTTTACGGTCCCCTCATTTTTGCGGGAGTGGTACTAATTATTATCTCCCTTAGCAACGGTGGCAACGAAAATCAGGAGCCGGAATGGCCGTGCCCAGACGCTCGACAGCCCCATCATGTCGATCGAAATGGCGTCGGTGCATCCGACTCGAATTGGCACCCACCCGCCGATTCTGCTGGGGGATTACGACCGGCGGTTCTGTTTAGCTATTCTGACGGTGCGGTAACTGCGTTTCCCGCGACCATGCACGTCTGCGCCGACCGCCCGAATCGGACCGAACTCCAATGAGAAAGCAATCGTCGGCTTCACGGTCTGATCAGCAGAGCTGCACGTTTTGAAGATACTTCGAATGGCCAGCGACGATAGCGGAGACATTGTGGTCGTGAATCCGAGCGAATTCGGTACGGAAGCCGACGAATCCAACGGCCGATTGTCCAGCTTGGGCGGTCTTGTAGGCCCATTTGAGGACAGCGTCGTTCGATGAGTGGTAGTTGTGCACGGCGCCGGTGACTGCTTTGCTGAGCAGTCGCCAGTCACCCTTCGCCCCAATGGCGGCGCCTAGCAGGTGGACAGTGTCGATTCTCGGCTTGTTCTTTGACGTCGCAAGGGTTTCGGCCGCTGTGGCTGCAACGCGCGCACCCAGGCTGTGACCAATAAGCACATAGCTTTTCGCGTCGGTTCTCGCCAACAGTCCTGCTAGCGCCACACCCGTCCGGTCGGCCTTGACTCGTGCAGTGTGCCAGGGGTTCTTGGCAAGGGCCGCTGCCACTAGCGCAGGTGCCAACGGTCCGAGCTTCTTCGCGCCCGCCTTTCCCGCCTTCGCCGCCAGCCCCTTGACTCCGAGTACCGCTGCCGGCTGTCCACCCAGCGCCTTGACCATTGCAGCTAAGTCTCCAAGATCGTTGCTCCCCCAATGAACTCGATAGATCGGTGAATCCGGGTAGCGTCGCGTGATCAGCTTCTTCCAGTCCGCGCGTGTGTCCGACCCCTCGCTGAACAATCCGTTCGCGACGATCACGGGTATGCCGGACCCCGGCTTGATCAGTTCGATGTTAAACGACTTGTCTGCACCTATGTATGCAGTTGTCACGGAACTGCCCAGCGCACCGCCAAGGGCTCCACCGACGGCTGCGACGACTGCAGTGCCGCCGGCCATCCCTAGTCCACCCGCAGCGATCGAGCCGCCGCCGAGCAGAGCCAACCCGTAACTGGTCGCGGCTGCGCCCGTGTAGCCACCCCCTGCGATGCTCAGGCTACCGATTGCCCCGCCGATCGCGGGGGCCGCAAGAAAAGCGCCGGTCGCGAGGGCGCCCGCGGAAAGAACGGAGATCGCTGCTACTCGTGACCCTAGTGCGAGGTTGCGTCGCTCGAACTTGAGAAATTCGTGATAGTCCTCAAGCACCCCAAAGCTCGTCGACGCTTTTTCGAACCCGGGGATATCGTGCTTGTGCTCAGCGCAGTACCGGGGCACGAGCACGGCTGCGAAACCTCGCGTGGCCATGTTCGCGCACCCTGGACCTGCGCATCCCAGTGTCGGCGATCCGCACGATTCGCAGAGATATGCCGGGATCGTGCCGAATGCTTGCGTCAGCCGTCGATGGTCGCTTCGGGTGAAGCATGCTGAACACCATGATGTTTTCGACGTGGAACCCAGTTTGTCGATCAGTTCTGCGATGCCAGCTGCAGTTTTACGGTGTGCCCTCGCCTGCTCGCGATGACTGGTCCGCTCGGCGCCGTCTGTTAGCGTGCGGTCTAGATGATCGTGCTTGGCGAACGCCCATGCGTTGTGAACTAAGGCAATATTGGTGCCCAACGCGTCGTCACCGAGAACACGAGGCTCGAGGTCGCCGAGCGCACCGTTGCAGCGCATCGTCAACCCTTCCGGGCTGCGAACCTCACATTCGAATTCGGCCTGACCGAGTGAGCGAAATTCGACTTCAGCGGACTTTCCCACCAGTTGCCTTCCTGAATATCTTCGACCAGCTTCGGAGTAAATCTATCGCGTGCGATCGGCCCGCTACAGGTCGCTACCGGCGACGGTCTGACCTGGATCGGAACTGTGATCACGGTCGTGTAGTCGCCGATGGCCGAGTCGAACGACTGCAGATAGTCCTATGTCCAGAGAATGAAACCGACGCGCCCGAGCCCTCTTCTGCGTTAGGCCCGCAATCAAACGAAACATTCCGAGAATTTGCCTCACTGAGGTCGAACCACGCCCTCGGCGGCTCACAACACGCGCGATGCGATAGCATTCAACGCTCGACAGGGCGGATGGGCCCAATCGTGCGGACAACCTAGCGAATTTCGTACTGCAGCCGAACTGCCTGCCGTTCTTGGTCGCTCATTCGCCGATAGTTCCGCAGAGAAGTGAGGGGCAATGCTGTCGCCTCGGCCGCGAAGGCGGGAACGAATCGGCCCGCCTTGCGGTCTTCACGAACTCTTTGCTGCAGCGCTTTCCGTGATCGGCGCTGATGGCGCATGAAGTCCCGTTCCTCCCGAGCTGCCTCGTTGATGGCGGACAAGCGCGATCCCAACGACGGCGTTTCGTCCGCGGCGGGAAGGGGTTCGTGTGAATGGCCTGCATTCCATGACGTGGACGCGGGGTGGTTGTTCCGTCGCTTGACCCACCGCACAATCAGACCCACCCAGTATCCGGTCAGTCCGATCAACGTCATGCGAACGACCATGAGTGCGACGGTCGATGCGTCGATGCTGAACAATCCGGCGATGACGACGGATACGCCCCAAACCGCGAAGCCGTAGACGAACGTCGCCGCGAACCACGCCTGTGTTTGTACTTCTCTGCGGGCACGCCCGCGTGGCAGAGTACGAATCTGTCGCCGAAGGTGCGAGGCGAGCATTACTGCTCCGGTGATCAGCGCTGCCGCTACTGCAATACCGATGATCCACGCCAGGATGCTCATTACGAGCTCAACTGGGATGCCCGTAACCCAGCTGATCAAGGACGAGAACAGCACGAACACGATCAGCACGGCGAAGCCTGCCGTGCCCATCAGACCAAGAATCCCTCGGCCGAGCGACTTTGCCTCACGCGGCACGCCCAGCCGTACCGACCCGAACAATGGTCCGATACTTCCGCCCAGTCGCAGGCCCATGGTCCCGATCTCCGATCGCTAGTGCGGCCGGTTCGGTTCGACACCGGCGAGTGGTCGATATCCGGGCATTGGTCCGACGCTAGTGGACGGTTTGCCTGGACTCGTTCGAGGCCGCGCTCCGGCTTCGCGGATGCTGTACCGCTTGGCGGGTCCGTCGCGTTACACCCAAACGAGAACGTTCGGTCTGTGGGGATCCTCGGATGCCGCGCCTGGGTCAGTCGCCGGTCAGACTGACCCAGGCGACGGACGTAGAAGCCGTCCTGTCGGGCAGAGCTACGATCGTCGTGCACAGGCCGGTGCTACGTCGTTGGACGTGACCCGGTTGAAGAAGCTCGAAGAACCCGGTATTCAGCTCATGCAGCTGACCCGGGCTCTTTGCTTTCGGTAGTCTGTCTCATCGCAGAGTGCGCGTTGTTAATTGAAGCGGATCGGCCTGGCAGGTCTGACGGCCGCTGTTTCAGAACGGGTTCGAACTCATCACTTTGAAACGAGGTGGAGTCGAATGGCCACGGCGGTCCGTTTAGACGATGGGGAACCGTAGGGGACGCCGGTGGACCGGGAGCAGGTCGACGGAGGTCATCTTTTACTCATCACTTTGGGCCGGATGCGAGTGGATTCACCCGTACGCCGGTGGTCACTCGAATCGCCAGACTCCCTGCTGAGCCACACTGTGATGAACCTCGGTGGATACATCTGAATTGTTATCTCTTTTACAGCGGGTCCGGGGTTCGAGTCCCTGATGGCGCACCCAGAAACACCCCGTCACCAGCGCAAAGCTGGAGGCGGGGTGTTTTGGATTCTGCAGACTTCAGCCCTACTCATCACTTTGAGCTCGAAGTGATGAGTAGCAACAGCAGCAGCTGCTGGTCACACCTGGTTTTAGCCGTGTCGACGGTGAGAACCGGTCTCAGTTCGTTTAGCTTCACGCCCAGTTGGTAAGGGCCAGGAGGTCAGGGAGCGCTCTGGGCGGAATTTTGCGCAAGATGGGAAGCAGTCGGAAGTCGACCTCCGGACCGCCACGAGAGTGGGCTGCGGGGCGGGATTCCGCATGCGCGCCGCTATACGTGCCACTGACCCCGTCGTCGTCGAAATCTGACGACGCTTACACCGGCGGATGTTGTCGTCCAGATTCGTACCCACGCGCCCAAGTTCGAACAGGTCCGTACCCCATTGGGACCTCCGTCGCCCAGCCTCATGTCGGGCTCCTTCATCTCTCTCAACAGTTTCTCGAAGCGTTTCCGCGCGTGCTTGTGCATGACCTACCACGAACCCGACGAGTCGCATCGAGTTCGCACCGCGTGATGCCATCATGCGGTCCGACGGTGCCGCGCTGGTGGCGTCCGGGATTCCGGCCGGTGAGCGACTACGGTCGACATTTGGTTCCCACGGTGTCGGGTGAGAGCGATTCGATGGACAGTGTTGCTCGGCAACAATTCTCGGCGACATGTACACCAACTTCATCGAATCCTGTTTCAACGGAGACGATTTGAACTGCGACACCACCGCACTGTTCCCCGTGATCGGGTACGAGGAGGCCGCGGCTACCGCGCACCCGAGCTCAGGCCGGCGGCAGACCACTGAGCGACGCTGCTTCGGCTACCGCTTCACTCGACGGGGATGAGTTCGATCAATTCGTAGATCAGGCGAGGATGGCCGGTATCGAAGGTATCGATGGCAATGAGAGAAAGTATCGATTGTTCGACGGTCGCTCTCTTGCTTCACTCGAATGGCACACATACACAACGAAAGGGTCATTCGAATGCGAGTACTTCTGATCGGCGGAGCGTCGGGGATCACCCGGTCCATTGCGTCGTCTGTTCTCGACGGCGGCGGTGAGGTGGTCGTCGCCGGCCGACGCCGTGAGTCTCTCCACGCAGCAGTCGCTCTGTTGGGTCCGGGAGCGAGTGCGGTGGTGATGGATCTCGCGGACGAGTCCTCCATCGCGCAGGCAGTCTCGTCCGTGGGCTCGGTCGACCACGTCATCAACCTCGCTGCCGATCATGCGAACGGACCCATCGCCGATCTTGACGGCACCGCAGTCCGAAACGCATTCGACGCCAAAGTGATCGGACCGATTCTGCTGGCGAAGCACTTTTCGCCGCAGGTGCGAGAGGGGGGTTCGTTCCTGTTCTTCTCCGGTGTCGCTGCGTGGAGACCTGCGCCCGGCCAGTCGGTAATGGCGACGACGAACGGGGCGGTGGCGTTCCTGACCGAGGCGCTCGCAGTCGAACTTGCACCCGTCCGCGTCAATGCCCTGTCACCTGGGATCGTGAATTCGGGGGCCTGGGACTTTATGGGACCGGGGAAGGACAAACTGTTCGCGGACACGGCGCGCACCAACCCCGTACGCAGAGTCGGTCGACCGTCCGACATCGCGGCCGCTGCACTGTCGTTGCTGACGAACGCCTTCGTCACCGGCGTCACCCTGCACGTCGACGGGGGAGGGCGGTTGGCATGAAACTCCTCACGGCAATGGCTGCCCTAGTGGCCGTGACGCTGCCACTGGTGGCGTGTTCCGCCCGCGCGACGACCACCGACCGGCCTCTGGTGGATTCTGCGGTCGACCTGGTCGCGCCGGGGACGGTGAACGTCGGCGATGCACCGGTTACGGACCGAACCCGTGAGGTCGTCCGTATCGCGCAGACGCTGTACACGTTCTGGAATACCGGTGATACGGGATATCTCGACCGAGCGGTGGACCCCGGCTTCGTCGACAACACACTGCCGCCAGGACGCCCGCAAGGCCCAGCGGGACCCGTCGCGGCGTCGGACACGTTCCGCGCTGCGGTGCCCGACTTGACGTGCGAGCTCGTCGATCTGTACGTCACTGGTGACACCTTCACCGCACGGTTGATCTTCCGGGGTCATTTCACCGGCACGTACGACGGTCGCACCGGCACCGGACAACCGATCGAATTCGGTGCGATCGACATCCAGCACGTCGGTGATGCTCGCATCGACTCGGACTGGCACCTCGAAGACAACCTCACCTTCCTCCGACAAGCCGGACTCGTCGCGGTCGGCTGACCGAACCGAGCCGCCACCATCGCACACCATTACTTACGACAGGAGCTGACACACATGAACGTCGACCCGAGGATCAGAATGGCCGCAGGCATCGTCATGGTCGTGATCTCCTACGTCGTCGCCGTCACGAACTTCATCGACGGAGACATTCGGTCCGGCGTAATCCTCACGCTGATCGGCATCTTCTTCAGCACGATGCTCGTTCAGACGACAAGCCGCTACCTGAAGAGGGATTCAAGCTAGAGCCGTCGGACTGTCGCCGTAGAATACGCTCGACCGATGCCGACTCTGCGAGCCCTCGAATGCTTTGTCGCCGTGGTGGACGCCGGTTCTGTGACCGCCGGGGCAGTGAAGTTGAATCTCTCACAGCCTGCGCTGTCTCATCAGTTGGCGTCGTTGGAAACAGAAATCGGCACCCCGCTGCTGGAGCGTCTCCCGCGCGGGGTTCGGACGACCCCGACCGGCCGCGCATTGCTCGACGATGCGCGGGCCGCACTCTCAGCTGCCGACCGAATCGTCCGGATCGGACGAGCGTCGGCGGAGGGACGCGAAGGCCGGTTACGGCTAGGGTGCGCCGAAAGCATGACTGTCCCAGTCCTCGCGCCCACGCTACGAAAATGGACGAGAAAGTATCCGCACATCGGCCTGGACCTGACCGAGTTCGCCAGCGCGGATGCGATGGCGGACGCACTCTCGTACGGCGACATCGACCTCGCAGTCGGTCCGGCTTCGACGCAGTTCACCGGCGTCACCCACGTGATCGGGACGGAAGACATCGTCGCGGTGATTCCGGAGGGGCTCGATCTCGCCGACGAGCCTGCCATCTCGTGGACCGATCTCGCCGGAAGACCGATCGTGCACTACCACCCGTCGAACGGTCTACGCGGGTGGTTCGACTCCGTCGCGACAACCCACGGCGTCGAGCTCGATGCTGTCACCCATTCCCGGAACGCCACTACAGCAGCACAACTCGCCCACGCGGGGCTCGGAATCGCGCTCGTTCCGACCACCGCACTCCCCGCGCGGTTCGCCGGCATCGTCACCCCGATGCGGCCACCGCTGCAACGCGCGGTCGTCGCGATGGTCGGAACGCGCACGGACGCACTGACCCGCCGATTCGTCGACGACCTGCTGGCGCGGGGAATGGGAGCGCGGCGCAGCTGATCGGCGCCCGCCTATGGGGCCCGGCCGGCAGACCCCCAGCGCTGCACACCCCGATCGAGCACACAGACAGGGCACCGTCACGTCGACACAACGTGGGCTCAGCACCTCGACTGATGACGGCGAAAAAGACGTGCGGCTACCGGCTCATCACGACGTCCCCTCACATCGTCGACACCACTCGACGGTGCGGTGACTGTCGTTGTCGCAGCGGGGGCACCGCTCAGGAAGTTGCGCCGTACAAAACCAAGGTGTGGTCGATGCACTGCTCGATGAAAGCGCGGTCCAGAGTCTGGTCGATTACGAGCAGTCTGAAATACATCGG
The DNA here is from genome assembly GCF_000383555.1 of Rhodococcus sp. 114MFTsu3.1. Lineage (NCBI taxonomy): Bacteria > Bacillati > Actinomycetota > Actinomycetes > Mycobacteriales > Nocardiaceae > Rhodococcus > Rhodococcus sp. 114MFTsu3.1. The sequence goes on along the minus strand of NZ_KB911564.1, from coordinate 2,659 downwards.
TGCGCAGAGTGTTTCGAGTACCGAACGGGGATCGGTGTTCGCGGGCAACTCTCCCCGTTCGACGGCTCTGATGATCACGTGGGAACTCTGTTCGAATCTCTCGGTCCAGAACCGGTTTCGTGCGGCGCTGACGTCCGGATCGGCGGACAGGGCGATGGTCGTTCCGATCAAACGCGTGATGCCCGGTCGTGAGATCAGCTGCGCTATCTGGTCGGCGACCACCATCAGGTCTTCGCGCAGGGTTCCCGTGTCCGGGACAGGATTATGGGTAGCTGCGAGATCCGTGACAGCGTCGGCGATCAACGCGGTTCGAGTACCCCACCGGCGATAGACGGTCGTCTCGGCGACGCCGGCGCGTGCGGCGATGTCGCCGATGGTCAATCCTTCGATACCGTGTTCGCGGGCTTGGTCCAGAGTTGCGGTGAGCACCGCCTCCCGCACACGTGCCGATCTGCCGCCGGTTCTCCTACGCACCTCGCCGTCACCCGCCGCGGATTCAGGGATGTCGTGTGTGGCCCGGTCCATGGGCTCTGTTTCTACGCTAGATGCCTGCCAGGATCCACTTACACCCTGTTCGGGGCGGTTGAGGGGAACCGTTCGACGAACCCGAGCACCTGCCCTCTTGCGGTAAAGGATCCTTAACGCAATAATTGCTGGCGTTAAGTCGCTCATCTTCGGTCGCCTACCACCGGAGTAGCTCGATCACGCGTCTGAGATGGGGAATGAAGATGAAAGAGTCGCTGGACATTCGGGCCACCATCGGGGCGAGAACGGTGTCTCGACAGCGTGTGCTCGAGTGGGAGTCCGCCCGCGCAACGAAAGTGCTCACCACATTCGCGGCCAAGCTGGGGGAGCGGGCGATGCGCGAGCTGTCGCCGAATCAGTCGGTCCAACAGCTCCTGTCGACCAACCTCGCCGAGCAACGGTCTGCATTGACGCGATTGAAATACGAACTCGGACATGCCGGGATCTACGCTGCGCTCCGACGCCAGATGGCAGTATCGGAGCGTCTCACGCGTATCGGTGTTGCCGCCAGTCGCGGCCGCACCCGACATGCCGTGACACGGCTGCAGGTCCCAGGTGTGGACGCTGAACGCTCCGTGGAGTGGTTCGACAACTTGACCGTCACGAATGCAGAAACCGACATGCTCGACGCGTGTCCCGATCACTACCTTCTGCGGGGGCTACCCGACGGGCGTCAGGAGGTCATCGAGACGACGGGCGGATCGCCTGCGGCAAGCCGCTTCTTGGTCGACTACACCCGAACGGCGTCGTTGACGATCGAGATCGATCACGACTATCCCATCCAGGTCGCGGGATCAGCTGTTCTCGATGACGGTCTGGTCATCGGCGGTGTGCGACATCAATTTCGCAATGTCAACGGAAACCTCGACGCTGTGCTGACGGTGCAGTTTCCCGGCACGACACCGGCAAGACTGATCGCAGAACATCAGCGGCATCTCGCCTGCGAATTCAGCAACTGGATCGAAGCGGCCCACCGGTCTGTAGCAACCTGAGACAATCCGGGTCTCGACTGGCGTGCTGTTTGCGCGGAGACCGGTCACACCCCGTTCCGTTCGAGCCGGAGGCGTGCGCCAGCGATTCGGTCGGCAGCCTCGCCTGGGGGAACACTGTCGGAGCGGGAGCGGTCGAGAATCGACAACACCGTGTCGTAGATCCTCTCTACGCGGTGGCGGACCCACTGCGCGTCGACACCGTCCTTTTCCCCCGCAACCTGGATGAGTCCGCCGGCGTTGGCAACGTAGTCGGGCACCCACAGCACACCCTTGCTGTGCAGATACTGGCCGACGTCCGCAGTCCGGAGTTGGTTGTTTGCTGCGCCGCACACGATAGATGCGGTCATCCTGTCGGTGGAAGCGACGGTGACGGTCGCACCCAGCGCGCAGGGGGCATACACGTCCAACTCGGCGTCGAGAACATCGTCGCAGACGACGATCGAAGGGAAGCGGGCTGCAACAGCGCGCACTGCCTCGACGTCGACGTCCGTCGCGATGACGTTCGCCCCTGCTCGCACCAGCAAGGCGATCAGCTCGGAGCCGACCTTTCCCACGCCTTCGACCCCGATCACACGATTCGTGAGATCGGGCGTGCCCCAGGTCGAGGTGGCCGCGGCACGCAAGGATTGGTAGACGCCGAGAGCAGTCATCGGACCACTGTTGCCGGAACCGCCCGCGGCCGCCGACCGTCCGACCACGTGGGCAGTCCGTTCTCCGATGACGTCGAGGTCGTCTGCGCCGGTGCCGACGTCGCCCGCCGAGATGTATCGGCCGCCGAGAGTGTCGATGAAGCGTCCGTACGACCGGAGCAAAGCCCGGGTCTTGATGTCCTGACGGCGCTCATCGAAATTCCCCACTAGTGCTCACTGAAATTCCCCACCCGTGTGGCATCGCCAACGAGGGCGGGTCTCCCACGATGCTGGTGGTCTCTGACCACCGACCAGCTATCCGAAGGAGACCCGCTCCTCATGCTTACATGGGAGGAAGATGTGGAAGTACACGCCCTGCACAAACGAGGCTGGACGATTTCGGCGATCGCCCGTCACACCGGCCGAGACCGTAAGACCATCCGGTCGTATCTGAACGGCACGACCACCCCGGGATCGCGCAAACGCAGCGCACCGGACCCCTTCGAAGTGTTC
>NZ_KB911563.1:0-89565 GCF_000383555.1 Rhodococcus sp. 114MFTsu3.1 | reverse complement strand
ACCCTTGAAGATCGTGTCCAACCGATCGATCGTCAACCCCAACTCCTGACCACGACCACTCAGACCCTGCGCCAACGCACCCAACGTGCTCGCCAGATCCTGCGGCGGAATCGCTTCGAGCAACGGCAGCAAGTTGTCCAACAACTGACCGACCTCGATGGCACTGCCACTGGTGTCCTGCCTGAGCACGGTCCCGTCGGTGATCGGCGACGCCGTGTCGTTCTCGGGAATCTGCAACGCCACGTACCGCTCACCGAACAACGTCTTGGGCAACAACCGCGCCGTCGCGTTCGACGGAATCAGATCGGCCTTGTCCGGATCGATCGCCAACTTCGCCGTCACCACACCGTCGACCGACGACGCCGACCGCACTTCACCGACGATCAAACCGCGAACCTTCACATCCGCGTTGCTGGGCAACGCATTACCCACCGAATCGGTCACCAGGTCGATACTGACGACTTTCTTGAAAGTCTTGCTGTACGAGGTGACCGACCACGTCACGAACACGATGATCATGAGAAACAGCAGCAGTCCCAGCAGCCTGCGCTTCACCGCGGAGGTGGATTCGATCATTGTTCGGAGCTTAATGTAACCGGCGGTAACGCCCACTACGCGGCGACGGTTACCTGTATCACCTGCACGAGGGCCACGTGCTGCGCATCACACTCACGGTGTCGGTTACCGCGGGTACGGTCGCTGAACCGGTCACGTCCATTCGGGAGTGACGCCTACCGTTCGACGGGCGGCGTTGTCGGCCGCGGGACCTCGTCGGACACAGGGGTGGACGGAATCCCTCCGAGGGCGCGTGGCACCAACCACATCGTCAACGCACCGAACATGATCAATATGTTCGCCCACTGAAGAAGCGTGGCGGCGCTGTCGAGCGGAATCACTCGGTCCAGCACCTGAATGTTCATGGCGATTCCGTGAACGACGACGAGCACCCACAGTCGCCGGTACTTGAAGTACACCCATACTGCGGCCGCTCCCCACAGTGCGGCCCACACGAAGCCGCCGCCGCCGAAGAACAGGTACAGGAGCCCTCTCATGCACCCGGCGAGGATCATGACCCACCCGATGGGTATTCGACCGACCAAGAGCAACACAGGAAGTGCTGCCAGCAGTGGTTCTTCACGTAGTCCGGCGGACAGGGCGGTGAGCACTGCCAACGCCGGAGATTCGACCACTGCCGGCACCGAGAAATCGAACCGCGCCACCGAGAGTCGGTCCAGCACGAGAGCGAGGGCCGACGCGGCGGCGATCGCGGCACACCAGGCGACTGCTGCGTCGACGGCCGTTCCTTGCCTGCGCGGTAGAAGTTCCCCGATGTCCGATCGCCGTAGGTAGGCGACCGCGGTGATCGCGATCGTGCCGAGTGCGAGCTGTACAACCAGCACCGCGAGGTCGGCGGCTTGATCTCGGACGCTCAGGATCGGCATCGGTGCGTTCGGATCGCGCAATCGCCAGAGAGCGCCGAGGATGCTGACCGAATACACGGCCGTCCACAGCGACACCAGGACGACCACCAGCGCGCACGTGACCGCCGGGTTCGGGCGATACCAGTCGGCGGCGCGCCCCCACATGCGAGACATTCTCGACCCCGCCTTCGCTTCGTGTCGTCCGCGTCGCTCGGTAGGTGCTGCGCGGTCCGGCCTGTGTCTACCACGAGGGACACGGTCACGACGAGGTGGCGGAGGCCGAAACGCTGGTTCGGGCGAAGGATGCGACGAGCAAACCAGCGGCGACCAACGCTGCTCCCGTGAGTGCGAGGCCGCCGAGGCCGAGCCACGGCAGAACGATGCCTCCCACCCCGGCACCGCCCGCGATCCCCACGTTCGCCGTCGCGTTGATCCACGCGCCTGCGGTCTCCGGTGACGTCGGTTCTGTTCGGACTGCGGCGGACTGGTACATCGACGGAACTCCCCCGAACGCACCGGACCACACAGCGGTGCACACGAGAAGCGGCAACAACCACAGGTGTGTGCTCCCGACTGCCACGATCGATGTCGCGACGAGACCGAGCACCACGAGCATCGTTCGGCGCGGACTGCGGTCGAGCGTACGTCCGGTGAGCCACAATCCGAGCACGCCGCATGCTCCGAGGATCAAAAGCACCGGTCCGAGCGCAGATTCGACGACTCCGGCATTCAGAAGCAGGATGCTGATGTAGGTGTAGACGGTGTAGTGGCCGAGGAAGGTGAGCGCGTTGGAAGTCACCACGACCGAGAGACTGCCGTGGCCGCGAGACTTTTCGCGTCGGCCCGCGTCGCCGGGGACTGCAGGGAGAAGGATTGTCACGGCGACGACGGTGGCGGCGGACAGCACGGCAAGTACCACGAAGGACGATCGCCATCCGATGGCATTGCCCATCGATGTCGAGATCGGCACTCCCAGTACATAACCGGCCGTGGCACCAGCTGCAGCGATCGCCAATCCCCTGCCGAGGTTCGCCGGTCCGACGAGTCGGGGCACGTACCCGATGCACAGAGAAAAGAACAATGCGTGCGCGACGCCGCCGATGCCGCGACCGAACGCAAGCCATTCGAGTGAGTGCGACAGGGCGACGACGAGGTTGCTGACGACGTATCCGCCGAGCGTCGCGACGAGAATCGGTTTACGTGGCAACCGGCGTGTCCAGATGGTCATCGGCACGGCGAGAAGCGCCACAAGACCCGCGTACAGGCTCACCAGAAGGCCTATCGACGATTCCGCGACGCCGAACGATCGGCCCATCACCGGGAGCAGCCCCACCGGCAGCATCTCGGTGGTCACCGCCAAGCACGACGCCAGCGACAGGGACAGCAGCCCCTTCGTATTGGTGCGCAGGCCCCCGTCGGTTCGCGTGCTCGTGTCTCCGGTCGACATCGGACGTAATATACTCAATTGTTGAGTTTAATCAAGTGAGAAGATGATCCGCGATGGCAACTACTTCCGATACGTCCGCGCGCGCTCGATGGCTCGGCGCGGCCCAGTTGACGGCCGTCGTACGCGCGAACCCCGGCATCACCAGGGTTGAAGCTGCTCAGCGTCTGGGCATCGGGAGCGGAGGGGCAACCGAGCTCGTCGCCCGACTGAAGCATGCGCGCATCCTCGACGAAACACCGGCGAAGACACGCGGCCGCGGTCGTCCGACGACGGTCCTCGGACCGCACCCCCAAGGTCCGCTGGTACTTGCTGCGGAACTCCGCTCGAGCGATTGGCGGCTGGCTGTCTCCGACATCTTCGGAGATCCGGTCATCGTGTCGCGCGCTCCTCGCTCGCGGCCGGATCCCGACGAGGTGCTGGCGGGTATGGCCGAGGAGATCGAGCGCATCCACCTCGAATCCGACGGCAGGGTCCGCGCGGTATCCCTTTCCGTGGCAGGCACGGTCAGTGACAACACACTCGTTCAGTTCACGCCGCGTGGCTGGACGGATGCAGACCTCACACCGATGACGGCGGGGCTTCCGTCGGATGTGGCGTTCCTTGTCGGGAACGATGCAACGTTGGCCGGGTTGGCAGAGGCGAGAACAGGTGCGGCCAGAGGAGCGTCGACGGCTCTGCATCTGATCATCGCCGTCGGAATCGGCGGGACGCTCGTCGTCGACGGCACGCCGACCACCGGTGCCCGCGGCGCGGCGGGCGAGTACGGCCACATACCGTTCGGAGACCCTGCCGTGCAGTGCCCGTGCGGCGCGCGGGGTTGCTGGGATCTGTCGATCGACGGGCGCGCACTGGCGTCGTCGATCGGCGACGCTCCCCCGGCGGATCCGGTTGGCTACGCCCGCGACCTCGTGGCGAAGCTGGACGCCGGAGACAGCGGACTCGCCCCTGCGTTCGACTGGGTCGCCAAGTCCCTCGGGCGCGGGATCGCCGGCTTGGTGAACTTGCACGACCCGGAGGTCGTCACGCTCGGCGGCCTCGCTCCTGCCCTTCGAGGCGCAGCGCAGGACAGTTTTCGCCGCGCGTACGTCGAGGGCCTCATGTCCTTCAGAAAAGCCGCTCCCCCCGAGGTTCTCGACGGGGTACACGGCGACGACGGCCCGCTGTACGGGGCCGTGCACCGAGGAGTGGACCACATCACGACGGATATCTCCCTCGCGGAGTGGTCCACCCTCGGACTCGGGTGAAGCGGGTGTGTCAGATGCTGGAGCGGTCGACCATGTCGACGGCGACACGCTCACCGGACTCGAGCGACTTCACGCCTGCTGCACAGACGGCTGCAGCCGCGTAGCCGTCCCATGCGCCGGGTCCGTCGATGTAGTTGCCGGTCTCGGCGCCTGCCTTGACGGCGTTGACCCACCGCTGGATCTCGGTGTCGTACGCCTGTCCGAAACGCTCCTTGAACGACGGAGTGATCGTGCCACCCCAGTTGCCGGGCTTCGTCTTGCGCACGAGGCCGACGTCGAGGCCGATCTGCGCGCTGCCCAGTTCTGCGACGACCTCGGTGCGAACCTCGTACGCAACGCCGGTGGTGACGAACACCTCGGCGTCGACGTGGCGTCCGGACTCGGTCGCGAAGATGGCGATCTGCGGATCCTGTAGGCCTTCGGGTGCATTCGCGTTCGCCGACGGCTTGATGATCTGGACCGACGTGATCTCCTCGTCGAGGAGGAAGCGGGTGACGTCGACCTCGTGCACCAGTGAGTCCTTGACGATCATCGCGCTGTCGAAGTTCGGCGGCACGGCGGGGTTGCGGTGCGCGCAGTGAACGACGAGCGGGCGGCCGATGTCACCGGAGTCGATGAGCGCTTTCAGCTCTGCGTACTCGTTGTCGAATCGACGCATGAAGCCGACCTGGATGAGGGTCTTACCCAGGGCTGCTTCGGCTTTCACGACGGCGAGTGAGGTTTCGACCTCGGTGGTCAGCGGCTTCTCGCAGAGGACCGGCTTGCCGTGCTCGAGGCATGCGAGGAGCTGCTTCTCGTGGGTGGGTCCCGGCGTCGCGAGCAGGACGGCGTCCACCTCGGGGTCGGCAATGGCTTCGAACGGGTCGGCCACGGCACGAGCACCAGGGATCGTGGCTGCCAGTTCCTCGGCCTTCTCGGTGAAGTAATCGTTGACCACGGCCACACGCGCGCCGGCGATCTTGTTGGTGATTCGAGCGACGTGGTCGGCGCCCATCATTCCGACACCGAGTACGGCGATGCGGAGTTCGTTCGACATTGAAGATCTCTTTCGTCAGGGTGCGGCGGGCGCGTTACTTGAAGGTGACGGAGGGAATTCCGCAGGAGCTCAGGTACTTCTGGGTCCTCTGCGCGATCGGCAGCGGCACATCGGGAGCGCACGGGTACATGTCCTGCTCGACGATTGCGAAGATGTCCGCGGTCAGCTTGCCCTCGTCGGCAAGGCGCTCGATGGTTCCGAGCAGCGGCGGCATGTCCGGGATTCCCAGCGGCGGCTCGGTCATCGCGCCGAGCTTGCACGCCTCACCGAACGGAAGATCCTCGGCTTCGACCTTGGCCCGGACCTCGACGTTGACCTGCTTGAGGTGGAGGTATCCGATGCGCTCGGGAGCGCGCTCGATGATGGCGATGTTGTCGCCGCCGCAGTAGCTGATGTGGCCGGTGTCGAGGCACAGGTTCACGAACTCGCTCGACGTTCCGTCGAGGAATCGGTAGACGTTCTCCTCGGTGTCGACGTGGCTGTCGGCATGCGGGTGGTACTGCGCCTTGACGCCGTACTGCTCGAACATGCGCTTGCCGAGCTCGTTCATTCCCTCGGTCTTCTTGCGCCACTGGTCTGCGGTGAGGTTGCGGTCCTCGAGAACGGCGCCCGTGCCCGGGTCACGCCACATCTCTGGGATGACGACGACGTGTTTGCCACCGACCGCAGCGGTCAGCTTGGCGACGTCCTCGATCTGGGTCCAGACCGCATCCCAGGAGTCGTCCTGGTGCAGGTGTTCGAACACGGTTCCCGCCGAGAGCTTGAGGTTGTGTGCCGCCAACTCGTCGGAAAGCTGCTTGGGGTCGGTGGGCAGGTATCCGAAAGGACCGAGCTCGATCCACTCGTAACCGGATGCCGAAACCTCGTCGAGGAATCGGGTGTACGGCGTCTGCTGCGGGTCTTCCGGGAACCACACGCCCCACGAATCCGGTGCAGATCCAACGCGGATCACGCTCATGGTTGTCCTTTCGAGAAGTCTCGGTGCGCGCCTCGACGCGCTTACGAGGAAGATCTGGATCTGACGCGCGTTACTGACGCGCTTCAGTCGTATACTATGATGATCCACTGTGTGATTGTCAAGACATTCTGAATGCCGCTTCGTACGCGGTCACTTTCCAGGGGGACACCGTGCATCCATCGCCGGAATCAACGCCGCATCGACGTCCGACGATGGCCGATGTCGCCGAGCGTGCGGGTGTGTCGCGGACACTTGTGTCGCTGATCTTCAGCGACAAACCGGGTGCTTCCCAGGAGACACGCGACCGAGTCCTCGCCGCGGCCGACGAGCTCAGTTATCAACCGGATCGGGCGGCACAACTGCTCGCTCGTGGCCGGAGCCGCACTCTCGGAGTGTTGACCGACGTGAAGCAGACGTTCCAGGCCGAGATGCTCGGGACCGTCTACGACGCCGCCGAAACCGCCGGATACGACGTGTTGTTGTCGGCCAGCGGCCCGACTCGCGACGAACGCAAAGCGATCGAGGCCTTGCTCAGCCACCGGTGCGAGGGGCTGATTCTGTTCAATCCGCTCTCCGATTCCGAGTACCTGCGGTCCGTCGCGGCCAGAGCCGTCCTGACGATCGTGGGCCGCAAGATTCCTGCCCGTGGGCCCGATTCTCCCCCGGTCAACACGGTTCGTTCTGCGGACAGCAGAGGCATCCGTGCGTCGGTCGATCATCTCGTCGAACTGGGTCACTCTCGCATCGTCCATGTCGACGGCGGTGATCACGCTGTGTCGGATGCGCGCAGACGCGCCTACGTCGCGTCCATGCGAAGGCACGGACTCGATACGTTCGCCCGCGTCGTGGGCGGTGCGCACGACGAAGAAGCAGGCGCCGCTGCTGCGCGATCGTTTCTGTCCGAGGCACAGCTTCCGACGGCGGTCATGGCAGGCAACGACCGATCGGCGCTGGGCATCATGGACGAACTCACCCGGGCGGGGGTGTCCATTCCGGGCGACGTGTCCATCGTCGGCTACGACGATTCGCCGTTGTCGCGGCTGGCGCGTATCGACCTGACCACGGTGCGCCAGGACGGCGAGGAATTGGCCAGGAGGGCACTCGAGTTCACCGTCACCCGGCTGGACGACGATCGGACCGAAGGCTTCGAGTGCGTCATCGAACCCGAGCTGGTCGTTCGATCGACGACGGGTCCGCCCAGGAGCGAGGGATCCGACGGTACCGCCGACTACCGCGGCGCCTGAGAGCTTGGTCACACATCCGCTCCACGGTTTGCCGTGGTCGTGCGTGGGCTACCCGACGACACAGTGCCTGGCACGACAGTTGGCACCGATCGGAACCACCCACTCGACCAACAGGAGCGCACGATGGCTACACCCACCCTGTTCGCGCAGTTGCGAGCCGTACTTCAGCTGACCAACACCGAAATTCAGGTCGCGGAAACCCGTGTGGCGCAGGCCCGCACGGATGCCGTCCGTACCGAACTCACACAGAACGCCGCGAACGGGCGCGAACGTGCGGCCGCCATCGAGTCGGAGTTGCGTGATCTCGGCGGGCTTCCCGACATCGTCGGGCCTCTCGTGGGTCGGACGCTTGCATTGTTCAAGACGCTCGCCGAGCAGGCCCAGCCGTTCGACGAGGCGCTTCTGGGCGACCTCGCTCTGGAACACCAGCTGGTCAGTCGCTCCAAGTACATCAAGGCGCTTGCGACGGCGGATTCCGAGCGGAGCGTCGTCCAACTGGCAGACCGTCTCGTTCGTGCGCACTCGGCCACGGTCGAGTGGCTGGAGACAGTTCTCGCCGAGGAAGCACTCGGAGGCCCCGTCGCCCTGCGCAGGACACCGCTTCAAGCGGCTGCCGGTGGGGCCGTCAAGATCGTGAACGCGCCCGCGACGTGGTCTGCTCGGGGCATCGACCGCGCACTGGATGTCGCCCGATCCACACCGAATCGTTTGTCCGAGCTGTTGGGCCGCGGCGCGCATGCGGGCGACATCGCCGCTCGAACGCTGTCGGCGAGCCGCGACGCGGCATTGGAGGCTGCGGAGGACGTCGTGCGCGAGGAAGGTGTCGACGGCGTCGCCGACGCCATCCACTCTGCACGTTCCGCCGCAGGCGTTCTGGACGCCGACGAGCTACCGATCGACGACTACGAATCCTTGAACGTCGCGGAAGCCGTGGCAGCGATCAAGGACTCGAGTGATCCGAAGGAGCTTCGGACGATTCTCGCGTTCGAGGAAGCACACAAGAACCGCCACGGTGTGGTCTCCGCGACGCAGACGAGACTGGCCGCGATCGCCGGTTCCATCATCGCCGTCGACTGATACTGCGGTCCGGCCCCACTTCCGTTGGGGCCGGGCCGTTGTCGGGCCCTGCGCTCACGCGCGCGTGACACGCGGCGGAAAGGTCTCCTTCAGCCCGCTGGGCCCGATGCCTCGGTCGAGCGCGACGAGAAGGACCAGGCATCCGATTCCGGACAGAATCAGTGCAACGCCGAAGACTGCCGTGAACCCGAATGCGTCGCCGACCACGCCGGCAGCGAGCCCTGCAGCACCCTGCGAGAACACCACCGCACATGCGACCAGTGTGTAGTCGGCTCCTGCGAAACGCTTGTCGGCTGCATCCATCATCAGTGCGAAGATCGCGACGGTCGCTGCGCCTCCGAGTACGTGCTCTGCCACGCTCGCAGTGACGAGGAGTGGAAATCCGCCGACGCCCAACGATGCGACCACATAGAGTGCCAGACTTGCGGTTTGAGTGACACCACCGACGAGCAGTGACCGCCGTCGTCCGTAGCGCACAGACAGCCACGCGCCGAGTGCAGCGCCGCCGAGCGCCGCCACCGAGGACAGTCCCCCGTCGACGAACGCGATCTGGGCGAGAGTCAGGCCGCTGTCGGACATGAAGGGGCCGACGAGCGCCGAGCCCATCGAGTTACCGAACTTGAACAGCGCGACGAGCCCGATGAACGCCACCATCCCCGGGCGTCGCAGCCTGGCCAACCATCCGATGGTCAGGAGCGAAGCCCGAACGAGCGGGCCCGCTTCGGATTCGTCGGTGGTGTCCACGTCGGCTTCGGCTAGTGGTCGACGGGCGAACAGGACCGGAATCGTCGTGGCGATCAGCAGCACGGACATCGTGACGAACAGCGCGCGCCATCCGGCGAGCGAGAAGAGCCACAGCAGCAAACCTCCCCCGCAGATCATTCCGATCCGGTATGCACCGACTTGAATTCCGTTGCCCACGCCGCGTTGTCGGACACCGAGGAGTCGGACGGCGAGGCCGTCGGTGACGATGTCCTGAGTCGCGGACAGAACGTTGACGAGGAAGATTCCGACGAACAGCCAGCGCAGGCTCGTGGACAGTTCGAGGAAGGCCATTCCCAGGGCCACGGCAGCTGCGCCCAGTTGCAGGCCGAGCAACCACCGTCGCCGGGTGCCGTAGCGATCCACGTACGGTGCCCACAGGAACTTCAGTGCCCAGGGCAGGAACAGGAACCCGGTCGCGCTGATCTTGACGAGGGAGTATCCGGACTCGCGCAGGACGACCGGCAGCGCAGTGGTGAAGAATCCGTAGGGAAGACCCTGGGCGAAATAGAGCGCGGTGAGCAGCGTGAGAGTGCCGACCGTGAACGAAGTCCCCCGCAACGCGAACGTCATGACCGACATCGTGTCAGACATCGGACTGAGGCAGGGATCGAGCACGCCGTTGACAGTTTGAACTCTAACGGTTAGATTTCTAACTATGACCGGACCTGACGTCAATCTCACCAGCACTCTCGACCTACTGAGGTGGATCGGATGGGCTCAGCAGCAGGCCGGCCTCGACTGGATTCGTGAACGCGACCTCGGTCACCAGCAGAGTTTCGTCCTCGGTTACCTGACCAGGTCGCCCGGGGCGATCCAGCGGGACATCGCGAACATGACACGGACCACGCCCGCCAGTGTGTCGAGTCTTCTGCAGGGACTCGAGGCACGAGGGTTGATCGAGCGGCGTCCCGATCCGACGAACGAACGCATCAAACGGGTCTACGCCACAGAATCCGGCAGCGCACTGATCGCCGGATTCGACGACGCGATGAGGGCGATCGAGGACAAGCTCCTCGGGCCGCTCGACGACGACGAACGAACCACTCTGCACACGCTTCTGAGCAAGGTCACCGCAGAGCTCGCGCCCCCGTCCCGCGACTGACCGACCTCGCCCCACCTCCGACGCATCGACGACGCCGATGCGTCGACCGACCGTGCCCGCGTACCGCGTTGTCGGACAGGGCTTTCGCACCCATGCCCGGATCCCAACCATGCCCGGATCCCACCGCTGCACACGAGGAGTTGCCATGAATACCTCCACCGCCTCTACCGAGAACGTCACCGAGACCGAAGGTTCGAACCGGTGGTATCTGTCGTCCGCACCGATTTTTCGTGCGCTCGTGCACTTGTGTATTCCGATGGCCGCCGCGCTGATCGTGACCGCGGTCTACAACGTGGTCAACGCAGGGTTCATCGGTTCGCTCCACGACGCCACACTCCTCGCTGCCGTCACCCTCGGTTCACCGGTTCTGGGAATCGTGATGGCCGTGGGCGGAGTGTTCGGCACCGGCGGTAGCGCATTGATCTCACGGCTGCTCGGAGGGTCCGAGGCCGATCCGTCGAAGGCCGGAGAGATCAAGCACGTGGCCTCGTTCTCGGTGTGGGGAGCTGCCGCGGTGGGTGTCGTGATCGGTGCCGCCGGAGTCGTTTTCGTCGATCCACTCGTTGCGATGCTCGGCGCGCAGAGCAACGAGGTCCATGCCACGACGGCGTTCGTGGTGGTGCTGCTGGTGTTCGTTCCGGTGCTGACGACGTCCTTCTGCCTCGAGCAGCTGGTGCGAGCAGAGGGCGCGACGCGGCAGGTGATGATCGGCCTGATCCTGTCGACCGTCGCGAACGTGGTGTTCGACGTACTGTTCATTCTCGTACTGCACTTCGGTGTCGCCGGTGCGGCACTGTCGGTCGGCCTCGCGAACGTTGTCACCGCCGTGTACTTCGTGACGTGGCTGTCACGGCACAGTGAACACGTCAGCCTCGCACCGAGGCATGTGAGGCTGACGCGGTCGATCACCGGGCCGGTGTTCGGAATCGGCGTCGGTGAGCTGACTCAGGCAGGTTTCCTGGTGGTCACCTCGTTGGTTCTGAACAACCTCGCCGCTGCGTACGGTGACGGACCGCTCGCGGCCATGGGTGTAGCGGTACGCATTGCGCAGGTGCCTGAATTTCTCATCATGGGTGTCACGCTCGGTTGCCTGCCGCTGCTCGCCTACGCCTACGGCAAGGGTGATGCGCGGCGACTGTATGCATCGGTGCGGGGTGCCGGTGTGGCCGTCGGCGTCATCGCGCTGGTCTTCTCCGCTGCGGTGTTCGTGTTCCGCGAGCAGGTGTTCGCAGCGTTCGTCGCAGACACCTCGCTGCTCGCCCTCGGCGGTGTCGTGATCACGGCTCAGTTGGTGTCGATGATCTTCAACGGTGCCGCGGGACTGGTCACTACACTGTTCCAGGCAACCGGTCGCGTACTTCCGGCGACGATCATGTCGATGACGCAGGGTCTTGCGTTCGTCCCCATCGTCGTTCTCGGCAACCTCTGGTTCGGGCTGAACGGCATCATCTGGGCGCTGACCGTCAGTGAAGGTCTCGTGCTCGTCGCGGGCGTCGCTTTGTGGCTCGCCTCGCGAACCGCCATCGCACGAGGCCTGGACGAGGGTGATGCCGAACCGGCCGACGCCGTACTCGGTGCCGGTCAGGGAGAGATGGGCTGACGCAGAATCGTTCTGAGCCTGGACGGTTCGACCCGTCGTGCATCGCTCAGGTATATCTCGTGATGCTTCCCCGTCATCGACGCACCGGTTCGTGGGATGACGTCGTCGTGCATCGTCGCCAGGATTGCTGCCTCGTCGTCGTACGGGCCGACGTGCAGTGTCTGCACGCACCGGCCTTCGTCCAGCGTCATGGTTCGGATTCGCCGAAGACCCACTGGGTTACCTGTTCGCTCGACGGAATCTTGTGCGGCAGAAACTTTTTCGTCGTCGATCCAGTCGGGGATCAAGCTCATCGCCGTCCACTTCCACTGCGCCTTGTCTCGGGCGGTGGTGAAGGAGTTCATGTTCGGTGCCCACCAGAGCGCTTCGAGCGGCATGACGACGTAGTCGCGCCCGAGCTCGTTCTTGCTCGCGAATTTGATGGCGTAGGCGACGGGGAACAACGCTTGGAGCGCCTCTCGGTACTCCGGGGCGGTGTTGGGATCACCGGAACCGTCGATCGCGATGTACTGCAGGGGCGGGACCTCCACGACGTCGAAGCGCCCCTGCCGCGCGGAGTAGGTCGGGATCGTCTTCTTGAAGTCGATCTTCATCGCCTGCTCCCCTCGCGCCGTTCAGGTGGCCAGGGGATCACCGTACCGCCAGGGGTCCCTCGCGTGCGATCTTCTCGGTGGACCGGATACCCCCATGCGGGGGTAGTCGACTATGGCGCGCGTCACATAACGTCTCGATCCTGAACCGACCACCCTTTCGGCGCCGATTCCTGGAGAGACATGACATCACTGACACCCGACGACGCGGTCACCCGTCGAACCCCCGACGCGACACCGTCGTCCGCACCGCATCCGGTACCGACGACGAGTGTTCGCAAGGTCGCGGTCGCGAGCGGCATCGGCACGACCATCGAGTTCTACGACTTCTTCATCTACGGAACCGCCGCCGCACTTGTCTTTCCGACGGTGTTCTTTCCTGCTCTCGGCTCGACGGCAGGAACGGTCGCATCGTTCGCGACGTTCGCGGTCGCCTTCATCGCGCGTCCGGCGGGCGCAGTGCTCTTCGGCCACTTCGGTGACCGGATCGGCCGTAAGAAGACGTTGATCTCCACGCTCCTCCTCATGGGAATCTCCACCTTCGTGATCGGACTTCTGCCCGGTGCTGCCACGATCGGTGTTGCGGCGCCGATCATCCTGGTCGTTCTTCGGTTCGGACAGGGGTTCGCAGTGGGTGGTGAATGGGCGGGCGCAACGCTGTTGACCGCCGAGTACGCGCCTGCGAAGAAACGTGGCTTCTACGGTATGTTTCCGCAGCTCGGCCCGTCGGCGGCGTTCATTCTCTCGAGTGGGACGTTCCTCATCACCGGGGCGGTGTTCGGTGACACCAACGAGGTCTTCCTCGACTACGGCTGGCGAATTCCGTTCCTTCTCAGCGCGGTGCTGGTGTTGATCGGTCTCTACATGAGGCTGGCGATCGAGGAGACACCGATCTTCCGTGCGAACCAGGCAGAGGAAGAGAAGGTACAGGCCCGCGCGACGAAGCTCCCCGTGCTCGACGCGTGGCACGTGCAGAAGCGCGAGGTCCTGCTCGCCGCAGGTGCACTGGCATCGCTGTTCTCCCTCTTCTACATGGGCACCGCATATCTGACCAGTTACGGGACCAAGACTCTGGGATTCGACCGGCCGTTCGTACTGTGGACCGGAATCCTCGGGGCCGTGGTGTTCGGCATCGCAATCGGGCTGTCCGCGGTGTACTCCGACCGTGTCGGCCGTCGCCGCGTCATCATGGCGTCCTGCTCGGTGGCGATTCCGTGGACACTCGTCCTGTTTCCGCTGCTCGATACCGGCAACCCCGGTGCGTACGTGTTTGCGATGTGTGTGACCCTGTCCATTTTCGGTATTGCGTACGGTCCCACGGGCGCCCTGCTTCCCGAGCTGTTTCAGACCAGGTTCAGGTACACCGGAGCGGGACTCGGGTACAACCTGGCGGGTGTACTGGGTGGCGCGATTCCTCCTCTGCTTGCGGCCCCGTTGACCGCGCAGTTCGGCAGTATCGCCGTCGGCGTGATGCTTGCACTGCTGTCCGTTCTCAGCCTCGCCTGCACCAAGGCCCTCGTAGAGACGAAGGCTGTGGACATGATCTGACCCCCACGTAGCGGGTCGACTGCCCGGGGACGCCACCGACGGTGTCCCCGGGCCTTGTCCGTGTCTGTGTCGTCCCAGGTCAACGCCTGGCTGCGGCAAAGGCTGTCTCGAACGCGTCGAGAGCATCGTCGGAGTCTGCGGACGCCCATGCCTCGAGCCCCACGACCCCGGTGTAGCCGATGCGTTTCAGCGCGGACGCAATTGCGGCGTAGTTGATCTCTCCGGTACCGGGCTCACACCTGCCGGGCACGTCCGCGACTTGGATCTCACCGATGTACGGCAGAGCTTCCGTGACCGACTCGATCAGATTCCCCTCCCCGATCTGAGCGTGGTAGAGGTCGAGATTCAGACGAAGGTGGGGATGGTCGACAGCGCGCACCAGGGACAGGGTGTCCGCGGCGGATGCGAACGGTGTGCCGGGATGATCGACGGCGACGTTGAGATTTTCGAGCACGAACGTGCGGCCTGCCTTCTCCCCCAACTCCGCGAGCGTGCGCAACGTGTCGGCAGCCGTGAGCCACATCGTCGGTGTGACCACCTGTACGGGCCGTAGTGGCAGACCGCCCTCGCCGAGGCCGGTACCGTGCAGATTCAGCCGAGGGCATGCGAGACGGTCGGCAACGTCCAGGGACCGCGCGGCGGACGCGAGTATCTCCGCGATACCGTCGGGTTCGGTCAGGTTCCCGGTGAGATAGCCTGTCATGGAGGAGAATTCGGCCCCGGACGAGGCGAGAGCATCGATGTCCTTGTTCGACCAGTCCCAGATTTCCACCAGCAGGCCACGGTCGGATATGCGCCGAACTCGTTCGAGCATCGGCAGATCGAGATAGAGCATCTCCGCGCACGCGGCAAGGTCGACCCCGCCGATCATGCGTCGAACCCGGTTGCGTCGATGTCCACGGAGCGTGCGGTGGCTGCGCTCTCCATGGCCGCGAGTGCGACGGTCAGTGCTGTGCGCGCGTCCTGACCGGTCACCGGCGCATCGGTTCCCTCACGGATCGCATTCACGAATGCGACGAACTCACCCAGGTACGCGTCGCGCAGCAGATCGGTGTCGCGACGGGCAGTGTCGACTCCGATTCCGCCCGGACCGTAGTAGGTCATGTCGCTCGACCGTGCGTTGCCTGCGGTGACCATGCCGCCCGATCCGAACACTTCGGCGCGTACGTCGTACCCGTACAGCGCACTGAAGTTGGCCTCGGCAACAGCAATTGCGCCGTTGTCGAATTCGACGGTGACGACGGCAGTGTCGAGGTGGCCGTCGGCTTTCGCGTCGGGACGGATCAGCGCATCGGCGATTGCGGTCACGCGCGTGGGGCTCGCGCCCGGATTGAGGAACGCCAGTGCGTCGAAATCATGGATGAGTGTCTCGAGGAAGATCGTTCCGGGCGGTATTCGTGCCGGATCGGCTGTGAACGGACCTGGATCGCGGGTGACCGACCTCAGAAGCTGCGGGGTGCCGACTCGTCCGGAGTCGATTGCGGCGCGAGCAGCGATCCAGCCGGCCGCGAAGCGGCGATTGAACCCGACCTGCAGCACCACGTTCGCAGCGCCGGCAGCGGCGATCGCTCGATCGGCGTCGGCCAGCGTGATGGCCATCGGCTTCTCGACGAAGACGTGTTTGCCGGCTTCGGCGGCCGCGACCACGAGCTCTGTATGCGTCCTGGCCGGCGTGGTGATGACAACTGCGTCGACGTCGGCGCGCGCGAGGATCGCCGCTGCGGATGTCTCCGCGATGTCGACGCCGAGTAGATCGGCCAGCCGTTCACCGCTCGGCGTCGGGTCCGCAATGGCGACGAGCTCGGCTCCGGGGACGTGGCGGGCGATGAGTTCGGCGTGGCTGGAGCCGATTCGTCCGGCACCGATCAGGGCCAGTCGAACTGGATTCTTCGTGGACATCGTTATTCCGTTCTGAAGACTAGTACGTACTAGTAGTACGTACTAGTGCAGACTAGGGCTACACCGGTCGACGGTCAACCACGTGGCGTCCGAGAGTGCTCTAAAGCGCTACCACCTTCCCGGCAGCTCTGGTTGCCGGCGAATCACAATCCTCGGGCCACTTCGTCTTCAGCTCCCGATGAACGTGGTGTCGGCGCCGATCGCAGACAGGAGTTCGACGTCGTGACTGATCATCAACACACCCATGCCGGCCGCATCCGCAGTTCGTTGGATCAAACGGACGATCGCCGCCGTGGTCGCGGCATCGAGCATGGCCGTGGCCTCGTCGCAGATCAGATACTTCGGTTGCTGCGCGAGAGCTCGTGCCACGCAGGCACGTTGAAGTTGACCGTCGCTGACCTGGTGAGGCTTCCTGGCCAGGAGGTCGGTGGTCAATCCGACACTGTCGGCGAGCTCGTCGACATCCGCGGCACGACGCGCGATCACAGCGGGTTGCTCGATGATCGACCGCAACGTCATGCGTGGATCGGTCGCCGATCGCGGAGATTGGAAGAGCAGCGCAACCTTCCGCCGCACATCGGGTGGGACGGAGAACCCCACCCCGCTCACGTCCACGCCGTCGATGCGGACGACACCTTCGCGCGGCGCGAGAAGTAACGCGAGGACTCGGGCCATGGTGGATTTGCCGGAACCGGACGGTCCCGCGAGACCGACGAGTTCGCCGGGAGGCACCGACAAGGACTGCCGGACGAGTACATCGTTCGTGCCGGGGTACGCGGCCGTGATATCCGACGCGTCGAGGCTCATGATGTCGCCTTCGTTCTGTAGGACCTGGCCCCGACGGTGACCAGCTCCGTCGGTCCACCCGAGAACATCGTGTCCGGTCGTCGGAGGTGGTACACGCACTCGTCGGGCAGGTCGGTCAGCTGCGGCGGTATTCCCGGCATCGGGTTCAGGCCACGGGACGGCAGGGCGTTCAGGAGGTCGCGGGTGTAGTCGTGCAACGGATCGTCGAGCACGGACCGAGCTGGACCCGTTTCCATGATGCGCGATGCGTACATGACGGCGACTCGATCGGCGACGGACGATCTGAGGAGGGACGACAGGTCGTGGGTGATGAGCAGGACGGCGGCACCGTTGTCCGCCGACCGACGCAGCAGTGCCAGCACGCGATCGGCGAGTTCGGTGTCGAGGTTGGCCGTCGGTTCGTCGGCGACGATCACCGAGGGATCCCCGACGAGCGCCCCGGCAATCGCGACCCGTTGCGCCATGCCCCCGGACAACTCGTGTGGATGGCAGTCCAGCGCCGCCGGGTCCAACCCGACTCGAAGGGCCAAGTCGTCCGCAGTGTGGGTGGACCCGAGCACCCGAATCGTTTCGTCTAGTTGTGAGCGCGCTGTCCGTACCGGGGTCAGATAGGACGAAGCCGACTGCGGAATCAGTGCCACGTCCCGTCCGCGGAAGGACTTGTCGGTGAACACGTCGACCGTCCGGGTGTCGGTCCTGACCGAAATCGAGCCCGTCACCGACGATTCCTTCGGGAGCATCGACATCACGGCAGACGCGAGAATCGATTTGCCACAGCCGGATTCGCCGACAAGCGCCGTGATGGTACCCCGTTCGACCGAGAGGTCCACGTTGCTGGCCGCGTGCACGACGCCACCGCCGCGCACCGGAATCCTGACGGTCAGATTCTCGATCGTCAGAGCGCTCACAACCGCAGCTCCGATGGCACGGGTGGTGCGATCGACGAGCGCAAGGCCGAGCCCGCCAGCGCCACGGACACCGTTGCGAGCACGAGAATTCCCGCCGGAAACACCAGTGTCCACCATCCTCCGAGGAGCAACGAGCTTCTCGCTTCGGACAACAGAGTTCCGAGGCTCGGCTGGTGCGGTGGAAGTCCGAAGCCCAGGAACGACAACGTCGACTCGTGCCAGATGGCGTGAGGCAACAGGAGTACGACAGCGATCAGGGCTTGCGGCATCACTGCAGGCAGCAGGTGCCGCACTGTGACGTGGCGTCGACTCGCGCCGGCAAGGATGGCGGCGTCGATGTAGGGCCTGCCCCTCAGTCCGAGTATCTCCGATCGAACGATGCGAGCGACCTGCGTCCAATGTGTGAGTGCGATCGACAGCATCACCGCGGTCGCACTACCTCGGAACATCGCGACGATGACGATACCGAGCAGCAGATGCGGGAGCGCATTGACGGCGTCGGTGCCCCGCATGACGACCCGGTCGAACCAGCCACCACGGAGTCCGGCCGCTGCACCGACGGCAGTCCCGATCAGCGTGGCGAGCACCGCGCACGACGCGGCGATCAGGAGGGACGTCCGTATCGCGCTTGCGCTGCGTACGAACAGATCTCGGCCTGCCGAATCGGTACCGAACCAGTGCGAGAACGATGGCGCCAACCTTGCTTGCTCGAAATCGGTGATGCGATCGTCGATGCCGGACAACCAGGGAACGCCGACGGCGTACAGCGCGAGGAGCGAGAGAACGGCGACAGCGACGACCGAGCGTCGCCTAGCCATCGGTGTTCACCCGGGGATCCAACACGGCTGCGGACACGTCGGCGATCAGGGAGCCGAGCATGACCGCAACGGTCGTACCGACCGTCAGAACGGCCAGCAACGCCATGTCGAGATCCCGCGCGGACTGAACGAGGGCGCCTGCGATGCCGGGCCACGAGAACACTTCCTCGACGAGTACGGCTCCGACGACGAGCTCCGGTAATCGGGCTCCCACGACGTTGACGAACGGGGCGAGTGAGGCCGGGACGATATGCCGAGTCGTGACCGTCCGGCCCGGAATTCCTCGCGCGACAGCGCCCGCCACGAAGTCCTCACCACGAGAGGTCGATACCGATTCGCGCACCGCCAGCAGCAACCACGGTAGCTGTGACAGGGCGAGCACCGACACCGGAAGCGCGAGGTGTTCGAGCACTCCGACAGGAGTCGGGTCGGCACCCGCCTCGGTGAGTCCTGCTACCGGTAGCCATCCCAGTCCGAGCGCGAACAGCGCAATCGCGCCGAGAGACAGCACGTACGGCGGCACTCCTTGCACAGCTAGGCAGACTCCGGTCGTCACGCGGTCGAGCCATCCTCCGCGACGACTACCGGCAAGGACGCCGAGCACCAGCGCAAGGGTCGCGGCAAGCAGCAGACCGAGTCCTGCGAGCAGCAGAGTCCACGGGACGCGCTCCACCACCACCTGAGTCACTGGTTGTCCGAACGATCTCGACGTTCCCAGATCGCCGGTGAACACGCCCTGTACCCACTGTCCGTACGCGTCGTACCACGAACGGTCCAGACCGAGTTGTTCGGTGAGGACAGCCTTGTCCGCCTCCGATGTCGTGGTGTACCGCACACCCAGGTATGCCACGAGAGGATCGAACGGCGACGCCGCCGCAGCCGCGAACAGCCCGACCGACACGGCCACGCAGACCGGCACCACGAACAGCAGTCGCCTACGCACCATGGCGACGATCGAACGCCGTCGGGCGTGGCGATCCCGCCGAGCCGTCACCCGTCGCCGAAGCAGTGTGGAGGTCACGGTGTTGTCGTCCAGGTCTGCAAGGACCACCATGGTCCCCACGTGACGCCGTGAGAGTGCGGCTCCAGAATCGGGCCCGACACTGTCCAGTCCGAGTCCTTCGCGACGTAGGTGTGATCGAGAAACACCAAGTACACGTACCCCGGATCCTCGACGTAGGCTCGCTGCATGTCGCGGTAGGCACGGTCACGCTCCGCGGTGTCCAGACTTCGACGCCCCCGCTCCAACGCAGCATCGACGTTCGCGTTCGAGTAATCGCTCGCGTTGTCGTACACGCTGCCGACATCGGGGCGAAGAAACACGGAGTTCAACGCGTTGTATGCCTGCGTGTCCGGGTCGTACGGTTCGGAACCACCGCCGAGGAGTGTCCCGTCGTACGAAATCCTGGGATCGATCCGGTCCCAGGACAACGCCTCCAGACTCACGTCGATACCGACCGCCGATGCGTCGGACGCGAAGGCCTGAGCAAGGTCTCGACGTACTGTGTCCGTCGAGTTGTACATCACCGTGAACGCCGCGCGGGTGCCGTTCCTGGCGCGCACCCCGTCCGCGCCGAGCCGCCACCCCGCGCCGTCGAGGACACGCGCCGCACTCCCGGGGTCGTACGAGAACACCGCCGACGGTTCGTACGCGTCACCGTAGACCTCCGGGATCGGCGTAGCCGCCGGCCGCCCGAACCCACCCAGGATGCCGTCGACCATCGATTGCCGATTCACCGCGAGGTTCAACGCCATCCGCACGGCCTCGTCCCCCGCCACCGGATTGTCCGTCGGGAGGGACACCCCGCGCCAGTCCGCGGAAGTGTTGGACGCCAGCGACATTCCGTCGCGCCCACCGATCGACTCGGCGAGCAGTGGAGGAAGGTTCGTACCGTCGATCTCCCCGGCCGCCATGCGTTGGGCGCGCGTGTTGTCGTCCGGCACGTACAGCAGGGTCAATTTCTTCACCTCGGGCGCGCCACCGAAGTACTTCTCGTTCGCCTCGAATATCGCGCGGTCCGGTGTCAGGTCGACGAGAGTGTAGGGTCCGGTGCCGATCGGCGCGGTGTTGAGGCTCGATTCCGCAGCAAGACCCGGCGTGGCCACCGATTCCGAGGGAACTATGCCGATCAGCAGTTTCGTGGGCAGCGCCGAGTACGGATAGGCGAGACGGAACTCGACCGTACTGTCGTCCACTGCAACGACGTCGCTGATCATGTCGAACGACGACCGCGCTTCCGAAGCCGATGCCGGGTCGAGGATCGCACGGTAGGTTGCCACCACGTCGGCGGCATCGAATTCCGAGCCGTCCGAGAACGTGACGCCGCCGCGCAGCGGCACCGTCCACACCGTCGCATCCGCGTTGGCTGTAGGGATCTCGGTGGCGAGAGCAGGTGTGAACCCAGGGAGACCTGGTGTGCCATCCAGGCGTAGGAGCCCGTCGTACATCTTGGCCTCGCCTGCGGAGCCGTAACCCGCGATCGGGTTGTAGCCACCGAGTTGATACCCGTCGGCGAGGACGATGCCCCCCTCGGACGACACATTTGTCGAACCGGTGGGCGCACCGCAGGACGCGAGCGCGAGGATGCAGACCGCTCCCGCGGCGCAGCGATGTCCGAAACGTGTGTTCATCTACCTTCTTCGTTCGTACGGAAGTTCAAATGTACAAACGTTCAGATGAAAATGCGCGTCGGCGGTGCACTCACTCGCGACGCAATTCGGCGGCCGACGCCGGTCCGATCGCGACAGATCGGGTCGAGTCGTTCGACCACTGGGACCACGAACCCGGGTACAGGGCCGCCTCCATGCCCAGAATGTTCAAGCCCGCGATCACATGAGCGGCGGTGACTCCAGATCCGCAGTACACAGCGGCAACGTCGGTGCCGTCCCCCACGTGGTCGGTCAGCGCCGATCGAAGCTCGTCGTCGGCAAGAAATGTCCCGTCCTCCGCCAGCAGAGCGCTGGTCGGGAAATTCTTCGCGCCTGGAATGTGACCGGCCTTCGGATCCACCGGTTCGACCTCGCCTCGAAAGCGTTCGGCTGCGCGTGCGTCCACAAGTCGGCCCGACTCGGCGAACCGTGCCGCGCCATCGGCATCCACCGTTGTGAGGCTGCCTGCACTCAGCGTCACGTTGCCGGATTCGACCGATGCCTCGCCCGATTCGACTGGACGATGCGATCGGGTCCACGCAGCGAAACCGCCGTCGAGGATCCGCACGTTCGCGACCCCGGCCCACCTCAGTAGCCACCACGCCCGCGCCGCCGACGTACTCGGACCCGCGTCGTACACGACGACGTCGTCTCCGTTGTCCAATCCCCACCGACGGGCGGACGCCTGAAGATCGGCGATGTCCGGCAACGGGTGCCGCCCTGCTTCCGGCCCCGCGTTCCCGGCGAGTTCGGTGTCCAGGTCCACGTAGACTGCGCCCGGTATGTGCGACTGCCGGTACAGCTCGTGGCCGTCGCTTCGTCCGAGTGCCCACCGCACGTCGAGAACCACGACGAGTCCGTCCGCCGACGCGGCACGACCGAGTTCCTCGACGCTGACGAGCACCGAACTGCGGGATGTCTGCGAAGTCATCTTTTCTGTCCTATGGTTGGTGAGACCAAGACCTTTCGATCAGTGCTTGACCAGGTCCAATGCGAACTCGATGTATGCGGCTGCGACGTCCTCCGGTCGCTCGTTGCGCGCGGTGTCGAACCACTGGGCCACGGCGACGCACATCGCCACGACGGCGCGTGCGGCCTCACGCGGCCTCGTGGTGCCGAACAACCCCTGCTCCACCCCCGCGTAGACCTCGGCATCCACCATGCGCTGGACCTCGACACGTTTGGCTGCGATGCGCGAGTAATTGGAGTCCTCGAGACTACGCATTTCACTGGACCCGATGAATCCGAGCTCCTTGCGGTAACTGTGATATAGCGTCAGGCTCTCGATCAGCCGGGCGAATCGACTGATCGGAGAATCTCCTTCCACCTCGTCACGGGCGGCGGTGACACGACGTAGGAGGTCGGTCATCGTGAGCTCGAAGATGGCTACGAGCATTGCCTGTTTACTCGGGTAGTAGTGGTAGAGAGCGGATACACTCGAGTTCGCTTCCTCGGCTATGTCGCGAATGGAAGAGCCCTCGTATCCCTTCCGCACGA
This sequence comes from Rhodococcus sp. 114MFTsu3.1, assembly GCF_000383555.1. NCBI lineage: Bacteria > Bacillati > Actinomycetota > Actinomycetes > Mycobacteriales > Nocardiaceae > Rhodococcus > Rhodococcus sp. 114MFTsu3.1. The sequence continues at coordinate 66,955 of NZ_KB911563.1, read as the reverse complement.
TGCACGCCACCGCAGCTCGCAGCACGACGTCCATGTCGAGCTCACCGTACTCACGCCAGTTCGGGGGCCGATCTCCAGCAGCGTTCGAGTTCGCGCTGCCGGACGCTGCTGGGGCGCCCGTGAACAGATCACCGGGCGCGATGTCGAGGACAGTCGCGATAGCGTGCAAACGATCGATGCTCATCGTGGTTCGACCGGTCTCGAGAGCCGTGATGGTAGCCGGGCTCAGGTCCAGCCGGCGCGCCAGCTCCCGGAGGGATATCCCCTGCTGAGTACGCATGTCCCTGACCCGGGCACCGACATACGCGCCGGGACTGGGCGACGATTCTGCACTGGTCATGCGTTCAGCCTACCAACCCACTGCCGTTCACCAGCACTGAACAGCGGTGCCGGGTCCACCTGTTCTGCGGTTGATCCCCTCGTTCTGGCACCCCGCACCGTGCCGGATCGATCATCTGCCGGCGAAACGGCCGATACGGCCTTGGGCATCGTCGGACGTACTGACCCTGGCGATCGTCTCGGCTTCGTCGTCCAGATGCTCCTGATACGACGACGTCATCGCCTTGCGCATCAGCCGCCGTGTTTCACCGAGTGCCGGATGGGCACCGGCAACGAGGGCCGCCGCCAGTTCTTCTGCGCGGGTGGTGATGTCGGAATCGTCCACGAGGTCGGTGATCAGGCCCGTGTCGAGCGCCTCCTGGGCGGAGACGACGCGGGATGTCAGCAACATCCGAGCGGCGTTGCGTGCGCCCACGACCGCCGGCAGCAGCGCGGACACTCCGCAATCCGGAGACAGACCCACGCCCGAGTACGCCGCAGCGAACTTGCTCGACGGTCCGGCGACGACGAAATCGGAAGCGAGAACGAGGCCGAGCCCTGCACCCGCGGCCGAACCCTGCACGGCAGCAACGACGATGACCGGCAGTGTGTCGAGCTTCGCCAGTGCCCGGTGAACCACACCGGCCAGATCGCGTAGAAATCCGGGAGTGTCCTCCGCCGCCGCCATCTGCCGTACGTCGCCACCGGCGCAGAAGTTCTTGCCGTCTCCGCTCAGCAGGACCACGCGGACCGACGGGTCCGCGGCGACATTCTCGACTGCTCGTTCGAACGCCTCGGCCAGATCCGTATCGATGGAGTTGGACGCGGCGCCGCGCGAGAGACGGATGCGAGCAACCGCGCCGTCTGTCGAGTAAATCACCGGCTCGTCGACGATCGCGTCGGTCATCGTGGTGCCATACGGATGGCGCCGTCCAATCGGATGACCTCACCGTTCAGCATCGGGTTCTCGACGATGTGGCGTACGAGCGCACCGAACTCGTCCGGGTCACCCAGCCGCGACGGGTGTGGCACCTGCGCACCGAGAGATGCCCGTGCGTCTTCCGGCAGCGTCTTCAGCAGAGGTGTGTCGAAGATTCCCGGCGCGATGGTCGCGACACGGATCTGGTGACGCGCGAGCTCACGGGCGATGGGGAGAGCCATCGACACGATGCCGCCCTTGGATGCCGCGTAGGCAGGCTGACCGATCTGGCCGTCGAACGCCGCCACGGACGCAGTGTTCACGATGACGCCCCGCTCGCCGTCGACACTGTCGGTGGCCGCAATCCTCTCTGCTGCAAGGCGAATGACGTTGAACGTGCCGAACAGGTTGATCCGAACGATACGTTCGAAGTCCTCGAGGGGAAGCGGGCCGTTCTTGCCGAGGACCTTTCCGGGAGGGCCGACGCCTGCGCAGTTCACCACGACTCGGAGCGGTCCCTGCTCCGACAGTACGTCCAGTGCCTGCGACACGTCCTCGGTCGAAGTCACGTCTCCGGGCAGGAACGTGACGGAACCCGCGTGTGCTTGCGCGACGGCCTCACCGGGGGATCCCGGCAGGTCGAGGATGCCCACATGAGCTCCTGCAGCCACGAGCGCCTCGGTGGTGGCCAGTCCAAGACCGGACGCACCTCCCGTGACCAATGCGGTGATGTTGTCGGTCTTCAACGAAAAGCTCCTGTTCTGTGTCCACGACGAGTGTGTTCCGTCGTGAGTGGTGGTTCGATCATGGACGGGCGAGTGAAACAGCCGGTCGGACCGGGGAGTGTCAGCGTGGATCGACGAAGATGTCGTAGTCGAGTGGTTCGACTCCCCCGTACTGCTGCAGGTCGGTGACTCCGGCCTCGGCCAGCACGTCGACATCGATGGTCGTTCGTCCCGTTCGGTGGCTCGGGCGGTGAGCCAGCAGCAGCGCCGCTGCATCCGCCATGATCTGCGGATCGCGTGCGTGAGATGTTCCTTCTTCTCCGCCCAGCAGGTTCTTGACGGCAGCGGTTGCGATCGTGGTCTCGGGCCACAGGCAGTTGCTTGCAATACCGAACTCGGCGAACTCGGCGGCGAAACCGAGTGCAAGCAGGGTCATTCCGTATTTTCCGAGCATGTACCCGGGATGTTTGCCCAACCATTCGTTCGACATGTTCATCGGTGGAGACAGCGTCAGAACCTGCGCGGAATCGGACTTCTTCAGGTGCGGAAGGCACGCCTGCGTCAGCGCAAACGTCCCGCGCACGTTGACCTGCTGAATGAGGTCGAACCGTTTGAGCGGCAGGTCCTCTGTCTTCGCGAGATTCAGCACGCTCGCATTGTTGATGCAGAAATCGATTCCGCCGAACGTGTCCATCGCGGTCTGGGCAGCTCGCTGAACGTCGGCGTCGATGCGCACGTCTCCGACGACTCCGACGGCCTTCCCGCCTGCGGCCTCGATCTGTTCGACGGCGGAGTGAATGGTCCCGGGAAGCCGGGGGTCCGGGTTGTCGGTCTTGGCCAGCAGGACCAGGTTGGCACCACCCTTCGCCAGCTGTGTGGCGATGGCCAAGCCGATTCCGCGGCTGCCACCGGACATCACCGCGGTGAGTCCGTCGAAGCGTAGGTCGCTCATGATGTTCCTCCGTCAGATTCGTTCGATGATCGTCGCGTTGGCCATGCCGCCGCCTTCGCACATGGTCTGCAGGCCGTACCGACCGCCCGTGTGCTCCAGGTAGGTCAGCATCGAGGCCAGAAGTCGACCGCCGGACGCTCCGAGGGGATGCCCGAGCGCGATCGCGCCGCCTGCGGGGTTCAAGCGCTCGGGGTCGGTGTCGAAGTGGCTCTGCCACAGCAACGGAACCGGCGCGAACGCTTCGTTGACCTCGTACGCGTCGATCCGGTCGAGCGTCAGACCCGACTTGGCGAGAATCTTCTCGGTTGCCGGAATCGGACCGGTCAGCATCAGGAGCGGATCACTACCTGCGACGCTGAAGCTGTGGAACCGAGCGCGGGGGGTCAACCCGAGCGCCGACGCCTTCTCCTCGCTCATGATGAGGGCCGCCGACGCGCCGTCGGTCAGTGGCGAGGAGTTTCCGGCGGTGATCGACCAGTCGATCTCCGGGAACCGGGCGGACATCTCGTCGGTGCGGAACACCGGACGAAGCGATGCCAACGACTCTGCAGTAGTGGACGATCGGACGGTCTCGTCGACGCTCACCAATACGTCGTTTCCTGATGCGTCCGTGGTCCTGACAGGCACGATCTGGTCTGCCTGCAGGCGCTCGGCTGCCTGCGACGCGAGCCGATGCGAGCGGGCTGCGTACGCGTCCAGTTCCTCACGACCGAACTTCCACCGTGCTGCGATCAGTTCGGCTCCGATGCCCTGTGACACGAGCCCCTCGGGGAATCGTGCCTTCAACGGTCCCACGTTGGGATCGGCGCCCCCGACGTTCGAGAACATCGGGGCTCGGCTCATCGACTCCACACCGCAGGCGATGACGATGTCGTACGCACCCGCGGCGACGCCTTGAGCTGCGAATGCTGCGGCCTGCTGGCTGGAACCGCACTGGCGATCGATGGTGGTGGCCGGTACGGATTCGGGAAATCCGGCAGCAAGAACAGCGGTACGAGCGATGTTCACGGCCTGCTCGCCGGACTGGGTGACGCAGCCTGCGATGACGTCGTCGACGAGAGCCGGGTCGAGATCGTGCTTGCGAACCAGCTCCGCCAACAGATCGGCGAGAAGGGTGGCCGGGTGTACCGATGACAGCGAACCGCCGGGCTTGCCCTTGCCCGACGGTGTGCGGATGACATCGACGATGACTGCTGTGCTCATGGGAATTCCTCGCTGGAGTTGATCGAATATCAGAAGCCGAGAAGCTCGGACACGTAGCCCCGAGCTCTGGATGCGTCGAAGGACCGTGCAATCTGCATCTTTTCGGCCTCGGCCGAACCTTCTGCATGGGTAGCGAGCACCGACTGGTACCCACCCCAGCTGCCGGTGCAGAGATCGCCGATCAGATTGATCAGCCGAAGTCTTTGCTCGGCCGGAACCGCTGCCGCAAAGTACTTCTCGAGGACCTTACGGGTGTCGGGGTCCGCCCAATCGCCCGCGCCTGGACCGGTGGCCACCAGTCCGCCTGCGAGGTCGAGGACAGCCGCGGTCGCTGCATGGAATCCGTGTGCGAAGTGATACTTGGCCATATTCACAGCGAGCGGGTCGGGCAACTGAACTCCGTTGTCTCCCTGCGTCGACCGGATCGCGGCGAGTTGGCCGAAACCACGAACGGTTTCTGTGTACGAAATCAGCTCGGTCAACTTGCTTTTCACGTGACCGGCCTTGGAGATTCCGTTGGCCTCGGCGACCATCGTCGCCGATCCGACGAGCAGGTCGAGCAGAGGCAACTTGTAATTGATGGCGGTGTACCGGTGGTAGTCGACGAATGCGATCGCAAGCGGACCTGCCAGTTCGGGTTGCCGAGCGAGGAACACGCGGTTCTTCGGGACCCGAACGTCGTCGAAGACGGTCAGGCTCTCCAGGAGCTTGTGCTTGGAGGAGAGCGGGTGGGTGAACTCGTCCCTGTCTCCGTGCAGGTAGGGCGAGACGTACAGGGTGAGCCCGGGTGTGTCCACCGGCACAGCGAAGCTGAGCGCATAATCCGCATCCGCGGGACCCATTGCGCGCGTGGGCAGGACCAGGATTTCGTCTGCGTTCGCGGAGAAGGAGGTGTGCACCTTCGCGCCACGAACCGTGATCGTCTCGGCGTCCTCGTCGACGATGTGCAGGTACAGATCGGGATCGGCCTGCTGATGTGGTGCAAGCATCCGGTCGCCCTTGACGTCGGTCTGTGCGACCGCGATCGCGACGTCGTTCGCGCAGCAATGCTCGTAGAACGCCTTGGCGTTCTCCAATCCCTCCCCGGACAGAGCACGCAGGAGACCGAACAGTGCGTCGCTACCGACCTCCTTCAAGACGATCGTGCCAGTGCCGAGTTTGCACACACTTTCGATCAGCCGCCCGCGACGCTCGATGTCCTCGGCGGTACGTGGTACTCGATAGAACGCGGTGTACGGACCCTGTCCATCGTCGGCGATGGCCAGATCGGGTTCGAGTTCCGCGATGTCGTACGCAAGCCCCGAGTGAGAGATCGCCGTGTCGAACTCGGAGAACGCCGTGACGTCGTCGACCTTCTGGCCCTGGTACACGACGTTACGGCCGTCTCGCAGCCCCTCTCGGTACTGGCGTGCTGTGCGAATGCCCATCTGACGAACCTCTCGGAAGTGACTTGCACACGACTACAACGGTACGACAGACCGTTCAACCGTTCGACTTCTGTTTAGTTTGTCAGCGGTGCATTTATGTGTCAACGTCTGAATTCCAAACCACGACCTTGATACTCGCGGAGTGCGACCCCGATCGTTGATACGGTTGCATCGATCGAACGTTCTCTGTTCAGCGAAAGGCATGCCATGTATCCCGGGGCCCACGTTGCGACCCACCCGAGCAAAGCTGCTGTAGTCATGGCCGAAACCGGTGAGACAGTGACGTTTGCCGAACTGGAATCCCAGTCCGTCCGCATTGCTCGCTATCTGCGCGACGCCGGACTTCGCGTAGGCGACCACATTGCGCTCGTCAGCGACAACACGGTCAGGGTGTTCGAAGTGTATTGGGCTGCGCTCCGGTCAGGTCTGTACATCACTGCCGTCAACCGTCATCTCACCCCCGCCGAGATGGCGTACATAGTCGACGACTGCGGAGCCCGCGCTGTCATCACCTCCGCTGCGCTCGGGGACACTGCCACGAAGGTTGCCGACTTGGTCGACGGCGTGGACATCCGCTTGGCCTTCGGGGGTCCGGTTCCGGGGTTCGACGACCTCGACGACGCGATCGTCGACCTGTCGGACGAACCCTTGGCCGATCAGCCGCGCGGCGCGGACATGCTGTACTCCTCCGGAACCACGGGCAAGCCCAAGGGGATCGAGCCGTCACTTCCGAATCGGCAGATCGAAGAACCCGGAGACACGATGGCTGCGTTGGCGTCGACGATCTGGAGTGTGGATTCGTCGACGGTCTATCTCTCGCCGGCCCCTCTCTACCACGCTGCTCCCCTTCGCACCGCCGCAGCGGTACAGGCTCTCGGCGGAACGGTCGTCGTGATGGGGAAGTTCGATGCCGAGCGCGCACTGTCCTACATCGAGAAGTTCGCTGTCACGCACAGTCAGTGGGTGCCGACAATGTTAGTTCGTATGCTGAAACTCCCCGACGAGGTCCGAGCGAAGTACGACTTGTCGACGCTGCGGGTGGCGATCCATGCAGCGGCGCCATGCCCGGTCGACGTCAAACACGCCATGATCGAGTGGTGGGGGCCGATTCTCGTCGAGTACTACTCCTCCACCGAACTGGCCGGATTGACGAGCATCACATCTGCGGAGTGGCTGAAGAAGCCCGGTTCGGTCGGTAAGGACGGGTTTCTGGGCACAGTGCGCATCTGTGGTCCTGACGGCGAGGTCCTGCCTCCCGGCGAAATCGGCGACGTCTATTTCGAACGAGACGTCATGCCGTTCGCCTATCACAACGACCCTGCCAGGACGAAGAGCGCACAGCACCCACTGCACGAGAACTGGTCCACAACAGGGGATGTCGGCTACCTCGACGAGGATCGCTATCTGTTCCTCACCGATCGTGCAACGTTCATGATCATCTCCGGTGGGGTGAACATCTATCCGCAGGAGATCGAGAACGTCCTGGCCTCGCATCCGAGCATCCTCGATGTTGCTGTGATCGGCGTACCCGACCCGGAAATGGGCGAGCAGGTGCTCGCCGTCGTGCAGTTGCTGCCCGGTGTCGAATCTTCCGACGAACTGGCCGAGTCGATCCTGAGCGAGGCACGAAACTCGTTGGCACGGTACAAAGTTCCGCGTCACATCGTCTTCACTTCGGACCTCCCGCGCACACCGACGGGCAAGCTCGTCAAGGGACGCCTGAAGGGCAAGTACGACAGCGTCGTACTTGGATGACCACAACATCGGACCGCCCGAAAACGGGAAGTTCGTTGCCCTAGGATTCACCGATGCGGCAGGACCTCCACCTGCGCTCGAGGGCCGGCGCTCCGACGGTCTCGACGAGATCCTCCCGCAGCGTGCAGCAGGTGCACCCGTAGCTGAGCTCGACGAGTTTCGTCGTGGGCATCGCCTTCGTCGGTCTTACGTGGGCGATCGCATGGCAACTCGCATCGACGGACGATCCGCGCGACAGTTCACGGGTCGACGCCGCCGAGCTCGCATTGATCAGGAAGGACGCCGGCACCGAGCAGCGCACTGCGCAGGAAATTGCCGGTGCGAGTCACTCGGCCTGGCGGGCAGTGGTTCAGCCCTCCGTGCTCGCAATCGCGTTGTCCCTGTTCTGCTACAACTACATCCTGTTCTTCTTCATGACGTGGTTCCCCGACCATCTCGTCGACGCGCAAGGCGTCAGCCTCCGTGACATGTCTTTGTTCACCGCCGTCCCGACCGTCACCGGCGTCATCGTCGCGGGCGACCACTACGGCAGCGCCTTCGCGACCGCCGGTGCGCTCGGCATCGTCGGTGCGGTCATCGTTCTTGTTCTCGTCCGGCAACGCGAGCATGCAGACGTTTCAACCGAATCGAGCACCACGTCGAACCCCTGAAACAGCTACAACGGGCACCGAACGGGTGAGCCGGCAACCCCTACACATCGAAGGCGCCTGCGAGCGAGGGCGGGCTCCTCCCACACGGCCGATATCTGCACCACTTCTGGACTCTTACCAGCGCACCCCGGGAGTGTTGCAAACTCCGCCGAATCCAAGCTTGCTCACGAAGTAAATGTATGCCCATAATGTGGGTGACAGTGTGGCGCGTCACAGCCAAGTTTCCTCCATGACGCCACTCACAACTCGTGGGAAGACCAACCGATGTCCGACATGTGGATCGTGATCAACACCGCCATAGCAGTGCTGGCGGTCGTTATCTTCATCGTGCGCTTTCGTTTCAACCCCGTCGTTTCGCTCGTCCTCGGTGCCGCCTACCTCGGCCTCGCCACCAAGCTGGGCGTCGAGAAGACGGTCGACACCATTGCCGGCGGTTTCGGCGAAATCATGGCCGAAGTCGGCCTGCTCATTGCATTCGGCGTTCTCATGGGCTCCGTGCTCCAGGAGATGAACGCCATTCAACGGCTGGTGGGCACACTGCTGCGCACCTTCGGCCCGAAACGGATGCCGTACGCGTTGTCGCTGACGATCGCGACCGTACTTCAATCCATCTTCCTGGACGTTCTGCTCGTCATCTCTGCACCACTCGCCCGGAACCTCGGACCCAAGATCGGTAAGTACGGCACCGCCCGCATGGCCACGGCGCTGGCCATCGCACTCGAGTGCGGCATCGTGTTCATGGTTCCCGGTGTTGCCGCCCTGGCTCTTGCGGGCCTACTCGGTGTGCCGCTCGGCAAGATGATGATCTACGGACTCATCCTCATCGTCCCCGTCGTCGTGCTCTCGGTCGCGATCATGTCGTTCGTCTTCCGTCACGGCTGGTGGAACGAGGAGAAGGACGAGGAGCAGGTCGCGGTCATCGACGAGACGGTCGGGCCCATCGACGGTGCGGACACGAACGACGAGCTGGGCGGAACGCCCGCTGCAGGAGGTTCCGTCAGCGGTACGTCGAACGACGGTGCGTCCGGAAACGGTGGCTCGGGCGCGGTCGGTGTCGCCGAGAAGGTGCGTGAGGAAAAGCAGACCCGCCTCATCGTGTTGCTCTCCCCGTTGCTGCTCTCGCTTTTCCTGATCGCCACCGGCGCGGTCTTCGAAGTCGCCGAACTTTCCCAGCCCATCGTGGAGTTCGTGGCGAGCCCGGTCATCGCTCTGCTGTTCGGTCTCGTCGGTACGTGCCTGATCGGCCGGTACCACGTCGGGCAGAAGCGCGTCGAGAAGGCGTTGGCACGAGGATTCGCCGAGAGTGGGCAGATCCTCATCCTCACCGGTGTCGGCGGATCGTTGGCGGCAGTCATCAACGAGGCAGGACTCGGTGAGATTCTGGGGCAGTACTTCACCGCGAGCACCGCAGCGCCGTTGTTGATGGTGTGGGTCATCGCTGCCGCACTGCACATCGCCGTCGGCTCCGTCACGATCTCCGCCATCACCTCGGCCGGAATCCTGGCCCCTGTCGCGCCGCTGATCGGACTAGACCCCGTCTTCATCGCTCTTGCGGCAGGCGCCGGTTCACTGTTCGCGGTTCACGTCACGAGCAACACCTTCTGGCTACTGCAGTCACTGATGGGCCAGACCACCCGCGGAACGCTCAAGACGTGCTCGGTCGGCGTGTCCGTCGCCTCCGTGATCGCCATCCTGCTGATCATGCCGATGAGCCTCGTACTGTGACACCCGACTCGAGCCGCACGGACCGTGCACACGACCAGAATGCAGTGCCGAGTACCGAAAGGAACACCATGACCGACCAAGCCCTACCACTGAGCGGAGTACGGGTACTCGAGCTCGGTAACTACATCGCCGCACCGACTGCTGCCCGTATGCTGGCCGATTTCGGCGCCGAGGTGATCAAGGTCGAGCGACCGGGCACCGGCGACGAACTCCGCAACTGGCGTCTGTACTCCGGCACCACCTCGATGCTCTACCGCACGATCAATCGCAACAAGAAGTCCATCGTTCTCGATCTTCGAACCGACCAGGGCCGGCAGGACGTCATCGACCTCGCCGAGAAATGCGACATCGTTCTGGAGAACTTCCGCCCAGGGACGCTCGAAAAATGGGGAATCTCGCCGGAAGTTCTCAGCCGCAAGAATCCCGACCTCATCATCACCAGGATCTCCGCATTCGGACAGACCGGACCCATGTCCGAGCGTCCCGGATTCGCCGCAGTTGCCGAGGCATACGGGGGTTTCCGCAACCTCGTCGGCGATCCCGACCGACCACCGGTGCGCGTCGGAGTCTCGATCGGTGATTCGATCGCAGGTCTCTACGCGGCGTTCGGATGCGTCATGGCCCTGTTCCAACGGCAGACCGCGAAATCCACTCTGTCTCTGACACAACGGTCCATCGACGTGGCCCTGAACGAATCCATCCTGTCGATGATGGAATCCCTGATTCCGGACTATCTTGCCTACGGCGTCGAACGCGAACGCGTCGGAGGCCGCATGGAGGGCATCGCACCGTCGAACGCCTACCCGTGCAACGACGGTCACTCCATCATCATCGCGGGTAACGGCGATGCGATCTTCCAGCGCTACATGGAGACCATCGAGCGACCCGACCTGGGCGCAGATCCCGACCTCCAGTCCAATGCCGGCAGATGGAAGCGTCGCGACGAGCTCGACGCCGCGATCAGTGCGTGGACCGGGTTGCATTCTCGTGACGACGCCCTGAAGCTCCTCGATGCTGCCGGTGTTCCGTCCGGCCCGATCTACACTGCCGCCGACGTGGTGGCAGACGCGCAGTACAACGCGCGCAACATGATTCAGAACTTTCAGGTCGACACCGGTGACAGTGAACCGGCGGACGTCGGTTTCGTGGGCATCGTTCCCGTCATCGGCGACACGTCGCTACCGATCCGATCCGTCGGCCCCGAGCTGGGCGAACACACAGCAGAAGTACTGAAGAACCTCCTGGGTAGAGAATCCGAAGAGATAGGCGCCTGATGTACACGTTCACTCCCACAGCGCACTTGCGCGACGTCACGTTGCGCGACGGACTCCAGCTGACGGGCAAGTTGCTCTCCGTCGAACGCAAGCTCGACATCACCCGACAGCTCATCGCTCTCGGTGTGCCCGAGATCGAGTTGGGCTCGCTCGCCAGACCGGACAAGGTTCCCCCGATGGCGGGAACACTCGAGCTGATCGGCGAACTGACACCGGAAGAGCTCGAGCGGTGCTGGGTGTGGGTCGCCACGCCGCGCCACGTCGAGAAGGCCGCAGCGGCCGGTGCACGTAATTTTCAGTACTGTCTGTCGGCGTCGGATGCACACAATCAGGCCAACATCGGCCGTTCGACGGAGACCTCGATCGCCGCGATGCCCGACGCCACCGCGATCGCCGAGTCGGTCGGGGGCAAGATCGAACTGTGCATCGCCACGTCGTTCACCTGCCCGTTCGACGGCCACGTTCCCGAGGATCGCGTACTGTCCATCGCCAACGACGACAGAACGGCCGGATCGGTCGACATCGTCATCTGTGACACTCTCGGACAGGCCGTTCCCGCTCAGGTGACATCGCTCGTTCAGCGAGTTGCTGCCGAGTCCCCGCAGCGACGCATCGTCTATCACGGTCACGACACGTGGGGCCTCGGGGTTGCGAACACGCTCGCCGCGATCACTGCAGGTGCCACTCTGGTCGACGGGTCCCTCGGCGGTCTCGGGGGTTGCCCGTTCGCTCCCGGTGCGAGCGGAAACACCTCGACCGAGGACATCCTCTTCGCCACTCGTCCGGACTGGTTCGACCCCGATAAACTCGCCACCATGGTCGAACTATCGGAGAAACTGCTTGCCGAGCTCGGTGAACCCATGCGGTCCAAGACCGTTCAGGGTGCACGCTCGAGTCGCGGCACCCGCACCGAGGGCACCGGATCCGCCAACGCATTCGAGTGGGTCATATGAGCAAGATTCTGGTCACGACCCCCATCCCGGCTCCCGGCATGGACATCCTGGCTGCAGCCGGTGAGGTCGAGGTGCTCGCGCTCGATCACGCGGGCCTCGTCGAACGATGTGCGTCGGGTGAGTATTCGGTCGTCGTGTCCCAACTTCGCGACAAATTCGACGCCGAGTTGTTGGAATCGGCCAAGCTCACCGGAATATCCAATTACGCAGTCGGATTCGACAACATCGACGTGGCAGCGGCAACCGCGCGCGGCATCACCGTCGGAAACACCCCTGGTGTGCTGACCGACTCGACGGCAGACATCGCGTTGCTGCTCATGCTGTCGACGGCACGCCGCGCGGTGGAGGCGGACAGCCTCGTGCGATCCGGAGGCTTCACCGGCTGGGCACCCGAGTTCATGCTCGGCACGGACGTGTCCGGGCGGGTTCTCGGCCTCGCCGGTTTCGGCCGGATTGCGCGCGCGACGGCGCGGCGTGCACTCGGTTTCGGTATGCAGGTCAAGTTCTGCCCACGTCCACCGTCGGATCGAGACGTCAGCGACGCCGAACTCGGTGAATTCGCCGGGCGCGTCGAGCACGTGACGTGGGACGAGCTGGTGACGACAAGTGACTTTCTGTCCCTTCACGTTCCGCTGAACGACGCGACGCATCACCTCGTCGACGCCGACGTGATGAAGGCGATGAAGGACTCGGCGATTCTGATCAACACAGCGCGCGGACCCGTCGTGGACGAGGCCGCGCTCGTGGAGGCACTCGGACACCGAACGATCGCCGCTGCAGGACTGGATGTGTTCGAACGCGAGCCTGCACTTGCGCCGGGTCTCGCGGAGCTCCCGAACGCTGTGCTACTCCCGCATGTGGGCAGCGCGACGGTGTCGGTGCGGTCGGAGATGGCCAGATTGTGCGCCGAGAACGCCGCCGCAATGTTCGGAGGTTCCCTTCCTCCGCACCCGGTCAACCCCGAAGCGTGGACTCACGCCGGGTAGCGACCACCGAGAGTTCGGGTGATCTGCTCGGCGTGCGAGACCAGCAGATCCACCCACTCCTCGCATTTCGAGAGAGGCATCCGGAGCGTCGGGCCACTGATCAACACGGCGCCGATGACGTCGGCCGCGGAATTGAAAACCGGGGCCGACAATCCGGATGCTCCTGTGTCCCGCTCGCCCGTCGTGATGGCGTAACCGTCGGATCTGGTTTTCCGCAGCAGTTCCCGAAGAATGTCGGTATCGGTCACCGTTCGGTCCGTCACCGGCTGAAGTTCCTGTGCCAGAATCTCTTCCGCCAAGTCGTCGTCGTACGCAAGCAGCACTCGCCCCGCAGAACCCGCGTTCAACGGAGCGATCTTGCCCACGTACATGTCGCGCCGGAGGGGATGCCGCGTCTCCGCCAACGCGACACACACTCGATAGTTCTGTTCCGCTCGAAAAAAGCACGTCGTCTCGGTGGTCTCGTCCCGCAAGTTCTTCAGGATCGGGGTCACGATGGACAACACGTCGAGGTCCTTGGCGGCAGTCGCGGCCCAGTAGGACATTCGCACGCCGATCCGAATCCGGTCGCCGCTTCGATCGAGAAAACCCTGTTGCACCAGGTTGGTGACCAGCCGCTGAACCGTCGACGTCGGAAGACCGGTGGAGTGCTGGATTTCACCCAGTGTCAACGACGGACGATCGAAGGAGAAGGCGTCGAGGATCTCGGTGATCTTGCCCAGAACGAGCAAGGGCTGCTGCTTGGATCCCGAAGAGTTGTCCGTGCTCACGACTCAAATGTATCCCGATATGCCGCTACGGTCCGACACATCCGAACCGGAGAAGCGGCCCGCATTCTGGCGAGCATCATGCATCGATCCCCAGCGCACCGGTGGTCATCTCCCGCAGCAACGGGCGGACATTCTTGGACCTAGTGCGCCCGGCGCTGTAGGGAGTCGAGTTGATCAAACCGAACACCGCGTGCGCTTTTGTGCGAGCATCGCTTTCGCTGAGGTTCGTGTCGTGAGCCCTCAGTTGGGCAACCCATAGCTCAACGTATTCGCGCTGCATCCGGCGCACCTTTCGCCGGGCTGCGTCCGGCAAATTCTGCAGGTCGCGGTCCTGGATTCGAATGAGCGCCGGGGATTCGAAGGCGAAGTCGAGGTGGAACTCGATCAGGTCGTCCAGCACGGTACGACCTGCAGGCTCGCGCTCTGCTACTCGCCGTCCACCGTCGAGTAGGTACTCCGAAATTCCGACGAGAAGTTCCACGAGAACGGACTCCTTGTTGGGAAAGTGCCGGTAGACGGCCGGCCCACTGACACCCACTGCAGCGCCCAGATCTTCGAGCCGCACGGATGCGAAACCGCGGTCGGCGAACAGTTCGGCCGCCGCGGAGAGTAGCTGCGCACGCCGTTCCGCCTTGCGGCGCTCGCGCAGCGTTTCCGGCTTGGGCTCGCCTTCCACGGTCTGTTCGGCCATCGATTCCCCTCCCCATCCTGGACAACTCGGTTAATTCTAGTTTACTATAAGTTCAGTTATTTCTAGTTAACTGAAACTATTCGTTTCGCAGGATCGGACCGAAGGCGCGCACCACATGGCACATGAACCCAACGCCAGCAGGGCAGAACACCAGCTCCTCACCGCCGAACTCTCCGAACGCCTCGCCGGCGCCGCGCTCGGCGGTAGCGAGAAGTCGAGAGAACGTCACGTTGCTCGAGGCAAGCTGCTCCCCCGCGATCGCGTGAACGAACTGCTCGACCCGGGAAGCCCCTTCCTCGAGATCGCTCCGCTCGCAGCCAACGGCCTGTACGACGACGAGTGCCCGGGCGCAGGGGTCATTGCGGGAATCGGCAGGGTGTCAGGGCGCGAGTGTGTCGTGATCGCCAACGACGCAACGGTCAAGGGCGGCACGTACTACCCGATGACGGTCAAGAAGCACTTGCGTGCCCAGGAGATCGCGCTGCAGAACACCCTGCCGTGCATATATCTGGTCGATTCCGGCGGTGCGTTTCTCCCCCGCCAGGACGAGGTGTTTCCTGACCGCGACCACTTCGGCCGCATCTTCTTCAATCAGGCCACCATGAGCGCCAAGGGAATTGCGCAGATCGCTGCGGTGATGGGGTCGTGCACCGCCGGCGGCGCGTACGTTCCGGCCATGAGCGACGAGGCCGTCATCGTCAGGAATCAGGGAACCATTTTTCTCGGTGGTCCGCCCTTGGTCAAGGCGGCCACCGGGGAGATCGTCACGGCCGAGGAGCTCGGCGGCGGTGACGTGCACTCCAAGGTCTCCGGTGTCACCGACCATCTGGCCGAGGACGATCGCGACGCACTGGACCGAGTGCGCAAGATCGTCTCGACGCTCGGACCTCGCACCCCGCGCCCGTGGGACATCGTGACGCCCCGTGAACCGATCGCAGACCAGCACGAGTTGTACGACGTGGTCCCCACGGACCCACGAACTCCGTACGACGTGCGCGAAGTGATCACCCGAGTCGTCGACGCAGGTGAGTTCGACGAGTTCAAGGCCGAATACGGTAAGACTCTCGTCACCGGCTTCGCGCACATCCACGGTCATCCCGTCGGTATCGTCGCCAACAACGGTGTTCTCTTTTCCGAATCGGCGATGAAGGGCGCTCACTTCATCGAGCTCTGCGACAAGCGCAGCATCCCACTCGTGTTCCTGCAGAACCTCTCCGGCTTCATGGTCGGGCGCGACTACGAGGCGGGCGGAATTGCCAAACACGGTGCCAAGATGGTGACTGCCGTCGCGTGTGCCCGCGTTCCGAAGTTGACCGTCGTGATCGGCGGATCGTACGGCGCAGGCAACTACTCGATGTGCGGGCGCGCCTACTCCCCCCGCTTCCTGTTCATGTGGCCCAACGCGCGCATTTCCGTCATGGGCGGCGAGCAGGCCGCGTCGGTGTTGGCGACCGTGCGCAGCGACCAACTCGATGCCGCGGGCAAGACCTGGTCGGAAGAAGATCAGGAGTCGTTCAAAGCGCCGATTCGCGCCCAGTACGAGACACAGGGCAACCCGTACTACTCGACGGCCAGGCTGTGGGACGACGGCATAATCGACCCGGCCGATACCAGAACTGTTCTTGGACTGGCATTGTCGGCGTGCGCCAACGCACCGCTCGAACCGGTCTCCTACGGCGTTTTCAGGATGTGAGACAAATGGTCGAAAGAATCGATACCGTTCTGATCGCCAACCGCGGTGAGATCGCAGTCCGCGTGGCTCGAACCCTGCGCACGATGGGGATCACCTCCGTTGCTGTCTACAGCGATGCGGACGCAGGAGCTCGGCACGTCACCGAGGCCGATACTGCCGTACGCATCGGACCGGCTGCAGCGAAGGACAGCTATCTGTCGATCCGCAACGTGATCGAGGCAGCCGAACGCACAGGCGCCCAGGCAATTCACCCGGGGTACGGATTTCTCTCCGAGAACGCAGAGTTCGCGGCCGCGTGCGCGGAGGCCGACATCGCATTCCTCGGCCCATCGGCCACGGCCATCGCCGCGATGGGCGACAAGATCACGGCGAAGGACGCCGTGACCCAGTTCGGGGTCCCGGTCGTTCCGGGCATCTCGAGGCCCGGGTTGACCGACGCCGATTTGATTGCCGGCGCCGACGAGGTCGGCTTCCCGGTACTGGTCAAACCGTCGGCAGGCGGCGGCGGAAAAGGAATGCGGCTGGTGGAGCGAGCAGAGGACCTGCCGGCCGCTCTGGCCAGTGCCCGCCGTGAGGCTGCGTCGTCGTTCGGCGACGACACGCTCTTCCTCGAACGGTTCGTCCTCCGGCCCAGACACATCGAAGTGCAAATCCTGGCGGACCAGCACGGCAACGTCATTCATCTCGGTGAACGCGAGTGCAGCCTGCAACGCCGGCACCAGAAGGTGATCGAGGAAGCGCCGTCGCCCTTGCTCGACGCGCAGACCCGCGCCCGAATCGGCGAAGCGGCGTGCAACACGGCCCGCAGCGTCGACTACACCGGCGCAGGAACTGTCGAATTCATCGTCTCCGCAGACAGCCCCGACGAATTCTTCTTCATGGAGATGAACACCCGCTTGCAGGTCGAGCACCCGGTCACGGAGATGGTGACGGGACTCGATCTCGTCGAATGGCAAGTTCGTATCGCTGCAGGTGAGGTACTGAGTCTGCAGCAGAACGACATCGTTCTCGCCGGTCACGCCATCGAGACCCGCGTGTACGCGGAGGATCCTGGCCGCGGCTTCCTACCTACCGGTGGCACCGTCGTCGGGCTCCGCGAACCCGGCGGTGACGGGGTTCGGGTCGATTCCTCGCTTTCCGTCGGTACCGAGGTGGGAAGCAACTACGACCCGATGTTGTCGAAAGTGATTGCGTACGGGCCCGATCGACCCACCGCCCTGCGCACACTCGATCGCGCGTTGTCGGAGACAGCCGTACTGGGCGTCGTCACCAACATCGAGTTCGCCCGATTCCTGCTCGACGACGACGACGTTCGAGCGGGCACGCTCGACACAGGTCTGTTGGACCGCCGACTGGAAGATTTCACTCCTGAGTCGGTGCCGGATCAGGCGCTGATCGCAGCTGCAGCCGTCTCCTGGCTCGAGATGTGGATCGGCACCGGGGCCGACATCTGGTCGTCCCCGACCGGATGGCGGGTGGGCGAGCACGCGCCGTTCACTGTGCGATTGTCCACGGGCGAAGCGGCAGTGCACGTCTCGATCAGAGGTGTTCCTGGATCTGCGACGGTTGCCGTCGGCGATGGGCCGTCCAGGCCCCTGCACGCAGAAGTACGAACGGACACCATCGTGACCGTCGTGGACGGTCACCGTGAGACTGCGCGATTCGCCCACGCCGAGAATGCGACGTGGATTTCCAGTTCACGCGGAACCTGGTCGATGTCGACGGTGTCCGAGCCGAGTGTTCGCGCCGAGGAAGCCCACTCGGGTAACGCCGAGATCGTCAGCCCGATGCCCGGTTCGGTCATCGCTGTCGAGGTCGCTACCGGCGACGCCGTGAGTGCAGGAACCGCCGTCGTCGTCGTCGAAGCGATGAAGATGGAGCACGCCCTGACTACACCTGTCGACGGAACCGTCGAACTCGCAGTGTCGGTCGGAGACCAGGTTCAGGTGGACCAAGTTCTCGCCCGCATCATTCCCAACGAAGATTCAGAGGTGCAATCGTGACCGACTACCTGTCATCTTCCTCCCTGCCGGACGAGTATCGCCAACTCAAGGACTCGGTAGCCGATTTCGCGAAAACGGTGGTCGCGCCGGTGTCGGCGAAACACGACGAGGAGCACTCCTTCCCCTACGACGTCGTGGCGAAGATGGGCGACATGGGCTTGTTCGGACTCCCGTTTCCCGAGGAGTACGGCGGGATGGGCGGCGACTACTTCGCGCTCTGCCTTGCCCTCGAGGAGCTCGGCAAGGTGGATCAAAGCGTCGCGATGACACTCGAAGCAGGGGTGTCCCTCGGCGCGATGCCCGTGTTCCGATTCGGCAACGACGCGCAGAAACAACAGTGGTTACCGAAATTGACCACGGGTAGGGCGCTGGCGGCCTTCGGTCTCACCGAGCCGGGAGCGGGCAGCGATGCCGGCGGCACCAAGACCACCGCGAAGCGCGACGGCGGTGACTGGATCATCAACGGCAGCAAGCAATTCATCACCAATTCGGGAACCGAGATCTCCGAGCTGGTGACGGTGACCGCAGTGACCGGGGTCGACGAGGCGACAGGCAAGAAACGCATCTCGTCGATCCTCGTGCCGACCGACACACCGGGATTCGTCGCCGAACCCGCCTACAACAAGGTCGGGTGGAACGCGTCGGACACACATCCGTTGAGCTTCACCGACGTCCGCGTACCCGTGGAGAACCTGCTCGGGGACGAGGGGCGCGGGTACGCCAACTTCCTGCAGATCCTCGATGAAGGCCGTATCGCCATCGCTGCCGTGTCCGTCGGTGCGGCACAAGGATGCGTCGACGAGAGCGTCAAGTATGCGAAGGAGCGCGAGGCGTTCGGCGCACCGATCGGACGCAATCAGGCGATTTCGTTCAAGATCGCGCGGATGGAAGCGCGTGCGCACACCGCCCGTACCGCGTACTACGACGCCGCCGCGCTGATGCTGGCAGGTAAACCGTTCAAGAAAGCAGCGTCGATTGCCAAGCTCGTCGCCTCCGAGGCTGCGATGGACAATGCCCGAGACGCGACGCAGATCCACGGTGGATACGGATTCATGAACGAGTACGTGGTGGCTCGGCATTATCGGGACAGCAAGATCCTCGAGATCGGCGAAGGAACGACCGAGGTCCAATTGATGTTGATTGCGCGGGGGTTGGGACTGTGAGCGGGAGGACTATTCGGCAGCGAGGCCTGTGGTTCGAGGAAATGGAGGTCGGCGTCACCTACGAGCATCGGCCCGGCCGAACCGTCACCGAGGCGGACAACACGCTGTTCACGACCCAGACGATGAACACTCAGGCACTGCATCTCGACGCCGCGTACAGCGAGAGCACATCGTTCGGTGAGCGGTTGGTCAATTCGATGTTCACGGTGTCCACCGTCGTTGGCCTGTCCGTCGCACAGCTGACTCAGGGCACCATCGTGGCGAATCTCGGATTCTCCGAGGTGACGTTCCCCAAACCGCTGTTCCACGGCGACACGCTGTACGCCGAGACTTCGATCTCGGACAAGCGTGAGTCCAAGAGCCGGCCCGGCGAAGGCGTCGTCACGTTCACGCACACCGGGCGTAACCAGCACGGCGACGTTGTCGTGGTCGCTGTCCGCAAGACACTGGTTCGGATGAAGCCGGCCACGGACCCACTGTCGGAGGATCGTTCATGAACTGGGTGCCGCCCGGTCCGGCCTGGTTGTTCTGCCCGGCGGATCGACCGGAACGGTTCGAGAAAGCGGCCGCGCGCGCAGACGTCGTCATCCTGGACCTCGAGGACGGCGTTGCACCGGCGGACAAGGCTGCTGCGCGCGAAGCACTGGTTGCCACCCCACTCGACCCGACCAGAACCATCGTCAGAGTCAACGCGCACGGCACCGACGACTGCTCGGCGGATCTCACCGCACTGAACAGAACCGACTACACCGTCGTCATGCTTCCCAAGTGCGAGAGCCCCCAAGACGTGTCCGCCCTGGCGCCCCGCGATGTGATCGCGTTGTTCGAGTCACCGGCCGGGGCCGTCGAGTGCCACCGTGCTCTGGGCGCCGACAACGCTGTCGGCGCGATGTGGGGCGCCGAGGATCTCATCGCCGCCTTGGGCGGTAGCTCCAGCCGATTGCCGGACGGCTCGTATCGAACTGTCGCGCACCATGTCCGGTCTCAGGTTCTGCTCGCCGCGAAAGCGCGGGGTTTGTTCGCCCTCGACTCGGTCTATCTCGACATTCCCGATCTCGACGGTGTACGCGAGGAGGCCGACGACGCCGTGGCCGTAGGCTTCGACGGCAAGGTCGCGATCCATCCCAGTCACATCCCGGTGATCCGCCGCGCCTTCGCGCCGACGGACGACGAGATCGATTGGGCCGAGCGCGTTCTGGACGCCGTGCAGTCGAACCGCGGCGTGTTCAGCCTGGACGGCAAGATGGTCGACGCGCCGGTGCTCACCCATGCTCGACGAATCCTGGCGCGTCGGACCACGTCCCCGTAGCTCGGCGCACCGGTGCAGGCATAGACGATCGCCCGACGGGGTAAGGACCATCGGTGCCCGAACTCCCCGAAGTCGAGAACGCCAGACAAGTCGTCGAGAAGGCGCTCGATCGCGTCATCGTCGAGATCGACGACGCCGACACCTTCGAATGCAGACCCCATCGTCCGGGCGACATTGCCCGGGCACTCACCGGCGGCATGCTGGTCGAAGCGCGCCGCCGCGGCAAAGCGATGTGGTGCGAGACCAGGCTCGCCGACGGCTCCGACGGCCCGACTCTTGGAATTCACCTCGGTATGGGTGGACGCATCATCGTCACCGCACCGGACGGCGAGCAGACGTCCCGGTACGGCGGCGGCGATCCGCATGTCGGCGAACGGGACGCGGACAAACCCGAGTGGACTCGGTTCGCGATCACGTTCGACGACGGCGGACAGCTCCGTCTGTTCGACAAGCGGCGGCTCGGCCGTGTACGGCTCGAACCCGATATCGACGCGCTCGGCCCGGATGCCGCCGAGATAACCCGCGACGATTTCCGGCACCGCATCGGCATCAGCGGTGCTCCTCTGAAAGCACGCTTGCTCGATCAGGCCGCGGTGTCCGGGATCGGAAACCTCCTCGCCGACGAGGTTCTGTGGCAGAGCGAACTGTCACCGTCACGCCGTGCGAAGACCCTGACGGTCGACGAACTCGACGAACTCCGAGTGATTCTGCGGCGCGCGATCAGGTCCGCCATAAAGAAAGGCGGAGTACACACCGGTGAGATCATCCCGTTCCGCAAGAAGGATGCGACGTGTCCTCGCTGCGGCGCACCGATGTCTCGCGGAACCGTCGGCGGCCGTACGACGTGGTGGTGTTCCCGCGAACAGGAGTGATGTCGTTCCCAGAGTCTATTCGGGCAGAGTAAATTCGGGCAGAGTCGACCCGGGCAGAGTCGACTCCGACGAGTCAGCCCCGTCCCATGTACGGCATCCGGTTCGCCATGATCGTCATGGTCGGGACGTTCACGTCCAGCGGCAGGTCCACCAGCTGCACGACAGTGTTCGCGACGTGCACCGGATCGAACGTAGGTTCCGGGCGGCTGGACCCGTCTGCCTGCCGAGCGGCGTGTGCGATGCCCGCGGTCATGTCGGTCGCGGCGTTGCCGATGTCGATCTGGCTGCAACAGATGTCGAAATCGCGGCCGTCGAGGGCGATGGACTTGGTCAGCCCGGACACTCCGTGCTTGGTTGCGGTGTAGGCGACACTCCCGGGACGCGGCGTGTGCGCGGAGATCGAACCGTTGTTGATGATCCGGCCGCCTCGTGGGTCCTGGGCCTTCATGATGCGGACCGCCTCGCGCGCGCAGAGGAACACCCCGGTGAGATTCGTGGCAACGGTCTGCGACCAGTCGGCGGGATCGACCTCGTCGATGCTTCCCGACGGCCCGAACGTGCCCGCGTTGTTGACGAGCACGTCGAGTCTCCCGAAGTCCGCGACCACTCCTTCGAACAGTCGTTTGACCGAATCGGGCACGGACACATCACATTCACGGACGTCTGCTCGATCGTGTCCTTCGGCAACCTCGTCGAGACTCGACCGGGTCCTGCCCACCAACACCACACGATGGCCGACGTTCAGCAGGCCTGTCGCCATGGCGCGCCCCAGCCCGGATCCCGCTCCGGTCACGACGATCACACGAGGCGCACGTTCGACTTCGGTCACCATGACTCCATTCCATCACGCCGCCAGAACGAGGCTTGCATCTGCGCACCCGACGCGCTCGACGCCCTACCGCCGACGGTCAGGTTTCAGTCGGTCGTGCCTGTGCATAGGTTCCCGGCGGAACGCCGACGAGTTCGGTGAACTCCCGCGTGAAGTGAGCTTGGTCGAACCAGCCGTAGCGAGCCGCGAGGTCCGCAAGCGATCCGGAGTAGCCGTTGTCCAGATCCGTCACCGCGTCGTGAATGCGATAGCGCGCCAGTACCCACTTGGGTGTGGCGCCGACGAGCTTCTCGAAAAGTCGCTGCAGCCGCCTCGTCGCGATCCCGCACCGGTCCTCGACCTGCTGGACTCGGACGAGGGAGCGGTCGTGCAGCATCACCTCGATCATGTCCAGAACTGTGGAGTAGTCCGGCTCGACGCCCCGCACGTACGGGCGGAGTGCGGCGTCCATGTGCAATCGACACTCGTCCGGCGTGAGATGCGAATCCAGAGTTGCCAGCGACCCGACGGTCTCCGTCGAGAACGCGACGGGAGGTGCGACGAGCACGTCGCGCAACGTGCGGGCGTGAGTGCCGGTGAACGACGCGAATCCTCCCGGACGAAACTTGGCCCCGAACACCCATCCGGAGTGCGCCAGTCGGACGTCGAACCGTCGAGTGAGTACGCCCGTCACGACCACCGGATCGGTCACCCCTTCTCGAAGGTGCCCGCGTTCGACGCTCAAGGTGCATGCTGGGTGCGCAAGCGTCGAGCTGGCGTACGTCGATCCGGACGGCAGATCCCAGCGCAGAAGCCAGTAGTTCTCGATCCACGGAGACAACGGAGCCGAGCAGGGAAGCCGAGTGAGCTCGACGTGGCGTGCGAGTTCAGCGGGTCGTAGAACACCCGCAGTGGTTGCTGTCGCATTTTTCCTATCCGCCACGTGGAGCAGTCTAGGAGGCTGTGACGACACCGTTCGTCAGGAGAGAGACATGAACACCACGCCCGTGGCAACACTGAAGATGGTCACACTGGACTGCGCTGACCCCGAGGCCAGCGCGACCTTCTGGTCGTCTCTGCTCGGATGGGACGTCGTCCACTCCGAGAAGGGCTACGCGATGTTGGCGGGCCCCAGCAGCGCGTTGGGGTTCGGACGAGTCGAGGACTATGCCCCGCCCACGTGGCCCAACGAACACGGCAGCAAGCAGTTTCACTTCGATCTAGCCGTGGCCGATCTCGACGACGCAGCACGCGCGGCCGTCGACCTGGGCGCCACCCTCCCCGACGACCAGCCCGGCGAAACCTGGCGGGTCCTGCTCGATCCGTCCGGTCACCCCTTCTGCCTGACCAAAGCCGAGAACTGGGGATAGTGCGAGAAGAACGACATCCCAGGGTCCGGTCCGTCCTGCGAGCTACTTGTTCCGCTTCTGTTCCGCTCGGATCAGCCCGCCGCCGACGATCAAACGCTGTATCTCGCTCGTACCCTCGTAGAGACGTAGCAACCGCACGTCGCGGTAGATCCGTTCGACCGGTATCTCGCGCATGTAGCCTGCACCGCCGTGGATCTGGACCGCGAGATCGGCTACCTTGCCGACCATTTCGGTACAGAAAAGTTTCACGGCAGAGGGGGCGATGCGTCGGTCTGTTTTCTCGACCCAAGCCCTCGCTGCTTCCCTGACCATGGCGCGGCCGGCCATGACCCCTGCCTGCTGGTCGGCGATCATCGCCTGCACGAGTTGAAAATTTCCGATCGGCTCACCGCCTTGCCTCGACACCGCAGCGTGAGACACCGACTCGTCGAGCGCACGTTGTGCCTGACCGACGGCGAGTGCGGCGATGTGCACTCGCCCACGCGCCAACGACGTCATCGCCGCTTTGTACCCGATGTCGCCGTTTCCGCCGACAAGCGAATCGGCCGGGGCCCTCACGTCGGTGAACGTCACGTCCGCGGTTCCCGATCCCTGCTGGCCCATCTTGGCGTCCTTGGCCCCGACGGTGATTCCAGGAGTGTCGGCAGGGACGAGGAACACTGCGATACCGTTACCGCTCTCCGGTTTCGGATCCAACTTGGCGAAGACGACGAACATATCGGCGATCGGCGCGTTGGTGATGTACCGCTTGTTGCCGTTGATCACCCAGCCCGAACCGTCGACTCTGGCCGTGGTCGCGAGCCCAGCAGGATTGGAACCGGCACCGTCCTCGGTCAGAGCAAACGAGGCGACGATGTCGCCTGCTGCCATACCCGGCAGCCACTTCGCCTTCTGCTCCTCGGTGCCGAAACCGACGAGAACCTGCCCGGCAATCCCGTTGTTGGTACCGAACATCGACCGCAGGGCCAGCGACGTGTAACCGAGCTCCATCGCGACTTCGACATCCTGAATCAGGTTGAGACCCAGTCCGCCCCATTCCTGCGGTATCGCGAACCCGAACAGGCCCATCTCCGCGCACTGCGCCCGCACATCATCCGGTACGGCATCAGCGTTCATGATCTCCACTTCGCGCGGTACGACGCGTGACCGCACGAATTTCGAGATCTGCCTCAGCACATCGGAAAAGACATCGTCGGGTACATCCGGGTTCAGGGTGTCCATGCATCCACTATCGACCCGGACACCACTTTGCAGCAATCACCAAGCGACTGGTTCGCTCGCACCGACAGCTTGACTCTCCAGTGCAGGGAGACTGGATGGTAGGAGCATGAACGAACCAACGCCGCCGGAAACAAATACCTTCTACCCGACCACCCTGTCGCTGAAGGGTCGAAGGGCCGTTGTGGTCGGCGGGACCAGAGGCCTTGGATCGGCGGTCATCGATCGTCTCGCCGACGCCGGAGCACAGGTGCTGTCGGTCGGTCGAACACCTGCGCGCAGGACCAGGGTTGACGGCACGATAGAAGTTGACGTCACCGACCCGGTGTCGGCGGGCAAAATTGCTCGCGCGGCGGACGATGCAGGCGGAGTCGACTTCGTGGTGCACGTAGCAGGCGGTTCCTCGTCCCCGGGCGGCGGCCATGCGACGATGACCGACGCCCACTGGTACGACGAACCTGCGCTCAACCTGATGTCAGCGGTCCGCATCGACAGAGCGTTGGTGCCGCTTCTGTTCGCGAACGGAGCGGGTGCGATCGTGCACGTCGGGTCGATACAAGGCAGGATGCCGTTGTACGACGGGACACTGGGTTATGCCGCTGCCAAAGCCGCGTTGCGCACGTACAGCAAGGGGCTCGCGAACGAGCTCGCTCCTCGTGGAATACGCGTCAACACGGTCTCACCCGGCGGGATTCAGAGCGACGGCGCACTCGATCTGGCCAGGCGGATAGCCGCGGCTCGCGATGTGAACGAGCAAGAGGGCATGACTGTTGTCATGGACTCGCTCGGTGGGATTCCGGCCGGCCGATTGGCGCCGGCCTCCGAGATAGCCGACGTCATCGGATTCGTCGTGGCCGACGCGGCTGCATCGATGACGGGACACGACGTGATCGTGGATGGGGGCACCGTGAAGACGACGTGACCGCCGCACCCACGACGAGTCGACGGGTGCTCAGCGCGAGTGCGCAGTGACCTGTGCCGACCGCGGTCGGGTCAGGCTGCGCGGACCGACAGCAGCGGTACGGATGTTCGGGTACGACGGCTTCGGCGTGGAGGGCGCGGTCGTCGGCTCGGTGCGTCGTTCGCCCACACGAACCGACTTTGGACCGGCGCACGGGTATACGACGCCGTCGATCCGCAACGAAACCTCGTAGTTGCCCTTCACCAGCGCGAAGGTCGACATCGTGACGCCCGTGTGACCCTCGGGAACCACCACGCGGTGACTCAGTGCGAACACCCCCGCGTGCAACACCTCGCAGACCTGACCTGGGCGAACGTTGTCGGCTCGGACTGCGATCACGTTGGCCGCACCGCTTCGTGGGACCGACGCGGACACTTCGGGTGCATCGTCGACGAGCCTGAGATGGTTCCTGTCGCCCCGCATGAACTCACTCCTCCAGTCAGCAGGCCCCGACATCGACGTCGAATGCCTCTCGATGGGTATTCGGATTCCGTCGCTGCAGGTATTGGTTTGTCCGCGGATCGGCTTCAGCGGTGACGCACTCGGCCGAGGCCCGCAGTCGATGATTCTGCGGTGCGCGTCAAACCCAACGCTGTCAACAACGCGATTCCCCACAGCGCGAACAGCGGATCCCACACGATCGCGTGTCCGATCATCGTCGTCTCGTTGTATCCACCGCTCGGTGTGAACAGTCCAGCCAGCACCGCGCCTGCCGCGATGGTCGACATGCCGCCCCACCCGACCAGAACGAATCCGCCCGCCCAACCGACCACCCGCAACGGGCGGTGGAAGCGCCCCTGATGACGCTCGTCGACCCACGGCACGACCGCCGCAACCAGCTTGACGACAGCGATCGTCCCCAGCGCCAGCCCGGTCGTCAGCGGGTGTTCAACCGAAAGCTGGACGGCCCACTCCCCGACCGATTCGAGCTGCCATCGCCCGCCGAGCGCCCAGTACATGCTTGCCACCGCGTGAACCACCCCGGCCCCGGCGGCAACCGCGAACGCTGCAGTCGAAGCCTTCGTTCGCTCGGTGCCCCGTGTTCGCATGGAACAACGGTACGAATTACCCGAGGGCGGCACATCCAGGATTACCCGGAGTGCTGCCCTGACCGCACCCGGATACCGACACCCAGTTTCCGGCGCCGCACTACGGGAGCGAATTCGCTTGCACGGTGACTGTTGTCGTGGGGCTCGAGCATCACGCTGGGGCTACCAGTGCGCGATGGGAACTGCATCTCGCTCCACTCCATGCGCCGCTATGAAGCACGGAGGTTGGCATCCTCACTCCGAATCGACCGTGCTCGTGGTCGATTCCGGCGCCGACGGCACCCAAGGCTTCAGCGGTTGCACCACATCACGGTAGAACGCATCTATCCCATCGGTGACACTGCCGATGAAGCTCGCAGCAGTTCCCGACCGCTTGCTGCCCATCTTCGAGGGTGACGTGAGGGTGAACCGTCGCAGTTCACTGACCCGCCCGGAAGTCAGTGATTTCGTGTCAGCGCGGACGGTCGCCAGGTTTTCGCACGATACCTCGCTGACATCGGCGAACACTGCCTCGACGAGCACGTCCGCCGGCGCATCCTTCAATTGTTTCAACAACCACGACGCGCGTCGGAGAGACGTTCCGTCGGCCGGGGCGTCGATACTCGTACTGCACTGAATCTTGTTGGTACGCAGATCCGCTTCGACGGTCACGTCACCCGCTGCATCGGGTATGCGGAGCGTGGCAACAAGACAACCGGTAGCGGCGAGTTGGTTGACGATGAACTCGTTCCGAGCCTGCGGGTCGCTGCCGAGTTTCCTGGGCAGGTGATGCTTCACCGTTGCTCCCAGATCCGCTGTCATACGCAACGCCAGATGCCGTGACAACGACGCCCATGTGTTGGCGACCGACAGTGCCTTCGCGTCGCTCGGACGAAGCGTGCCTGCCGACACCGAATCGCGCACCGCGACCCAGTGACGCCCCATGTCCACGAACTCCGTCGCGCCGGACTTGGGATGAGTCAGATATCGAACGAACTCGCTCAGGATCCAAACTTGCAGTGAGTCCGTGAGATCGCCGTGTGACAGCAACATTCGAGCTTCGTGAATAACTTCGGACCAGGACATGTGCCGCAAGGCAACATTGTTCAGCTTGAACTTGTTCACCTGAACCGGAAGTTCGCCCACCGACGCCGGAATGTCGTTGGACACGCTGAGCACGACCTCGTACTTGTGCCGTTTGGCAACGTCGAGATAGTTCTCGAGTTGCTCCTTCGTCAACTTGCCGGTGCCGGTCTTCACCTCGAGCAGTGCCGTCCATACGTGTCCGGCGCGGGACACCCGAAAGACGCCGTCGGGGATGACCTTGCCATCACCTTTGACGAAGGGAACCTCGAGGTACCCCTCGAACGGACCGGCCGGCGCCCCAGCGCGCGAACAGATGGCGCGAGCGAACGGACGCACCGCCTGCATCGTTGCGATGAGTGCGGAGGTCGCCCGCTTCTCCTGCTCTTCACCCGAGCCGACACCCGAGATGGAGAACAAACGGGCGGTGTGCCACCCCTCCCCTCCCGCCAGAGTGAATTGAGGCGGCGACGCCTTCTTCGCCACTGGCTTCTTCGTTCGAACGCCTCGTTTGGGCGGATCTACGTCGACTATCGAGACTTCGACGACCTCGCCCGTTTCCGTCCTGGCCTGCGCATGCGAATCTGCGACTTCGACCACGACGACGTCGTCGACCTGTTCGGTTCGATC
The DNA here is from genome assembly GCF_000383555.1 of Rhodococcus sp. 114MFTsu3.1. Taxonomy (NCBI): domain Bacteria; kingdom Bacillati; phylum Actinomycetota; class Actinomycetes; order Mycobacteriales; family Nocardiaceae; genus Rhodococcus; species Rhodococcus sp. 114MFTsu3.1. Next base: position 38,469 of record NZ_KB911563.1, on the reverse strand, counting down.
AGCGTCGTCGACGTCGACACCGAAATCCTGCGCCAAACCGGCAAGTCCGGACTCCCACCCCTGGCCCACCGCCCGAAGCTTCCACACGCCGTCCCGGCGGTACACCTCACCGAACACGAGGGCATGCTCCGATGTCGCATCGGCTGTGACGAACTCACCCAGAATCGAACCGGATCTATCTCTGACCTGCAGCGCCAGCTTTCCGAAGTCGCTCAGTGGGCGCCCCTCCGAACTTCCCGCGATCACAACCTTGAGCACGTCCGCCGGAAGCGAGTGGAGATGGATCGATATCCGCTCCTGCTTGCCCTCGTCGGTACTGCTACGTCCCAAGTATCGAACTGCGGCATCGGCAGACTCGGGCTGGTTGTAGAACACGAAGTCGGAGTCCGATCGAACCCGGTTGCTGTCGTCGACGAGGAGAGCCGATGCATCGAGATCTCGGTCCGGATCCACCCACGACACGATGACATCCAGTTCGGTTACCTCTGCCGGTAACGCGACGTTCTCGCCCTTGGTCAGAAAAGGTGAACTCACGCGCAATCGCTCCTGTCGCACAAACAGACTCCGAAGTCTCAGAATATGCAGTCCGCCGGACGGTCGGGCGCTCTCCAAAGACATTCATTCGACCGAATGACTCCGGGACTGCCCCGAAGATCGACGATTCCAGCCTCGCCGGCGCTACCCGCCCCAACGCTTCAATTCGTCGGGCGCGAAGTACATCTGTTGAGTAGCACCGAAACGAACCAGGATCTGGTTCTTCTCCTCGTAGAACCAGACAACAGTGCCGTAGACACCGCTCATGGGCCCACCCGTCGTTGTTACCCCGTCTCCAACCTCGAAAGCCGCCATTCCCCTAGATTACCTATCGCCCAGATGCGACGACGTGCGCAGAAGTAGTGAATCGACGCATTGCCTCTCGACCACTGCACCTTTGGGACTGCACGACCTCACAGTTATCCGAGGATGGTTGAAAGGAATCCGAGCAAACAAGCGCTGACCGTCAAGGCAGGCGGTATCCGGCAGCACGGAAGAGTCGATACCACTCTTCCCGGCTCAAACTGATATCGCTCCCGGCCACGGCTTCAGCTACTCGACTCGGCGTGGTCGTCCCCAGGACAACTTGCATCTTCGCCGGATGACGCGTGAGCCATGCCGTCGCAATGGAAGTGGGAGTCCCACCGTGATCGCGGGCGAGGTCGTCGAGAGCGTCGTTCAGTTCTGGGTAGTTGTCGCGATCACCGATGAAAACCTTTCCTGTGTAGCCGCTTTGGAAGGGCGACCAAGCTTGCAAGGCTATGTCGTTGATGCGCGCGTAATCCAGAAGGCCGTTGCTCAGGTCGATCGATTGGTCGAGACCACCGATGTTCGACGCCAAACCCGCAGCGATCAACGGCGCATGGGTGAGGCTCAGTTGCACCTGATCGATGATCAGCGGCTGCGTCACCTCGGTGGCAAGCAACTGAATTTGACCGGGTGTGTGGTTGGAGACGCCGAAACTGCGCACCTTTCCGGCCGAGTGCAGAGCGTCGAATGCAGCGGCGACCTCGCTGGGCTCGACCAGACTGTCCGGCCTGTGCAACAGCAGCACGTCGAGATGATCCATACGGAGCGCGGAGAGCGATTTCTCGACGGTGTCGAGGATGTGCGCCTTGGAGAAGTCGTAGAACCCGTCCCGGATCCCTACCTTGCTTTGAACGACGACCTGCTCGCGTTCGGAGGGCAGGAATGTCACTGCGTCTCCGAATCGACGCTCACATCCGTGCCGACTTGTGCCGTAAATATCAGCGTGGTCGAACACCGAAACACCCGCATCGCGAGCGGTCCCGACGAGCTTGGCGATACTCGCATTGTCGAGTGCTTCGATGCGCATCAGGCCGAGAACGATGCTCGACGCGCGCGGGCCGCCAGCGAACATCTCGTAATACTTCACGCACACCCTCGATCACCATTCGTGCCTGCACCGTCCAGAGGCCGCCACCCTACCCTCCTCCAGCGCGCCAGGTTCTACATTTCGACGGTGTCGTTCATGCCGACATCCGGCTTGTCGCCCGTGATTCTGGACTTGGCGTACGCGAGCAGGGTCGATACCTTGGACCCCGGCGCTGACCAGTATTCCGCGCCCTCCGCTTCCACAGAGATCAAAACGACCTCGGGAGACTCAGGGCCGTCGTCGAACCATGCTGCCGCCGCCTGATTCCATAGTTCCTTCTTCTTCGCCTCGTCGAGAACGATCTCTGCTCGTCCGGACACGGAAACCCAGGCTGTCCCCGACTGGAACGACACATTCACCGAACTGTCCGCGCGAACGTCGCCGACCTTGCGCGAATCGTTGCGCGCGAAGAACCACAGCGAACCGTCGAAGTCGTGCTCCTGCAGTGCCATTGGACGGGACAGCAGGTGTCCGTCACGGCCGTGTGTGGTGAACATGCACAGCTTCGAATCCTTCAGGAGCTCGGTCACTTTGGAGATACCGGCCGTACGGTCGTCGTCGATTGTCATTTCAGGGTTGTACCCACAGTGAGCCCCCGCAAACGACAACGGACTTGGACCCGACCGTTATCGCGCCCGTCCGGATGAAACCCTCAACTGGGTTCGGTGGTGACCGCGGTGCCGTAGGCGCACACCTCGACTCCTCCGGTGTCGCCGTAATCGTTGGTTTCGAATCGAAACGCGACCACGGCATTGCCACCCTTCGCCGTGGCTTCCGCCGACAATCGGGACAGCGCTTCGGTGCGAGTTTCCTGCAAGAGCGTGGTGATGCCCTTCAGCTCTCCGCCCGCGAGCGCTTTGAAGGAGGCACCGATATTCGATCCGATGTGGCGCGAGCGCACGGTCAAACCGAACACCTCACCGTGTACCGCTGTGATGCGATGGCCAGGAATCTCGTTCGTAGTCACGATGATCATGCACTGCACGATAGGCGGTGATTCACGACCGCGACAACGTATTCGACAAGATGCACTGGCGGTGCCAGCCGCGGTCTCCGAAGCACCGACAACCACTCCGAAGTAGGTTCCGAGCCGTACTCGAATGTCGAATCGAGGGCGCATTTCAGGGAGCCTCCCCGTTTTTCGAAACGCGCAACCCGATGCTCGTTCCGCGAACGGCGCCGCAGAGTCTCGAACTCACGCCGGGGGTGAGAAACACCTGAACCACGCCAACCCATTCTCACGCAGCCTTCGGAGTTCAGCCCCAGGGTGCAATGACGTCGATGATCCAGGTGGCTCCGAAACGGTCGGTGAGCCGAACGGAACGTGAATCGTGATGCGCTCGGACTCGATCCGAATTCAACCGACTAGGTCATGAGTCTTCGACAGGGCGGGCAGTGATCATGTGCGCAGGGGCGTCGCAGCCGCTGTACCCAAGGACGCCACGGTTCGGTCAGCCACCCGCTCGAGCTGCGCACGCGTGGCGCCGTCGCGGGCTCGTTGCGACATGCCCTGGATGATCACGCCGATGTATTCGGAGATCTCGATCGGATCCCAGGATGTCGGGAGGACGCCGTCGGCAATGTCGGCGGTGATGCGCTCCGACAGAAGCGCCACGTTGGCATTGCGCATGTCGCGCAATCGATCTGCGACACCCTGGTTGGCGTCGGTGACGCTGACGGCAGAGCTGATGATGAGACACCCACCCGGACACGACTCGTCGGTGTAGTGCGACGCGGCGTCATACAACAGCCGGGAGATCAGCTTGGCCGCATGAGGTTCCTCCGAGAAGGCGCGGTCCATGAAGTCACCGCGTGTGGCGAGGTAATGCTCCACGGCCGCGAAGAAAACGCCTTCCTTGCCACCGAATGCGCCGTAGAGGCTCGGCGGGTTGATGTGCATCGCGGAGGTCAGCTTGGAGACGGATGTGCCCTCGTAGCCATGCTCCCAGAAGGCAAACATCGCCTGTTCCAACGCGGTGCCCACGTCGAACTTCCGCCCCTGCCCCGGTACGCCTGCCATAGGACCTCCTGGTCTCGCTCCGAATTGTGATCTAGTCTACTCCTGTAGCGATCACTACGCGAATCCCTTACCCTCGGTTACGAACTTTGGTTCGCCGAAGCACCGCAAAGGAACCGTCACAGCCCGAGCTTGCAGTTCATCGTCCAGGGGGATCGAAATGCGTAGTGCCGCTTCATTCAAACTCGGCCTCAGCCACACGGCGGACGCCGACTCCGCGTGGAAGGTCGAGGCCGTCAAGCAAGTCGAATACCATGTCATCGCCGCGCGAAACCTGTTCGCGCCGAGAAGTACGCAGCTACTCGACAGTTGCAGCGCGGCACCCTTGACCCGCGGCGACCGTCGTCTGATCATCATCGATGCCAATGTCGACCGCATCCACGGCGACCGTATCCGCAGTTACTTCGAACACCACGGCGTCGACGCACACTTCGTGCCCATGCGAGCCGACGAGACAGTCAAGGAGTGGAGCTCGGTAATCCGGGTGGTCGACGCCATGAACGGCTTCGGCATCGACCGGCGCCGTGAGCCGGTCATCGCCATCGGTGGTGGCGTACTGCTCGACGTCGTCGGATTCGCCGCCAGCGTGTACCGCCGTGGAACCCCCTACATCCGCATCCCGACCACGCTCATCGGCCTGGTCGACGCCGGTGTCGGCGTCAAGACCGGCGTCAACTACGCCATGGGCAAGAACCGTCTCGGAACGTATGCGCCGGCGATCGCCACCTACGTCGACCGCGCGTTTCTCCGCACCCTCGACGACCGGCACCTGTCCAACGGTCTCGCGGAGATTCTGAAGATGGCGCTGATCAAGTCGGTCGACCTGTTCGAGTTGCTCGAAACGTACGGTCCGCGTCTGATCGCCGACAACTTTCAGGGGACGTCAGGCGAACTCGACACTGCCGCAACGCAGGTCATCGCGGAGTCCATCCACCTGATGTTGGAGGAACTGCAACCGAATCTGTGGGAGTCCTGCCTCGAACGGTGCGTCGACTACGGGCACACGTTCTCCCCCACTCTGGAGATGGAAGCGCTGCCCGCGTTGCTACACGGTGAAGCCGTCGGCATCGACATGGCCCTGACGTCGGCACTGGGTTTCCTGCGCGGCAGCCTCGGCAGCGCCGACCTCGACCGGATACTGACGGTCATGAAGCAGCTCGGGCTGCCGGTCTGGAACGACGTGTTGGACAAGACAGGACTGCTCGACGCCGCACTCGCCGACACCGTCCGTCACCGTGACGGTCGGCAGCGATTGCCGCTCCCCGTCGGCATCGGCGGTCACCACTTCGCGAACGACGTCACGCCCGGCGAAATCGCCTCCGCGCTGAAATTGCTGAGCCGAAAGAACGCCGAACTCGGAGAACCGACGGTCACGAGGGTCGCGTCATGAAGTGGGACAGCCTCTACATCGAGGGCTTCGGTTCGTATCTTCCGGATGCGCGAGTCCAGGCTGCCGACATGGTCGCCGCGGGCCGCTTCGAGGAGGTCGAGCATCAGAAGACCGGGCAGACGTCGGCGGCAGTGTCCAACCCCGACCTCGGCGAGTCCGCTCCGGACATGGCCGTTCTCGCGGGCCGAGCTGCGTTAAAAGACAGCGGAATCAGCACCGAGGACGTCGACCTCCTCGTCCACGCCGTAGTCCTGCACAACGGGCTCGAGGCGTGGAACTGCGGCGCATACATCCAGAACGAACTCGGTATCGAGGACTGTTTGCCGATCGAGATCCGGACCGCCTGCGCCGGCGCGATCGTCGGGATGGAGATGATCGGACGCTGGTTCGACGGTCGCGGCAAGGGCCTGGTCACCGCATCCGACGCGTGGCGTGAGCCCCTGTTCGATCGGTGGACCTCCGACAGCGGACTGGTCTACGGCGACGGCGCGGGGGCCGCCGTCATCGGTCCGGATCCCGGCCCGTTCCGCCTGCTGTCCACCTCCGTGGTGAGCGACGCGCACCTCGAGCAGATGCACCGCGGCCACGACAGTCTCGCCATGCAGGTCTATAGCACCGACGGTCCGCTCGACCTGCGGAAGCGGGTAGCCGGATTCACCGAAACGCATTCCATCGACGAATTCTGGTCCCGCAACTCGGCAGCCCTGTCGCGTTGCGCCGAAACAGCATTGGGTGATGCCGCCACGCACCACGGTGAGATCACCCGGTGGATCGTCCCGAACTTCGGCAATGTGCTGCTCCGCAAGCAATGCTTCGAGCCGCTGAAGATCCGCCCTGATCAGACACTTGTCGAACTCGGCCGCGAGATCGGCCACACCGGTGCCGCCGATCCTTTGCTCGGTCTCGATCTGCTCCGCCGTACCGAGACGCTGGACCCGGGTGACCGAATCATGCTCACCGGCATCGGCGTCGGATTCACCTGGGGATGTGCAGTCGTCGAATACACCGGCCACGACAACTCAACGAAGGGATAGACCATGGTCACCGAGACACGTCTGAGCGAGCCCGCAGCCACGCGTCCTACCAACGCGAACGTCGCCATCCTCTGGATGCTCCTCGCCGTATTCGGCGTCGGCACCGTCGAATATCTCGTCGCGGGTGTCCTCCCGGACATCTCGTCCGACGTCGCCGTGAGCAATTCGACGGCCGGCCTGCTCGTCACGATCTACGCCGTCACCGTCGTGATCGGCGGCCCGCTGCTCACCATCGTCACCACCCGGGTCCCGCGAACACCGCTCATCGCAGCGCTGATGGCCCTGTTCATCGTCGGCAACATCGGCACCGCATTGGCGCCGAACTTCGCCACCCTGGTCGTCTTCCGGGTCATCACCGCGCTTCCGCACGCGACGTTCTTCGCGCTGTGCCTCGTGCTGGCCACCTCCCTGGTGGCCCCCGAGTTCCAGGGCCGCGTCATCGCCCGCGTCACGCTCGGCCTCAACCTCGCTACGGTTCTCGGTGTTCCGCTGGGCACGTTGATCGGCACCCAACTCGGCTGGCGCTGGTCGTTCGCCATCATCGCGATCTTCCAGCTCGTCGTCACCGCAGCCCTCATCGTCTCGACCCGACGCGCAGCGCCGTCTCATCAGACCGGCAGCGTCACCTCGGAACTGGGCGTGTTCACCCGCGGCCCGGTGCTCTGGGCCATCGGCCTCACCGCGTTGAGCCAGGCCGCGCTGTTCGTCGTGTTCACCTACATCGCGCCGTACCTCACCGACCACGCCGGGATCTCGGCGTCCACCGTCACCATCGTGCTGTTCGTGTTCGGGGTCGGCTCGGTGGTCGGCAACCAACTCGGCGGCCACTTCGCCGACAAGGCCCTGGACAAGACGCTCTACGTCGCGCTCACCGCACTCGCCGCGGCACTGCTGGTGCTGTTCCTGTTCGGCGGCACCCCGTGGTTCGCGTTCGCATGGATGTTCGTCCTGGGCGCCGCAGGCTTCTCCATCATTCCGCCGTTGGCCTCCAAACTGATCGGCGCGGCCAGTCAAGCGCCGCACCTCGCCGCGACGGTCAACATCGCCGGTTTCCAGCTCGCGAACGCCGCCGGCGCGTGGATCGGGTCCATTGCGTTGTCCGGCGGCTACAGCGTCGGGATTCTGCCCGCCATCGGGGCTGTTCTCGCCGTCGCCGCCGTCGGATTGCTGTTCCTCAGTCGCCGTACCGCCCGGGTGGCCGTGTGAGAGCGGCCGTGATCGACGCGCCTCACTCGGTGTCGGTCGTCGAACTCGACGCGCCTGTCTGCGGTCCTGACGACGTCGTCGTCGCGGTGAAGTACGTCGGCCTGTGCGGTACGGATCTCGAACTACTGCACGGCACGTCGTCGTATCTGATGGACGGCAAGACGTCGTATCCGCATCACTTCGGACACGAGTGGGTGGGCATCGTCCAGGAATCGGGCGCTCACGTCCATGACCTCGCCGCCGGCGATGCCGTCACCGGCAGCACGATGATCTTCTGCCAGTCGTGCACGGCCTGCGGATCGGGTCGACGCAATCAATGTTCCGACCTCCGTGAGGTCGGCCTCTACGAGCACGGCGGCGCCGCAGCCGAATTCCTCGTCATGCCGCGTCGCGCCCTGGTATCCCTGGGCCGCGCTCCGGCCGAACCGGAACACGTTCTCATCGAACCCCTGGTCACCGTGCTCGAAGCCGTCGACTCGGCGTCGGTCTCCCCGGGCGATCGCGTCCTCGTCATCGGAGCGGGGACCATCGGCAGCCTCGCTATCGCCATGCTGTCGCAGTACCCCGTCACCGTCGACGTGCTCGAACCACGACCCATCGACCACCTCGGTCCCGGCGCCGCCGCACACAGCTTCACCAGTACCGAGGCCCTGGCAGGACCCTACGACATCGTCGTGGAAGCCTCGGGTGCCGACGGCGCGCTGGGAACGGGAATCGGCGTACTCCGACCGGGCGGAAAGTGCATACTCGTCGGGGTCGCCGCGCAGTCGGAGTCCATCGACCCCGGAGCGGTTGCGCTGGCCGGAATCTCGATCATCGGGGTGCGCCATGGCGTCGATCACTATCGGCGTGCAGCGGCCCTGTTCCCCCTCATCCGGCCCGCCCTGGCGTCGCTCATCGACAGCGTCGTGCCCCTCTCGGACGCGAAATCCGCCTTCGATCGACTCGAAAGCCACCGAACCCGGCCGAAGGTGGTGATCTCCATTGACTAGACCCGGCTACACGGTCGTCACCGGCGCGAGCAGCGGCATCGGCCGCGCCATCGCGCTTGCGCTCGCCACGGAAGGGCACAACCTCATCCTCGGCTACGGCAACGGAATCGATCGAATCGACGCCCTGGTCAACGATATTCGTGCGGATCATCCCGTCGATGTCGTCCCGCTTCGGCTGTATCTGCGCGACGCCCATACCGCCGTCGAGACCGTTCTCGACGCAGCAGATCGCCTCGGCGAGATCCGATGCCTGGTCAACAACGCCGGTGTCAACGACCGTTCTCCGGCCGATGCGCTCGACGTCGGCCGCATCGAGGATGTGCTGGCGATCAACACGGTCACGCCGTTGGCGTTGGCGTCGGCGGTGGGTCGCCGCATGATCGCCGACGGTATCGCGGGATCCATCGTCAACATCACCTCGGTTCACGACTCGGTGCCCATCACCCGGGGATCGATCTACTGCGCGAGCAAGGCGGCGCTGGCGGCGTCGAGCAAGGTGCTCGCCCTCGAATTCGCGCAGCACGGTATCCGCGTCAATTGCGTCGCACCGGGCGAAACGGCGACCGCGATGAACGGCGTCGACGACGAGTCCTCCTACGCCGCCATCGACCGGCCCGCGATCCCGCTCGGTCGTCCGGCGGGTGTGCACGAAGTAGCCACTGCCGCGGTGTTTCTCGCGAGCTCCGCGTCGAGCTATGTCACCGGAACCACCATCACTGTCGACGGCGGACTCGTACTCACCGCCGCCGAGGAGAACGCACGCTATGCCGGTGAACTGCACACGGCCGATACATCGAAGGCCGCCACATCGAAGGGAGCTGCATGAGAGCCATCATCGTTCACGGCAAGGGTGACCCCGACGTCCTCACCGTCGGCGAGATCGAGGAGCCCACCGCGGGGCCCGGCGACATCACCGTGTCGGTGGCCGCCGCGGCCGTCAACCCGGTAGACCTCAAGACCCGGTCCGGCTTCCTGCCCATCGAACTGACGTATCCCGCGGTGCTGGGATGGGACGTGTCGGGCACGGTCGAAGCAGTCGGCTCGTCCGTCACTCGATTCGCCCGCGGCGACACCGTCATCGGGATGATCGCGCAGCCGGCGCACCGTTTCGGTACGTACGCCGAGCGCGTCGTCGCCGACGAATCGCTGTTCGCCCACGCCCCCACCGGCGTCGGCCTCGAGCATGCGGCCGCGATCCCGTTGGCGGCGCTCACCGCCGTGCAACAGCTCGACAAGATCACGCTTCCGGCAGGCGCCACCGTGGTGGTGACCGGTGCTGCGGGCGCGGTGGGGCGCATAGCGTCGGCGATCCTGTTGTCGCGGGGCCACCGGGTCGACGCGCTGGCGCGGGAGACGGACACCGACGACCTTCTCACGCTCGGCGTGGGGACGGTGTTGGCCAAGCCCGTCGATCTCGAGCCACGGAAGTACGACGCGGTGGTCGACACCGCCGGAGTGGTCGAGGCCATCGACGGTGTGCGTGACGGCGGATCGTTCGTCTCCATCGAAGACGGCGACCAACCCGAACCACAGCGGGGCATCACCCCGGGTAAGAGCTACGTGAACGAGGACGGGCCTGGCCTAGCGGAGTTCGCCTCACTCGTCTCCTCGGGGGAGATCACCGTGCCGATCGCTCGCACATTCGGATTCGACGAAGCCCCGCAGGCTCACGCCCTGCTCGCTGCCGGTGGAACACGAGGAAAGGTGCTGTTGATCCCATGACCGTCACCACGAATGCCCGAACATCGCTCAGCACGATCGGAATCACTGTTCCCGACGCGCACGAGGCAGCCGATTTCGTCGCGTCTCTGCTCGGCGTCGAGAGTGGCAACGGCGCGACGGTTCCGGTCGGCTCCACATCGATCGAATTCACGTCCTCGCACAGCCCGAATCAGGCCCCGCCGCGCCTGGTCGACATCGGCACCAATCACCTCTGCTTCACCGTCGGCGACATCGAACGCGCTGCCGATCACCTTGCCGGGCTGGACGATGTGTCCGTTCTCGGCGAGGTGATCACCGTGCCGGAAGGCCCGATCGCCGGCAACAGATGGGTCTACTTCCGTTCACCGTGGGGGACATTGTTCGAACTGCAGAACTGGCCCGAGGTGCCGGGCTATTACGGCGACACCGACGCCCGCCTGCATCACCGACGCGAGGACCTACCGTCGGCCACTCTGCCCACGTGCCGCGGATTGGACCACTCGGGGTACAGCGTCGCCGATCTGGACGCGGCCATCGACCGCCTCGTGAATCACCATGGAGCGACGGAAGTTCTGCGGACCGACATCGAGGCCGACCGCGGCTTCATGACCGCGCAGTTCGACCTCGACGTGGAAGGTACGTCGCGGATGGCAATGGTGTCGGTGGGAGAGCTGAACATCGAGCTGTTCGAACACCACGTCGGCCGTCGATACGCCGCACGCCCACTCACCGCGAACGGCAGCAACTTCCTGACGCTTCCTGCTGAGGGTCGGCGCGACGGCGTTCGACTGTTTCCGGGTGCGCTGTGAGGTACGGACTCAACCTCCCGAACTTCGGGCCGCAGATCGATGCCGACGGGATCCTTGCGTGGGCCACCACCGCGGAAGCCGCCGGCTTCGACAACGTGCTGCTGTCGGATCACGTGGTGCTGACCGACGACGCCCATCGCCGCTCGCCCGCGCCGTTCTACGAGTGCCTGGCGACGCTGTCGTGGTTGGCGGGTCAGACCCACACCATCCGTCTGGGTAGCGGCGTGCTCATCGGCAGCCACCGCCATCCGGCGCACCTCGCGCACGCGACGGCCACCATCGACACACTCAGCGGTGGGCGGTTGATCGTCGGCGTGGGTGTCGGGTGGACGTCTGAGGCGTTCGACGTGCTGGGTGTCCCCTATCACCAACGCGGGCGGCTGACCGATGTCACCCTCGACGGCCTGGTGGCGGCATGGTCGTCGGAGACCTACGAGGCCCTCGGCGCCAGTGGCACCCCGCGCCGCGTGCACGGTGGGCCGCTGCCCGCCCAGACGCCGCACCCGCCGCTGTGGATCGGCGGCAACGGCCCCGCTGCGATCGCGCGGACGAACCGCGTAGGCACTGGGTGGCATCCGCTGCACCCGTCGAGGCAGCTGTGCGCGGCCGGCGCCGACGCCCTCGACGACGGCAAGGACTTCGTCCCACGTATCTACTTCCTGCCCACCGAGACTCCGGTCCAGTCGCCGAACCGTCCCCTCGGGTACGGCAGCGTCGAGCAGATCCACTCGGACATCCATTTCCTCGCGGGGCTCGGCGCCGGCACCGTGGTTCTGGATACCGATCCGGGCGATCAACGGTTGCGGCGATCCACCGAGCACGATCTCGAACTCGTCCGCTTCGCCGGAGAAAGCCTGGGGATGGGGGTCACGGTATGAGTCTGCAGCCCAGCCCGATTCGGCAGTCCATCACTGCGGGCGCGTTCCTGTTCGACATGGACGGCACCCTCGTCGACTCGCACGCATCCATCGAGGCGGTGTGGTTCGAGTTCGCCCAGCGACACGACGTCGACAGATCGATTGTTGCCGAGGCACTTCCGGGCCGACTCGCCGCCGATATCGTTCTGCGCGTCCTCGGACCCGCAGCCGACGTACGATCCGAGCTGCAGTGGATACGGGAGCACGAGCGCCGGAGCGTGGTGCCGGTTCAGCAGATTGCCGGCGCCGCGAGATTCCTTGCGTCGGTGCCGCCCGAGAGGTGGGCGGTGGTCACGTCGGCGACGCGATCGATGATGGTCCGACGCCTCACCGCCGCCGGGCTACCGACGCCGCGGATCGCCGTCGCCGCGGAGGACGTGACCGTCGGCAAGCCCGCCCCGGAAGGGTTCCTCTCCGCGGCAGCGCAGCTGGGCGCGTCCATCGAGTCGTGCATCGTGTTCGAGGACTCGTCGGCCGGAATGGCTGCCGCGGCGAATGCCGGCGTGCGGTGCATCACCATCGGCGACGAGCCCGGCCAGAACATCGCACGCGTCGACAACTTCGACTCCCTGCGGGTCGAGATGCGCGACCGGTCGCTGGTCATCGACCTGCACCCGGCGAAAGACGTGCATCCGGTGATCGACGCGGTTCCCGTGCGATGACCGATACTGTCTCCGTCGATCTGGGTGGTACGTGGCTGCGCATTCGTGCAGGGAGCGCGATCGAACGGTTCCCGGCGCCCAGTGTGCTGCAACAGCCTGGCCTGTCCGTGGACAGGTTGCTGCAACAGTTGGTGGATACGCTCGACGTCCACGTGCCGCACGGTGCAAGGGTGAACATGTCCTGCGGCGCGGCGCTCGACGAGCAGAAGGGCGTGGCACTCGGTTCCGGGCCACTGTGGGGCGGCGCGCCCTCGGGCGAGATTCCGCTACTGCACATGCTGTCGTCTCGACGCCCCGATGTGCGCTGGACCCTGGTCAACGACGTGACGGCAGGATTGGCGTCGTACGCTCAGGGGTTCGCTCGCCCCACCGATCGGCACCTGGCGTATATCACGATCAGCAGCGGCATCGCGGTGCGCACGGCCTACCTGGCCGAGAAGGTTGTTCCGGTCGATCACCGCGGATTGCAAGGCGAGGTCGGGCACGTGCGCGCCGTCAGTTCCGCGCCTCCGGCCGTGCTGCAGTTGCCGTGCGCGTGCGGTGGCGTCGGGCACATTTCGTCGATGTCGTCCGGTCCCGGAGTGGCGGCGGTCGCGCAAGTCCTCGGAATCGACTACGAGGAGCGGAGTTTCGCTTCTTCGCTGGCGGAGGGTATCGATGACCTCGCTCGATTGCTGACCGTGGTAGTCGAACCCATTGCCGAGTTGATCCGCACCATGATCACGCTCGATCCGCGACTCGACCGCATCGGGATCGGCGGCGGGGTAGCGGAGGGACTGGTCGGGTTCTACGAGCGCGAACTCATTGCGCAACTTGCCGGCTCGCGTTCGTATGCCGACTCGCTCACGTCGGATCGGGTTCGCGAGATCATCCACGTGTGCGCGCCCGGCGACATCGACACACTCTCCGGAGCGGACGCAATCGCCGACGGTTACCTTCGTGTGACTAAGATTTGAAAGAGGAACGATGACAATCGAACTCACCCACCGCGCCATCGTCCGGCACGGTAGCCACTCGTCCGTCGAGATTCGCCCGACGCCCTCCCCTGGGCCCGGCGAGCTGCTGCTCGCGCCGGAAGCGGTGTCGCTGTGTGGAACCGACATTCAGATCGTGCGGGGAGACCGGAACGATCCGTCCCCGATCGTCGGGCACGAGGGTGCTGCGCGAGTCGTCGAGCTGGGCGAAGGAGTGTCGGAATTCGCAGTGGGTGACCGCGTGGTGGTCAACCCGACCCATCCCCACGATTCGTCCTTCCTACTCGGCCACAATGTGGAAGGTCTGTTTCAGGAACGCGTCGTGATCGGAGCGTCCGCAGTCAGCAGCGGTCTGGTGTCGTTGCTGCCGGACGACTTGTCGAGTGTCCGAGCGACCCTTGTGGAGCCGTATGCCGTGGTTCGCTATGCACTGTCGTGTCTCGCGCGCGAGACCCCGCAAACGCTTCTCATCTTCGGGGACGGTCTGATCGGCAACCTCGCGGCCACACTTGCACCCTCGGCGATGTTCCCGACCGTCGAGGTGGCGATGGTGCACCGTACGGAGCTGGGTGCGAAGTGGACCGCCAACTACCTGCCCTCGGTGCAGAACTTCTCCTCCGGCGACGACTGGGAACGTCACATCACCGGGTCCGTTGCGGTGCTCGGCGCGACCCACCGCGCGGGAACTGTCGCCTCGATCGACGAGGCGATACGGCGTCTCGGGGATCGGGTAGTGGCCGTGCACCCTATCGGCGGGGTGCCGGCCAAGGCGACGTCGGGCCTGCTACCAGGTGTGGACATCGCCGGGGTGAGGCAAGCCAACACCGGTGGCCCGACGCCTCCCGCGGTCACCACGTTCAGCCGCGGTGCGCAGCGAGTGGCATTCACTGGTAATCGAGGCGTCACGAACGACCAACTCACCGCGGCGGCTACGGCACTGACCTCAGCGGACGACGCGATCGACGGACTACTGACCCACCGGCGCGACATCGTGGAGGGCACGGCGTTGATGAACACCATCTGCGAACAACGGACCCGGGTGGTGGACGGTGAACTCGTGATGCGGTTGGTGGTGGGGTTGGGGGCGTGAGGGGCCCGTGCCTACTTCGATAAGTGCCTCGAGGTCACGCACCAACCGAATGTAGTTCCAGCATCGATATTTCCGGCTCGGCACCTACGCGCACGGGCGGTCCCCACGTACCGGCGCCGCGCGTTGTGAAGACGGGGGTGCCCGAAACGGTCACGAGCCCTTCGATCGAGGGTTGTTGCAAGGGAACGAGATACCGCAGAGGCCACAACTGACCTGCGTGAGTGTGTCCGGAGAGCTGGAGATCGATTCCGGCACCGACGGCGTCCAACGCCTGAACTGGTTGATGAGCCGCCAACAGGGTGAATCGATCGGAAGTTCGCTCGCCGAGGGCGCGGCCGAGGTCGGGAGCATGTGGCGGCGGAGCGGAGACATCGTTGATTCCCGCAAGATCGATGAACGCGCCGCCACGCTCCAGTGTCGCAGTGGCATTGCGCAGAACTTCCACACCCAGGCTCGACCACAGCCTGGTCCATTCGTCGGCGTCGGCGTAGTACTCGTGGTTGCCGGTGACCGCGAACACTCCGAGGGGGGCGTTCAGCTCCGACAGTGGCGTCAACACATCGCCGACCAACTCGACCGTCCCGTCGATGAGGTCGCCGCCCAGAATCACCACGTCGGGATCGTGCTGATCGATCTCGCCGACGATCGCCTCGACGAAACCTGCACCTCGCGTGGGCCCGGCGTGGATGTCGGACACGAACGCGATCCGTAGACCGTCGAATTGCTGTGGGAGGCCATCCGACGCGATGGTGGTGTGCGTGACCTGAGGCTGGGCCGCTTCGACGAGACCGTATCCGACGGTACCGGCTGTTGTCAGCGCGACCACGGCGGCACCGACCCGCGCAACTCGCATCCTGGTGGGCGCACTGTCGCGTTGTTGCGCAACACCTTTGATCCGGATCGCAAGCAACACTGCACCGACCACAAGACCGCCGAGGCACAGATACAGCAGTGCGGCAGCCCACGTAGCTCCGACGAACCCCGGGCCGCGCGCCCAGGACGGATCGAAGATACTTCCGCTTCCGTAGCCGACCACCGTGAGGCACAACAAGACCGCGAGAACACAGTCCACGGTGCGTGCCAACGGACGTGACAGACGCAGAGGAGAAACGAACATGACGCGCACGAAGATCGACAGCACTGCGACGATTGCGACGAGCGCGAGAAGAGGAGCAGGCATAGTGAACGATGACCGGGTTTCTGTTGAAAGAACCATTGCAGCAGACGACGTGAGTTCGTCACGTCGGGTGCCGCTACGAAGCTGCTGGGCAACTCCGGAGCGACGGACGTCTCAGCCGATCCAGACGATGATCACGCTGGTGAGCACGCTGGTGATGATGAAGAACGGGGCATTGAGCACCCCGTAGTACAGCGGACGGGGGAAGTTGGGGTTGAGCGCAATCTGAAACGTCATGGCCGTGAGATAACCGATCCCGACGAGGAGACCGAACACGACGGCGTCGCCGACCGCGGTGATGTCCAGCGCGGTGATCAACACCGCACTCGTGATGGTGGTGGCAAGGATGCACACCACCGGGCCGAGATTACGCACGAGCGAGGACTCGGGCTCCCGCGCGTTCTCGCGGCCGAGTGCAACGATGTACGGCTTGGCGATGAGGACGGGGAAATACACGCCTGCGCTCACCGCGGAGGCCACGAACGCGGCAAGCACTGCGAGCCACTTGATATCGGTCAGAACATCGAACATTTCGGATTCCTTCGAGAATGAGCGTCCGTCGACGCCCGTTGAAGTCGGTTGGTGAAACGGGTGTGTGGTGTGCCGCTCAGAGCGCTGTCACGGCCACCTCGCCCCGCTGCGCCGCAGCAGCATGCTCACGACTGTCCCGAGAGGAGATCGACAACGCCGCGAAAACCATGCCTGCCACCGCGACACCCGCCCCGACGAGAAACGCGTCGTGGAAGCCGTCAGTCAACGCCACGGTTCGATCGACCCCGCCGGACATCGCGCGTGCAGTCGTCGCTGTTGCCACCGCCGAGATGACCGCCAGCCCCACTGCCCCACCGATTTGGTTGCCGGCGTTGACGAGACCTGAAGCGAGGCCGGCCTGTTCGTCCGTCGTTCCGGTGAGGGCGGCTACGGTCACGGCCACCAAGGAGCCACCCAGTCCGAGGCCGGTCAGAACGGACGGACCGAAGACGTCGGAGATGAATCGACCATCGGCACCGACCTGCGCGAACCAGGCCAGGCCTGCAGCCACGAAGCCCAAGGCGACGAGAAGGACAGTCTTGAACCCGAACTTGGTGATCAGCGGTGACGCGCCGCCGGCCGAGGCGATGATCGACAGAGCCAGAGGCAGGTACGCAAGACCAGCCTGAAGCGGGGTGAACCCCAGGACCTGCTGTAGGTACAGGGTGATGAGGAAGAAGCCTGAGATCAAGGATGCGCCCACGAGGAGCATGACGACGTTTGCGCCACGAAGGGTACGTAGTCGGAAGATCGACAGTGTCACCAGCGGTGCCGCACTGCGCCGCTCGATCACCACGAAGACCACCAGAAGTGCGACTGCAGCCGCAGCTCGCAGCAGTGTCGTAGTCGATGTCCATCCGGCTTTTTCGGCGTCGACGAGTGTGAACACCAACAGCGCCAGGCCGGCCGTCACGCTGATCGACCCGGGTAGGTCGAAGCTGCGGGCCCCGTCGACTCTGCTCGACGCCGGGAACAGGCGGAATGCTTGCCACACCATGAACAATCCCACGGGAACATTGACGAAGAGCACCCATTCCCATCCGAGATACTCGGTGAGCACACCGCCGAGCAGCACGCCGGCCGCCCCGCCCGCACCGGACATCGCACCCCACACCGCGAGCGCGCGGTTACGTTCGGAGCCTTCTTTGAAGGTGGTGGTGAGGATCGACAGGGCAGCAGGAGAAACGATGGCCGCCCCGAGTCCCTGCACTGCTCGGGCAATGTTGAGCCATGCGTCGTTCTGCGCCAAGCCGCCCATGAGCGAGGCGACCGTGAAGATGAGCAATCCGGTGACGAACATCTTGCGCCGTCCGAGTAGGTCGGCGAGCCTGCCGCCCAACAGCAGGAACCCGCCGAACGCGAGGATGTAGGCGTTGATCACCCAGGACAGGCCGTCTTGACCGATCCCCAGTGATTCACCGATCGACGGCAGCGCGACGTTCACGATCGACGCGTCGATGACGATCAGAAATTGAGTCAGGGCAAGTAACGCGAGAGCAAGATTTTTTGCTCTCGACGTCGAAAAATCTCGTGACATTGTGTGGACTTTCTCGAGTGAGAACTGTGCGACCCGGCGCGCGATACGCGAGCGATCGGATGTCGGGGTGCCGACTGTTGGAGAGCTGTCGAACGAGACGAACTCTCATTACGGTACTTGCTAGTATCGGATCTGTCCAGTACCGTAATTACCAGGCCAGTATCCAACCCGGAACAAGGAGGAACCGTGCCAGATAGGACAACGACGCCCGATGCGCCGACGCCGCGCGGACGCAAACGCGATCACTCCCGCGACGGCGACATCCTGGACGCGACAGTCGAGGTTCTCGCCGAGCACGGCTACGACGGAATGACGATGGATATGGTCGCTGCCCGCGCGAAAGCCGGAAAGGCCACGGTGTACCGGCGGTGGCCGTCGAAGGCGCACATGATCGTCGACGCCGTCGCGCGTGTGTCCAAACAAGAAGTCGACGTCGACGAGCTGCCGGACTCGGGAACCCTTCGGGGCGATCTCAAGGCCTTGATGCGCCCGGAGGCGTTCGACAGCGGCAACAAACAGCTGAAGATCATGAGTGCGGTGGCAAGCATGCTTGCCGCCCAGGACGATTCAGAATTGGCAGCGTCGATATCCGGCACCAATCCGTGGATCGCAGCCAATCGCATCATGATCGAACGTGCCGTCGCGCGTGCTGAAATCGCCGCCGACACGGACGTCGAGTTCATGGCCCGAGTCATTCCCGCCATGTGCTATTACCGCGTGACCGTGGAGGGTCGCTCCCTCGATCCCGAGCACGTACTCACACTGATCGACACTCTGCTGCTGCCAGCACTGACAAACCCATCCGACACCACAGAAGGTGGACAATGAAGTACCGAACCCTCGGACGAACCGGTGTACGAGTGAGCAACCTCTGTCTGGGCACCATGATGTTCGGAACGTGGGGCAACAAGGATCACGACGAATCGATCCGAGTCGTGCACCGCGCGCTCGACGCCGGAATCAACATGATCGACACCGCAGATCTGTACTCACACGGTGAAGCCGAGACAATCGTCGGAAAGGCTCTGGCCGGCGGACGCAGAGACAATGTGGTGCTGGCGAGCAAATTCCACAACCCCATGGGCGACGACGTCAACGCACGAGGAAACTCCCGCCGTTGGATCGTGCAAGCCGTCGAGAACAGTCTCCGCAGACTACAGACCGACCATCTCGATCTGTACCAAGTGCACCGCCCCGATCCGGACACCGACATCGAAGAGACATTGGGCGCGCTGACCGATCTGCAACGAGCCGGAAAGATCCGGTACTTCGGCACAACGACGTACCCCGCACACGAACTCGTCACTGCACAATGGACCTCGGAACGGCGAAATTTCGGCCGCTTCGTCACCGAGCAGCCTCCCTACTCACTGTTCGCACGAGGAATCGAAGCCGACGTTCTCCCCGTCGCACAACAACTTGCTCTCGGAGTCCTGGTCTGGAGTCCGCTCGGCGGGGGCTGGCTTTCCGGTGCATACAGAAAGGACTCCCCCGACTTCGTCAGCGACCGAAACAAGCTCATGCCCGGCCTGTTCGACATCACCGCACCGCACAACGCGGGCAAGTTGGACGCCGCCGAAGCCCTCGCACTCCTCGCCGAGGAACTCGGCATCTCGCTCATTCATCTCGCACTTGGATTCGTTCTGTCCCACCCGGCTGTGACCGCAGCCATCATCGGCCCCATGAACGTCGATCAACTCGAAAGTCAGCTCGCGGCCAGTGATCTCGTGCTCGAACACGAGACACTCGATCGCATCGACGACATCGTCTTCCCCGGCCGCAACATGACCGAGCGCGACGCGGGCTACCTTCCCCCTGCCATCGTGCAGTCTTCTCTGCGTCGGCGCTGAACCTCCGACCCGACAGCGGGCCCACAGAAAGAGTCGTCGCATGAGTCGCCCTCCGGAGACCGCTCCCGGCAACGAGATTCACTGCCCGGCGGAAGCGAACAACCCAACAAAGCACCATCCCCTCGCCGACAGCCCACCGTTCGTTCAGATGTTCTTCGAAGCCACGACCGATGGACACACCTCGAACAGCAACCGTTGAGACACAGGCCTCACCTACATTCCCGCAGTGCTGACCTCCGGTCGAGGCTCGAACACTCGACGCCTCGACCGGCTGCACAATGCTCGGCAGCGGATGCACCGAATGGACTCAGCCCCCACAACGGCCTGCGCTCGTCTTCTCGATTTCACATAGGCGCAACTGAAAAAGGCGGCCTCGGATTTCTCCGAGACCGCCTTTGAAACTGCATTGTCGGGCTGACAGGATTTGAACCTGCGACCACTTGACCCCCAGTCAAGTGCGCTACCAAGCTGCGCCACAGCCCGCCGCGCCGGTTAAGGCGCTCGATGAGATTACCCCAGCCCCACCCCTGACACGAAATCGCCTGGTCAGGGGTGGGCGGAGAATCTATCGGCGGTTGTTGCCCTTGCCCGGCCGCTCGCGCTTTTCGCGGATACGGACCGAGACACGGACGGGGCTGCCGTCGAAGCCGAACTCTTCACGCAGACGCCGCTCGATGAACCGGCGGTAGCCGGCCTCGAGGAAGCCTGTGGTGAACAGAACGAATGTCGGCGGACGGGTGGTCGCCTGGGTGGCGAACATGATTCTCGGCAGACGCCCACCACGCATCGGCGGGGGCGTCGCGGCGACGACCTCCTTGAGCCAGTTGTTGAGCCTGCCGGTGGGGATTCGCTTGTCCCAGGATTCGAGAGCTGTTTCGAGGGCCGGAACGAGCTTCTGCACGGCCCTGCCGGTGTGCGCGGAGATGTTGACACGCTGCGCCCACGGCACCCGAGCGAGATCGCGATCTATCTCCTTCTCCAACTGCAGTCGACGGTCCTCGTCCACGAGGTCCCACTTGTTGAACGCCAGCACGAGCGCACGGCCCGCGTCGGCGACCATCGACAGAACACGCAGATCCTGCTCCGAGATGACCTGTGACGAGTCGATGAGCAGGATTGCGACCTCGGCGGCCTCGATGGCCGATTTCGTCCGCAGCGACGCGTAGAACTCGGCGCCGCTGGCATGGCTGACTCGCTTGCGCAGGCCGGCCGTATCGACGAAACGCCATGTCTTACCGCCCAATTCGACGAGGGAGTCGACGGGATCGACGGTCGTACCTGCAACGTCGTGCACAACGGATCGCTCGTCGCCGGACAGCTTGTTGATCAACGACGACTTGCCGACGTTGGGCTTACCGACCAAGGCGACTCGTCTCGGACCGCCGCCGGGAATACCTTCGCGGGGAGTTTCCGGGAGCGCTTCGAGAACGCGATCGAGCAGATCACCGGTGCCGCGGCCGTGCGTCGCCGACACCGCATTCGGCTCGCCGAGGCCGAGCGACCACAGTGATGCAACCTCGGACTCGGTGCGTCCGTCGTCGACCTTGTTGGCCACCAACAGCACCGGAGTTTTCGAGCGGCGCAGCACTCGCGCAACCGCTTCGTCGGTCGTCGTCGACCCGACGCGTGCGTCGACGACGAGCAGAATCGCGTCGGCGGTGTTCATCGCCAACTCGGCCTGGCGCGCAACGGACTGCTGCAGTCCCTTGGCGTCGGGCTCCCACCCGCCGGTGTCCTGCACCAGGAACCGACGTCCGGCCCAGTTGGCCTCGTAGGACACTCGGTCACGCGTGACGCCGGGAATGTCCTCGACAACTGCTTCGCGTCGGCCGATGATGCGGTTGACCAGCGTCGACTTTCCCACGTTGGGCCGTCCGACGACTGCGAGAGTCGGGACTGCGACCGCTGCCTCTGCATCGTCACCGTCGACGTAATCGAGAAGGTCCCACTCCCCCTCTTCGCTCCACGTGCCGTCGCCTGCGACCTCGCCTGCGTAGAATTCCTCGGTCACTGCTTCACTCCAGTTCTGTCGTGCACAACCTGGAGCAACGCGTCGATGACGCCGTCCATGCCCAGATCGCTGGTATCCACGATCACGGAATCCTCGGCAGGCCGCAACGGAGATACGGCGCGAGTGGAATCCGCATGATCGCGGCGTTGGACGTCGGCGAGAACTGCCTCGTAATCGTCGACCCGTCCCTGAGAGATGTTCTGTTTGTTGCGTCGGTCCGCCCGTGCTTCCGGCGACGCCGTCAGGAAGACCTTGACGTCGGCGTCGGTCAACACGACGGTCCCGATGTCGCGACCCTCCACGACGATCCGCGGAAACGACGCCGAGATGTCGCGCTGCTTCTGCACCAGGAGCTCCCGCACCCGAGGAACGGCCGACACAGCAGAGACCGCCTTGGTGACGGCCTCTCCTCGGATCTCCTCCGAAACGTCCTCACCTGCAAGAGTGACTGCCTCCGCCGCGGGGTCGGTGCCGATGTCCAGAGGAAGCGTCGCGACGACGTCGGCCACCTTCTCCGAATCCGTCGGATCGATTCCGGCGCGCAGCACCCACACCGTCGCCACGCGGTACATCGCACCGGTGTCGAGGTACCGAGCGTCGAGTGCCGTGGCGAGCTTGCGCGAGACCGTCGACTTACCGGTTCCCGACGGCCCGTCCATGGCAATGACCAGCCCGTCGATGCCGAGATCGTTCATCACAGACCGACCGACTCGTAGAGCTTGCCGACCTCGCCGCGTCCCAGCACACGCAACGTGCCGGGACGCTGGTCGCCGAGAGCAACGTTGCCGACGTCGGTGCGCACGAGGCGACCGACCGGGAATCCGACCGAGTCGAACAGGCGCCTGACGATGTGCTTGCGGCCCTCGTGCAGCGTGACGCGCACGAGTGACAGGCCGTTGGAGATGTCGAGGAGCGCGAACCCGTCGACCTTCACCGGACCGTCGTCGAGGGTGACGCCGGCCTTGAGCTTCTTGCCCAGATCCCGCGGGATCGCGCCGAACAACGTGGCCAGGTAGGTCTTCGACACCTCGTACGACGGATGCATCAAGCGGTGAGCAAGATCACCGTCGTTGGTGAAGAGCAGAAGGCCCTCGGTGTCGGCATCGAGACGTCCGACGTGGAACAGTCGCTGCCCTGCCTGCACGCGCTCGGAGACGATGTCGCCGACGCACGGGCGTCCCAGATCGTCGGACATGGTGCACTGCCATCCACGCGGCTTGTTCATCGCGAGGTGAACGAGTTCTTCCTTCACGACGATGCGTGTGCCGTCGACGCGGACGATCGCGACGTCCGGATCGATCCGGATTCCCTGCTCGGTGACGATGCGGCCGTCGACCTCGACGCGACCGTCGGCGATCAGTTCTTCGGCAGCCCGGCGCGATGCGACACCGGCCTGAGCGAGCACCTTCTGCAGACGCACACCCTCACCGCGCGGGACGTGACGCCGCTTGGCGTCGGGCTCGATGTACTGGTGCTTCGCGGGCTTCGCGTTGGAAATGGTGGTCGACGGAGCCTGCTTCTTCTGCGGCTTCGGTGGCTTGGGCCGAGAGGGCTTCTTGCGCGGCACTGCGTCGTTGCTGCGATCGTTGATGCCACTGTCGACCGGCTTGTTCTCGAAGGGTTTGCGCTGGTCGACGCCTTTGCGCGGGACAGCCTTGCGGGGTCCTCCGGCGCGGGGTGCATCGTCCCTGCGTCGGTTCTCGCGCGGATCCTCCGACCGTCCGGTCGTCGGCTTCCTACGCGGAGCCTGTCGTTTGTTCCTGTCCGGTGTGCCATCACGGCGAGCGGGCTTGTTCACTTCTTTACCTATCAGTCGTCCGAGTCGAGCTCGGCTACCGGATCGGGTTTCGATCCGCGGTTCTTGGTGGAGCGGGTGACTCTCGGGTCGGTATCCATGCTGTC
Source organism: Rhodococcus sp. 114MFTsu3.1 (assembly GCF_000383555.1). Taxonomy (NCBI): domain Bacteria; kingdom Bacillati; phylum Actinomycetota; class Actinomycetes; order Mycobacteriales; family Nocardiaceae; genus Rhodococcus; species Rhodococcus sp. 114MFTsu3.1. The sequence continues at coordinate 14,739 of NZ_KB911563.1, read as the reverse complement.
ACTGATCTCGTCGATCAGGTCCACTCCCGGCAACAACGGTGCCAGCGGTGGCAGATCCGTGAGCGAAGCCAGACCGAGCCGTTCGAGGAACAACTCGGTTGTGGAGTACATGGTTGCGTTCGATTCCGGATCCACTCCAGCTTCCGAAATCAGTCCGCGAGCGAGCAACGTGCGCATCACTCCGTCGACGTTGACCCCTCGCACGGCGCTGACTCGCGCGCGGGTCAACGGTTGACGATATGCGATAACGGCGAGAGTCTCCAATGCCGCGCGTGTGAGCTTGGACCGAGCGCCGTCGAGAAGCAGCCTCTCCACGTACGGCGCGTACACCGTGCGCGTGTAGAAACGCCAGCCGTCACCGGCGTATCGGAGATCGATTCCGCTGCGTCGTTCGGTCAGATCCGCGGACATCCTCTGGAGAATCGGCTTCACGCGTCCGACATCGCTCCCGACGGCCGACGCCAACTGCTCGTTCGATGCCGGCGAATCCACCACCAGCAGGACGGCCTCCAGAGCCGAGACGAGCGTGGCGTCGTCCAGCTCGTCCGTCTCCTCCGCAGACTCCACGTCGAGCGGCTGTTGCTCATCCATAATCCACCGCCGAGACCAGAACCTGCCCCGACTTCTCCTTACCCGTCCACGTCACCAACAGCTCACCCAGCGGCTCGGGCTGCTCGAACGCCAGAACCTGCTCGCGAAACAACTCGAGCAGCGCAAGGAACCGCGCGACGATCTCCACGGTGTGTTCGCATCCCTCGGTCAGCTCCGAGAACGGCGTCCATGCGCCCTCGCCTTTGCTCTCCAGCCGTTCCATGACCCACTTCGCCTGCTCGGGAACCGACACCGAGTGCTGGTGAATGTGATCGAGACCGACCTTCGGGATCGGCTTCGGCCGGAAGGCAGCCGCCGCGATGTCCGCAAATCGAGCTGCATCGACGCCCAACAGCACCTCGGGGATCAGGTCGGTGTAGCGGTCCTCCACGGAGACCGACCGCGGATACCGACGCAGGGCTGCTGCCTCGAGCTCGCCGAAGAGCTGAGCAACCTGCTTGTACGCCCGATACTGCAACAACCGCGCGAACAGAAGATCGCGCACTTCGAGAAGGGCAAGATCCTCGGCGTCCTCGACATCACCCGACGGCAGCAGCCTCGCCGCTTTCAGATCCAGCAGAGTCGCCGCGACGACCAGAAACTCCGTCGTCTGATCGAGGCCCATCTCCTTGCCCAGGCTCTTGGTGAAGGAGATGAAATCGTCGGTGACAGTGTGCAGCGCGACTTCGGTGACGTCGAGGCGATGCTGACTGATCAGTGTGAGGAGGAGATCGAACGGCCCCTCGAAGTTGAGCAGCCGAACACGAAAACGCGACGGGTCCTCGTTCTCGGGTACTTCGATCGGCGTGGTCTCGGTGGCGGTGTCGGTCATCGGTTACGGACCGGAACGGTAGATGACCTCACGGGCCAACGACCGATAGGCTTGTGCACCAGACGATTTGGGCGCCCAGGTGGTGATCGGCTCGCCGGCGACGGACGTCTCGGGGAACCGGACCGTCCGAGTGATCACCGTGTCGTAGACGACGTCGCCGAACACCTCGACGACACGAGTCATGACCTCACGCGAATGCAGCGTCCTCGCGTCGAACATCGTCACCACGATGCCGGCCAGCTTCAGCCGAGGATTCAGCCTGTCGCGCACCTTCTCGACGGTGTCGTTGAGCAGCGCCAGACCGCGCAGACTGAAGTACTCGCACTCCATCGGAATGAGCACCTCGTCGGCGCAGGTGAGTGCGTTGACGGTGAGCAGACCCAGGGACGGCTGGCAGTCGATGAGCACGTAGTCGTACCGATCGAGCACCGGATGCAGAACCCGACCGAGCGTCTGCTCGCGGCCCACCTCGGTCACCAACTGGATCTCGGCTGCCGACAGGTCGATGTTGCTCGGCAGGAGATCCAGATTCTCCACCCGCGTGCGCATCAGGACGTCGTCGGCGGAAATCTTCGGTTCGACGAGCAGGTTGTAGACCGTCAGATCCAGCTCGTGGTGCGCGACGCCGAGGCCGGCCGACAACGCACCCTGAGGGTCGAGATCGACGAGCAGGACACGCCTGCCGTAGGCGGCAAGCGACGCACCGAGGTTGATCGTCGACGTCGTCTTGCCGACGCCACCCTTCTGGTTGCACATCGCGATGATCTTCGCGGGACCGTGCTTCGCCAAGGGCTGGGGATCGGGGACCTCCCTGGTCTTGCGACCGGTCGGGCCTAATTCGGTTGCCGCAGGAATGGTTTCTCTCGTCTCACGGCTGGTGTCGGGCTGACGCGTATGGAACAACGCGCCTTCGTTGTGCGGATGCTGGGGCGTGAGGCCGTCGGGAGTGGCCTCGTAGCTTCGATAGGACGAGTCACTCGCCGGAGCCGAGTGCGTGGCCGGGCCCTGCGGTGCCGGTGGAGCGGGAGGCGTAGGGGTCGACTCTTCCCAGGTCTTCTCCGAACCAGACTCCGCCGCTGGCGGCCACGGTGTCGACACGTCTCCAGCGCTCCCCTGTCCGTTCGTACTGTGCGATTCTTCCTTCGCGACTGCTGTCCAACGCTACCGCGTGCTCGGTCGACACCTTCGCCGGACACGCGCAAAGCATGTCACCGGGCGCGCGGATGCGCCTCGGCCCACACTTCACGAAGCGTGTTGACGGTGACAAGGGTGTAGATCTGCGTCGTCGTCACCGATGCGTGCCCGAGAAGCTCCTGAACGACGCGCACATCCGCACCACCGTCGAGCAGGTGCGTAGCGAACGAATGCCGCAATGTGTGCGGGGAGACCGCGGTGGCGATACCGGCCCGTTCCGCCGCCGTGTGCAGCACCTGCCACGCACTCTGCCGTGACAACCGCCCGCTCCGAGCATTGAGAAAGAGCGCAGGAGTCGCCTTCTTCGCCAGCGCCGGTCGACCCCGCACGAGATACGCGTCGACGGCGTCGACCGCCGGACGGCCGATCGGTACGACGCGCTGCTTGTCGCCCTTGCCGCGCAGCAGTACCGCACGGTTGTCGGTGTCGATGTCGTCGACGTCGAGGCCTACGGCTTCCGAGATACGAGCGCCCGTCGAGTAGAGCAACTCGAGTAGCGCCTTGTCCCGCAGCCCTCTCGGAGCGTCGGCGCCGTCCGTCGTCGCAGCGTCGAGAATCGCGATGACCTGATCCAGCGGCAGAGACTTGGGTAACCGACGACTGGGCGTCGGCGGCTTGACCGCCCTCGCCACGTCGACGCGGGTGAAGCCTTCGAGTGCCGCGAACTTGTGCAGCCCGCGGACCGCGATGAGGGTGCGCGCGGCGGAACTCGCAGCGAGAGGTGGAAACTCGTCTCCCCCACGTCGGAGCTCGATGACGAACGCGGTGACGTCCTGTTCGCCGACGGCTCCGAGATCGTCGATGTGATGCCCGGACAGGAAGGCCTCGTACCGCCGAAGATCCCGGCGGTACGAGGACAGAGTGTTCTTCGCAGCACCGCGCTCGACCTCGAGGTGATCGAGATACGCGGATATCTGCTTCGCCAGCACCCCTGACCTATCCGTGAGAACGCTTCCGCAGCTCGAAGGTCGTCGGAAGATCCGGCCACGGGGCGTCGGCGGGCCGCAGCGGCGTCGACCCAGCCCTGGACGCTGCCAAGGCGAGGATCCCCGACACCGCGGAGGCGTTGATGAACTCGCCGGACAGGGCGCGTTGGACGGCTTCGGTCAACGGGACGAATTGCAGCACCAAGTCCGCTTCTTCGTCCCGTGCTTCCGGGCGGTCCACCTCGGACAGATCTTCCGCGAGGAAGATCCGCACACACTCGTCGGTGAAGCCTGGCGACGCCGTCACGTCGACGAGCACCGACCACGTGTCCGCGGCAAGACCGGTCTCCTCGGCCAGTTCGCGCTTGGCGGCGTCGACAGGTGGCTCGTCGAGCTCGTCGAGCAGACCGGCAGGCAGCTCCCACAGGCGCCGACCGATCGGGTGACGGTACTGCTCGATCATCGCGACGCGGTCCGACGAGTCGAGTGCCACGATCGCCACAGCGCCGTGATGTTCGACGACCTCACGCTCGGCCACACGTCCGCCCGGCATCTCGACCTGGTCGAGCCGAAGCGCCAGAATTGCACCCTCGTACACGGTTTTGGTTGCGACGGTGGTGAACTCGTGGCGGTCCTGCGGACTCGAGCCGGATTCCGAAGTGGTCATCCGACGCTTTCGGTAGTGGCACCGGACACCGGGAACTCGGAATCCTTGGTGGCCTCTTCACCGTGCACATCGACCGGAAGACGCTCGGCGGCCTTGTACTTCAACGCCGCATTGATCAGTGCCGCGAAGAGCGGATGCGGACGCGTCGGGCGGCTCTTCAGCTCGGGGTGAGCCTGCGTACCGACGAAGAACGGATGCACCGACGCGGGCAGCTCGACGAACTCCACGAGGTGGCCGTCGGGTGAAGTCCCGCTGAAGACCAAGCCGCTCTTGGAGATTCGGTCACGGTAGGTGTTGTTGACCTCGTACCGATGACGGTGACGCTCGGACACCTCCGTCGCACCGTACGCACCGGCCACGACAGATCCCTTGTTCAACTTCGCCGGGTAGGCACCCAGACGCATCGTTCCACCGAGATCTGCCTCACCGGCGACAGCATCCTCCTGGTCCGCCATCGTCGAGATGACGGCGTACTTCGTGTCCGGCTCGAACTCGGCCGAATTGGCGTCGGTCAAGCCCACCGAGCGCGCCGCCTCGATGACCATGCACTGCAACCCGAGGCACAACCCCAGCAGCGGAACCTTCCGTGTCCGCGCGAACTCGATAGCTCCGAGCTTGCCCTCGATACCGCGAATACCGAACCCTCCGGGAATCAGCACCGCATCGACATCGCCCAAGGCAGCATGCGCACCGGCAGGCGTCGCGCATTCGTCGGACGGCACCCACTTGATCTCGACCTTCGACCGGTGCGCGAAACCTCCGGCACGAAGCGCCTCGGTGACCGACAGGTAAGCGTCGGGTAGATCGACGTACTTGCCGACGAGGCCGACACGCACCGTCTCGCGGGGCTCGTGAACACGCTCGAGGAGACCGCCCCACACCGTCCAGTCGACGTCACGGAACGGAAGTCCGAGCTTGCGGACGACGTACGCGTCCAGGCCTTCCTTGTGCAGGACCTTCGGGATGTCGTAGATCGACGGCGCGTCGGGGGTGGAGATGCAGCCGTCGACGTCGACGTCGCACATGAGCGCGATCTTGTTCTTGAGGCCCGGAGTGACCTCCCGATCGCAGCGCAGAATCAACGCGTCCGGCTGAATACCGATGCTGCGCAGCGCCGCGACGGAGTGTTGCGTCGGCTTGGTCTTCAGCTCGCCCGACGGGGCGAGGAACGGAACCAGCGACACATGCAGAAAGAAGACGTTCTCGCGTCCGACGTCGTGACGGACCTGGCGAGCGGCCTCGAGGAACGGCTGCGACTCGATATCGCCGACAGTGCCGCCGATCTCGGTGATGACGACGTCGGGCTGATGCCCCTGCAGATCCGGCCCGTTCATCGCAAGGATGCGACTCTTGATCTCGTCGGTGATGTGCGGGATGACCTGAACGGTGTCTCCCAGGTACTCACCGCGGCGTTCCTTGGCGATCACGGCAGAGTAGACCTGACCGGTGGTGACGTTCGCGAACCCGGAGAGATCGCGATCGAGGAACCGCTCGTAGTGGCCGACGTCCAGGTCCGTCTCCGCGCCGTCCTCGGTCACGAAGACCTCGCCGTGCTGGAACGGATTCATGGTGCCCGGATCCACGTTGAGGTAGGGATCGAGCTTCTGCATGGTGACGCGAAGGCCACGTGCGGTCAGTAGCTGCCCGAGGCTCGACGCCGTGAGGCCCTTGCCGAGCGAAGACGCAACGCCTCCGCTGACGAAGATGTGCTTGGTGTCAGATCGCGACTGAAGGCGTGACAATGATGCTCCCGTGACCAATCTGCAGGGCTTGCTCCTGCCAGAGAGCTGACAAGAGAGGTACAACGTCCATAATGGGCCTGCTACCCACGGGTCTTCACGGTAACACCACTACGGCAGTTCACGCGAACGACTCGCCACTTCTGTGCTGCGAGTTACCGCGCGGGGGCCCCCACCGTCACTGCCGTCGAGTTGGCCCCGGTGCCGTACCGCCCCGCAGCACCGTCCAATTGCTCCTGCAGCGCGAGGGTTGTCGTGATCCGTCCCGCCTCACGGTCGACGTTGTCGACCGTGCTCACGCCCGTGGACAACGCCGGATCTGCCCGCACGACGGCGACCGGCCCGTTCCCGTTCGCGGCTCCGGTGCGACCGGCAAGAACCGTGCCCGCTCCCCGGGCGTCGAGTCCGCCGGCGAACCTCGCGACGATCGCACCTCGATTGCCGTCACCGTCCTCGGAACTACCACCGGTGACGACCACTGCGAGCTGAGCGGGTGCAACAGCACCGTTGTCGTACGCGATGAACCCGCCGCTGCGCAGCGTCTCGAGAGCCAACGCGAGCTCTTCCGGCGTCGACTGAGGCTCTGCGGTCTGTGCGTTCAGCAACAACACCGAACCGAGCAGATCGCCGGCCATGCTGCCCTGATCCACTGCACCCGTGCGCAATTGAATCCCGGCAGGCACCACGTTGGTGAGGCGCGTCCGCAGATCGTCGCCGCTCGCAGCGGAGACGAACGAATCGGTGAGCGACACCCGGCCCGTCACCGCAGCACCCGACGCCTCGATGGACCGCGTCACGCCGTCGACGTCGCCTGGGTCCGCGTCGGGAGTGGTGATGACGACGACACTCCTGTCCAGCAACGCGTCGCGTACGACGCGGCCTGACACCGCAGCGTCGAAACCGTCCGCGGAGTTCAGCTGCTCGCCGAGTTGATTGTTGGTGTCCTGCAGCGCACCGACTTCGTTCTCGAGATCGGTCTTGTCGTCGCGAAGGCCCGAGACGAGGCCGCTCGACAGCAACCCGGAACCGAGAACCACGCCGATCGCGAGAGCAACGAAGATCGCCGCGATCGAAATGGCATGTTGACGCATCGAAATCACGCGAGCAGCCCCTGAACCCACGTCGCGAACTGATTCCAGAGGTTCACAGCCCAATCGAGCACGTCGCCGCCCATGTTGGACACCACCAGAGCGACGATCACCGCAACCAGAGCCGCAAGAATCAGCAGTGCGATGGCCCCGCCGGAGACGCGACTGCGATACAGAGTCGCAACGGCTTTGGCGTCCACCAACTTCGCGCCCACCTTCAGTCGGGTCATGAACGCCGCGGGATTGGTATTGCGGCGACCGCGGTCGAAGAACTCGTCCAGACTTGCCGGGCTACCGACGGTGACGATCAACGACGCCCCGTGGTGGTCGGCCAGCAGCAGTGCCAGATCGGCGGGCGCGCCCGTCGCCGGGAACGTCATCGCGCCGATGCCCAGATCCTGGATGCGCTCGAGACCGTTGGCATGACCGTCGGAGTCGGCAGGAAGAACGACCTCCGCGCCGGACTTGAGGGTCTGCGCCGTGATCTCCTCGGGGTCTCCGACGATCAGATCGGGTCGGTATCCCGCCTTCATCGCCGTGTCCGCGCCGGCGCCGACACCGATGATGATCGGCTGGTACTCCTTGATGAACGGCTTGAGATTCTTCAGATCCTCGGCGTGACCGGGACCGTCGGCCACCACCACGACATGGCGATCCTGCAACACGATGTCGATGTCCGGCACACCGACACCGTCGATCAGCAACGGACTCTCGGTGCGGATGAACTCGATCGTGTTGCCCGAGAACGCCTCCAGATGGTCGACCAGACCGGTCTTGGCCTCGATCATCCGATCGGAGATCTCGGCTTCGCTCTGCTCCTCACCTTTGGCGAGGCGACGGTCGCCCGTGTAGACGCCGCCGTCGTTCAAGCGGATCTTCGACCCGTCCTTGATCTTCTTGAACACCTCGGCGCCGGCCGAGTCGATCAGGGTGATGCCGTTCGCGACGATCACCTCGGGTCCGAGATTGGGGTACCTTCCCGAGATCGACGGGGAGGCGTTGACGACCGCCAGCACACCCGCCGAAACGAGCGCATCCGCCGTCAGCCTGTCCAGATCGAGCTCGTCGAGCACGACGATGTCCCCTGGACCGACGCGTTTCAGCAGCTTGGCAGTGTTGCGATCGACCCGGGCGATACCACTGATTCCGGGCAGCGAATCCTGATTGCGTGACAGCAGAGCCGGCATCTTCATGGCACCCATGATGACGCCGACGACACGCCCGACGGTGGAGGCGCGCCGAACCAATTACCACACTGGTCACATCTGTACCAGCAGGAGTGGAGCCTGCAGGAATGACCGGAAGGAAGGAGTGGAGCCTGCAGGGATGACCGGATCGAAGCTGCGGCGGTTATTTTTGTCGGTCTGCGCGGGCGGTGGCGAGTAGTTCTTCTGCGTGGGCCCGACCGGTTTCGGTGTCGTCCAGACCTGCCAACATTCGGGCCAACTCGACGACTCTTTCCGACGAGGACAGTGTTTTCACGCCGCTGTTGGCAGCGCCCTTCTTCGTGTCCGCTTTGTCGACCACCAGATGTGTGTCGGCGAATGCAGCTACCTGAGGCAGGTGAGTGACGACGATGACCTGGTGCGTCCTCGCCAGGCGAGCCAGCCGTCGTCCGACCTCGACCGCTGCGCGACCACCGACACCGGCATCGACCTCGTCGAAGACCATGGTGGCGCCCTTGTCGGACCCTGCCAACACGACCTCGAGCGCCAACATCACGCGGGACAGTTCGCCGCCTGAGGCGCTCTTGCTGATGGGTAGCGCCTGAGCCCCGTCGTGCGCCGACAGTTTGAACTCGACCTCGTCGACACCGCTGGCACCGGCATGAAGCTCTGCACCGTCGACCGACAGCGGCGCGGAGTCCTGGGGTCCGGCGGGGATCGTGCGCAGATCCAGCTGCAATTTGGCTTTGCCCATCGCCAGACCCGCCAGCTCCGTGCTGACGGCTTTGGCCAGCTTCGCGGCTGCCTTGGCTCGCGCAGCCGTCAGTTTGCTCGCTGCCGCGGACACCTCGACCGCAGCGGATTCGACCTTCGCGGACAATTCGGCGAGAGCGTCGGCCGACACATCGATCTTCGACAGACGATCACGCGCATCGTCGGCCCACGCGATGACACCGTCGACATCCGCTGCGTACTTCCGCGTCAACGACTTCAGCTCGGACTGACGGTTGAGCATCGTCTCGAGCGCGGACGGATCGGACGGTAGGTCGGAGAGGTAGCTCGTGATGTCCGCGCCGATATCGGTGACCAACGCCAACGCGTCGTTCAGCCGGGGCAGCAGATCGGTCAACGTGGTGTCGTCGGTCTGTTCAAGCCTTGTTCTGGCCTCGCCCAGAAGATGAAGAGCCGAAATGCCGTCGCCGACGTCGTCCGCAGCCCCCACCAGCGCTGCGCCGGCACCTTCGGCGGCTTCGCGCAGCGAATCCAGGTCGCCGAGCCGTCGCACGTCGGAGGCGATGGTGACGTCCTCGCCCATCTCGGGCGCGATGGCATCGATCTCCTGTAGGCCGAACTGCAACCGGTCGGCTTCCTGTGCCAGCTCGCGGCTGCGCTCGGTGCGGTCGATGAGTTCGGTTCTGGCAGCGAGCCACTCGGTGCGTGCGGTGCGATACTTCTTCAGCGGCGTGGCGACCGAGTCACCTGCGAACCGGTCGAGCGCATCGAGCTGACGGTCCGCGCGGAGCAGCCGCAACTGATCGTTCTGGCCATGGACGGTCAGCAACGAATCGGTGAAGCCGGACAGAATTGCTGCCGGGACACTTCTGCCCCCGAGGTGGGCGCGCGATCGTCCGTCTGCGTTGACGGTCCGCAACGCGATGATGGAGTCGTCCTCGTCGCGCTGAGCCCCGGCCGATTCGAGTACACGCTCGACCTCGTCGACAACTTGCGCCGACGCGGTTTCGGTGCTGAACCTGCCCTCGACGACTGCACGATCGGCGCCGAGGCGCACCCTGCCTGCGTCGGCGCGGGCACCCGACAGCAGGTGCAGGCTCGTGACGACCATCGTCTTGCCCGCACCCGTTTCACCGGTCAGGACTGTGAGTCCTTCGTGGAACTGTGCGCTTGCAGTTGAAATGACTCCGAGGCTGTCGATTCGAATCTCTTCGAGCATGCTTACCTCGCTCTCCCCCGCCATCCTGATGTAGGTAGCGCGAACTTGGTGACCATTCGATCGGCGAACGGTGCCGAATCCAGGCGAACCCACCGAATCGGCGTGCCCCCACGGATGACTTCGACGCGGCCGCCGGCAGGCAACTTCATAGTTCTACGTCCATCACAGAACACCAACGCGTCGTGCCCGGCGGCATCCGTTTCCACGGCGATGAACGACTCAGGACTGGTCACCAAAGGACGCGCGAACAACGCGTGCGCATTGCTGGGGATGACCAGAATCGCCTCCAACTCGGGCCACACCACCGGACCGCCGGCAGAGAAGGCATACGCCGTCGACCCTGTGGGCGTCGCGATCAACACCCCGTCGCAGCCAAACGCGGAGACGGGACGATCGTCGACCTCCAACACGACCTCGAGTACGCCGAGGCGTGAACCGTTCTCGATGCTGGCCTCGTTCAAGGCCCAGCCTCGCTCGACAACCCGGTCGCCGACGCGCACCGCGATGTCCAGCGTCATTCGCTGCTCGACGCGGTACTCCCGACTCACCACTCGGGTGAGTACCTCTTCGAGATTCTCTGCCTCCGCTTCGGCAAGGAACCCGATACGTCCGAGATTGATCCCCAACACCGGAATGTCCGCGCTGCGTGCAAGTTCCGCTGCCCGCAGAAACGTACCGTCCCCGCCCAGCACCAGCACCAGCTCACAACCCGCAGCGGCGTCGGGACCGAACTCGACGACCGACAGTTCCAGATCTGCACCAAGTGTCACGTCGGTACCGGAAGGGCCGACGGCTTCGATACGCGACGAATCCACCTCGTCCAACAACACGCGCAGGCGAATGCCCGCTTCACCCAGCACCTTCGCGACCCGTCTGGCGGTGTCGGCGATCTCGCGACGACCCGGATGAGCGACCAGCAAGACCTCGCGCACCGGAGTAGTCGCCGGAACGAAAGTCATTGTGGGCCCTCCTCGACCGCGCGTTCTACCAAGGCCTGCACATCGGCCTCCGCAGCAGGTTCCTGCGCGGACGAGTGCGATCGTAGCCACAAAAAATACTCGACGTTGCCCGAGGGACCGGGAAGCGGACTCGCCGTCACGTCCCGAAGCGACAAGTTCAGCTCGGCAGCGGCTCGTGCCACGTCGACGACCGTCTCGATGCGCAGCTGCGGATCACGAACCACACCGCCTGAACCGACACGGTCCTTGCCGACCTCGAACTGCGGCTTCACCATCAAGGCCAAGTCCGCATCGGGCGCCGTGCACGCCACGAACGCAGGCAACACCAGTTTGAGCGAGATGAACGACAGGTCCGCGACCACGACCTCGACACGACCTCCGATCGTGTCCGCATCGATGGAACGCACGTTGGTTCGATCGACGACATGAACCCGCTCGTCGGACTGCAAGCGCCAGACGAGTTGGCCGTATCCGACGTCGACAGCGACGACTTCCTTCGCGTCCTTGCTCAGCAGAACGTCGGTGAACCCGCCCGTCGACGCGCCTGCATCGAGGCACCGTTTGCCCGCGACCGAGAAGCCATCTCGCTCGAACACCTCGAGTGCTCCCAGAAGCTTGTGTGCACCTCTCGACGCCCACTGAGTTTCGTTTTCGGCCTCCGACACCAGCAACGGCGTACCGGCCTCCACGGCCGTCGCAGGCTTGGTTGCTACCGTTCCCGAGATCTTCACCCGCCCGGCAGCGATCAGCTCCACAGCGTGTTCCCTCGAGCGCGCCAGGCCACGACGAACGAGCTCGGCGTCGACGCGTGCGCGTCGTGCCATGTCAGCTCTTGTCCACGGAGGAGAGCGCATGAACGAGGACGTCGTGCGCCCGTCCGAGAATCTGCGCCTGAACGTTCAGATCCATCGGTGCGTCGCCCTCACCCGGCAGCCGGTCCAGCAAAGCGTCGACCTCCGACACGACGGCGCTCGGGTCGACATCGGGGGTCGCTGAATCCTGCGGGCGGTGCTGCCCTGGAAGTGGAATCGACGTGCTCATCGACGCTAACGCTATCGGATAGGTCCGACGTGTGCCCGAGCGCCCGACGCCGCGCCGGTTACGTAAGCAGTCGAGCGAGCACCTCGGTGCCGACCCCGTCGACCGTCACGGTGTTCCACTCTCGATCGGAACGATACGCAGCGTCGGCTACTGTCAGGAGTCCGTCCACGGTATCCGGTGCGTCGGTTCCCCTGTAGGTCACCACCAGCGCAGCGTCCCGGACCTCAGCGGACCAACCTTGCTTCGCCCCGACCCGAGACTTGTCGGAGGGCAGATTCAGCACGTCGAGGTCGAAACCGATGTGCGTCGGACGCTCCGACGGCACCGCACGCACCGCATCCAACGCACTGCTGACGCCGGTGAGCACGAGCAGCGACGGAATGCCGATGGTGCAGGCACCGGCGATGTCCGTGTCCAACCTGTCGCCGACGACCAGCGGGCTCGCAGCCTCACTCAATCGAATGGCGTCCTGCATGATGGGCGCCGCCGGCTTTCCTGCCACCAGCGGCTCGCTGCCGGTCGCCGTTCGAACGGCAGCGACCATCGATCCGTTGCCGGGCGCAAGACCTCTTTCGGTCGGCAGGGTCGCGTCGGTGTTGGTGGCTACCCACACAGCTCCTCCGCGGATGGCGAACGCGGCTTCGGCGAGAACTCCCCAATCCGTCGCCGGATTGTGCCCCTGAACGACGGCAGCAGGCTCGCCCTCGGCTCGACGAACCGGACTCAGACCCACCAGTGAAATCTCCGCCGACAATGCATCCGTGCCGACCACCACGACCGTCGAGCCGGCAGGGACACGCTCAGCGAGCATCCGAGCAGCGACCTGGGCACTGGTCACCACGAACTCCTCCGACGTATCGAACCCGAGCTCGACGAGATGCTGCGCAACATCCGACGGCGACCGACTCGCATTGTTGGTGACGAAATACTGCTTCTCGATACGCCCGGAGTCCTCCGAACGACCGCGCAGGTACTCCACCGCTCCCGGAATCGGATCCTTGCCCTGGTAGACGGTGCCGTCCAGATCGAGCAACAGAACGTCGTGTTGAGACCTCAGAACCGAATCAGTGGTCACTGCCCGGACAGCTCCTCGACGCGCTCCTCGGCGTCCGTCTCTCCGTCGACGTCGGCTGCGGCCGCGTTGAGGAACCACTTGACGCCCTCTTCGACGCGGCCCGCCGCCACCAGAGCGTCGGCGTACACGTAGAACAGCCGCGCAGCCGCGGTGCCCGAACGCGATGCATCGAGATCAGGAGTCTGCAGCGTCACCACTGCCTGATCGAATTGGCTCAGATCCATACGCGCACCGGCAACGACGATACGCAGCTCCGACGCCGCCTCACCGGTCAGCTCCCGCGCCTCGTCGCTTCGACCGAGTTCGATAGCTCGCTCCGGACGACCCAAGCCGCGCTCGCAATCCGCCATCACCGCCAGATGGCCCGGTCCACCGGCCATACGACGAGCTGCACGGAGCTCGGACAGAGCCTCCGCCCACTCACCGGCGTGATAAGCGGTCACACCTGCAGTCTCGCGGACCACGGCGATACGCCCCGCCCGCTGCCGCGCAGCACGCGCATGCTGCAGCGCGAGTTGCGGATCGTCGTCGAGCAAGCGGCTCGCCATCACGAGATGCCGTGCAACAGCAGTGGCATTGTTCTTGTCGAGACTCAACAGATCACGACGGATCGCAGGCTCGAGTTGACCGGCCTCGACCTCGTCGGGCAGATCCGGCTCCTCGGGACGCGGCGGACGCCTGTCCGCGGGTCCGCTTCCCCTGCGATCGCCTGAGAATCCGCCTTCACCGCCTCGACGACGAGGAGGCCCGTCGGACCTACCTCCACCGCCCTCGCCTCGACGAGGATTGCCCGAACGGCCTGCGCCACCGCCGGCACGGCCCCGCGAATCGTTGAAGCGAGGGTTTCCGTCGCCACGGAAGGAGCGGCGGTCGTTGCTGTCTTCCGGCACAACGGGTCCTTTCTATAAAGAGATAAAGCTCTGCGTCGGTCGACCGACACCGTTCATCCAAACAGAGAATGGGTTGAAAACTGAAAATTGCAGACCCCCGATGTGGGTTACGCAACTACACATGCGCAACGACCAGAACATAGACGCATCCACTCGTACTGCTTCGGACCTCTGGTTTCGTACTGAGTCTCCGGGTCCGGAAGGGTCGATTCACCCTCGTGTTGTGCGTGTGGCGGTGGTGGTGTCAGCGCACATTCGGGGGGTGTTTTCGTGGGTGCTCGACCGGTGTCCGAGGGGGTCCTGCACGGTGGGGTGTTTTTGGTTCGGGTATGCAGAACACCCCCGGGGACCGTGTGGTTCCCGGGGGTGTTCTGTGAAAGTGTGTTCGGCGGTGTCCTACTCTCCCACACCCTGTCGGGTGCAGTACCATCGGCGCTGGAGGGCTTAGCTTCCGGGTTCGGAATGGGACCGGGCGTTTCCCCTCCGCTATGGCCGCCGTAACTCTGTGAAACAGTGTCACGAACGAACCGAAGTCGGAGACACACACAGTGTGTGTGTTCGTTCTTGGTTTTCATGTAGTTGTGTACCTGAAAATACAACTTTCGTGTGTTGTTTCAGAT
>NZ_KB911562.1:0-92314 GCF_000383555.1 Rhodococcus sp. 114MFTsu3.1 | reverse complement strand
CTGTTGGCCAGGTTGAGTGGTACCGAGGACATCGTGGTGGGTACGCCGATCGCGGGTCGTGGTGAGGCCGGGTTGGATGCGTTGGTCGGTATGTTCGTGGGGACGTTGGTGTTGCGGACGGAGGTGTCGGCGCACCTGTCGTTCGTGGAGTTGTTGGCGGCGACGCGGGCGGCAGATCTGGCTGCGTTCGACAACACCGATGTGCCGTTCGAGCGGTTGGTGGACGAGTTCGCGCCGTCGCGGTCGACGGATCATTCTCCGTTGTTCCAGGTGTTGTTGGAGTTCCAGAACAATGAGCGGGCGCACCTCGAGCTACCCGATCTCGTCGTCGACGGAGTCGACATCGATGCAGGCATCGCGAAGTTCGATCTGCAGTTGACCGTGTCCGAGAACTTCGACGACGACGGCGTTCCCTCCGGCATCGACATGGCGTTCACGTACGCCACCGATCTGTTCGAGGAGTCGACGGTTCGGGAGTTCGTCCGACGGTTCTCGATGCTCGTCGACGGCGTGACTGCTGCCCCCGACCGCGCCATCGGCGATGTCGACATACTGACGGACGACGAAGTTCACGCGCTCACTGTGGACTGGAATCACGAGGGATCGACTCCGTCGAACGACACTCTGGCGCAGCGTTTCGAAGCGTCGGCTGCACGGTTCCCGGATCACACTGCGGTGGTGTTCGGCAGTCGCCGCTACACCTACGCCGAGCTGGACGGGCGGTCCAATCAGCTTGCCCGTCACCTCGTGTCGCGAGGAGTCGGTCCGGAAACCCTGGTCGCGGTGGCGATGCCGCGCAACGCCGAACTGGTCGTCGTCCTGCTCGCGGTCCTCAAGGCAGGCGGCGGTTACCTGCCGGTGGACGTGACCTATCCGGCCGACCGGTTGGCGTTCATGCTCGAGGACGCTCGGCCGGTCTGTGTGGTGTCCACGATCGCCGATGTCACGGCAGTGCCGACCGACGAACTGACGACCGTTCTGCTCGACGATCCGTCCGTGGTCGAGGTGCTCGACGGTCTCGACTCGGGTCCGCTGACGCCGGACGAAGTCGGCGGACTCGTCGACGCGGAGTCGATCGCCTACGTCATCTACACCTCGGGCAGTACGGGCCGTCCCAAGGGCGTGCAGGTTGCGCACTCCACGGTGGCCACGCTGTTCGAGAACACCGTCGACTTGTTCGAGTTCGACGAGACCGATGTGTGGACGATGTTCCACTCCTACGCCTTCGACTTCTCGGTGTGGGAGCTGTGGGGGCCACTGCTCTACGGCGGCACCCTCGTGGCCGTCGACTACTACACCGCTCGGTCGCCGGAGTTGTTCCGAGAGTTGCTCGTTGCCGAACAGGTCACGGTTCTGAATCAGACCCCGACGGCGTTCTACCAGTTCGCCGAGGCAGACCGTGTCGCGCCTGCAGATTCCGCAGGACTTGCGTTGCGGTACATCGTCTTCGGCGGTGAAGCGCTCGACCTCGGTCAGCTCGGCCGGTGGTACGCACGCCACCCGGAGAACGCTCCGACGTTGGTGAACATGTACGGAATCACCGAGACCACCGTGCACGTGAGCCACCTTGCGCTGACCGAGCAGTTCGCTGCCTCGGCGTCGGCGAGCGTCATCGGCCAGGCGATCCCCGGGCTCTCGGTGTCGGTCCGCGACAACAGGTTGCGGCTCGTTCCGCCTGGAGTGACCGGCGAGATGTACGTCTCGGGTGGCCAGCTGTCCCGGGGATACCTCGGACGCGCCGGACTGTCGGCAACGCGTTTCGTCGCCGACCCGGACGACACCGACGGCGCACGGATGTACCGAACGGGCGACACCGCTCGATGGAACCGCGAAGGTCGGCTCGAATACCTCGGTCGTAGTGACATGCAGGTCCAACTGCACGGGTTCCGTATCGAGCTCGGCGAGATCGAATCGGCTCTGCTCGGAGTCGACGGAGTTGCGCAGTCCGTGGTCTCGGTGCGCGACGACGGGGCCGGTGATCGACTGGTCGGATACGTCGTACCCGAGGCCGGGCGCACGCTCGACGTCGCAGGTGTTCTCGACGACGTCGCCTCGTCGTTGACGTCGTACATGGTGCCTGCGGCACTCGTCGTGCTGGCGGAGCTCCCGCTGACCGCGAACGGAAAGCTCGACCGCAAAGCGCTACCCGCGCCGGACTTCTCGTCTCGGGTCACTCAGAGCCGGGCACCCGCGTCCGAGATCGAACACAGCCTGGCCGCGCTGTTCGCCGAGGTGCTCGGGCTGGACACCGTCGGCGTCGACGACTCGTTCTTCGCTCTCGGCGGAGACAGCATCATGTCGATTCAGCTCGTGTCTCGCGCCAAGGCAGCAGGTCTCGTCATCGCCCCCCGCGACGTGTTCGAGCGCAAGACCGTCGCCGGTCTCGCCGAGGTGGTGGCACTCGTCGGCGACGCCGACGTCGTCGTGCTGGAGGAACTGCCAGGAGGAGGCGTCGGAGATCTACCTCTGACTCCGATCGTGCAGTGGATGCTCGAGCGGAGCGAGGAGTTCGGTCGATACACCCAGACTGCACTTCTGCAGCTGCCGAAGTCCATCGACCGGTCGACTCTCGAGAGCACGGTCCAGGCGATTCTCGATACCCACGACATGCTCAGGGCACAGCTGTATCGCGACGACAACGGCGTGTGGACCGAGACGGTCGCGGCCGTGGGCTCGGTCTCGGCCTCCTCGGTGCTCCACCATGTGACGGTCGACGACGTGTCCGGCGACGCCTTCTCGGCACAGGCTGCTGCGGAACTGGATCAGGCAGCGGACCGACTCGATCCGTCGACCGGCCGCATGATCCAGATGGTCTGGTTCGAATCTCCCAGCGGTGCGGGCCGCTTGCTCGTCGTCGCACACCACCTGGTGATCGACGGTGTCTCGTGGAGAATTCTGGTTCCGGATCTCGCGTCGGCGTGGTCTCAGGTAGTAGCGGGGGACCAGCCGGCACTTGCTCCCACCGGCACGTCGATGCGTCGCTGGGCAACCGGACTGGTCGACGTCGCCGCCGAGCGCACCGACGAACTCGCGTTGTGGACGTCGATCCTCGACGGACCCGATCCGCTGATCGGAGCTCGTGCGCTCGACCCCACAGTGGACGTCGACGCTACGGTCGAACGCATCAGGGCGTCGTTGCCGGTCACCGTCACCGAGCGCTTGCTCACCACAGTCCCGGAGAAGTTCCACGGAAGCGTCGGCGACGGTCTGCTCGCGGGCCTCGCACTGGCGTTGATCGCCTGGCGCAACGAACGCGGCGCCGATGGCGACACGCCGCTGAGCGATGCGTTGTTGAGCCTGGAAGGGCACGGACGCGAGGACGGCGTCGTACCCGGTGCCGATCTCGGCCGCACGATGGGATGGTTCACGACCATCTTCCCGGTCCGCCTCGACCTGAACGGAATCGACGTCGCCGACGCCTTTGCCGGAGGGTCGGCTGCGGGCGAGGCGATCAAGGCCGTCAAGGAACAGTTGCTGGCCATCCCGGACCACGGCATCGGGTTCGGTATGGCGCGGTACCTCACCGACGAAGGTCGGGCCGCGCTGGCCGGATTCCCGAAGCCTCAGGTCAGCTTCAACTACCTGGGTCGATTCGCCACGGGCAGTTCCGAGGGAATGGACGACGTCGGCTGGATCCCGGTGTCCGACACCACGCTCGGCGATGCACAGAATCCCGACATGCCGGTGCCGGCGCTGCTGGACATCAACGCGGTCACCAACACCACCGACCAAGGTCCGGTACTGGACGCGACGTTCGCGTTCCCGTCCGGCGTCCTCACCGCACCCGAGGTCGATCGCCTGGTGGAACTGTGGGTGGAGGCACTGACAGCACTGACCACTCACGCCGACGCGCCCGAAGCCGGCGGGTACACACCGTCCGACCTCGAGCTCGTCGACATCGATCAGCCGACGATCAGCGCTCTGGAAAATCGATTCCCGGATCTCGACGATGTCTGGTCGATGTCTCCGCTGCAGTCCGGGCTCCTGTTCCACGCGAGACTCGCAGGTGAGGTCGCCGCGGATGTCGCACTGGAGGTCGATACGGGTGTCGACGCCTACATGGTGCAGCTCGGACTCGAGCTTCGCGGCGTCGTGGATGCGGATCGTATGAAAGCCGCGGCACAGACGTTGCTCGACCGGCATGCGAACCTGCGGACAGCGTTCGTGCACAACTCGAACGGTGATTCGGTGCAGGTCGTACAGACGGGGATCGACGTGCCGTGGTCGCACGTGGACCTGTCGGGTACGCCGGATCCCGACGCAGCGCTCGACTCGGTGCTCCGGCAGGACCGCGCACGCAGGTTCGCACTGGATCACGCTCCGCTGCTTCGGTTCACGCTGATCACGAAATCCGTCGGTGCGGACGGCACGGGGGAGTGGCGCTTGCTGCTCACCAACCACCACATCCTGCTCGACGGCTGGTCCACGCCGCTGCTGATCAAGGAACTGTTGACGTTGTACGCGACGGCCGGCGACGATTCGATGTTGCCCCGCGTTCCCGCGTACCGCGATTACCTGAGCTGGATGCGGCGCCGGGATGCAGCCGCATCCAAGGCGGAGTGGGTTCGGGCATTGTGCGGTGTCGAGGAACCGACCTTGCTGGCCGACGCGGACCGCGGGCGAAAGCTCGAGGCAGTGTCCGTCGAATCGACGCAATCGCTCTCGAAGGCGATCACCGCTGCCCTGCGGGATCTGGCAGCGCACCGCGGCGCGACGCTCAACACCATCGTGCAGAGCGCATGGGGCGTCGTACTGGCGGCACTGACCGGTCGTGACGATGTCGTCTTCGGGGCGACTGTCTCGGGTCGCCCACCGGAGATCCCCGGCATCGAATCGATGATCGGTTTGTTCATCAACACACTGCCGGTGCGCATCACGCTCGATCCGGCCGAAGCCGTCGGAGATCTCGTCGACCGGGTACAGGTGGAACAAGCGAGCCTGCTCGATCACCACTACCTCGGCTTGACCGATATCCAGAGGGCCGCCGGAAACGGTGTCTCGTTCGACACCCTGACGGTCTTCGAGTCGTACCCGGTGGACAAAGCCGGGCTGTCGGAGGACACCGACATCGCCGGGCTGAAGGTTGCCGACGTTCTCGGTACGGATGCGGCGCACTACCCGTTGACACTCGTCGCGTCCGTGGACGACAGGTTGCACCTGAAGGTCAAGTACCTGCCCGAGCTCTTCACTGCCGACGACGTCGAGCGGATCATCGCGCGTATTTCTCGGGTTCTGCACGCCGTCGTCGAGAACGACAGAACGCCGCTGGCCCGTATCGACCTGCTGGCCGAGTCCGAGCGCGCTGCCCTCGCACCGGTCCACGGACCTCGGGGACGCTCCACCGTGCTCCTCGGTCACATCTTCGAGAACGCAGCGAAGAAGTCCGCCGGCCGGGTCGCGTTGCGGTTCGGTACCGAATCGCTCGGCTACGACGAACTGGACAGCCGTTCCACTCGCCTCGCTCGGCTGCTCCTGCAGCGCGGCGTATCCGCCGAGTCGTTCGTCGCGCTCGGTCTTCCACGCTCGATCGAATCGGTCGTCGCTGTCTGGGCCGTCGCCAAGACAGGTGCAGCGTTCGTTCCGGTCGACCCGGGATATCCGCGGGATCGCATCGAACACATGGTGACCGACTCGCGCGCCCAGTTCGGACTGACGATCGCAGACAGGCTCGGGGACCTCCCGAAAACTGTCGCCGACGGCATGCCCTGGATCGTGCTCGACGATCCAGCGACCGACGCCGAGCTGCAGGCCATGCCTGCCGAACCGCTGGCGGAACACGAACGTGTCGCCGGCCTCGGGGTCGACAGCACCGCCTACGCCATCTACACCTCGGGCTCGACGGGTCTGCCCAAGGGCGTCGTGGTGACGCACTCCGGTCTGGAGAACTTCGCGCAAGAACAGGCCGAGCGATACTCGGTCACGCCCGAGTCGAGAACTCTGCACGTGTCGTCGCCGAGCTTCGACGCGTCGGTGCTCGAATATCTGCTGGCCTTCGGTGCCGGAGCAACGATGGTCATCGTGCCGCCGACGGTCTACGGCGGCGAGGAACTGCACCGAATCCTGTCCGACGAAGCCGTGACGCACGCGTTCATCACTCCGTCGGCGCTGGCGTCGGTCGATCCCGGTGGCCTGGAGACGTTCGCTCACGTGGTCGTCGGCGGTGAGGCCGTACCGGCAGAACTGGTGTCCAAGTGGGCCCCGGGACGCAAGCTCTACAACGGGTACGGCCCGACCGAAGCCACCATCATGTCCAACATCAGTGATCCACTGGACGCGTCGGCTGCTCTGACGATCGGTGGTCCGATCCGAGGCGTCCACGAGGTCGTGCTCGACAGCAGGCTGCAACCGGTACCCGTGGGCGTGACAGGTGAGCTGTATCTGGCCGGCGTCGGTCTCGCCCGGGGATACCACGACCGTCCGGCTCTGAGTGCGGTGCGTTTCGTGGCCGATCCGTTCGGCGCTCCCGGTGAGCGGATGTACCGCACGGGCGACCTCGTCCGCTGGAGGAGTGGAGCCCGCGGAACGACCATGGACTCGAGTGGAGCCCGCGGAACGACCATGGACTCGAGTGGAGCCCGCGGAACGACCATGGACTCGAGTGGAGCCGGCGGGAGTTACACGATCGAGTATGTCGGGCGGAGTGACTTCCAGGTCAAGGTGCGCGGCTTCCGCATCGAGCTCGGTGAGATCGACGCGGTGCTCGCCACGCATCCGGCTGTCGATTTCGTTGCGACGATCGGCGCCGAATCACCCTCCGGTGCCACCGTTCTGGTTGCGTACGTCCGTGCGTCGACGTCGGGTTCGACGCTCGATCACGGTGAGCTGACGGCGCACGCGTCCGAGCGGCTACCGGGCCACATGGTGCCGTCTGCGTTCGTTCAGCTCGACGACATCCCGCTGACTCCGGTCGGCAAGCTGGATCGGCGCGCGCTGCCGACGCCCGAGTTCGATTCCGACGGTGTGGATTTCGTCGCACCTCGGACGGACGCCGAGGCATCGGTGGCCGAGGTGTTCGCCGAGATCCTCGGAGCAGACCGCGTGGGTGCGCTGGACAACTTCTTCGATCGCGGTGGTGACTCGCTGTCTGCGACTCGGGTGATTGCCCGTGTCAATGCCGAATTCGGGACTCGGATCGGCGTGCGCAGCATTTTCGAGGCTCCGACCGTGGCGGGACTCGCCGGCCTCGTTGCCGGATCGGCGGGAGATTCCGGCGGACGTCCGGTCTTGCGGTCCGTCGAGCGGCCTGAGGCGGTACCGCTGTCGCTGGCCCAGCAGCGCATGTGGTTCATCAACCGGTTCGATCCGGCCTCGCCCGCATACAACGTTCCTCTGGTCGTGAAACTCACCGGGTCGTTGGACGAGTCCGCGCTAGGAGCAGCTGTCGCGGACGTACTCGAGCGGCACGAGTCGCTGCGTACGACGTTCCCGAACGTCGGGCGGTCGCCCGCACAGGTGATTCACTCCGCCGCGGAGGTCATCCCCGAGGTGACGGTCGAATCGGTGCGTGACAACGAACTGGTCGACGCGCTCGGTCGCTTCGCGGGCCGCGGGTTCGACGTCACGACGGAAATCCCGATTCGTCTGGCGCTCTATCGAACCGGCGAGGACTCCCATGTGCTCGCCGTGGTCGTGCACCACATCGCGGCGGACGGAGCTTCGATGGCACCGCTCGCACGCGACGTCATGGTCGCGTACTCGTCGAGGACGGCGGGTTCGGCACCGGCGTGGAGTCCCCTCGAAGTGCAGTACGCCGACTACACGCTGTGGCAGCGAGAACTGCTCGGCTCCGAGGACGACGAGAACAGCGTCGCCGCACAGCAACTCGGATTCTGGCGAACCGCCCTGCGCGGTACACCTGATCTGCTGCCCTTGCCCACCGACCGTCCACGTCCGACCAACCAGGACTTCCGCGGTGGGCGCGTCAAGTTCGACATCGATGCAGATCTGCATCGTCGGGTGGTGGAGTTCTCCCGTGACCGCGGTGCGACGATGTTCATGGTCGTGCACAGTGCGTTCGCGGCGACACTGGCCAGGCTCAGCGGAATCGACGACATCGCGATCACCACACCGGTCGCCGGTCGCGGTGAGGCGGCGCTGGACGACCTCGTCGGCATGTTCGTGAACACTCTGGTCCTGCGCACGGTCGTCGACGGTGCGGAGTCCTTCGAGTCGTTGCTCGGCCGTGTCGTCGAGTCGGACCTCGAAGCGTTCGGCCACACGGAGATTCCGTTCGAGCGTGTCGTGGAAGTCCTCAACCCGACTCGGTCCACGTCGTACGCTCCGCTGTCGCAGGTTGCGCTGTCGTTCCAGAACAACACAGCTGCACGGTTGGACCTACCGGAGCTGACCGTCGAAGGCGTCGATTTCGATGTGCCGGTTGCCAAGCAGGACCTTCAGTTGCTGCTGGCGGAGACGTTCGTCGACGCCGGCGAACCCGCCGGTATCGACGGTGCATTCGACTTCGCGACGTCGCTGTTCGACGCTGCGACAGTTCAGACGTTCGCGGACAGATTCGTTCGTATCCTGCGCGCTGCCGTGTCGGCACCGTCCGCACCGATCGGGGATGCCGACGTGCTCGGCGAACACGAGCATCCGGCCCTCGCGCCGGCCAGGGGCGAGGCGGGCGGTCCGTTCCGGACGTGGCCGATGATTCTCGCCGACGCTGCCGCCGCGAACCCGGACGGTATCGCCGTCGAGTACGGCGACGTCGAATTGTCCTACCGCCAGTTGGACGAGTGGTCGACCCGTATCGCGCGAATGCTCATCGATTTCGGTGTCGGGCCGGAGACGTTCGTTGCGCTGGCTCTGCCGAGGTCGATCGAGTCCATTCTGTCCATCTGGTCCGTCGCGAAGACGGGTGCCGCGTTCCTTCCCGTCGACCCGAACTACCCGTCGGATCGCATCGCGCACATGCTCGACGATTCCCGTGCGCCGATCGGACTGACCGTAGGAGACCACCGAGATTCCCTGCCGGACAGCATCACCTGGCTCGTGGTGGACGACGAGGATTTCGCCGCCGACATCAAGCGGTACCCGACCTCGCCGGTGACCGACGCGGACAGGGTCACTCCGCTTCACCTCGACAACCCCGCATACCTGATCTACACGTCGGGATCGACCGGTCGACCGAAGGGCGTCGCGGTGCGGCACCGAGGCCTTGCGAACCTCGAGGACGAGGTCACGTTGCGTTTCCACCCGACGCAGCACTCCAGGATCTCGCACATCGCGTCCCCGAGTTTCGACGCATCGATCTACGAGTTGACGATGGCGTTCGGCGTGGGCGCCACCATGGTGATCGTTCCTCCCGGTGTCTTCGGCGGCGACGACCTGGCCGATCTGCTGGAGCGCTCGCGGGTGACGCACGCCTTCCTCACGCCGGCTGCGCTCGCGTCGATCGACCCCACGCGCCTCGGCGACGTCGGCGTCCTGGCGGTCGGTGGCGAAGCGTGCACTCCGGAACTGGTGGCACGGTGGGCACCGGGCCGAATGATGTTCAACGGCTACGGACCGACGGAAACGACGATCCAGGCCAGCGTCGGCGGCCCGCTCGTACCGGGACGGACGATCGACGTGGGCAGCCCGGCGATCGGGTTCCGCTTCCTCGTGCTCGACGCCAGACTTCGGCCGGTGCCGGCGGGCGTCGCGGGTGAGTTGTACATCGCCGGACCGGGAACGGCCCGCGGTTACGTGGAGAGGTTCGCCTTGACGGCGGAACGGTTCGTTGCCGACCCGTACGGCGAAGCGGGCGAACGCATGTACCGGACCGGCGATGTCGTGCGGTGGGTGAGCTCGGCGCACGGAGACGAATCGGGTGAACTGAAGATCGAGTTCGTCGGTCGCAGTGACTTCCAGGTCAAGGTCCGTGGCTTCCGGATCGAACTGGGTGAGATCGACTCGGTGCTCACCGACCACCCTGCGCTGAACTTCGCTGCGACGATCGGGCACACCGCGCCGTCGGGCGACACGGTGCTCGTGTCGTACGTTCGAACGATCTCCGGGGTCGAGGTCGGGTCCGTCGAGGTCACCGAACACGTGGCGACGGTTCTTCCACGACACATGGTTCCGACGGCAATCGTCTTCCTCGACGAGATTCCGCTGACGCCCGTCGGCAAGCTCGACCGCCGTGCGTTGCCGGTGCCGGAGCTGACGGCGTCCACCGTGCCGTACCGCGCGCCGTCGACCGCAACCGAACAGGCGGTCGTGGATGTGTTCGCCGACGTCCTCGGTGTCGAGCGCGTCGGAGTCGACGACAACTTCTTCGACCTCGGCGGTACGTCACTCGTCGCAACCCGAGTGGTACCGGCGTTGGAATCTGCGACCGGTGTGAGGGTTCCGCTGCAGGCACTGTTCCTCGATCCGACGCCGGCCGGACTTGCGGCGCGGGTGGACAGCAGCGAGGACACGGCTGGGGCGGGCTTGAACAGCGCATTCGGTGTGGTCGTACCTCTCCGCGCAGAAGGCAGCGGAGACCCGCTGTTCTGCATCCATCCCGGAATCGGGTTGTCGTGGGGGTATTCGGGAATCGTCCGGCACCTCGCCGACGATCGACCGGTGTACGGCCTGCAGCTGCCGAGTATCACCGAGGGAGGGTCGTTCGATTCGATCCAGGCGCTGGCAGCTCGGTACGCGCAGGAGATCCGTCGGGTCCGTCCCGCCGGTCCGTACAACCTGCTCGGTTGGTCTCTCGGCGGTGCTGTCGCCCATGCGGTGGCGGTCGAGCTCCGGCGGGGCGGAGCGGATGTCGATTCGTTGACCATCATGGACAGCTACGTCGAGTCCGGTGACGACACTCCTCAGGGGAAGCTCAGCGTCGAGGAACTACTCGAGGGGCTCGGACTCGACCTGCCGACCGTCGCGTCGGATGGGCCGCTGACCTACGAGGGCGCTGTCGAATTGTTGTCGGCGTCGTTCGGACAGGACACCGGTCTGACCCCGGAGCACCTCGAGCGCATCAACGACGGTTTTGCCAATTCGACGTCGATCATGAGTCGTTTCGTGCCCGACGTCTTCGACGGGAATGTCTTGTTCTTCGCGGCAGGTCGCGGGTCGGGTGACGGGGTCGACCGCGATCCAGCGGTATGGAATGCATTCATCGAAGGAGAACTTGAAATCAGGACGATCGATTGTGCCCACAATCAAATGATCGAACCCGAAGTTCTTTCCGAAGTCGGCAATGTTCTGGAGAATTATCTGGCGAAATAGAGTGCTTTTCTCTTCTGAAATGGACGACCGAGGAATACTATTGGGCGTCCGGTAACAGTGGTTCGACTACGGTCTGGGGATACCTGTGAAACGAAGGAAATCAGTTGCGACGACGGCGGCGACCGTTCTCGCGGTTGCGTCGGTGGCAATCGCTGTCGGCGGTGGCACCGCGAATGCGGACCCCACCGAATCCGTGGGCTACGAAACGTCCGTCACGACGGATGGATCCGTCAGCACAATCCTCGACGCAGGCGCTTTCCGTATCGACAGCAGTGACAATTCGGTGGACGTCGTGGGTAACTCCGGGACGGTTCTCGCGAGTCTGCCGCTGACGTACTCCGTGAACGGCGCGACCTATTCGATCGCCCCAGCAGTGGTGGGGGACAGGAAATTGCTCCTGACCCCGCAGCCGGCGTCGTTGATCAACGACGCAGCAGGACCGGTCAGCAAGCAAGCCGCGTTCGACAACATGATCAATCAGATCGTGATCGGATACACCGGCGGCGGAGCAGTCGGAACCGCAGTCGGCGCCGGCCTCGGCTTTGCAATCGGTTGCGTGTCGATCTTCCCGAACTTCATTGCCGGGTGCATCATCGGTACCGCCATCGGCGTCGTTGCCGGAACCATCATCGGCACCGTCAACGCAAACCCGAATGTGCAGCCCGCGGTGTTCGAGTACTTCACGACACCGTAGTTTCCGTGGGCCGACATGGTCGGCCAAGCATCGAATCCGCCATGGGACCGAGGTGGGAGGACCGGGCCGGCGTCACTCGCCGGAACGGTCCTCCTTTTTCGTGCCGTGCGCGAGCGCGCGACGCATCGACACCGCCTTGACCATCGTCTCCTGGAATTCCTCTTCCGGATCCGACAGGGCGACTATTGCGCCGCCGACACCGAACGTCACCTCGTGTTCGGTGGAGACGATCGTCCTGATGACAATCGAGAAGTCGGCCGAACCGGTCAACGAGAAATAGCCGATCGCACCGGAATAAACTCCGCGTGGCCCGTCTTCGAGCTTGTCGATGATCGCCATGGTCCGAATCTTGGGTGCACCCGTCATCGAGCCACCCGGGAAAGCAGCGCTGATGCAGTCCACCGCGGATGCGTCGTCGCGTAGCCGTCCACGCACGGTCGAGACCAGTTGATGTACCGGGGCGTAGGTCTCGACGTCGAACAGCTTGGGCACGTGGACCGAACCCGGCACGCAGACCTGCGCCAGGTCGTTACGAACCAGGTCGACGATCATCAGGTTCTCGGCCTTGTCCTTCTCGTTGCCGACCAGGTCGGTCCGGAGAAGCTCGTCCTGTTCGGGAGTGCTGCCTCGCGGGCGGGTTCCCTTGATGGGCTTGGACTCGACCACGCGGTCGGCGTCGATTCGCAGGAACCGCTCGGGAGAGGCACTCGCGACCGACAGATCGTCGAAACCGAGGAACGCGCTGTACGGAGTCGGATTGATCTCTCGCAGATACGTGTACGTTTCCAGGGCATCGATGGGACCAGGAAGAGTCGCGACGTTCGTCAGGCACACCTCGTAGGTCTCACCGGACGTGATGTCCGCAAGACACTGCTCGATGAGCCCGAGGTACTTCTCCCTGTCGTGCCGAAGGTGAAGTGCCGTCTCGAATTCCGGTGCAAGCAACGGAACAGGCTCGGGTTCGACGCTCTCGATCTCCTCACCGAGCGAACCCAAGGCGTCGGCGACGGTCTGGAACCAGGCAGACGTCGTCGCGTCGCCGTACTCGGTCACGAGTGCCAGTGCGTGACAGTTGCCGGCCTCGTGGTCGAACACCAGCGCGCGATCTGCGAAGACCATCGATGCATCCGGTGTTGCGGAGGTGTGTACCAGTTGACCGCCGACGTCGGCTTTCAACTCGTACCCGAGATAGCCGATGTACCCCAGACCGAACGCGAAGGGCAGGTCGTGGAGAGCAGGTACGGCACGCTGTTTCAACTGGCCGTTCAGGTAGTCGAAGAAGGTCGACTCGAACGACTCCGTCGACCCATCGGGCCGGTGTACGTCCACCCGACGCTCGGCCACGCGGTACGTGAGGTATTCCGCGAGGGGGCCCGAGCAGTCACCCATGATGGTGAACCGTGAATCCGGCTCGACTGCAGAACTTCCGTCCAGCCAGAACGCGTTGGGGCCGGTCGCGTACAGAAGCTCGAAGACACGCCGTGTGTCGAAAGCTCCTTCGATGCAGCGGCTTTCGATCGAGTATCGAGACCGTGGGGGAGCAGCGGGAGCGTGCATGGTCTCGCGAGTGAGGTCGCGGAAGTTGGACAGTAGTTCGCGTCCGCACTCGGTGCTGATCGACTCCGGATGGAACTGCACGCCCCACATGGGACGGGACGTGTGACGGACGGCCATGACCAGGCCGTCGTCGGTCCACGCGCACGCCTCGAGCTCGTCGGGCAGGGAGGTGGCCGTCAAGGAGTGATAACGCACGACCGAGTACGGCGACGGGATACCGGCGAACAGACCGCTTCCGTCGTGGGTGATGTCGGAGAGCCTGCCGTGCATGGGTGTCGGCGCCAGGTCGACCTCGCCGCCGAGAAGATGACACAACGCCTGGTGACCGAGACACACACCCAGGATAGGTAGGTCGAGTTCGGTGATCGCTCGCGCGCTGATGCCGAGGTCGTGGGGTGTACTCGGACGGCCGGGTCCGGGGGAGACGACGACGTTGTCGAAATCGCCGAGCGGCAGGGAATTCCAGTCGACGTCGTTGCGTACGACGACAGGTTCGATCCCGTTGACCTCACACAGCAAGCTGTAGAGGTTGTAGGTGAACGAATCGTAATTGTCGATCAGGAGGGTTCGCACGGGCATGGTGTCATCACCGGCCACGTTCGCCGACGGACACGTCCGCATCGATGCTCTCGCGGTCGTCGATGATGAGATCCTCCACCCGGCATGCTTCGCCGATCAGGAGATCGTAGACGGAGGTCAGGAAATCTTCCGACAACCCGTGCTCTCGGGCGAATGCGCGTGCGCGGTCCTGCACCACACCGACACGACCGGGCTGCATCATCGGAATGTCGAACTCACGCTTGACCAACGCAACCCGCGAGCAGATTTCGATGCGGTGCCGAATGGACTCGAGAATACGAGCGTCGAGAGCATCGAGCTCACCGCGTAGCGATTCGAGTTGACTGCCGGGCTCGTCGGTCACGTGTAGTTGCCCCCTCGTTCAGCAGTCCGGAACTGCGACTGTTTCGTGTATTCGCTCGATTGTTGATCGCATCGTCCCGCGGGTCCGTTACCTGCGAAAGACCGAACGAATCGTGTCAACAATAATGGCATCTTGTCTGCCTGAATTCACTTCCGAGGTGACGAATGTTGCTCTATTGCAGACCCCGGGGGATATAAGCAGACTTTCGTTCCGAACAAAGGCAAAAAACCGCACCTGCTGAATGTTTTTCATTCGGCAGGTGCGGTTTGTCGGGACCGTGTGCGTGGATCAGGCGCCGCGGCGCTTGACCTTCAACAGGTCCATGCGCTCCTTGAGCAACTCTTCCAGTTCTTCGACCGACCGACGCTCGAGAAGCATGTCCC
Source organism: Rhodococcus sp. 114MFTsu3.1 (assembly GCF_000383555.1). Lineage (NCBI taxonomy): Bacteria > Bacillati > Actinomycetota > Actinomycetes > Mycobacteriales > Nocardiaceae > Rhodococcus > Rhodococcus sp. 114MFTsu3.1. The sequence goes on along the minus strand of NZ_KB911562.1, from coordinate 77,556 downwards.
AGTGGGTACGGGGCGGCTTGACCTTCTTTGCCTCGGGAGCGGTGCCCTCGATGAGTGAGCCTTCCAAACCGTTACGGCACTGCCACGTTCCGGGGATTTCGGCGTCGTCCGCGAACGGGACATCGAACTCCTCACCGTTGTCGCAGCGGTAACGCGCAACGCGGCGTGGCGCAAGGTCGTGGTCGCGGTCGGTCTCGTAGCTCACGGCGCCGAGTCGGCTACCTCGTAGTACTCGATCTGCCATTGTGGCGTCCTCTCCCTCGATAGTGCGTGCTCGTCCGCAGCGCGCACTGCATTCGACTCACGGATGTACAACGCGCCGGCGCGGCGAATCGTTCCCGGCCACGGGCTCGACGTTCGCACGACACGAGCCGACCCGCAGACACGTTTGCGCCATTCTACCGCCACACCGTCGTAGGCTCGTCGGCATGTCGGTGAAGTCGCGTCGCGTGCACGCTTGCGCTTGGTGTGGCCGGGACGTCGCCGACGGTGGCATGGGACGGCGCAGGCGGTACTGCAGGCAGTCGTGTCGGCAGCGTGCTTACGAACACAGGTCGGCGGTCAAGGGCACGTCGATTCCCGAGGACGCCGTGGTGCTGAGTGCGGACGAGGCATCCGCACTGATCGACCGCAACTTCGAGGTCCGGTGCGCAGCGGAGGATGTTGCGACGGCTGTGGCCGAGGGTGCGGGTGCGGACGAGCTCGCGCGGTTGTGCGGAGATCTCGTTGCCCTCGCTAGGGATGCCGAACGGCTGCGCTGACCGACGGCACCCGACGGTTCGTGACCATATAGTTGCGACGTCAACTACATGGGTTATCGTTGTTCGCGAACGTCCACCGCATCGTCGAAAGGCCTCCGTTGTCCGAAGTCACTCCGCGCCGGGTCTTGCTGGACAAAGCGAATCCAGACGTGTTCAAAGCTCAGCTGGCAGTGGCCAAAGCTGTTCGCACCGCGACCGGCACCGCGGGGATGGATCGACGGTTCGTCGAGTTGCTGAACGTTCGCGTGTCTCAGATCAACGGGTGCGCCTACTGTCTCGACGTTCATTCGACCGCCGCGCTGGAGGCAGGCGAAAGTGCTCAGCGGCTCGCGGTTCTACCGGCGTGGAGCGAGACATCACTGTTCAGCGACAAGGAGCGCGCAGCGCTCACCTTGGTCGAGTCCGTGACTCGGCTTCCTGGTTCCGTCGACCAGGACCGCGATTACGCTGCAGCGAGCAGTGTCCTGACCGAGGTCGAGGTGGCTGCCGTCAGCTGGGTCGCGATAGCCATGAATGCGTTCAATCGAATCTCCATCGTGAGTCGGCATCAGGTTCGTCCGCACTCCGACACGACGTCGCCGAAAGGGAAATGATGAGCAACGAGCAGCACGACATCCGCGATCGTGTGGTCGTCTCGGAGGACACGGACGGGCGGCGTTACACGCTCGTACTCGACGGACACGTCATCGGATTCACCGAGTTTCGTGACCGCGGCGAGCAACGGATTTTCTTTCACACCGAAATCGACGACGCCTACGCCGGACATGGTCTGAGCTCGGTTCTGGTGACTGCTGCCCTCGACGACGTCCGTGCGCGCGGACGTCGCATCGTTCCGGTGTGCCCGCTGGTGGCCAAGTTCTTGACCAAGCACGACGCGTACCAGGACATCACCGATGCGGTTACCCCGGACATCCTGGCGTATCTCCGGAATTGAGGCCGGTCCGCCGGGCCGATGTCCGGGGGTCAGTGTTCCCTGAGCGTGTCGATCAGCTCTGCTTTCCTCAGGTCGGAGTAACCCTCGATACCCAGTTCCTTGGCGCGTGACTTCAGCTCGTCGACGGTCCAGTCCTCGTACGAGCCCGATTCGCCACCCTTCGCGCCGATCGTGGAACGACCCTGGTTGGCGGCGGCATTGGAGATCCGCGCTGCCTTCTCCTTGGAATTGCCCTCCTCGCGCAGCTTCTCGTAGAGGTCCTCGTCCTTCAGCTGAGGCTGAGAGCTACTGGACTTGTCGGCCGCCATGTCTTCTCCTCGTCTCGTGTCCGGCAGCGTGCATCGCTGTCCGACACGAGATAACCGCTGCCCGCAGCCGTCAAACGGGCGCGTTCCTCAGACAGGGGTGGCAGTTGCAGGAAAGCGGTGAATCCACGGAGCAGCCTCTTCGATTTGCGCGGCAAGCCGAAGAAGAGCGCCGTCGGAGCCGAGGTGTCCGACGAATTGAACGCCGAGTGGTAAACCGTCCGAGGTCCAGTGGACCGGGACACTGATTGCCGGTCGGCCGGTGACGTTCGCGAGCTGGGTGTACGGCACCCACCCGAGGTTGTTCTGGACGACATCGTCGAGAATCCCTGTCAGATCCATGATCCGTCCAGCGCGAAGAACACCTGCCGCTCGCGCCGCGCGCTGCATCATCGGCGGAGTCGAGGCAGCACCGATGCGAAGCGGGGGAGTAGCCAAGGTCGGGGTGAGAAGAAAATCGAACTTTCGATGGAACGCTGCGAGCGACTGCGTGTAGACCTTCGTGTTCTCGAGCGCTGCTACCGGGGCCACGAATCCGGTGTGGCGACCGTACTCGGCCACGGCGAGCGTGTCCGCCTCGAAATCGGAATTCTTGGCACCGGTCCTGGCCTTGATCTCGGCTACCTGCGCGTACACCTGCGCGAACCAGATCGTCAGAAAGTCACGTGACAGTGCCCAGTCGTCGTACGGCTGAGGAACCTCTTCGACATGGTGGCCGAGTTCTTCCAGCAGCGCGGCCGCGTGTTCCACGGCCGCCACAGCCTCCGGATGCGGCGACGGATTCACGGTCGACGACGTGGACCATCCGATTCGAAGTCCGGTCGGGCGGGTTCTTATCGCGTCGACGAATCGCTCCGTAGGAAACTGCGCGAGGTAGCCGGCGCTCGGGTCCGGCCCGACGATGGCGTCGTAGAGGGCCGCACTATCGCGGACCGTCCGGCTGACGACGCCCTGACTGACCATCCCGAACATGATTTCGCCGGTCTGTGGTCCGTACGGCGACAACCCCCGACTCAACTTGAGTCCGACGAGACCGTTGCATGCGGCCGGTATTCGTATGGAACCGCCGCCGTCGTTCGCGCCGGCCGCTGGAACGATCCCGGCGGCTACGGCGGCACCCGAACCACCCGACGAACCGCCGGGTGTTCGGTGCAGGTTCCACGGATTGCGAGCCGGACCCCAGTAGTCCGATTCCGTGACGCCCTTGGCGCCGAGTTCCGGTGTGTTGGTCTTACCGAAGACGACAAGACCTGCGTCGAGGAATCGCTGAGTGATCAACGAGTTCTCGGTCGCGATGTCGTCGGCAAGTGAACGCGACCCGTAGGACGTCGGGTATCCCTTGTATTCCTGTGCCAGGTCCTTCAGTAGAAACGGAACACCCGCGAACGGTCCGCGGCCGAGGGTCTGCGCCGCGTCGTCTGCTGCGGAATCGGTTCGAGCCACGATCGAGTTGAGCTTGCCGTCGACGTCGTAGGCGCGTCGGCGAGCGAGTTCCAGCAATTGCGGTGCGGTGACCTCGCCGCCCGCCACCAAGGATGCGAGTTCGGTTGCGTCCTTGGACACGTACTCCTCGAGGTTCACGCGCCGATCCTACTGCCGACGACCAGCCTGGGGGCCGAAGTCGCCGCCAGAGTTCACTGAGTGCTCGCCCGAGATCGTCGTGACTGATTCCGGCTAACCGGTCGACCGACGGGCACAATGGTGGCGACCGCACGGCGAGTGCGGTCCGGGCAACGCGAGCGAAGGAATGTCATGGCTTTCTGGGACCAGTTGAAGGCGAAGGCCACCGAACTGAACGGGCAGTTGCAGACCAAGACCGTCCAGTTCAAGAACAAGGAGTTCGCGAACGGGAGCATGGCCATGTGTGCCCTGATCGCTGCGGCCGATGGCACCATCGATCCGGCCGAGCGGCAGAAGACAGCGGCACTGATCTCCGGCAACGAAGCGCTCAAAGTTTTTCCCGCCGAGGAGCTTCGCCAGAAGTTCGACTGGTACTGCGACAAGCTTGCCGGAGATTTCGACTTCGGCAAGGTGGAGGCAACTGCCACGATCGGCAAGTTGAAGGGCAAACCGGATCAAGCTCGTGCGGTGATCCAGATCGGCATCATCATCGGCGGTGCCGATGGACACTTCGACGATCACGAGAAAGCCGCTGTCAAGAACGCGTGCTTCGCCGTAGGAATCGACCCAAGCGAATTCGAACTCTGAGTAGTCTCCGCAGCTAGTCTGATGCAATGAGCACTGACGAGGATCCGGATCACCTCGAATGGAACGGTAAGGCGCGCAACGAAACTCCCACTCAGCAGCTCGACAGAAACTGGCTCGCACTGTTGCAGGAGCTGCGGGTCGTCCAGACCGGCGTCCAGCTGCTGACGGGATTTCTGCTCACCTTGCCGTTCCAGAGCCGCTTCGACGATCTCTCTTCAGCGGGTCACGTCGTATATCTCGTGACCGTATCGGCGTCGATTCTCGCGACGATCCTGCTGGTTGCGCCGGTGGGCATGCATCGATTGCTGTTTCGTCAGCGTGCAATCGGTGTATTGGTGCGAGTGGGCAACACGCTCGCGATCAGCGGCATCGTGATGCTGGGTATCACGTTGATCGGAGCTGTTGCCTTGACATTCGAGATAGTCCTCGGCCTGAGTGCGGCATTACCGGCGGCCGTCGTGGTCGCGGTGATCATGATCGGATTCTGGTTCGTTCTGCCTCGCGCATACCGGAAGACATGACGCGACGCGTGACGGCGACCGCGACAACCCGTAAGTTTCGTCACTGTGACGAAATAACAGAGAGTGGCACGATTACAGGGAAGCGGCCAAGGTTCCGAGTCGGAGGTCGCGCTACCACGAGGAGACGGTTCCGGCCTGCGAGCCGAATCGAATCGAATCATGGCGCACGGATCGACCCAAGGGTGCACGCGGACGCTGGAAGGCATCAGCCAGCACACGGCGCAGTTAGGACGATCGTCGATCCGGTTCGAAGGCGGGCACATGTACGCGCAACGGATCGGTCGATCACTGGGTGCTCATCCGGGCGTACACGCTGGTCGCGCTTTTGCCGATAATCTACATTATGTCAATTCAAGTGCTGCGTGTTGCATCGGATTAATCTTCCGACCGCCGCCACCGTTCACGTACGACTCACGTCCACATCCGCCCACAGTGCTGCAATCTCGAAGCTTGCGGTTGCAATCGAACCGCAATCGACGAAAGGAACTGAATGAGCCAACACCCGTTCATACTTCCCACACCCAAGGCGCATAGAGAACGTCACGACACCATCGACGTCTATCGGTCGGCTGAGTCACCCGAACCAGCGCGTGTGAAACAACCGATTGTTGTCTTCGTACACGGCGGGCCACGCCCTCCCGGCGTTCACGACTGGCGGCCACGGGACCACCCCATGTATGTGGGCTACGGATCGATCGTCGCCGAGCGAGGTGCCATCGGCGTCACCGTTCAACATCAGATGGACACCCTGGCGCACTGCAGATCAGCTGCGGAGGAAGTCGCGGCTGGCGTCGAACTCGCCCGGACGCTACCCGGAGTGGACCGCGACCGGGTCGCCCTCTGGTTTTTCTCCGGAGGCGGACTGCTCACTACCGATTGGCTGAGGGACCCGCCATCGTGGCTGACGTGCATCGCGCTCACCTACCCGGTGCTGGACACCGTCCCGGAATGGGGCGTCGGTCCGCACGTCGACCCTGTCGGTGCGATCCGAAGCGTCGGCCGGCTCCCGATCTTGCTCACCAAGGTGGGGCGAGAGCGACCGGAATTCATCGCCGGCGTCGACGCTTTCATCACGGCCGCAGCGGAAGCCGAAGCGGAACTCGACATCATCGACGTACCCGAGGGCACTCACGGATTCGACATGTTCGACGATTCGCCGGAATCACGCGATGCAGTGACCACCGCCATCGAATGGGTGCTGACCACAACGACACGCGACCTTCCGTGACGGACGATGCGGCGCCCCTCCGCCTCGTTGGCGGTGCAGGCGTGTCGTGAAATTTCCGCCGCACGCGATTCAACGCTTCAGCTAGTGCGCCGCAAGCTCGACGAATGCGGAAACTACTCCCCCTACGCCAACCTGCTCGGAAACATCCACAAGGACGGTGCGCGCATCTATTCCCATCCGCCGACTACACCACGGTGGAGGCGACCGGCAGTGCACCGATCGACCCACAGGTTCGTGGACGACGCAAACGAGCGAATCCGAATCGGCTGGAGCGTCGAACCGAGGCGCCGAGGAAGTTTTCGGTTGAGCGCGGATGTGCACGCCTACTGTTGATCAAATGAATCCCGACGATGGACGACGACTGTGGCCGAGGCCCCCGCTGTTACCACGCCCGATTCTCATGGACCAGCGCTGGGAACGCCTGGTGTTCCTGCACTGGCGCGTTCCGAGTCGGCGTGTTGCACCGCTCTTGCCTGCAGGCACTGTCCCTGACGAGTTCGACGGCACGTCGTGGGTCGGACTGATCGGGTTTCGGATGGTGGGAGCCGGGCTCGGATACGGTCGTCCTGTCCCCTATTTCGGTACGTTTCCCGAGATCAACGTTCGGCTGTACTCGGTGGACGCGAACGGCCGACGCGGGGTGGTGTTCCGATCGCTGGAAGCCAGCCGTCTCGCGGTGGTTGCCGGGACCAACCTCGTCGGTGTTCCGTATCGCTGGGCGTCGATCACCATCGAGGACGACGAGACGTCGATTGCCTACCGAAGCAATCGTCTCGCGCCGCCGCAGCGCGGAAGCACAACGAGTTTCGGGGTGCATCGTGGCTCCTGCGACATGTCCGACGACCCACTTGCTCAATTCCTCACCGCGCGTTGGGGTCTGCACACTTCCTTGGCAGGACGGCTTCTGTACGTGCCGAATGTCCATCGCCGCTGGCAGCTGTACGACGCCGCCGTCACCCACTGCGACGACCAACTCCTCGGTGCAGCGGGACTTCCGAACGTATCCGACAGTCCACCGGACTCGGTGTTGTACGCACCAGGTGTCTCCACGCAGTTCGGCAGACCGTACACCGTACCTCTACGTCACGACGGGGACGCATAACGCATCAACGATGCGCCGGATGGAAACGCCCGGCACTCCAGCAGGCGTACCCCGAGCGATGGTGCACCGTCGAACAACCGTTCGCCGTGACCGCGAACATACGGATACACGAACAATCGGTACTCGTCGACGAGATTCGCCGCAATCAGACTGCGACACAACGTGATGCTTCCGGTGCACACGATGTCGGAACCGGTCGTCTTCTTGATCCGTGTCACCTCGTCGACCAGCGGACCCGATAATACGGTCGAGTTCGCCCACCCGGGTTCCTGCAGTGTCGTGGACACGACGTACTTGGCGACTTGGTTCAGATGATCGGTCACGCCAGTTGTGTCGTCGGTCTTCGGTCCCCAGTAGTCACGCATACCTTCGAAGGTCACTCGGCCTACCAGGAAGCCGTCGGAGGCGTCGCGTTGAGCCGCCAATGCCGCGCCGAGCTCCGGGTCGCTCCCGGCTTGGGTGAACCAATCCTCGGTTGCTTCGATGACGCCGTCGATGGTGATGTTCTGTGTGATGACCAGCTTGCGCACACTTCATGGATACCACTCGGTCGGCAGACTGGGAAGCGCATGTCTCGGTGAACCATCGAACGCCCCGATACCGATCGTCAGCTACGAAGGTAGGTCACGACGGCCATGACGCGACGGCTGAGGCCGGCGGAGTTCGACAGTCCGAGTTTCTCGAAGATCGAGTTGATGTGCTTCTCGGCCGAACTGACGGAGATGAACAGATCGGCAGAGATCCGCGCATTGGTGAAGCCCCGAGCCATCAGTTCGAGCACGTCGCGTTCGCGCGGAGTGAGACGGTCCACGGGGTTCGATTTGCTCGTGCGCGACAACAGTTGTCGCACGACCTCGGGGTCGAACACGGTTCCGCCGTCGGCAACTCTGTTCAGGGCGTCCAGGAATTCGTCTATCTCGACCACGCGGTCCTTGAGCAAATACCCGACCTTCCCGTCGGAACCACTGATCAACTCCCCCGCGTATCGAGTCTCCACATGCTGGGACAGCACGAGAACCGCGACATCGGGCCATCGAGTGCGGATGGTCAGTGCAGCCCGCAGACCCTCGTCGGTGTGATCCGGGGGCATGCGCACATCGGTGACGACGATGTCCGGGCGATTCTCCTCGACGGCATCCAGGAGTGCGTCCGCATCGCCAACGGACGCGATCACATCGTGGCCTTCGTCGGCGAGCATGCGCACCAGTCCCTCGCGCAGCAAGGCCGAATCTTCGGCGACCATCACCCGCATGGGATGCTCGCGGTCACGACGGTCGGTCCGCCACAGGGGCTGTCCACGGTCAAGGTGCCGTCCAACGCCGCGACGCGCCGAGCCAACCCGGACAGACCGGTGCCCGAAGGATCCGCTCCTCCGGCACCGTCGTCGGTGACGACGACACGTATGCGTTCGACTTTCTGGCGAGTGACAGTCACGTTCACCACCTGAGCGGATGCGTGCTTGGCTGCATTGGTCACCGCTTCCGCGACCACGAAGTACAGTGCCGTTTCCACCGCGGGCCGCACCCTTTCCTTCAGTTCGTACGTGATTCGGACAGGAACAGTGGCTCGCTCGGCCATCGTTTCCAGCGCCTGGTGCAAACCGGAGTGATCGAGGGCAATCGGGTACACCCGATTGGCGACTTCGCGCAGTTCCCCGATCGCTTCCTGCGCCGTCGCTCGCGCGCGATCGAGTAGCTCGCCGGGTTCGTCGGCGCGTCGTGCCTGGCCGATGAGCATCCCGAGTGCGACCAGTTGCTGTTGCACACCGTCGTGCAGGTCCCTCTCGATTCGGCGCCGTTCGTCGTCGATGGCATCGACCACATGGTTCCGACTGCTCGTCAGTTCTGCGACGCGGTGGCGCAGCAACCTGTCGGACTGCGGTCCCAGAACTCGAGCGCCGAACCATCGATCCAGCGACCCCACCCCTACCACCCCGACGGCGGCTACGAACACCAACAAGATTCCAGGCAGCGCCGCACTTGCCACGAGTAGCGCGTCGACTCGGTCCGAACTCTCGATCAAGCCCCAACTGCCGTTCAGAAGCCATGCAGACAGCATCGACCCGGCCACGGCGAGACACAGCACTAGCAGAAGAACCACGCCCAGTCCGAGTAGCCCTACAGCCCAGCGCATTCCAAGATATGTCCTGCATCGTCGTGGAGTGAGTGCGTCTGTCCGTAACCGACCGTGGAAGCGGATGATCCTCCGAACCTCGAGCGCAGTCAACGTCAGCGCACCCTCCGCAACGGCGGCACGAACAGGCTCCCCACGCTTTCCGAGCACGTGCCCTGAGACGAGGGCAACCGACGCCACCGCGATGAAGAGCAAGCCCGCAACCGACGTGAGACCACCGAGCAGTACTCCCGCCAGAGCCAGCAGCCATCGCCCGATAAGCGAGCTGACGGCGATACGATCCGACTGCTCGGGTGGGTACTCGACGTGGTTCCCCGGCACGCATGCAGAGTAACCGAGCACATCGGGTCTCGACACTGCGGAAAACCGCACTATGTGCACGGGGGCGTACCACCGCGACGATCGACGGCTGTCCTCGATGTCCTACGAGCCCGGCGCTCCTAACGTTCTCGGTGTCCTTCCTGGAGGAGCCACGTCATCTACGAACGAGGAGAAATGTCATGTCCCACATGTTGATTGCAGCCGCCAGCGAGGCGGAACCTCCAAGCGGGCTCGCCGGTTGGGCGGTGGACGTGATGGATGCCCTCGGTGGCCCCGGCGCAGCCCTCGTCGTCGGAGCGGACAACCTGTTCCCGCCGATCCCGAGTGAACTGGTCCTGCCTCTCGCCGGTTTCTCCGCCAGCAACGGAGTGTTCTCCTTCGGTGCCGCGCTCTTCTGGACGACGCTCGGGTCGGTTCTGGGCGCGATCGTCGTCTACGCCGTCGGCGCGATCGTCGGGCGGGAACGTACTCGCGCGCTGGTGGTGCGAATGCCGCTGATTCAAACCCGTGACTTCGATCGATCGGAGGCTTGGTTCGCGAAGCACGGCTCCAAGGCAGTCCTGCTCGGACGAATGATCCCGCTGTTTCGCAGTTTCATCTCGCTGCCGGCCGGGATCGAGCGGATGGGGCCGCTGAAATTCGTTCTGCTCACCACGGTCGGCAGTCTGATATGGAACACCGTCTTCGTCACCGCCGGCTATCGACTCGGCGAGAACTGGCATCTCGTGGAGGGGTACGCCGGGATTCCGCAGAAGGTCGTCGTCGTGTCGGCGTCGGTTGCCGTAGTGATCCTTGTGATCTTGCGGCTGCGCACCGCCGAGAAGGCCTGAGCCGACCCTCGTCGCGGAGTCCGGGCGGAGGGACGCCTCCCCCACCCTCGACAGGGTTCGAGGCACAATTCCTCGGTGTCGACCACTGTAATCAGTGTTGTTTCAGGGCAATCCGGTTGCAATTCCGAATTGCAGAGTGCCCAGCACGGCGAGTGGGGCGCCGGTGGCAATTGGGGATTCTGAAGCGGAATCGAGACGACGTGTCTCTTCCACTATCAATCTATAGCGCACCCATGGGCTTGTGGCAAGACCCCGGTAGTGCCGCAGAATAGCGCACCGAACCTGACACTCACCGGAACGAAAGGCGTGCGCGCATGCCACCCTCGACCAGCGACCACACGTCGACCTCGGCCTTCGACCTGACCGGAAACCGGGCTCGAAAGGCCGCAGCCGAATTGATTCACGAGGACGAAAAGCACTTCGCCGCAATTCGATCCAGCCTGGCGTCGTCGATCGCCGACGCCACGGCTCGACTCGACGCCACGCGGCGGTCCACCGGGCAAATGGGTCAGGAAGCGATGGAACGAGACTTCGAAGTTCACCGTTTGACCCAACGCCTTCGCTCTCTACGACGGTTCGGCCTCGACGTGTGCCTCGGACACATGCAGCCCGCCGACGGTTCCGATCCGATCTACGTCGGACGCGTCGGCTTGCTCGACGACGCAGGCGAGCAACTGGTGCTCGACTGGCGCTCCCCCGCTGCCGAACCGTTCTTCGGTGCCACTCATCGAAACCCTATGGGCTTGGTCGGACGTCGCCGATACCGATGGGCGAACGGCCGCGTCGCCGACTACTGGGACGAGGTGTTCACCGACCGCGCGGGCGAAGGCGCCGAATCTGCGGCACTCGACGACCAATCTGCGTTCATCGCGAGCCTCGGAGCCACACGGTCTCCGAGGATGCGTGACGTTCTCGGCACCATTCAGGCCGACCAGGACGCGATCATCAGAGCAGGATCCGACGGTGCGCTCGTGGTCGACGGCGGTCCCGGTACCGGCAAAACCGTTGTGGCGCTGCATCGCACCGCCTACCTGCTGTACTCGGATCCGCGGCTGGGCCACAATCGGGGCGGGGTGCTCTTCGTCGGACCGCACAAGCCGTACCTGAACTACGTTTCCGATGTTCTTCCCAGCCTCGGTGAGGAGGGCGTGCTCACGTGCACGCTGCCCGACCTCGTGGCCGAAGGCGAGACCGCCGAAATCGAGGACGACCAGGCCGTCGCCGCGCTCAAATCATCGGTGGACATGGTCGGGGCCGTCGAACGAGCTGTTCGGTTCTACGAGCAGCCCCCCACGAAGCCGATGACGGTGGAGACGGAGTGGGCGGATCTTCACCTCTCGGCTGCCGACTGGAAAGAAGCGTTCGACGCCGCCGATTCGACGACGTCGCACAACGACGCTCGGGAGCTCGTGTGGGACGTCCTGGTGAGCATCCTCGTCGACAAGTACGTCGGTGAGGCCCCGGAGTCCGAGGTCCGTGCGTCGCTTCAGGCCAACGACGAACTGCGTGCAGCTCTGGACAATTCGTGGACGTCGGTCGAGGCGGCCGACCTGGTGGCCGACCTGTGGTCCGTACCCGCATACCTGCGTCTGTGCGCGCCGTGGCTGACCCCGGCCGAAGTCGCGCTTCTGCAGCGAAGCGACCCTTCTCGATGGACCACGGCGGATCTTCCGATCCTGGATGCGGCCCGTCGCCGCCTCGGCGACCCCGAATCAGGGCGAATCCTGCGCCGACGCGCGGCCGCGGCAGCCGCCGAGAGACGGCGGATGGACCGGGTCGTCGAGGAACTCCTGCAGCTCGACGACGAGGACGGTCTGTACGCCCAACTCCGGCAGGACGGAATTCGCGACGCCTTGGTCGACGATTCCGTGCTTCCGCACACCGAACCGGACCGAATGGCCGGGCCGTTCGCGCACATCGTCGTCGACGAGGCACAGGAATTGACCGACGCGGAATGGCAGATGCTGGTGCAGCGCTGCCCGTCCGGAAGCTTCACCATCGTCGGCGACCGGGCGCAGGCGCGCCACGGATTCACCGAGACGTGGATGGACCGACTCGAACGAGTGGGCATCGGACGCGTCACCGACACCGACACGAAAGGCGTGACCATCCAGGAACTGACCATCAACTACCGCACCCCGGAGGAGGTGATGGCCGTCGCCGAACCCGAGATTCGACGAGTGCTCCCCGACGCGAACGTACCCACATCCATTCGGGCCGGCGGTGTCCCGGTGACGTACGGGGACCCGTCGGAACTCGCGTCGATCACCGAGCGTTGGCTCGCCGACAACCCGGACGGCATCGGATGCGTCATCGGAGCCGCGACGTTCCGTGAGACCGATCGCATCCGGTCGTTGACCCCGTCGTTGTCCAAAGGGCTCGAGTTCGATCTGGTGGTTCTCGTCGAACCGGCCGCGTTCGGCAGCGGCATCGAGGGCGCAGTCGATCGGTACGTCGCGATGACCAGAGCGACCCGCACATTGGCGGTACTGGAGTCCGTACAGCAGTGAGGCCCAGTCGCCGTGAAGCTAAGCCGCCGTGGAGCCCTCATCGCCGGGTGAAGGCCTAGTCGCTGTGGTGACGGACGATGTTCACGACGTTTCCGTCCGGCGCGCGGACGAGAAACCTCCGCACGCCCCAGGGCTCGTTCGTCACCGGATGCACGATCTCGTACCCGGCGCCGACGGCTTCGTCGTACGCGGCGTCGACATCGTCGGTCATCACCGACATCACGGAGTCGACGGGTGAGGTTCGGTCACGGGTGACTAGCTGGACGCTGGTGTCGCCGTCGGGTGCGGTGAACCGCGCCACCCATCCAAGACTGAATTCCTGGGTCTCCAGGCCCAGGAACTGCTCGTAGAAACCTTTCGCTGCGTCGATGTCGGGGACGGTGAGGTTGGTGACGATCTTTCGTGCTCGCACGGCTGCTCCTCGGCGATGAGTTCTCGGCTACCGCGATGTCGGTACCCACATGATCATCGTTGCAGGGCACCTCACCGTGGAACCGAACTCCAGAGATTCCTACCTGTCCGATTGTGTGGAGGTAGTGCGGCTGGCCAGGGAATCGGAAGGGTGCTTGGACTTCTCCATCGCTGCCGACCTGCTCGACAGCGGGCGCATCGACATCTACGAGAGGTGGGACGACGTCGAGCATCTTCACGCGTTTCGTGGCTCCGGTCCCGATGCCGGTCAGCAGGCCGCAATTCTCTCCGCCGACGTACGTGAGTTCGAGTGCCGGTGACTTCGGGAGTGCGGGACTTCGGGACTTCGTGACAGTGCAGAATCGACGAACGACCCGGGGCGCCCCCCGACTACTCGTCGGTGCTGGCCTTGCGCCTCAGCTTGAGCCGAACCAGTTTGATCGTCACGGCCAGCGCCACCAGAAGCCACCCCACACCCAGCACGCACAAACCGACCGTCGTCGCCGACGCTGCCTTCCTGTCGTCGGCGTAGACATACCCCACGCCGGCCCAGATTGCAGCGACCACCACGAACAACCCCATCGCCGCCATTACCGCTCGCACCGTCCGGTTGGTGCGCAACACCCTCATCACGGCCTTGACATGCCCAGACGGGTCGGTCTCCAAACGGCGTCACACAGTTGCCCGTGCCACACGGCGACTCCGTAGACTGCCCGGCATGGCACTCGATCATGGCGACCCAGGTGATGCACCGTCGACTCCTCCCCCGCTCGTCGATGTCGAGGACGTCCGCCGACCGACGCCTGCAGAGGAAGCTCGCACCGTCGCCGCGTCGACCAACATCGCGACGCTCGCCACCCTGACCGCCGACGGTGATCCGTGGGCGTCGTACGTCACCTACGGACTTCTGGGTGGCTCGCCCGTGTTGTGTGTCTCTCGGATGGCCGAACACGGACGCAACCTGCACGGTGATCGACGCGCAAGTGTCTCGATCGTCGCCCCGGAAACCGCGAGTGATCCTCTGGCGATCTCCCGGGTGACGCTTGCCGGCCGGGTGGACGCTCCCACCGGACCCGAACTCGACGCCGCTCGAGCCGCACACCTCGATGCTGTGCCCGCGGCGAAGTACTACATCGATTACAGCGATTTCTCGCTGTGGGTGCTCCGAGTCGAACGAGCCCGCTGGGTCGGAGGTTACGGGCGAATGGACTCGGCCACAGCCGCCGACTACGAGACCGCCACTGCCGATCCGGTGTCACCCGGAGCGGCGTACGCGATCTCGCATCTCAACGAGGATCATGCCGATTCGCTACTGGCGATGGCGCAGAACCTCGGCGGTTATCCCGATGCAACCGTCGCCACATGCACGACGGCCGATCGGTACGGCCTCGATCTCAGCGTCACCACACCTCGTGGACATGCCACGACCAGAGTCGGCTACGCGTCACCGATAACCAAGATCGACGACCTCCGCGAAGCTACTGTCGAACTCGCGCGTAGGGCTCGCAGCTGAAGTACCCTGCACCACTGGCCCGCCGACGACCGCGCCTACCACCTGTCCATGTGCAGAACCGAATCGATCGGTTCACGCGGAGCGGGCTTGAACGTCTCACCGGTGAAGTACGCAGTGGGGATCAGCGCGGCCTGATGGAAGCCCTGCGGGATACCCAGCAATTCGGCGACCTCGTCTTCCCGGGACAGGTGCAGCGTCGTCCACGCCGTGCCGAGTCCTCGCGCTCGGGCGGCCAGCGCGTAGCTCCACGCAGCGGGCAGCAGTGATCCCCACAGGCCGGCTTGATTGCCGGCCGGGAGCCGGGCGGCCCCGCGGATACACGGGATGAGCAGAACCGGCACCTCCCCCATGTGGTCACCCAGCCAGGCCACGCTGTCACCGACTCGCTTCTGCACCGGTGCTCGCTGGGGGTCGTCGGCGAACAGTTTCGCCGCCGACGCCCGCGACGCCAGGTATTTCTCGGTCTCCTGGCGGTAGATGTCCCCCAGTTGCGCACGCAGCGAGGGGTCGGTGACGACCATCCACTGCCAGCCCTGCCGATTGGAACCCGACGGTGCCTGCAACGCGATCTCCAGACATTCGCGAATCAGATCCGGGTCGACGTCACGGGTGAGGTCCAGTCTTTTGCGCACGGTGCGGGTCGTGGTCAGCAGTTCGTCCGGGGTCAGGTCGAGTACAGGGAACGCTGTCATGTCTTCGAGTGTGTCACCGGCACGACTCAGACGCCCGGACGATCCACCGATTCCGCCAACTTCCGGGGAGCGAGCAGGCAGTAGCTGTCGGTGAGCAGCTCGGACAGTTCGTCCTCGTCGGCGTCGTCGACCAGCATTCCCACCGTGTCCTGCCCCCACGGCGTCGCGAAGAACGGCGGCCCGGACCGCAGCAGCACGTCCAGTTCGGGCGCCTCGGATCGGAACGTCAACACCGTGGCGGGTTCCGCGAGTCCCGCAGCGTCGGCGTAGGACGCCGGCCTGCCCGGTTCGACCACCAACACGTGCGCGAACGTCCTGGTGCGTACCCGCCAGCGCACCCCGGTCCACGCGCGCTCCTCGACGGTCTCGGGCAATCTCGAGCACACCGCTCTGATGACCTTCAGGATGCTCTCCGGCACATCGGGATAGTCGCTCATGCTCGCCTCACCGCAGGTGTTCGTCGGGCCTCGTGCCAGAGAACCTATCGCGCGACACCGACGCGCACACGGCGGATGCGTGTACGTATTGCGGACGAGAAATGGGTCGGCCCGCTTGTCTCCGGTGGGAGACAAGCGGGCCGACCCGGTCGAACGCGGCCATGTCGCCGAATTGCGACGTGACTCAGCGCCTCAGCTCATGGGTGAGGGTTTCGAGTTCGTCGCCGCCCGCCATTTCCTTGGTGAGATCGTCGAGGCTGATCTCGTCGTAGGTGCAGTCGAGCTTCTGGCGACCACGGTTGAGGAGCACGAAGTGGTCACCCACCATGTACGCGTGATGCGGGTTGTGGGTGATGAACACGACGCCGAAGCCCTGCTCCTTCGCGGCGGAGATGTATCGCAGAACCATGCCGGACTGCTTGACACCCAACGCGGCGGTCGGCTCGTCGAGGATGAGCACGCGTGCGCCGAAGAAGATAGCTCGGGCGATCGCCACACACTGACGCTGGCCGCCGGACAGCGATCCGATGGGTGCATCCACGTCGGGCAGATCGATACCCATCTTGTGCAGCTCTTCGATGGTCGTCGCGCGCATCGCGGTGGCGTCGAGTGTCCGGAACGGGCCTTTGCGCAGTTCCTGGCCGAGGAAGAAGTTGCGCCAGACCGGCATCAGGGAGACCACCGCGAGGTCCTGGTAGACCGTCGCGATGCCCTTGCCCAGTGCGTCCTTCGGGGAACTGAACTTGGTGTCGACACCGTCGACGAGCAGTTCGCCTTCGGTCTGCTGGTGCAGGCCCGCCATGATCTTGATCAAGGTGGACTTGCCGGCGCCGTTGTCACCGAGAACACCGGTGACCTCGCCGGCGCCGACGCGCAGGTTGATGCCGGTGAGGGCGATGATGTTGCCGTAGGACTTACCGACGTCTTTGAGCTCGATGAGCGGTGTCTTGCCGCCCGAGGGGACGTTCTCGATCGGGGTTTGTGCGTGTGTGGTCATGACCGGTCACCTTTTTGCTGCGTAGTTGCGGAAGGAATTGTTCGCGATGACGGCGAACAGCAGCATCGCGCCGAGGAAGAACTTGAACCAGTCCGGGTTCCATCCGGCGTAGACGATGCCCTGGTTGGCCATGCCGAAGATGAATGCGCCGATCATCGCTCCGATGGTCGTACCGAAACCACCGGTCAACAGGCAGCCACCGATGACGGCGGCGATGATGTAGAGGAATTCGTTGCCCACGCCCTGACCGGACTGGACGGTGTTGAACGCGAACAGCAGGTGCATGCCGACGAACCAGGCGCAGAATCCGACGAACATGAACAGCCCGATCTTGACCTTCGTCACGGGAACACCGATGGCGCGAGCCGAGTCCTGGTTGCCGCCGACGGCGAAGATCCAGTTGCCGATGCGGGTCTTCATGAGCACGTAGGTGGAGATGGCGGTGAACAACAGCCACCAGACGACGGTGATGCGGATCGAGACATCTCCGATCTGGAAGGACGAGGCGAAGACCTTCTTCGCCGAGTCGAAGCCGGCCATGTCCGAGATCGACGGGGTGGCGACCTGCCCGGTGACGAGCTTGGTGACCGCGAGGTTGATACCGGTCAGCATCAGGAAGCTCGACAGGGTGATCAGGAACGAGGGAATCTTCGTCTTCATCACCAGATAGCCGTTGAGGAATCCGACCCCGAGGGCGAGTACGAGCGCCAGCAGCGATCCCAGCCAGACGTTCAGGTGCAGGTTGTAGGCGATCATCGAGGCCATGATCGAGGAGAACGTCACCGCGACACCGGTGGAGAGGTCGAACTCTCCGCCGATCATCAACAGCGACACTCCGATCGCCATGATGCCGATGGTCGACGAGGCGTAGAGGACGGTGGCGAGAGCTTCCGGGGATCGGAAGGGTGGAGCGACGATGCAGAAGAAGACGAAGATCACGATCGCGCCGAACAGCGCGCCGATCTCCGGACGAACCAGCAACCGCTGCAACGGCTTCTGCTTCTTGACCCGCTCATCGGTGACGACGGTGTGCTTGGACAGATCCAAATCGGCCTGTGTGCTCATGACAAATCCTTCCGTGCTGGTGGCGCCCGACGCGGCCGAGGGGTGGCCGCGTCGGGCGCGCGCCTAGCGAGTTCCGTTCTGGGCGTACTCGGCTATGGCGTCGATGTTGGACGAGTCGATGAACGCGGGACCGGTGAGAACCGGGGTGCCGCCACCGATGGTGTTGCCGTTGTTCAGGTACAGCCACAGCGAGTCGACTGCAAGGTATCCCTGCAGGTACGGCTGCTGGTCGATGGCCCACGCGACGTCACCGGCCTTGATGGCGTCGACGAGGGCGGCGTTGGTGTCAAACGTGACGATGGTTGCATCACTGCCGGCGTTGGACTTCGACTGCACGGCGGTCAGTGCAATCGGCGCTCCAAGGGCGACGATGTGATCGATGCTGGGGTCCTGCTGCAGCTTGGCGGTGATGGTCGCCTCAACCGAGGGCATGTCCTTGCTGTTGACGTTCAGAATCTCGGTGCTGCCTCCGGTGAATCCCTGGGTTACGCCTGCACAGCGGGATTCGAGTGCGACCTGACCTTGTTCCTGAATGATGCACAGCGTCTTCTTGGCGCCGTCAGCGGTCAGGCGGGCGCCTGCGGCTTCACCTGCAATGGTCTCGTCCTGACCGAAGTACTGCTGGACTCCCTGATCCTTCCAACTGTCGTAACCGGAATTGAAGGCGACGACGGGGATGCCTGCTGCGGTAGCTGCTTCGACGGCGGGTGCCATGGCGTCGGGCTTGGCCAACGTGACGGCGATACCGTCGACGTCGGAGTCGATGGCGCTCTGCACGAGGTTGGCCTGGTTGGGAGCTTCCGGGTCCGCGGAGTAGCGAAGCTCGATGTTGTCCTTTGCAGCTGCGGCTTCTGCGCCCTTGCGGATCAGGTCCCAGAACGTGTCGCCGGGAACTTCGTGCGTGATCATCGCGATGGTCGCGCGGGGTGTGTCGGCCGTACCTGCGTTGGAGCCTCCGCCGGAGCTCTCCGGAGCACCGCCGGTGCTGGAGCATCCCGCAGCCACGGTGGCGCACAGCGCCAACCCGAGGACGGCGCCGGTACGGAGCACGCGGAGTGAACCTGGTCGGCCAGTGCCGTGACTCGTCTGAAGTGTCATCAATTCTCTTTCTCGACGCCGTTCCGCCATGGAACGGGTGAACCAATCGATGTTGCGCTCAATATGTAATCCGGATCACACGCCAATGTCAAGCATTTGTCCTGACAATAGAAAGTTCGCTCATTTAACTCGTTGGTCGAGTAAGAAGAGACGGGTCGGAAATCAGCCCCCGAACAGCAGAAACAGGCCACCGAAGGTGAAAAAGACCATCAGCACCATCAGAGCCAACTGACCACTCAATCGGTGGGCCCGCGGCAGTATTCGCAGCGATGCGTCGTGGGCGGCGGCGACTCCGAGGATGTGGCCGAGCAGAACACACAGAACCTTGATCGAGGACACGACGCCGGGGTGCTCGGACAACACGTAGGACACTTCCCACCCCTGCTGCCCGAGCAGATCCCACCCGTCACCGAGCGGATCGGTCAGTAGCAGAACGGTGCTCTGGCCCTTCTCGACGAAATAGGTCAGGTAGTGAGCCAGCACGTAGCCGAACGCGATCGGGATGAGCGAATGCGCCAACGCCCCCGGGAGCGCTCGACGTTCGGTTCGGGACAGCCCGCCGGTGGCCTGGCAGCAGAGCCAGAACGCGACCCCGACGATCGACACCAGGGCGAGCAGACCGACAGTGCGGAACGCGACCGCCCCGCCGCTGGATCCCGATACGTCGTCGACGACATTGCGCCAGGCCGGTAGCTGCGACGCACTGTCGAACGCAGTCGATCCGAGGAGAACGGCCACGACCCCCACCGAACCCGGAAGCACCGGGAACGTCGGTAGACCGTCGAGCGGATTTCGCAGCACGAGCGGGCCTTCGGGTGATCTGGCGAGCGGGGCCAGGCGTGCAATCGTGTCGCTGTACTTCTCGAACGGATCGCCGTTGTCGAACCACCTGTCTCCGAACGTCATAGCCCCGGCGAGCATCAGAGTTGCGTACGCCGAACACCACGTCCGAATGGCGTCCACAGAACCTGGATCGGAGTACGCGAGCTCGAGCCAGACGAATGCGAACAGACCTACGACGGCAGGCCATGCACCCAACCGAGCGGGATACTCGATCAGTCCGGTATCAGTGGGGCGGCGTAGCGCTCTGCACACGACCGCGTGAATCGTCCGGACCGGCGACACAATGCGCCACACCGGGCCCAGGAACGCCGACGCGATCGGCAGGCCGACCCACAGGAGAACGTAGAACACCCCGGGGAGCGCGTTCGTCGCATCTTCCGGCCCTGCGTACGCAGCCCACCCTATGTACACCGAGAAAGCGAGCGCCACGAGACGCAGCGTCCACCGAGTGGCGGGTGCATCGACGAAACGCTGCGCCGTAGGAGGAACGGTTGCCCACCGCCTGCGCGGATCCAGTCGTGGTGTGCGCCAAGCGAAGATCAGAACGGCGAACGAAATCGACAACGCCCAGGCTCCGCCGATCAGGACGAACGTGACCGGCAGGGGCAGATCGGTGGAACCGCCCAACCCGTGGGCGAGGATCACGGCCTGACAGCGAGCGTCGCGACGGTGCGATCGGCGTGATGAAGCTCGATCGCCACCGAACCGGGCACGTCCACGGTGAACTCGAAGGTCTGATCGGCTTTCGCCTCCACCTCGAACGTGTGGTCCGGCACGGAATGTATGTGCAGCTCGTCCGTCGTGTCGCTGTTCACCCGCAGCGTGATGGGCTCACCTACGACTGCGTCCAGACGCTCGTTGGTGGGTGAGATGTCACTGCCCATGATGGTGACATCGATGACCGTGCCGACAGGTTGCGGATCGGCCACCGAGGACGCCTCGGTGGCCGAGGACATCGCCGCGGTGCTGCTGCCGGTGTCCGAAGCGGACGAGCATCCGACAGTGAGGAACAACATCGCAGCGCCCGTCACAGCGGCGCAGCGGACGTACTTCATTTCTTCTTCCCATCGTTGTGGTCACTGGGCAGGTCGTCCGAGCTCCGGTCGGGCAAGTCGGCGGATTCGTCCTCGGCGTTCTCGTTTCTCTCCGCACGTCGGTCCTTCGCGACGATGTACAGAACGACTGCGACGATGATGAACGCCGGTATCAGAGCCGGCAGCGCCAGCACGACCGAGTGATCCGCGAGGTAGACGACGTCTTGCGAGCTCGAAAGATGAACTGTCATGTGCGACTGGGTGTTCTGTGCTCACTCGAGGTGCGCAGCGAGTTCCGGGGAGTCACCGAGCTGATACGCACCGTTCCCCACGAAAGAGCCCAGACCAACAGCAGTGTGCACACGAGAACGACGAGCGACGCCGCGGCGAACAACCACGTCGGATGGTCGAAGTTCCGTTCTCGCTGCAACAGCGTGATCTCCGAGACCAGGTCACGAGTGAACGACGCGTCGGCGGACACCTCCTCTGCTCCGATGCCCTCGTCGGCCGCCATGAACACCGGTGCCGCCGTCAGGGTGCGACCGTCGTGAATGCGGAGGACAGTCTTCCATGTGCCGTCGACCGGGACCGGCTTCGTGGACCGGAAGGTGCCGGGTCCGGTGGCCTCCAGTCGGTCGACCACCAAGCCGCGTAACGTGTCTCCCCCGCCCTGCCACGCGAGAATCGAGACCCATTCGGGGTCGTCGCTGACGAGATCTATCGGATCGATCTCCACCTCGGCGGTCACCATGCGGAAACCGTCCACAGGTTCCGCGTCCGTCAACCGCACTGTCGCAGTGGCGTCCGTAGGCACCTCGAAGGCAAGGCCGTTGGCCACGGTGCCACCGAGGGCGAGAATCATCGCGAACACGACAGTTCGGCGAACGGCCGGTCCGGGCAGCCCGTCGCCGCTCAGCGCTTGCGCGAACAGACCCGCGGCGAGGCCGGTGGTGACACCGACCGGGACGGTCATCAGCAGGGTGTCGAGCCACATGCTCGATGTCCACGGAAACAGATGAACGGCGTCGACCCAGAGCGATTCGCCCCAGATTCCGACGGTTCCGACTCCCAGGCCGGCGACTGCACCGAACAGCAGACGGCGTTTCACCAGCGGGGTGAGCGCGATGACCTCGACGACGATCGCTGCACCCAGGTACAGAGCGAACACATTGTGAGGCTCCCCGAACACCGGTCCGACGAGCAGAGCGGTGATTTCCCGAACGACGGCGGCGAACGCCACAGCGAACACCGCGGCACCGGGCCCGACCATCAAGCGGGCGGCAATCAACGCGAAGGCACCCGCACCCGCGATGAGCATCGGCTGGAAGATCAGCTGGAACTGCTCGACGCCGAAGTCGTATTCGATCTGGAACACCGACAGACCGATCAGCAATCCGCCGAACGCGGAGCTGCGCAACAACCACGTCAGGACCGGACTCCGATGCCAGCGCGGATCGGGGCCATCGGCGTCCGAGCCCATGGAGATTCGACCTTCGTGCTCGAGCAGAATCACACCGACGAGGGACAGTCCGGCGCCGCCGATCAACATCAGGTGGGTCGGTCCCCAGAGCGTCACGTCCTGACCGAAGATGCGGTGCCAGATGTCGTCGAGAGGAAATCCGATGAGGGCGTACAGGCCGGCCCCCATGATGAGCACTCCACCGGTCGGGACGTACCACGTGCGGGTCAACTTGATCGCGGCGCGGCCGGGCTTCTCGTCGAGAGGCAGGATCATCGCGAGCGCACCAGCGATGAACAGGAAGAACAACCCGACCAGGATGAAGTAGTGCGCCGGGTTGGCGAGCGGCCCCTCGTCGCGTCCGCGTCCGATGTGCAGGCTGACGTCCCAGATGAAGCCAAGGAACGCGGTCAGAATCGTCGATATGAACATCACCAACGGCAGAGCTGCCCACCCGGGGAGGTTGGTCTTCGCGCCGGCGTAGTCCGCAAGTCGGCCCAGCCAGGTGATGCGGCGAGTACGGTGCAGAAAGGCAAGGTAGAGCAGGCCGAGTGAAATCACTCCCGCCGCGGCGCTCATACCGAAGACCTGGTCGAGTGCGGCTCCCCCGCCCTGACCGCCGCTCCCCTGAGCGACGGTGACGACCGACGTGTTGAGGTTACTCTCGGTAACACTTATCTCGAACATGGTCAGAGTATGAACCCCAGGGAACCGAAAAACCAGGCTTTGGGCCAATCGCGTCGACTCCTTGTGTTCCGCCACAGAATCGGATCCGCTTCTGAAGCGATCAAGAGCGCACTCACCACACACCCTGCCGCGTCCGCAACCATCGAGGGTCGACGCATCCCAGGTCACCGCGTGTACGAGCCGAACTGCCGGGCGTGACGAGCCGCCGCATGGGAACCTTGCCGAGACGCCCTGATCGGCGGCGACTACCGTTGCAGCTACATCTAATTTTCAAGGGAGCAGGTAATGAGCATCCAACCGGTCGAATCGAAGCGCCATCACGTCGTTGTCATCGGTTCCGGGTTCGGCGGTCTCTTCGGCGTCAAGGCACTCAAGAAGGCCGACGTCGACATCACCCTCGTGGCCAAGACCACGCACCACCTCTTCCAGCCACTGCTCTATCAGGTCGCGACGGGCATTCTCTCGGTCGGTGAGATCGCTCCCACGACCCGAGTCATCCTGCGCAAGCAGAAGAACGCCGAAGTACTCATGGGTGAAGTCCTCGACATCGATCTGTCGGCGAAGACAGTGACGTCCAAGCTCCTCGAGCGCGTGACGGTGACGCACTTCGACAGCCTGATCGTCGCAGCGGGCGCGCAGCAGTCCTACTTCGGCAACGATCACTTCGCCGAGTTCGCGCCGGGCATGAAGACCATCGACGACGCTCTCGAGCTCCGCGGCCGCATCCTGGGCGCATTCGAGCAGGCCGAACTGTCCAACGACCAAGAAGAACGCGACCGACTGATGACGTTCGTCGTCGTCGGCGCCGGACCGACCGGAGTCGAACTGGCAGGCCAGATCGCCGAGCTCGCAGATCGCACGCTGGACGGGGCGTTCCGCAACATCGACCCCCGCGACGCTCGCGTGATCCTTCTCGACGCGGCCCCCGCTGTGCTCCCACCGATGGGCGAGAAACTGGGCAAGAAGGCCGCGGACCGGCTCGAGAAGCTCGGCGTGGAGATTCAGCTCAACGCGATGGTCACCGACGTCGACAACGACGGACTCACCGTCAAGGAGAAGGACGGCACGACGCGCCGCATCGAAGCACAGTGCAAGGTGTGGTCCGCCGGCGTCCAGGGAAGCGCGCTCGGCAAGCAGCTCGCCGACCAGTCGGAGTCCGAGACCGACCGTGCAGGCCGCGTCATCGTGGAGCCGGACCTCACGGTCAAGGGCCACCCGAACGTGTTCGTCGTCGGTGACTTGATGTCGGTCAAGGATGTTCCCGGAATGGCGCAGGGCGCGATCCAGGGTGCGAACTACGCGGCCAAGCAGATCAAGGCGTCGCTCAAAGGCGAGGATCCGAGTCAGCGTCAGCCCTTCAAGTACTTCGACAAGGGTTCGATGGCCACCGTCTCGCGCTTCAACGCGGTCGCCAAGGTCGGCAAGCTCGAGTTCGGCGGTTTCATCGCGTGGGTCATGTGGCTCGCGCTGCACCTGTACTACCTCGTCGGGTACCGCAGTCGCATCACCACCGTCATCTCCTGGTTCGTGACCTTCCTCGGACGCGGACGCGCACAGATGGCGTCGACCGAACAGCAGGTCTTCGCGAGGTTGGCCATCGAACAACTCAATTCGATCGAAGCGTCGGAAAGTCCGGGCGACAGCGAGTCGGGTCGCAAGGCCAGGGCGGAACAAGAACAGAAAGCAGCCGGCTGACCCCGTCTGCAGTCACTCCTCCTCGGCGTCACTCGTGCACATGATGTGCATGGGTGGCGCCAAGTTCGTGAAGCATGCGATGAACGGTGTCGTCGTCGAGCCGGTACGTCATCCTCTTGCCGTCCCGCTGCACTGCAACCCACCCCTCGTTCCTGAGCAGGCGCAGCGCGTGCGAGACCGAGGTCGACGTCATCGACAGGGCAAGCGCCAAGTCGGTGACGCAAATTCCCGGCGCGCGGTGCATACAGAGCAGAATGCGCAACCGCGTCGGATCACCCAATAGATCGAACCGCTGCACCCAATCGTCCAGATTGTGTACCGCGTCCACCGCGGCGCGCGCTTGCTCCACGTGCTCGGGTTCGAACGGGGCAGCGCCGGGCGACTGCGCGTTGCGCACATCTCCGTCCGTCATGTGGGCAACGCTAGCGTGTCTATTCTGCTGCCGGTTGCGGTGGAGAGGCTGCCGCCGGCCGCCAGTGGCATCCGAACCCACGATCGTCCGGCTTCCACAGTGCGATCGTCTGGGAAACGGATGGTGCTCGACATCGCCATCGGTGCGGAGATGACGTCGTGTCCCGATGTGCCGACGCCGAGTTCCACACGGTGCCGCAAGTGCGGGCGGACTCGGCCCCCGCCGCAGTCGACATCCGAGAAGACTGTGCCGTACCAGGAACCTGCACGCTCCCCGGCCCGGCCGATCTGTATGCGCTCACGGATGTGGATCGCCCCCGAGTCCGAGAAGCGAACGTCGGTGCGCGAGTGGTGCCGCGCGTCGGCCGCAACGATCATGGGTTCCGGGTCGAACAACAGCCTGCCACCGTCCTCGACGTGGAACGACCACCACGAATGCGACTCGGTAGTCGCGGCGCTCGGCAATGCCAGGGTCGCCGCGACACTGTGGACTGCCAGGCTGGCACCTTTTCCCACCTCGACGCGGATTCGCATCTCGTCGCCGCCCAGAGGTGTTGCGGCCGTGCCGATCATGTGTACGGTGTCCGGACCGGTCAAGCGCCCGGACAGTCCGCCGGACGAGATGATCCGCGGACTGCGCTCGGCACTGGCGACGATGACGAGCTCAGTGCGCATCGGCCGCGGCCGTCTCCTTCAGCCGCGCCCGGACCCATTCGAGCACTGTCGATGCCGACGGGTCGTCCGTCAGGGAGATCATCGCGGTCGGTCGGCCCTCGCGTACCTTTTCCGCATCACCTCGCATGACCTCCAGATCGGCACCCACGTACGGCGCCAGGTCGGTCTTGTTGATCACCAGGAGATCCGAGAAGGTAACGCCGGGACCACCTTTACGCGGTACCTTGTCGCCGCCGGCAACGTCGACGACGAAGATCTGGACGTCGATGAGACCGGACGAGAAGGTTGCCGTCAGGTTGTCACCGCCGGACTCGACCAGAATCAGATCGAGTGGTGGGTTCTCGTCGACGAGGTCGTCGATGGCATCGAGGTTCGCCGTGATGTCGTCGCGAATCGCGGTGTGCGGGCATCCGCCGGTCTGAACCGCAGTGATTCTCTCGTCGGGTAGGACGGCGTGCCGACGGAGGAAGTCGGCATCCTCGGTCGTGTAGATGTCGTTCGTCAGCACTCCGAGCGACAGTTCGTCGCGCAGTTCGCGGCACAGCGCAGCGACCAGAGCGGTCTTACCGGATCCCACCGGACCGCCGATACCGATGCGGAGTGCTTCGCCGGGGACTCGAGTGCGCTTCGGTCGGTCGAGGCTGTGGTCGTGCGGCTCGCCGTCGATGAGATGCGGAGGCATTGTGTTTCGGCCTTTCGTGACTCGGTGATGCAGATGATGTCGTTCGAATGAACGGGTCGGTCTTCAGGATACGAACAGCGGCCGCTCGCGCGCCGCGTGGTTCTCCGCCAGCACGTCGAGCAGCGGGTCGGACAGATCCACCAAGGTGGGCAGCAAGGCGCACACCTCGTCCGCCACCTCATCGCAGGTGCGAGCGAGCCGCAACGTGCATGCCGCGACGTCCGACGGATCGAGGGCGAGCAGTCGCTGTGCTGCGATCGCGGACCCGGTCATCGTGGTGTACACCTGCACCGACGCGATGGCCTGGCCCGGCAGTGTCGCAGCGCGACCGACGAGACCGGCGACGACGGCCAGGTGGGGTCGACGCGGTACCGACTCCCACTGCTGATGCGGCCAACTCGCACGGGCGAGCCTGAGCAATCCTCTCCCCTGTGCCCGCGACGCGGCCCGCGCAGCCGGCGACGGAATACGTGCGTCGCATTCGTCCTCGGCGACGTCCACGTCGAGAACCGACTCACATACCGCGGCTGCGAGGGACGCCGTCACCGCACCGCTGGTCCTGAGTCGACGGATCAGAAAAGCTTCCACGGTGTCGATGTCCCGCACGAGCCCTTGTTCGATGGCTTCTTCGATGCCGCCCGAGTGGACGTGACCACCGGTAGGCAACCGTGAATCCGCCAGCGACATGATCATGGAGATTTCGTGCACGACCGCGCTCAAAAGAGAAAGTACCTCTGCGCCATCGGAAGTTCGGTAGCAGGCTGCTCGGTCCAGACGTCGCCGTCGATCTTCACGGTGAACGAATCGGGATCGACCTCGATGCGGGGCTGCGCGTCGTTGAGCGGCATGTCGGCCTTGCCCACCGCCCGAACGTTCCCGACCGCAACCAGCCGTCTGTCGCAGTCGAGTCGATTCGCCAAACCGTCCTCGATCGCCTGAGGGGCGACGAAGTGCACCGATGTGGCTGCTGCGGCCTTGGGTGATGCGCCGAACATCGGTCTGGGCAGCTCCGGCTGAGGGGTAGGGATCGACGCATTCGCGTCCCCCATCTGCGCCCATGCGATCATCCCGCCCTTGATCACCGCGTGCGGCCGGACACCGAAGAACGCCGGATCCCACAGCACGAGGTCGGCCAGCTTGCCTGGTTCGATGGAACCGACCTCGGCGTCGAGACCGTGCGCGACGGCAGGGCAGATCGTGTATTTCGCGATGTAGCGCTGCACACGATTGTTGTCCGCGCGGGTGTCCCCGGGGAGGAACCCCCGTCGTTTCTTCATCACGTGGGCCGTCTGCCAGGTGCGCAACACGACCTCCCCGATCCTGCCCATGGCCTGTGCGTCGCTGCCGATCATGGAGATTGCTCCGATGTCGTGCAGCAAGTCCTCGGCGGCGATGGTGGACGGCCGAATTCGGCTCTCGGCGAAGGCGAGATCCTCCGGGATGGACGGACTGAGGTGGTGACACACCATCAGCATGTCGAGATGTTCGTCGAGCGTGTTGACCGTGTGCGGCCGAGTGGGATTGGTCGAACTCGGCAGCACGTGCCCGTACGACGCGACGGTGATGATGTCGGGTGCGTGCCCACCTCCCGCACCTTCGGTGTGGTACGCGTGAATGCCGCGACCCGCGATCGCATCCAGGGTGGTCTCGACGAACCCGGCTTCGTTGAGTGTGTCCGAGTGCAGAGCGGCCTGCACGCCTGCGTCCTCGCACACACGAAGGCACGCGTCGATGGCAGCGGGAGTGGAGCCCCAGTCCTCGTGAAGTTTGAAACCCGATGCGCCGGCGCGCAGCTGCTCCCACATCGCTTCGGTGCTGACGGTGTTGCCCTTGCCGAGCAGGACGATGTTCATCGGCCAGCCGTCGAGTGCTTCCAACATTCTCGACAAGTGCCAGGCACCCGGGGTGACGGTTGTAGCTTTGCTGCCCTCGGCAGGTCCGGTTCCTCCGCCGATCACGGTGGTGATTCCGCCCGCCAACGCTTCGTCCATGATCTGCGGGCAGATGAAATGCACGTGGCAGTCGATTCCACCGGCCGTGACGATCTTGCCGTTGCCTGCGATGATCTCGGTCGACGGACCGATGACGAGGTCCGGATGGACACCGGTCATCGTGTCGGGGTTGCCGGCCTTGCCGAGCGCGACGATCCGCCCATCGCGAATACCGATGTCCGCCTTGATTATTCCCCAGTAGTCGACGACGACGACTCCCGTGATGACGGTATCGGGGGCTCCGTCGGCCCGCGTTGCGCGCGACTGCCCCATCGACTCGCGGATCACCTTCCCGCCGCCGAAGACTGCTTCTTCCCCGGCCAGTCCTGGACCACCACTTCGGTCCTCGGTCACTTCGATCAGAAGGTCAGTGTCCGCCAACCGGATTCGATCACCTGTGGTGGGGCCGAACAACTGCGCGTATCGAGAACGACTGAGCTGGGCCATCAGGCATCGAGCTTTCCGGGAGGATTCGAACTCAGTCCGTACACTTCTCGGCTTCCGCCGAGAGGAACGAGTGAGACTGTCATGGTGATGCCGGGCTCGAACCGCACCGCAGTGCCGGCGGGAATGCCCAGCCGTCGTCCGTGCGCCTGCGCGCGATCGTACGACAGCGCCTCGTTCGCCTGGGGAAAATGGACGTGGCTTCCCACCTGCACCGGACGATCACCGGTGTTGACCACCTCGAGCGTCACGAGGTCAGCACCCTCGTTCAGTTCGATGACGCCGTCCTCGGTGAGGACTTCACCTGGAATCAGATGCCCGTCACCCCGTTTCGGAGAAATGGGTTCATGGACGGTGATCAATTTGGTGCCGTCGGGGAACGTCGCTTCGACCTGAACCTCGGGAAGTAGTTCGGGAACTCCGCTGATGACGTCGTCGGCCGACAGGACCTCGCGTCCCGATGCCATGAGCTCGGCAACGGATTTTCCGTCGCGTGCGCCCTCGAGAAGGTGATCGGTGATGAGCGCGACTGCTTCCGGGTGATTGAGCAGCCGACCTCGACTACGACGCCTACGTGCCAATTCAGCTGCGTAACTGAGGAGCAGCCGGTCCTGCTCGTGCGGAGTCAGCCGCATTCGATCTCCATCCGTAACCCGTCCTGCCCGACGCAGGCAGTACCGGACATTCTGGCACGTGTGCTCGTTTGCGGCAGGGTACGGCCGGCCGACCGCTACGACTGGGCCGAAGGCCCGCCGACGGTACGAGCCAGCAGTCCGTGCAGAACGTCCCGAGTGACGAGAGGTGACAGCGACTCGAGCTCGGCGGCGTCGACCGCCCCGCAATCCAGACCGCGAACGAGGACCGCGGCCAGTGCCTGAGCGGTGGCAGGCTCGTCCATCATGCCGCCCGACGTCGTGTCGAGGTACGCCGCAACCCGCGACGCGGCCGTCGGCATCGCCGACCGGAAGAACGACAACGTCGCAGTCCATCGCGTCGCGAGGTGGGTCGGGTGCATGTCCCACCCTTGATAGAAGCCGCGCTCGAGGGATCGGGTGACCAGGCCGGCGTGGCGCCGGATGGCGCTGTCGACCTCGGCCGGTGTCCCACTCGGAACCACCTGCGTCGAGCCGTCGCTCACCCAGATCCCCGTTTGTGCCGTGGCTGCCAGCATCACCGCCTTCGCGTGGTCCGCCACCGGATGTTCGAGGGATTGCTGAGCGGACGTGATTCCGCACGCCGCGCTGTAGTCGTACGTCCCGTAGTGGAGTGAGGTGCACCGACCGTCCGCGCGTCCCAGGGCACGCGCGAGTGTTGCGGTCCCGTCGCTGCCGACGACGGCCTGAGGACTCTCGATCTGAAGCTCGAATCGAAGCGCTCGGTCCGGAAGTCCATGCGCTCGCTCGATCTCCTCGCACAGAGCGACAACTGCGTCGACCTGCTCGGCAGCTCGTAGTTTGGGCACCGTGAACACGAATCCCGACGGCACTCCCCCGGCTCCGTCGAGAACCAGCTCCAGAGTCCTGATACCCCGGCGGCGTTCGTGCGGTGCCAGTCCCTTGGGGCGGATTCCGCACCACTGCGGGCCCGAGGAGTCGGCAGCCAGGGATGCGAGAATGCGTCCCGCCTCGCGGGCGTGTGCGTCCTCGGTCTCGTCCGCGCGCCAGCCGTAGCCGTCCTCGAAGTCGATGCGCAGATCTTGAATCGGGCGCGTCGCCAACGCTTCTCGAACGCGCGGCAGCACACCGACCGAGTCGATCGAATCGAACACCTTCTGGTTCTCGTCGATCAGGCTCAGCGCCTGCTGTCCCCACCTTGCCGGAATGTCCACCCCGGCCGCAGATGCGGCTACGTAGATCGTGTGGATGGGCTGCCCACCGATCCGGTCACCGGGGAAATCTGCGGCGAGAGCGTCGTCGACGGGACCGAGAATCGACTCGATGCGGTCGAGCGCAGCGTCGGACAAGCGTGCTTCCTGCCGCGCGGACTCGTTCTGGTCGTCGGGTGATCCGGAGATGGGTGCGTTGCTCACCGTGTCAGTGTCCCAGAACGCTTACCGATGGTGCGGCTCGTCCGGTCTTCACTCGGTGGTTCCGTGGCCGAGCGCTGCGGTGTCGGTGATGTTGGCCAACCGAACCTTGCCCTGCGCGACGGCTTTTCCGGCCTCGTTGGTGATGTCCACCTGCCACAACTGCTGGGTGCGACCGCGATGGATCGGACGCGCTTCGGCGACGAGGGTTCCCTCTCTCGATGCCCGCAGGAAGTCGGTGTTGTTGTTCACGCCGACGACGTGTCCGCGCGAACCGAGCCAGACGCTCGCCCCGATACTGGCCATCGACTCCACGACGGAGCACAGGACGCCGCCGTGCATGATCCCGGCCGGCTGGTGCAGCCTCGGCGTCACGTCCCACGTTGCGCGTACGCGGTCTGCGGACACTTCGGTGTACACGAGTCCGACTGCGCCGTCGAAACCCTGCGCGCAGAGTTCCGTCATCTCCGCGGGATCGACGTTCGGGGTGATGGGGCTGTGCGTCTCGCTCATCGACTCTCCTGATTCGCCTGGCGTCGTCGCGTTCGACGCGCAGATCAGGACTACACCAGAAGGTCGAGGCAAAAATCGGCGGGCCTCACATTCGAAGAAATGTGAGGCCCGCCGTGGCAAGGACCGGGAGTCTCTGCAGCCCTCAGGACTCCGGCGCGGTCCGGTGGTTCACCCAGAACTGTAGGCTAGCCTTACCTGATTTGGCAAGGGCTAGGAGGCACGTAGTCGCGTACGTGGCCAGGGTCGGGCGCGGACCGGTGCGCCCGCGGCGACGAACGCGTCGAGCAATGCCTGCCCGCGCCGCGCACTGTCGGAAGCAAAGGTGTTCGCAAGCACCGGAATGTACGTCGAGGCACCGAGGATCGAATCGCCGACGAGGCTCCAGAACGTGGACGCGTCGAACGGTGCCCGGGCGGAGATGGACCTCAGAACTGCAGTCAGCGAGGTGATGCAACGGTGCGCGGTCCACACGAGCAGCGCTTCCTCGCACGGGAGAGTAACCGTGCCGGGTGTCGACTCGAGCGGGTCGTCCGGCAGCACGCGCAGAATCGGTGACCCCACGCCCGCCCAGTCGATACCGCCGTCGCTGTCCATGTGAATCCAGAGGTTGTCGATTCCGGGGTCCCACGCTCGCCCCTCGAGTACCACCAGCGCGGCGACGCGGCCGACGACCGCGTGCACCAGCGCCGTCGCGACCTGATGGGCCGCAGCCTCCATCGAGCCGAGATCCTCCAGCGATCTGCCGAGCATCGAGTCGACCCGGCCGTCCTCGAGTCCTGTCGCGAGGTGCCACCACCGCCGCTTGCCTTCGGTGGCCATCGCGGCGACTGCGTACATGCGCGGGTAGTCGGGATTGAGCGCCCGAAGGCGCGTGCACGACCGCGCCAGGGGGCTGCCCCCTCCGTTGTGTTCGTACGAACGGTGCACATCGGCCCAGGCATCGGACGCAGCTGTTGCAAGTGACACCGGAACACTCCTCTCGTGACGGGCGATCTTCGTTGCGTTGCTTTAGGTAGGTTAGCCTAACCAAGTGCAGATCCGACGAGAAGGCTGCGCAATGTACGACATGTCACCCCATTCGGCTTGGCTTGCCTTACCTGGACGCGCAGAATGAACAAGGGTTCCGTAACCTAACGCTTGATCCATCAACCACAGTGAGGAGTCACGAACACAGTGACGACGGCACCATTGCTGGGTTCGGGAAACACTCACCCCGCCCCGGACGACGATTTCGCCACGGAAGAGATTCCCCGCGGGCCGGCGCCATGGGCTCCGCGCATCGCCGCGGCGATCGTCGATCTCGCGATTGTGCTTCTTCCGTTGGGTATCGGATGGTCGATCGTCGACTCGCTCCGTGACGACAACGGTGGTGGTCAAGCGGACCGGTTCGTCTTCGGTGCAATTGCAGTCGCGGTTGCAGTCGGCCTCCTCCTGTGGAATCAGGGATATCGGGAAGGCAAGGACGGCCAGAGCACCGGCAAGCGCTGGACGAACCTGATCGTTCGGGATGGTGCCGATGGCAACGCGCTCGGCGTGCGCCGGGCCATGCTGCGCCAGTTCGGCATCGGGCGAAGCGGTACCGAGGTAGTTCGCGAGAAGACGGCCGCCGACGAACTGTTCGAGCCGATAGCACGCGACAATTCCGTTGCGGGCATCCGCAAACGACGCATCCTCGGCCTCGTGATCCTGGCGGTTGCTCTCGCCGCCGCGATCCTCGCGAGCATCGCGATCGGAGCGCGCCCGCTGACGTTCGCTGAAATCGGCCACGCCTTGTGGAGTTCGACGGGAACCGACACCGACATCATCGTGCGCAGTCTGCGGATACCGCGCACACTCCTCGCGCTCGTGGTGGGAATCGCGCTCGGCATCGCAGGCGCACTCATCCAGGGCCACACCCGAAACCCACTCGCCGACGCGGGTCTGCTCGGACTCAATGCCGGTGCAGCGTTCCTCGTGGTCCTGTCGATCTACCTTTTCCGCTTCAACTCGCCCAGCCAGTACCTGTGGTTCGCTTTCGCCGGCTCGGCCATCGCAAGTGTGGTGGTGTTCGGTCTGTCCTCCGCCGGAAACGGCAAAGCCAGTCCACTCAATCTCGCGCTCGCCGGCGCGGGCGTGGCGTTCTTCCTGTCCGCGATGACCAATGCCATCGTCCTGTTGGATCAGACAAGTCTCGACGGCTACCGCTTCTGGTCGGTGGGCTCGGTCGCCGGTCGAGGGCTCGACGTCCTCTGGCAGGTACTGCCGTTCCTCGTCGTCGGAGTTCTCATCGCGCTCGCCAGCACGCCCGGCCTCAACGTGATGAGTCTCGGTGAGGACGTCGCTCGCTCCCTGGGCACCAACATCGCGCTCACCCGCACA
Organism: Rhodococcus sp. 114MFTsu3.1; assembly: GCF_000383555.1. Taxonomy (NCBI): domain Bacteria; kingdom Bacillati; phylum Actinomycetota; class Actinomycetes; order Mycobacteriales; family Nocardiaceae; genus Rhodococcus; species Rhodococcus sp. 114MFTsu3.1. The sequence continues at coordinate 43,672 of NZ_KB911562.1, read as the reverse complement.
GTCGGGATCATCGCCATCACCCTGCTCACCGGTGCCGCCACCGCCGCGTGCGGTCCGATCGCCTTCATCGGCCTGGTCGTGCCGCACGTCGCGCGGGTGGTCACCGGCCCGGACTATCGATGGCTGGTTCCGTACGCCGGACTCATGGGAGGCGTCATGCTGATGATCGCCGACGTCATCGGCCGCGTCGTGGTTCGCCCCGGAGAACTGCAGGTCGGGATCGTGCTCGCCCTCTTCGGCGCTCCGTTCTTCATCGCTCTCGTTCGTCGTCGGAAGTTGGCAAGCCTGTGACCTCGTCCTTGACCAAGAACGCGTCGGCGAACGGCGCTGCCGGACCCGACGCGGTCCGTACGGTCCCGTCACGTCCGCCGTTCCGGCTCGGGCCGCTGTCTCTGGTTCGGCGTCCCCTCATGGTTCTCGTCAACCTCGTGATGCTCGCGGCGCTGTTCCTGGTCGTCTGCATCAACATCGGCCGCGGCGACTTTCCGCTGTCCATACCTCAGGTGACAGAAGTGCTGTTCGGGGGCGGTTCTCGCATCGACAGGTTCATCGTGATGGACCTTCGGCTGCCTCGTTCACTCACCGGACTTCTGGTGGGAATGGCTCTGGGCATCTCCGGCGCCGTGACCCAGTCGATCTCGCGCAACTCACTCGCCAGCCCGGACATTCTGGGCATCACCGCTGGTGCGAGCGCGGCCGCAGTAGCGCTCATCGTTCTCGGTGGCGGCGGCACGTTCGTCGGCATCCTGGCTACCGTCGGCCTTCCGCTGGCAGCGCTCGTCGGTGGTGTCCTGACTGCCGTGCTCATCTACACGCTGGCATGGAAGCGTGGCGTCGAAGGATTCCGGCTCATCCTCGTCGGTATCGCCATCAACGCGATGCTCACCGCGGCCATCGGCTGGCTGCTGATCAGTGCGGACATCAACGACGTCTCCCGCGCCCAGTTGTGGCTCAACGGGTCCTTGAACGGTGCCGACTGGAGCAAGGTCTGGCCGGTTCTGTGTGCACTGGTGCTGATCGGCGGCATCACCATCATCTCCACGTTCACACTCGGCGCCCTCCGACTCGGCGACGACAACGCCCGTTCGCTCGGTGTGCGCCTCCAGTCGGGTCAGGCCACGCTGCTCCTGGCGTCGGTGGCGCTCGCGGCCATCGCTACCGCCGCTGCCGGTCCCATCGGATTCGTGGCGTTGGCGGCACCTCAGATTGCACTGCGCATTCTGCGCACGCCCGGCCCGCCGATCATCGCGTCCGGGTTGATGGGCGGCTTGCTCGTCGTCGGCAGCGATCTGATCGCCCGCACGATCCTTCCGGTCGAGTTGCCTGTCGGAATCGTGACCTCCGCGCTCGGCGGGCCGTTCCTCCTCTACCTGCTCGTCCGCAGTAACCGAAAGGTCTCCGCATGACCACAACCGAACCCTCCCGCCTCGTCGCCGAAGATCTCACGCTCGGCTACGGAGACCGGATCATCGTCGAGAACCTCGATCTCGACGTGCACACCGGCGTGATCACCACGGTCATCGGACCCAACGGCTGCGGCAAGAGCACCCTCCTTCGCTCCCTCGGACGACTGCTGAAGCCGAAAGCGGGCAAAGTCGTACTCGACGGCAAAGCGATCTCGTCGATGCGCACGAAGGACGTCGCCCGTGTCCTCGGCATGTTGCCGCAAGCACCGACTGCGCCTGAAGGACTGACCGTCGGCGATCTGGTGTCCCGCGGCCGGCACCCGCACCAGTCCTGGGTGCGGCAGTGGTCGTCCGACGACGAGTCCGAGGTCGCCAACGCGCTCGAACTGACCGGCGTCGGAGACCTGGCGGACCGGCCGGTCGACGAGTTGTCCGGCGGTCAACGCCAGCGAGCATGGATTTCGATGGCGCTCGCGCAAGGCACCGATATCCTGCTGCTCGACGAGCCCACGACCTACCTCGACCTCGCGCATTCCGTCGAGGTTCTCGACCTGGTGGATCGTCTGCACGAGGAGATGGGCCGCACCGTCATCATGGTGCTGCACGACCTCAACCTCGCCGTACGCTACAGCGACCAGCTGATCGTCATGTCGCAGGGCAAAATCGTCGAGTCCGGAAAGCCTCAGGACATCATCTCCGAGAAACTTCTGATGGACGTGTTCGGTCTCGAGGCGAGCGTCATCGAGGACCCGGTCTCCGATCGCCCCCTGATCGTCCCCATAGGAACGCGCCACGTGTACGGAGCGGTCGGAGGTCCGACCAAGACCGCGGCTGCATCCGCCGAGCCGGACGCCTAACGTTCGATCATCGTGCGCACCAACCGGTAACCCTGGCCGAGGGACACATCCGGGAGATAGGCCCGTCCGATCGCATTGCCGATACTCGGCAACGCGGCCGGGTCGGCGAACGTCATGTGCATCGGCTCGTACCGCGGCTGGAACTTCGACTTGAAGGCCAGCAGCGACCTGAACCCGTAGACGGGTTCGAGCGTCTTGCCCAGCACGTCGAGAAGTCGATCGAGCAGCGTGTAGAAGGTGACTTCCTCATCCGACGGTGCATCCGACGCACTGCCGTCGCTCACCTTCGCGAGCGGCGCACCGGACAAGCTGAGGAATCGAACGCCCTCCTCCTTCAACATAATTGCAGCGGATGCGATCAAGAACTCCATCGTCGGTCTGAAACCTTCCGACCGCCTCCGCATGAAATCGAGAGTCCAACCGACGACGACGCCGTCCTCGTACACGGGCATCCACGACGTGATTCCGTGGACGGTCCGGTGTTCGTCGACAGCGACGAGGCAGCGCACCTCTCGATCGTCCACCTCCTCGAGACCACCGAGCGTGAACCCCATCTCGGGCATCCCCTTGTCCGCCACCCACTCCTCGGAGATCGCTGTGATCTGATCCGTGATGGCAAGCGGTGCGTCGGGGAAGCTGATCCACTCGGCCTCGATTCCCACCTTCTTCGCCCGGTTCAGCGCGGTACGGACGTCCTGAAATCTCTTGCCGGTGAAGGCCAGATCCGCGAGATCGAGGACAGTCTCCTCCCCCACCTGGATGCCGCCCCAGCCGATGCTGTCCGTGATGGCACGAACGTCCGGTGTCACCGAGTAGAAGCACGGGATCCACCCGTTCTTCGATGCGAACTCCGCGAAGTCGACCACCGCCGATCGGAGTTCCCCGCGCGGTCCCACCGGATCACCTGTAGTCAGCGCCACACCCGAGATAACCCGGTAGGCAACGAAACTGGATCCGTCGGCGGAGAACCAGTAGGAATTTCCCTTCCACAGCGTCATCCACGACAGCGCGCTCCCGGAACTGGTCGTCAGCAGGGCGCGTGCACGTTCGGCAGCGGCGCTGTCCGCGCGTGAGACAGGGGTAAGGAACGTCGAGAGCACGAACACGCACAACGACACCCAGAAGATGACCCCGGTCCATTCGAACAGCAACGTGGTGAAAATGCTGTCCGGAAGCAATCTCGGTTCGAGCCACTGCAGATACACCGGCGGCACCAGACGCTGCGGGAAGTCCGCGATCAAGCCGAGGAAGGATGCCTTCTGATCGAAACCACCGCGTCCGACGAACCCCAACAGCACGTACAGAACCCACAGGATCATCGCAGTACCCAGCACCGAGATCGTGAACTTTCGATAGGTCCCCCGCGGTGCGCGAACATCGAAGTACTTCCGTGTGAGCGCCAGAACGACGAGAATTGCCAGCGGAAGCAGAAACGGCACGACGGTGCGATACGCGGTCGGCGACTCCAGCCCGTAGAACACCGACTCGTCGTCACCTGCGTCGATGAACCGGATGGCGTAGTTCGCGACGGACACGATCAGCAACACCACTTGCGCCACCACCGCGGCACCCCACGCGAACTTACGGCCCCGTCGGAGTCCATCGGCGAGGAACAGCAGAAAGACAGAGGGCATCAACGACAGGATCGTCGGACCGACACCACCGAGTCTCAGCTCGAGGAGTCCGGTTCGGCATTCGGGGTCGGTTGCCGAATCGGCGCAGATTTCACGGACCTCTGCCGGCGTGTACGGCACTCCGCTGACGACGTCTCGCAGCACTGCGAACGGCCCGACCGCGTCCGGGCTCAGCGCAGCCAGTACGGGACCGAGCGCGCTGGCGGCGACGACCAACGCCACCAGGACGCGGCCTTCACGCTGGGTGCCCGCCAGACGCGGCCCGCGAGCCGACCGCCCGACGATCGCCGGTCCGAGCACGAGTCCGACGACCGCCGCGGCAAGTCGCACCACATCTTGAAGGTGCCCGCTGAACAGTGCCGACGTGATCAACAGAGCCAGAAGCCCGACGCGTATCCGTCGCCGCCACAACGTGTCCATGCGAGCGCTCGCCACCATCAGAACTCCGACGATCCACGTCGTCGGGCCCACTGCCGTCCCGACGTGCAACCGGAAACCCCAGTCCGCGTCGAACGTCTTCGCCAGCGCCGCGATCCCGAGGCCGAACACGGCACCGAGCACCTGGGTGCAGACGGCCGCGAGGGCGAACTTCGCCGACCCGATCCGGCGCTCGATCGGCGCGGCCGCGACGAACACCGCAACCACGAACACCACGTAACCGAAGATTCCCGGGGCGAACAGACCGGCGGTGAGTACCGTCCACAGTTTCCATTCCTCGACCGGCATGATCCCGAGAGCCAGGGCGTGGTGCACCGTGTTTCCGCCGACAACGGCTGCGATCACACCGAGCGCGAGCACCACGACGAGCAAACCCAGACTGACCGGTGCTCCCTTGATTCCGAAGCCGATCAGCGAGGCCAGCCGAACGGCCTGCCTGCTGAATCCGCGCCACGCCGCGGACAGTCGCTCTTTCCGCTTCGCCGTCCACGACGGTCCGGACGGTCCCGACGGTTCGGTCGCCTGAGCGTCGTCGATGATGTCGTTCACGAGATGAGTCCTACTCTCTGCATCAGCCAGGGCAGTTCTTGCTTCAGTCCTTCGGACCACACGGCGAAGCTGTGTCCCCCCGGCACTTCGAGATACACCACGTCCATGCCTGCGGCTTTCGCGGCCTCGTACATAGCCTTCTGGCCGGGTTTGTAGTCGTTGTCGTCGGCACCGACGACGAATGCTCCCCCCGACTGCGGGAACTGTCGGGTCTTCAGGAGATCCATCGGGTTCACGGCGACGAACGCGGCCTCGTTCCCGCCGAACGCCTCGGCGACGGTGCGGCCGCGGTCACCGAGAGTGGGCTCGGCCTGCCCGGACAGGTCGAGGAAGGTCGGGTAGACGTCGGGGTGGTTGGTCGCCACCTGAATGGAACATGTCCCGCCGTAGGACAGTCCTCCGATGACGCGACTGCGCGGATCCGGATTCACCTGGAGCGTCGATCCGATCCAGTTCGGAACGTCCGTTGCGAGATACGTGTCGACGTTTCCGAGAGGCGAGTCGACGCACAACGGGTTGGCCAGTGTCGAGCCCGTGGCGTCGGCGACGACGACCACCGGCGCCAGACCGGAATGATCGGCGGCGAATGCGTCCATCGTGCTCGCGAGCTGTCCGCCGTTCAACCAATCCTCCGGCTCCCCCGGCTGGCCTGCCATCAGCACCATGGTGGGCAGAAGGGGGCGTGGATCGACGAAGTAGGCCGGGGGCAGGTAGATCTGTGCGGGTCTCGCCGAGAATCCGGACACCGTCCCGGGGATGGTCGCCGACGTCAACCGCCCTTGCGACGGCATGGATGCGGGCGCCGTCCACGAAGCGTCCAGTGGATCGCCGGTGACCGGATTCGATTGCGTTCCTGGCACGTTGCTCAGATCGACACGATCCGATTGCTCCAGACCGAGCAACGTTCCCACCGTCGGGTAGGCGGCGAACACGAGGTTCACCTGCGCGGCGGCGGCCGCCACCACCAGAACGGCAGCAACCACCGACACGATCCTGCCGATCAGCCCACTGGATGCGACGGCGCGCGGGACGACCGCGAACAGAGCCGCGAGTCCCACCCCGATCCACACGTAGATCGGGATCTCGATCGGATCGGGGAACGGTCGCCACACCTTCTCGACGACGTAATAGAGCGCCACTGCGACGAGGGCCGCAACGAGTAGACAGATCGGAAGTGCTCGGCGGACGTACCACTTCGTTCGGCTGACGATCAGCCACAGGGCGCCGAGTGCACCCAGAGCGAGGGTGATCCAAGACGTCGTGTCGTCGACGAGCGAAGCTGACACGAACCAGTTCATGACTGCAGAATAAACACAGAGTGGATGCGGTTCGGTGAACGCGATCGAAGTCCACCGGAAAGTCATCCTCCGGGTGGGCGGAACGTCGGATATGACGCATCCCACACGCCCAGGGCGACCTTACTACCGGCAGTAGTACGCATTTGTGTCGGACTAGCCGTAGACTCGGACGAATGGCAGGTCTAGGCGAACTCGAGCGTGCAGTGATGGATCATTTGTGGGATTCATCGGAACCGCAAACCGTGCGGCAGGTCCACGAGGCGCTCGCGACTCATCGTGAACTCGCCTACACCACCGTCATGACGGTTCTTCAACGTCTGGCGAAGAAGCAACTTGTCGTCCAGCAGCGAGACGACCGCGCGCACCGTTACATACCCCTGCACGGGCGGGACGAACTGGTTGCAAGCCTCATGGTCGACGCCTTGGCGCAGGCCCCCGAGTCCGGTGGGCGCGCGGCCGCCCTCGTTCACTTCGTCGGGCAGGTAGGCGCAGACGAGGCCGCGGCCCTCCGCGAAGCACTCGCCGCACTGGAAGTGGCACAATCGGAATCGCCCACGATCGAAGATCGCAACACGAATTGATTCCTGCCCTCGGTTAGTGAGGAAATGAACTCCACCACAGCACTGGTCTTCGCGGTTCTCGCCCTGTTGCTGACGGGTCCGATTCCCGCATTCCTGAGCAAAGCCACGTGGCCCTATCGGGCCCCGCGGGCGGCCCTTGTGCTGTGGCAGGCAATCGCCGTCGCCGCCGTGTTCTCCGCCTTCAGCTCCGGCCTCGCCATCGGTGGACTGTTGCTGGTTCCAGGCCCGGACGGTCGGCCGACGACGGCGCCCACCGACGAAATAGAAGCGCTGGGCCTCCCGCTGTGGATTCTGTACGTGGTGGTGCTGGCGATCACTCTCGGAATCGGCGCGAAACTGATGTTTTCCATCGTCCAGGTTGCGGTGAAGACCAGGCGGCGGCGTGCCCGTCACCGCATACTCGTCGACTTGCTGGACCGCGGAAGCGACGACGAGCGGCCGTTTCCCGGAATCCGAGATGCCGATGTTCGTGTTCTCGACGCCGTCGAGCCCATTGCCTACTGCCTTCCCGGTCTCAGGCAGAGAGTCGTCCTCAGCGAAGGGGTACTGACCAATCTCAGCCGTGCCGAAGTGAAAGCGATCCTCAGCCACGAACGGTCGCACCTCCGATCACGGCACGACCTGGTACTCGAGGCGTTCACCGCAGTCAACGAGGCGTTCCCGCGGATCGTGCGTAGCAAGTCCGCACTCGGCAGCGTGCAGCTTCTCGTCGAACTTCTCGCGGACGATTCGGCCGTGAAAGTCACCGGACCCACTCCCCTCGCCCGAGCGCTCGTCACGTGTGCCGGTTCCACAGCGCCGCGCGGCGCGATGGCGGCCGGCGGGCCGAGCACTCTCATTCGAGTGAAGCGCCTCAACGGACCCAGGACGGACGTCAGAACGTCGGTGGCCGCGTATGCCGCAGCTGCGGTCATTCTGGTCGTACCCACGATCTTCGTCGCCATGCCCTGGCTGGAAGAACTCAGCCGTCTCATGCGTCATTCCTGAGGGGTCGGCCAGCTCACAGTCGTTCGAATCGGCGAATCGAACACTTGTCTTGTAGACTTGATCATCGGTCGCCATTGCGGCCGAGCAACTCGAAAAGGCACAAACAGCCCCACTCTGCGCATTCGATTCAGCGCACGGATGGCCAGGTGACAGTGCCCTGGCTCGTCAGATATTTGTTCCAGCTGTTGTTTGTGCCCTCTTTCCGTGGGCGTTCTCCCAGCTTGTGCTTCTTGGCGCGCCCGTAAACCGGAGAGGTTCAACTGCGTGACTCACGCTGTTTCAACTAGTACATCCACCCCCGACGCGTCGGACGCCACGAGCGATCCCGCCGTGGTCACCTTCGCCGAACTCGGCCTACCCGAACCTGTGGTAGCCGCCTTGGCGCGCAACTCCATCACCGTGCCCTCGCCCATCCAGGCAATGGCACTCCCGGACGCAATCGCCGGCAAGAACGTCCTCGGCCGGGCTCAGACCGGCTCGGGCAAAACACTCGCCTTCGGCCTTCCCATCCTGGCCAGGCTCGCTCGCCACACCGACAGGCCCGCAGCCAAGCGTCCCCGTTCGCTCGTTCTCGTACCGACGCGCGAACTCGCTTTCCAGGTTGTCGAGTCCATGACTCCCTACGCAGGCGCGCTGGGCCTCACGGTCCGTGCAGCCGTCGGCGGCATGCCGTTCAACAAGCAGGTAGAACAACTTCGCCGTGGCGTCGACGTACTCGTCGCGACCCCGGGACGCCTCGCAGATCACCTCCGTCAGAGCACATGCATCCTCGATTCCATCGAGATCACCGCTCTCGACGAAGCAGACCAGATGGCCGACATGGGCTTCCTGCCCGAGGTGCGCGCAGTCCTCGCCGACACTCCGTCGGACGGCCAGCGCCTGCTGTTCTCCGCCACGCTCGATCGCGAAGTGCAGTCACTCGTCCGTCAGTTCCTGCCCGACCACGTCGAGCACTCCACTCAGGACGGCAAGGCAAGCGTCCGCACCATGGAGCACTACATGCTCATGGTCGATCGCGGCCAGAAGGACATCGTCCTGTCGGAGATCGGCGCCCGCGAAGGTCGCACCATCATGTTCGCTCGTACCAAGCTCGGTTGCGACGGAATCACCGACCGCCTTCGTGCACTCGGCATCGCAGCCGAGTCCCTGCACGGCGGCAAGGCTCAGAACCAGCGCACACGGGTCCTCGAACGCTTCAAGAGCGGGCGCACACCTGTGCTCGTCGCTACCGATGTCGCTGCACGCGGAATCCATGTGGACGGAATCGACCTCGTCGTACATGTGGACCCGCCCGCAGACCACAAGGACTACCTTCACCGCGCCGGGCGTACCGCCCGCGCGGGAGAGAAGGGCACAGTCGTCGCAATCGTCCTGCCCAACCAGCGTCGTCAGATTCAGCGTCTGACCGGCATGGCAGGCGTGAAGTCGACTTCGGTGAACGTGTCACCCGGATCCGACGAACTCGCTCGCATCACGGGAGCGCAGAAGCCGTCCGGCGAGCCGCTGCGCGCGGTGAGCTCCGCTCCCCGTGACCGCCGCGACAGCCGTCCCCGCACCGGCGGCTACCAAGGCGACCGCCCTCGCACCGGCGGCTACCAAGGCGACCGCCCTCGCACCGGCGGCTACCAAGGCGACCGCCCTCGCACCGGCGGCTACCAGGGCGACCGCCCTCGCACCGGCGGCTACCAAGGCGACCGTCCCCGCACCGGCGGCTACCAAGGCGACCGTCCCCGCACCGGCGGCTACCAAGGCGACCGTCCCCGCACCGGCGGCTACCAAGGCGACCGTCCCCGCACCGGCGGCTACCAAGGCGACCGTCCCCGCACCGGCGGCTACCAAGGCGACCGCCCTCGCACCGGCGGCTACCAGGGCGACCGTCCCCGTACCAACGCAGTGCACGACGCTCCGCGGTCCGGTGGTTTCCGGAGTCGCACCGATCGCCGTGAGTACGAAGGTTTCGACGGGCCCGCTCGCAATCGCTGATCGGCCCCGAAGTTACTGACGGGTAACGCATTTCGACGCCGGAGGGCGCTGTCACGATTCTCGTGGCGGCGCCCTCCGGCGTTTCGGTTCGAATCGTGTCCGGGGTGACGACACTCGCACCACGGATATCGCCCCCAACTTCCATTGCCGGCCGTCGCAGGGAAAGCTGTACCCATGACTTCAGGAGTGGAATCGTCAGACCTCGCCCAGATCGGTGTCACCGGACTTGCCGTGATGGGTTCGAACATCGCCCGCAACTTCGCGCGCAACGGTCATACCGTTGCCCTTCACAACCGCAGCATCGCCAAGACGGATGCTCTTCTTGCCGAGCACGGCAGCGACGGCAACTTCGTCCGCACCGAGACCATCGAGGAGTTCGTCGCGGCACTGCAGAAGCCGCGTCGGGTTCTCATCATGGTCAAAGCCGGTGACGCAACCGACGCGGTGATCGAGGAGCTCGCCGGAGCGATGGAGGAGGGCGACATCATCATCGATGGTGGAAACGCTCTCTACACGGACACGATTCGCCGTGAAGCCGCGCTGAATAAGCGCGGCCTGCTGTTCGTCGGAGCGGGAATCTCCGGTGGTGAAGAAGGTGCACTCGACGGCCCGTCGATCATGCCCGGTGGCCCCGTGGACTCGTACAAGGCACTCGGCCCGTTGCTGGAGTCGATTGCTGCTCAGGTCGACGGAACGCCGTGCTGCACACACATCGGCCCCGACGGTTCGGGTCACTTCGTCAAGATGGTGCACAACGGTATCGAGTACGCCGACATGCAGTTGATCGGTGAGGCCTACAACTTGTTCCGCGATGCTCTGGACTACACGCCTGAGCAGATCGCGGATGTTTTCACGGAATGGAACAAGGGCGACCTCGAGAGCTACCTCGTCGAGATCACGGCCGAGGTACTGAACCAGGTCGACGCCAAGACGGGCAAGCCGCTCGTCGATGTCATCGTCGATGCAGCCGAGCAGAAGGGCACCGGTCGCTGGACGGTCAAGGCCGCCCTGGATCTGGGCGTTCCCGTGACCGGCATTGCCGAGGCTGTGTTCGCCCGCGCACTCTCGGGTTCGCGTGGGCAGCGCAAAGCAGCTGTCGGTCTCGCGTCCGGTGAACTCGCAGCCAAGCCCACCGACGCGGAGCAGTTCACCCACGACATCTCTCGTGCTCTGTACGCATCCAAGATCGTCGCGTACGCGCAGGGCTTCGACCAGATCGCAGCCGGCAGTACCGAGTACGACTGGAACCTTCACCCGGGCGACCTCGCCACCATCTGGCGCGGCGGTTGCATCATTCGCGCTCGATTCCTCGATCGGATCAAGGATGCGTACGACGACAATGCCGAGCTGCCGAGTCTGATCCTCGCGCCGTACTTCCGTGAAGCCATCGAGAACGCGATCGACAGTTGGCGACGCGTTGTCGTCACGGCGGCCTCGCTCGGGATTCCGGTCCCGGCGTTCGCTTCCTCGCTCGCGTACTACGACGCGCTTCGTGCCGAGCGTCTACCCGCTGCTCTGACGCAGGGACAGCGTGACTTCTTCGGCGCCCACACCTATGAGCGCGTCGATGCAGAAGGCAAGTTCCACACTCTCTGGAGCGGTGACCGCAGCGAAGTCCAAGCCTGACGCGTAGGCGTTCCGATCGTGGTGCACCGAACCGTGCGCGGTCCGGTGCACCACGATCGTCGCCGTCGTGAGCGGCGCTGTTCGCCTCCATCGCCACTACCACCCCGGCGGCGGACCGAGTATCGGTTGCACGATCGTCGAGGGGTACTCCCCTTCCCATGGCAGATTGCCGTAGTGATCCCGCCAGACAGCCTGTACGGCGCGTAGCGCGCCGTCGGGATAGAGACGTCGGCACATCAGAAGCCACTCCTCCGGATAGGCGACGTCGACGAACGACACCTCGAACCCGCCGGCGGTGCAGTACTGGCCTGCCTCGAAGTGCTGCCCTCCGAATTGAATGCGACGAGCGAGTACGTTGAGCACTGCTGCCGACTCACCCGGTGACCGACCCGTCATCACGATCTCGGGGTGGCCCATGCCGGCAAGTCCCACCGTGTAGCAGAACGCAGGATCGACCATCCCGTCACCGGCGTAGTCGTCGTCGGCGCGGCCGCTGTTCCCGAATTCACCGTCAAGGGCGGCGGCGCTGGACGACACGTATTGCAGCGCCCACCCGTATCGCCCGATCAAGGTCTCCACCGAGTCGACGTAGTCGTCGATCGACTGCCCGTTGCACATCCCGCACATGCTGCCCCCTGAAGTCGTGTAGCCCCGTTGTTCTCGAACTCATGTTCGAGTGGGTAGATGATGACGCAGAGGTCCGACAGAAACACCGACACCGACGAGGTTCGGTCGGCGCGAGGAACGGATGGGAATGTCCCTCGGCCGGGTGGATGAGGAGCGGTACTGTTCCGCTATGCCCGACCACCACTCGACATTTGCAGACCTGGGGCTGAAACCTGTCGTGGTACACGCTCTCCGAAGGAGCGGTGTCGAGTCACCGTTTCCGATTCAGGCCGCGGTGGTACAAGATGCGTTGGCCGGCTCGGACATTCTCGGGCGTGCCCCGACCGGTTCGGGTAAGACCTTGGCGTTCGGGTTGCCGCTGCTTCAACGGCTGAGCGGAGGCAGTAGCCGACCCTCCCGTCCGCGGTCGGTGATACTGGCTCCGACGCGAGAACTGGCGCTCCAGATCGAGAAGGCTCTCGACGAGGCTGCGCTGGCCTTCGGGGTGCGAGTCGCGGCTGTCGTCGGTGGCGTTCCCGTCCGGCGTCAGGCGGAGCGCCTCGCTCGAGGTGTGGATGTCGTGGTGGCGACACCCGGGCGTCTGGACGATCTGGCTGCCCGAGGCTTCGTCGATCTGAGTTCGGTGACGATTTCCGTGGTCGACGAGGCCGACAGGATGGCGGATCTGGGATTCCTGCCCCAAGTCGTCTCTGTGCTGGATCGTACCGACTCGACGGGTCAGCGAATGTTGTTCTCGGCCACCCTCGACGGCGACGTCGACGACCTGATCCGTCGATATCTCCGTTCTCCGGTCACGCACACCGTCGACGTGCTCCCGATCGCGGAGCGCACAGCGCGACACCATTTCTTCCGTGTCGTCGGATCGGAGAAGGAGTCCGTGGTGGCGTCCATCGCGTCGCGAGACGGACGGACCATGCTGTTCGTCCGAACGAAGTTCGCGGTCGATCGCCTGACCGAGTCACTGCGTTCGGTGGGGGTGAACGCAGCCGGCCTACACGGCGACAAAACGCAGGCCAATCGCATCCGAACGCTGGCGTCGTTCGAGGCTGGACATGTCCCGGTCCTGGTTGCAACGGATGTGATGGCACGGGGAATCCACGTCGATTCCGTCTCGGTCGTCGTCCACGTCGATCCACCCGCCGATGCGAAGGAGTACACCCATCGCGCCGGCAGAACAGCACGAGCCGGCGCCTCGGGGGTCGTGGTGACGTTGGCGACCGAGTCCCAGGTGCCTGCTGCCGTGGAGGTTGCTACCGCGGCGGGCATCGACGCGCACTTCGTGGCTGTGACCGAAAACGATCCGGTTCTCGTGTCCGTCGTCGGCGCGCGGCGTCCTCCCGGGCGACCGGTCACCGACCCGTTTTCGGCGACTGCGACCGGAACGAGCACCGCTGCGCCCGGCAGGTCGCGCCCCGGCCGAACGCCCGGATCTTCGCGTGCGTCACGCCGAGGCGTGGCCGGGCGTCGTAGCGGACGCCGATGAACGGGTTTCCGGTATTGACCGTGGCACTCGCGCTCGTCGCGGCGATGCTGTTCGCGTGCGCTTCGGTGGCGCAACAGAGCGCCGCGGCCGCGGTCCCGGAAGGCCGATCCTTGATGTCGACGCTCCTCCGAAGCCCGCGGTGGTGGGCAGGGGTTGTCGGCGACGTAGGTGGCTATGCGGTTCAGGTCGCCGCGTTGTGGGTGGGAAGTGTGCTGATCGTCCAGCCGTTGGTCGTGTCCATGCTGCTCTTCGCACTCCCCTTGTCCGCGAAGTTCTCCGGCTTCAAGATGACCCGATCGACGTGGCTGCTGGCGATTTCTCTGGCGCTCGCACTCGCGGTCTTCATCGTCGTCGGTGATCCGACCGAAGGCCACTCCAATGCACCGTTCGCCGACTGGCTGGTTCCGCTGCTGGTGACGACGGTCGTGATATCGGTGTTCGCGGTGGCCGGATTCGTCCTGCACAACCCCGGATACCGAGCGCTGCTGCTCGGCGCCGCCGGTGGGCTTCTGTTCGGAGTGGCGGTGGCGTTCACCAAGTTCGTGACCGACCTCGTGGAGAAAGACCTCGTTTCTGCCATCACCGCGTGGCAGACGTACGCACTCGTCGGGTGCGGCGTTCTGGGTTTCTACCTTCAGCAGGTTGCGTTCCAAGCTGGTCCGCTCTCCGCGTCCCTCCCCGCTGTGACCATCGGAGAACCGTTCGGGGCGGCGTTCCTGGGAATCACCGTGCTCGACGAGCGCGTTCGCGACGACCCCGGCGCTTTGGTGATCATCGGCTGCTCGGTCCTGGTCATGATCGTCGCGACAATCGCGCTGTCTCGGTCGCAGGCTCAACTGACCGAGAGCGTAACCGGCGCCTGACAGGTAAGCTGGCGCAACGTGCAGTTTCTCGATGGCCACCGGCCCCCATACGACCTGACGTACGACGACGTGTTCTTCGTCCCGAATCGAACGGATGTCACCTCCCGTTTCGACGTCGATCTCTCGACCTCCGACGGCACGGGTACCACCATTCCGATCGTCGTGTCGAACATGACCGCGGTGTCCGGTCGGCGGATGGCCGAGACCGTTGCGCGACGCGGTGGGATCACTGTCCTACCTCAGGATCTGCCCATCGAGGCAGTCGCGGACACGGTTGCCTTCGTCAAGAGCCGCGATCTCGTCGCGGACACCCCTGTAGTGCTTGCGCCCGACGCCTCGGTGTCCGACGCACTCGCTCTCGTACACAAGCGCGCTCACGGCGCCGTCGTCATCACGGAGGAGGGACGTCCTGTCGGTGTCGTCACCGAGGCGTCCTGCACCGATGTGGACCGCTTCGCTCGCGTGCAGTCCGTTGCGGCAACGGATTTCGTGACGGCACCGGCAGATGCGTCGCCGCGTGAGGTGTTCGATGCCCTCGAGGCCGCCCACGAGAACCTTGCCGTGCTGGTGAATCCGGACGGGACTCTCGCCGGTGTGCTCACGAAGACAGGCGCGGTGCGCGCGGGGATCTATGCGCCTGCCGTCGACACGAACAATCGGTTGCGTATCGCCGCAGCGGTCGGCATCAACGGTGACGTCACCGCGAAGGCGCGTGCACTCGTCGAGGCCGGGGCCGACGTTCTTGTCATCGACACAGCGCACGGTCATCAGGAGAAGATGCTGGACGCGTTGGCTGCGATCTCCGCGCTCGACCTCGGTGTTCCTCTGGCTGCGGGCAACGTCGTGTCCGCCGAAGGCACTCGCGATCTGATCGGAGCCGGAGCGGACATCGTGAAGGTCGGCGTCGGACCTGGCGCGATGTGCACCACCCGGATGATGACGGGTGTGGGTCGACCACAGTTCTCCGCTGTTGCGGAATGCTCTGCGGCGGCAGCTGATCTCGGTGGATCGGTCTGGGCCGACGGCGGCGTGCGGCACCCCCGCGACGTGGCTCTTGCGCTGGCTGCCGGTGCTGCGAACGTCATGATCGGGTCGTGGTTCGCCGGAACGTACGAGTCTCCCGGTGATCTGCGTACCGATTCGTCGGGTCGCGCCTACAAGGAGAGTTTCGGAATGGCGTCCAAGCGTGCGGTTGCTGCACGGACGGCCACCGACAGTGCGTTCGACCGTGCACGAAAGGGCTTGTTCGAGGAGGGGATCTCCAGTTCGAGGATGCGCTTGGACCCGGACCGCCCCGGGGTCGAGGATCTGATCGACCACATCTGCGCTGGTGTGCGCAGTACCTGCACGTACGCGGGTGCTCGTAACCTCTCCGAATTGCACGACCGCGCCGTGCTCGGGGTGCAGTCGGCTGCAGGTTTCGCCGAGGGAAGGCCATTGCCGACAGGTTGGTGAGTATCCCGACCGGCTGGTGAACGTGTCGAGGCTGTCCGCGGGCGCTGCCCGAGCCGTGTTCTCGGCGGGAAACCGTTAAGATCAGGGCTTCGGCAATACGCGGACTTCCTCCACACAGTGTCCGCTCGAGGCGGGCGGGGGGAAGCGAGAGAAAGGACCAAGGTGCCCGAGGCACCCGTTATCAGCACTGTTGTGACCGCTCAGGGCGAGTCCAACGACGAGGGCTCCACTTCGGAGGGCTCCTCTATCGAGCCGGGTGAACGACCCGGCGAAACTCACGGCGCGATGCGCCTCTCCCAACTCCGGCGGCGATGACCGGTGGAGATTGCGATCAGCATCCTCGGCCTACTCGGCTTCGTGGCGTTGACCGCCGGCACAGCGCTCTTCGTGGCAGCGGAATTCTCACTGACCGCGCTGGAGCGAAGTGCAGTCGATTCGGCGGCCGCCGATCTCGGTGACATGCGCGCCCGGCAGGTCCAGCGTGCGCACAAGACGTTGTCCTTCCAGCTGTCCGGTGCACAACTGGGCATCACGATCACGACGCTGATCACCGGTTATCTGGCCGAGCCGATCCTCGCGGGATTCTTCGTTCCGCTGGCGACGGCGGTCGGTGCCTCCGACACCGTCGCCTCTGCGGTGTCTCTGGCGGCAGCCTTGTTGATCGCCACGTCGTTCTCGATGATCTTCGGTGAGCTCGTACCGAAGAACATCGCCATCGCAATGCCCATGGCGACTGCCCGTGCGACCGCCGGAGCGATGTCAGGGTTCTCGGCGGTCTTTCGATGGGCCATCAAGGGTCTGAACGGGTCGGCGAACTGGCTGGTTCGGCGACTGGGCATCGAACCTGCCGAGGAGTTGAGGTCGGCGCGTTCGCCGCGCGAGCTCGGCTCGCTCGTGCGCACGTCGGCACAACTCGGAGCGCTGGACGAGGGAACGGCCCGCCTGGTGGACAGGTCGTTGCAGTTCGGCGAGCGCACAGCCGAAGAATTGATGACTCCCCGGGTGAAGGTGGAGTCGTTGTCGGTGTCGGACACTGCGTTCGACTTGATCGAAACCGCCGCGCGTACCGGCTTTTCGCGCTTTCCCGTCGTCGACGGCGACTTGGACGACACGGTCGGAGTTGTGCACATCAAGCATGCATTCGCTGTCGGGAGCGCACACCGCCGGACTACCCGACTCGCCGACCTGGCTCAGGACGTGCCGGTCGTGCCCTCGAGTCTCGACGGGGACACCGTGATGGAACGGGTGCGGGCGGACGGAATGCAGGTTGCCCTGGTCGTCGACGAGTACGGCGGAACCGCCGGGATGGTGACGATGGAAGACCTCATCGAGGAAATCGTCGGAGACGTCCGCGACGAGCACGACGAACCGGAAGTCGACGTGCAGCGGGTGGGTGACAGTTGGATCTGTTCCGGGCTGCTGCGCATCGACGAGGTAGCTACGGCCACCGGTTATCGCGCCCCTGAAGGGGAGTACGAGACCATCGGCGGACTCGTACTGACCCGACTCGGGCGGATCCCCACCGAGGGAGACACCACCGTCCTTCCTGCTGGTCCGTTCGAGGAGCCGTCGGAGTCGGACGGTGGTTGGATCGCGAAGGTCACGCGCATGGACGGTCGGCGTATCGACCGAATTCTGCTCCAGCCGGTAGACGCCGAACGTATCGCGACGGTGGGCAAGGAGGCGAGAATCCGTGGGTGACGTATTGGCTGTTGTGCTCGCCGTCTTTCTGCTCGCCGGCAATGCGTTCTTCGTCGGTGCCGAGTTCTCGCTGATCTCGGCGCGCCGCGATCGTCTGGAATCCCTTCTCGCACAGGGCAAGAAACGGGCGAAGTCGGTCATCGAGGCGGGCCAGAACCTGTCGCTGATGTTGGCTGCCGCCCAGCTCGGCATCACCATCTGCTCGATTCTGCTGGGTAGGGTGGGTGAGCCGGCGGTTGCGCACCTGTTCGAGAAACCGATGGAGTGGGTCGGCATTCCCGACGCCTTCCTTCATCCCATCTCGTTCACCATCGCGCTCGGTCTCGTGGTGGTGTTGCACATTCTCATCGGTGAGATGGTTCCGAAGAACATCGCCATTGCTGGTCCGGAGCGGACTGCGATGATTCTGGTGCCGATCCATCTCATGTTCATCAAGTTGGCCAAGCCGTTGATCTCGTTCTACAACGTGTGCGCCAACCTGACGCTGCGTGCGCTGAGGATCGAGCCCAAGGACGAGCTCGATTCCTCGGTCTCCGCGGACGAGTTGTCGCAGATGATCGGCGAGTCGCGATCGGAAGGTCTCATCGACGAAGAAGAGCATCGGCGTCTGACGCAGGCTCTGGACACGTCGGGCCGGACCGTCGCGGATGTTCTCATTCCGTCTGCGCAGGTACGTAGTGTGCGTCTCGCGGTATCGGACAGGGCAGCCGGACCGACGCTCGGTTCCGTGGAGGAAGCAGTGACCGCTACGGGATTCTCGCGGTATCCGGTGCAGGCTCCCGACGGTTCGCTGGTGGGATACCTGCACCTGAAGGACGTTCTGGAATACATGGTCGACGACGCGGCAGGCCCCGAGTCGGTGATTCCGCGTTCCGAGGTGCGCCCCCTGCCTGTGGTCTCGTCGGACACGACGCTCGACGATGCGCTGACGCGTCTGCGGCGGACGCGTAGCCACTTGGGTGTCGTGCACGATTCGACTGGGTCGACCATCGGGATCGTCGCACTGGAGGATTTGGTCGAGGAGTTCGTCGGTACCGTTCGAGACGGCACACACCGGATCGCGGGTCCTGCCCCCGGTGGAGTCCTTCGGCGACCATGACATCGGAGTTGCGAGAGGCGGAGTGGACGGCGTCGAGGAAGATGCATTTCGCGCGCGTCGAGCACCTGATCGGCGATTATCTGGTGCAGCGCGCGGAGGGTGCGTACCACCCGGTCCTCGACTTTCTGTTCACGTACTTCAGCTTCAAGCCGGGACACCTGAAGCGATGGAGTCCCGGTTACGGCGTCACGCTGACCGGGCCGAGAGCCGACGAATATGCCCAGTTCGCAGCCTACGAACCGGCGCCGAGCGGAGGCTATCGGGTACGCGAGTCACTGCTCGAGCGCAGGCTGTCCGCGGTCGAGTTCACGCACGGCCTTCTGTCCGCGACGACTACTCGCCCACCGAACCTGGGGTGTTTCGGCCTGCACGAGTGGGCGATGGTCTACCGGGGCGGCGAAGCCGCCCTCCGGCACGGAACGGTTCCACTGCGCCTCGGTCACGCGGGTACCGACAGCGTCGTGGAGAAAATGAACCTTCGGTGCACGCATTACGACGCTTTTCGCTTCTTCACCGACGACGCGGTACCTCGCAACATGTTGCGCCTCGAGCCGAGCGGCAGAGTGGACCGTGAACAGCCGGGGTGCGTCCACGCCAGCATGGATCTGTACAAGTGGAGCTACAAGCTGTCACCCCTCGTGGACTCGGCCCTGGTCACGGACTGCTTCGAGCTCGCACTGGACGCACGAACCGTCGATATGCGTGCCAGTCCCTACGATCTGTCGGATTACGGCGTCGACGCCATCGAGATCGAAACCCCGTCAGGACGAGCGGAGTACGTGCGTGCGCAGACTCGACTGATGGACAGGGCTGCCCCTCTCCGCTCGGAACTTATCCGCCGATGCCAGAATCTACTGGTGAGCGGCGGTGCCACCGCCCGAGCTACCGCCGAGTAACATAGGCGGAGTTGTCGCCGAGGCGCCTTGTGCGCGTTTTGACCGGAAAGAGCGAGGGATTCATGACCGATCGTGTTTCTGTTGGTGGTCTTCAGGTTGCCCAGGTTTTGTACGACTTCGTGCAGAACGAAGCGCTTCCGGGCACCGGTGTGGATTCGGAGAAGTTCTGGAGCGGCGTGGAGGCCGTGATCACGGATCTGGCCCCGAAGAACAAGGCCCTGCTGGGTGTTCGTGACGAAATCCAGGGCAAGGTCGATGCGTGGCACGGTGAGCACGCCGGACCGAATTACGACAGGAGCGCATACACGGCGTTCTTGAAGGAAATCGGGTACCTGGTCGATGAGCCCGCGGACTTCCACATCACCACCTCCGGTGTCGACACCGAGATCACCTCCACCGCGGGCCCGCAACTCGTGGTCCCGGTTCTCAACGCCCGCTTCGCGATCAACGCCTCCAACGCACGCTGGGGATCGCTCTACGACGCCCTGTACGGCACTGACGCCATCCCGGAGGACGGCGGCGCGGAGAAGGGCACCAGCTACAACAAGGTCCGCGGCGACAAGGTCATCGCCTTCGCTCGCGAGTTCCTCGACGAGGCTGCTCCCCTGTCCTCCGGTTCACACGTCGGCACCACCAAGTACGTTGTCGACACCTCCGCTACCGGGGCCGCATCGTTGACGGTCACCCTCGCCGACGGATCCACAGTCGGTTTGGCAGACCCGGCGCAGCTGCTCGGATACCAGGGCGCACCGAATGCGCCGACGGCGATTCTTCTCGTGCACAACGGGTTGCACTTCGAGATCCAGATCGACTCGCAGTCTCCGATCGGCGCGACCGACGCCGCAGGCGTCAAGGATGTCCTCCTCGAATCCGCGGTGACCACGATCATGGACTTCGAGGATTCGGTCGCGGCGGTCGATGCCGACGACAAGGTTCTCGGCTACCGCAACTGGCTCGGTTTGATGCGCGGCGATCTCACCGAAGAGGTCTCCAAGGGCGGCAAAACCTTCACCCGCAGCTTGAACAAGGACCGCAGCTACACCGAGGTCGACGGCAGTGCAGGTGACGGCGGTGAGCTCATCCTGCACGGTCGGTCGCTGCTGTTCGTCCGCAACGTCGGGCACCTGATGACCTCCGATGCAATCCTCGACGCCGAGGGCAACGAGGTCCCCGAGGGCATCCTCGATGCCCTGTTCACCTCGCTCGCGGGTCTGCATTCCCTCGGTGCGGACAATGTCCTGAAGAACAGCCGCACCGGATCGTTGTACATCGTCAAGCCGAAGATGCACGGTCCCGACGAGGTCGCGTTCACTGCGGAACTGTTCGGCCGGGTGGAGCAGGTTCTCGGGTTGCCGGTCAACACCCTGAAGGTCGGCATCATGGACGAGGAACGCCGCACCACGGTCAACTTGAAGGCCGCGATCGAGGCCGCGAAGGAACGTGTGGTGTTCATCAACACCGGCTTCCTCGACCGGACGGGCGATGAGATCCACACCTCGATGGAGGCCGGACCGGTCGTGCCGAAGGGTGAGATGAAAGCCCAGGGCTGGATCAAGGCGTACGAGGACTTCAATGTCGACACCGGCTTGGCCGCCGGGCTGGAAGGCAAAGCGCAGATCGGCAAGGGCATGTGGGCGATGCCGGATCTGATGCACGACATGCTCGAGCAGAAGATCGGGCATCCGCAGTCCGGTGCCAACACTGCGTGGGTGCCCTCGCCGACGGCAGCGACGTTGCACGCCTTGCACTATCACAAGGTCGACGTGTTCGCCCGTCAGGAAGAGATCGCGAAAGCCAAGCGCGCCACTGTCGAGGAGATCCTCGAGATTCCGTTGGCACCTGCGACCGACTGGTCCGAGGAGCAGAAGCAACGCGAGCTCGACAACAACGCCCAGTCGATCCTCGGGTATGTGGTGCGGTGGATCGATCACGGTGTGGGGTGTTCGAAGGTTCCCGACATCAATGACATCGCGTTGATGGAAGATCGGGCGACGCTGCGTATCTCGAGTCAGTTCCTGGCGAACTGGTTGCGGCACGGCATCGTCACCGAAGATCAGGTGCGTGCCTCGCTCGAGCGGATGGCGCCGGTGGTGGACCGACAGAACGCATCGGACCCGACGTACAAGAACCTCGCGCCGGATTTCGAGTCGAACATCGCCTTCCAAGCAGCCAGTGACCTGATCTTCCAGGGCACCAGCCAGCCCAACGGCTACACCGAACCGATCCTGCACCGCCGCCGCCGCGAGTACAAAGCTGCAACACGCTGACGAGCCCGCGGAGTGACCGGATGACACAGGAGCGAAGCCCGCGGAGTGACCGGATGACACAGGAGCGAAGCCCGCGGAGTGACCGGATGACACTGTTCGGTCACTTGGGGCGCGACAAGTAACCTCTTGTCGTGGGCGAACATCGAACCTCCGGCGGATCCCGTGGAGTGAGCAAGGGACCCGTCGTCGCAGCGGGCACCATCCTCGTGGTGGTGCTCGCTGTGTTCGGTTGGTTCCAACTCCGCGACCGTATTGCCGATCAGGGCACGGAAGCGGCCGATACCTGTGTGGAAGGTCCGGCGGTGGTGCCGATCGTCGTCGACCCGGACATCTCGTCGCAGGTGACACAGTTGGCGGCGGCGTTCACCGACAGTTCTCCTGTGGTGCGCGATCACTGCGTGTCGCTCGAGGTGTCCACTCACGATTCCGCTGTGGTGGGACCTGCCCTGGCTGCGGGCGAAAGCGCTTGGGACGCTGCTGCGTTGGGTCCGCAGCCGGCGTTGTGGATCCCGCGATCGTCGGATTCCGTTGCCGATCTTCCCGCCGGCGCTGTGAACGGCACGCCTCGTTCTGTCGCGTCGTCACCGGTTGTCCTGGCTGCACCGATCGCTGTGGCCGATGCGCTGGAGGCCGCGGACATCGGGTGGGCCGATATTCCTCGCCTACAGGCGGCATCCGACGGGCTCGACGCGATCGGACTACCCGGGTGGGGCGGGCTTCGCCTTCTTCTTCCCCTCGGTCCGGAATCCGATGCGTCGACGGCCGCGCTGCGAGCGGTAGCGGCAACCACCTACGACTCCTCCGTGTACGACGAATCGGGCGTTGCCAGTGCGGACGTCGCCCGAAGCGCGCCCACCGTCTCCGCGATGTCCGCGCTCGCGACCACCGATCTCGGAACGCCCTCCACGACGAGTGATTCGACCGATTCGGCACTTGCCCGGCTGAGCGCCGACACTTCACCGACAGCCGACGCGCACACTGTTCCGGTGTCGGCGAGGCAACTCACCGCGTCGTCCCAGAGTGGTGTCACGGCATTCACTCCGCGAGGTGACGGGCCCGTGTTCGACCACCCGGCCGTGGTGCTGGCCGGAGCGTGGACGGACGACACGGCGAGCCGCGCCGCAGCACAGTTCGTCGACTTCATGTCCGGG
Organism: Rhodococcus sp. 114MFTsu3.1; assembly: GCF_000383555.1. Taxonomy (NCBI): domain Bacteria; kingdom Bacillati; phylum Actinomycetota; class Actinomycetes; order Mycobacteriales; family Nocardiaceae; genus Rhodococcus; species Rhodococcus sp. 114MFTsu3.1. The sequence goes on along the minus strand of NZ_KB911562.1, from coordinate 20,771 downwards.
CCGGACAACACTTCGGTGTTCTCCGACGCGGGGTTCGATGTTGCCGCTCGGTCGCCGGCGTCGCTGCCGCCGCAGAACACCGAGTTCGGCCGGACGCTCGTCGATGCAGTTCTCGAGCCTGCTACACCTCGGCGAGTGACGACACTTCTCGACGCATCCGGGTCGATGGACACGGCGGAGGGTTCGGAGACTCGGTTGCAGAACACAGTTGCAGCACTGGATCGCCAGTTCGACTCGGTCGTGGATACCACCGAATTGGGGTTGTGGATCTACAGCAAGGATTTGGACGGCACACGCGCGTTCCGAACCCTTGTGCCCACCGGCCCGGTCGAGGAAGTTCTGGGTAGCGAGACTCGTCGGGAACGTCTGTTGGCCGAGGCCGCGGCGGTTCGACCCGCCACTGCGACGTCGACGTACGAGTCGGTACTCGCCGTCTATCTCGACGCTCTGTCGACGTACGTCCCCGGCAAGCCGAACAGCGTCGTCCTCATCACCGACGGTCCTAACGACGATCCGACCATCTCGGCGAGTCGATTCCTGGAGATGGTGTCGGATCTGATCGATCCGGAGCGTCCGGTGGCAGTCGATGTCGTCGCGATCGGAACCAATCCGGACAGTTCGACGTTGCAGTCAGTGTCCGATGCCACGGGCGGCTCGTTCAACACCGTTGCGTCGTCGGACGGTGAGGAACTCCCCGACCTTCTTCGAAAGTTGCTGTACTGAAACATGATTCGACTTCTCGCCTTCGGCACGTTCCTTGCCGTCATCGGTCTCGTGCTCCATTTTCGCTACATTCGGGCCACGAAGCTTCGTCGTCCGTACTCCACTGCAGCGGACACTGTGCTGGTCGTCATGTGGCTACTGGCTCTGGTCGGCATCGGATCGGGCGAGGTCTTCGATCCGGCATGGGCGCGAGTTCCGGCGTTCGTCGGTCTCAGTTGGCTCGCTGTGGTGCTGTACCTGGTGCTGGGCACAGTGCTGGTCGGCGTCGTCACCCTCGTCGTGCGCATCGTGTCGGCGGCACGCCGTCGTGAGTCGCGCGCGCTTCGGCTACGCATTCACAGAATCGGCTCCGCGATCGCGGCGTCCGTCGCTGTGGTGGCCGTCGGGTACGGACTCGTCGAGGCTGCACTCCCGAAGGTGACCGACACTCGCGTCGCGCTCGATCGGTTGCCCTCCGAATTCGACGGTACGCGCGTGGCTCTGGTGTCCGATCTTCACGTCGGACCGGCCCGTGGAGCCGGCTTCGTTCAACGCGTGGTGGACGACGTCAATGCACAGTCGCCCGACCTCGTGATCCTGGACGGCGATCTGATCGACGGCACCGTCGACCTCGTCGGAACAGACCTCGCTCCGCTGCAGCAGCTCGACGCTCCCCTCGGAGTGTTCGCCGTGAGCGGTAATCACGAGTTCTATGCGGACGACGGTGGGAAATGGTTGGACCTATGGGAGACGCTGGGTGTGACCGTTCTGAGGAACGAACACGAGACGATCAGCAAGTCCGGTGCGTCCATCGACATCGCCGGCATCAACGACGCAACCGCACCGGCGCCGTACGAACCCGATCTCGGTGCTGCCCTGGACGGGAGGGATGCGTCTCGATTCGTGTTGCTGTTGGCACATCAGCCGCTGCAGGCGTTCGAGGCATCGGACATGGGGGTGGACTTCCAGGTCTCCGGTCACACGCATGCCGGACAGATCTGGCCACTGCGGTATCTCGTCCCGTTGCAGCAGCCGAGCGTCGAAGGCCTCGATCGTGTCGGTGACACCACGCTCTACACCACGCGTGGGGCCGGCGCCTGGGGTCCGCCCGTCAGGGTTGCAGCACCGCCCGAGATCGCGATGCTGAACCTGACGTCCAGCTAACCCCGAGGCGACGCCGAGTCGCTCCGCGGGCTCCACTCGAGGTCCGCGATCGGCGGGCACGAGCACACCAGGTTGCGATCGCCGTGGGCGCCGTCGATGCGGCGTACTGCAGGCCACACCTTGGCCCGTCCCGCAGCGATCGATCCTCTCTTCGCGTTGGCTTCCCACGGATACGCGGCTTCTTCGCGTGTGTACGGGTGAGTCCATTCCCCGACCAGGCACCGAGCCGTGTGGGGAGCGCCGCGCAACGGGTTGTCCGTCGACGGCCACTCCCCCGAACCGACCCGATCGATCTCGCCGCGAATTGCGATCATGGCATCGCAGAATGCGTCGATCTCGTCCAGATCCTCGCTTTCCGTCGGCTCGACCATCAAGGTTCCCGCCACGGGAAAGCTCATGGTCGGAGCGTGGAATCCGTAGTCCGCCAGCCTTTTCGCTACGTCGTCCACGGTCACGCCCGTCGCCTTCGTAAGCCCGCGGAGATCGAGAATGCACTCGTGCGCAACCATCCCGTTCTCTCCCGTGTACAGAACGGGGAAGTACTCGTCGAGGCGTCGGGCGATGTAGTTGGCCGACGCGATCGCGGTGAGGGTGGCGCGTCGTAGACCCTCGGCGCCCATCATCCGCACGTACGCCCACGTGATCGACAGAATGGACGCGCTTCCGAACGGCGCGGCCGAGATCGTCGCTCCGCTGCCCAGTTCCGGCCGGAGCGGGTGCCCCGGCAGATACGGTGCGAGATGCGATCGCACGGCGACCGGACCGACTCCCGGTCCTCCTCCGCCGTGCGGGATGCAGAAGGTCTTGTGCAGGTTGAGGTGGCTGACGTCGCCGCCGAACCTCCCGGGACGTGCGAGTCCGACGAGTGCGTTCAGGTTCGCGCCGTCGACGTACACCTGACCTCCCGCGTCGTGCACAGCAGCGCATATCTCGTCGATGTCGTGCTCGTACACGCCGTGAGTCGACGGGTAGGTGATCATGATCGCGGCGAGGGAATCCGCGTGCTCGCCGATCTTGGCGCGCAGGTCGTCGACATCCACGTCGCCGTTGGCGCGGCACGTGACGACGACGACCTTCATACCTGCCATGACCGCCGATGCAGCGTTGGTGCCGTGCGCACTCGACGGGATGAGGCAGATATCGCGGTGACTATCACCGCGGCCGAGGTGATAGTCACGAATCGCGTGAAGGCCGGCGTATTCGCCCTGACTTCCCGCATTCGGTTGCAGGCTCACCGCGTCGTAGCCGGTGATGTCGACCAGCCACTTCTCGACGTCCGCTATGACGGCGCGGATTCCTTCGGTGTCGCTGTCGGGTGCGAACGGATGCAGCCGGGCGAATCCGGGCCAGGTGATGGATTCCATCTCGGCTGTCGCGTTGAGCTTCATCGTGCACGACCCGAGTGGAATCATGCTGCGGTCGAGGGCGATGTCCTTGTCCGCCAGCATCCGCAGGTATCGAAGCATCGACGTCTCGGTTCGGTGCCGGGTGAACGCAGGGTGGGTGAGGAATTCGGACGTTCGAATCAGCGAGTCGGGCAACGACGACCGTGCGGACTCCGCGCTCGGCCCGGCGTCGAACGCGGCGAGTACCTGCTCGACGATGTCGGTGGTGGTCGCTTCGTCGCATGCGATCGAGACACGGTCGTCGTCGACCGTGCGCAGGTTGATACCGGAGCGTTGCGCTGCCTCGACGACGCTCCGAGCTCGACCCGGCACGAGCGCGGTGATCGTGTCGAAGAACGAGGTGGATTCGACGGAGATGTTCGACGCTGCGAGCCCGTCGGCCAGCGCGACCGCGTGGGCGTTGACTCGGCGAGCGATGTCGCGGAGTCCCGAACTTCCGTGATACGCGGCGTACATGGCGGCCACGATCGCGAGCAGGACCTGCGCGGTGCAGATGTTGCTGGTCGCCTTCTCGCGTCGAATGTGCTGTTCACGGGTCTGCAACGCCAGTCGGTACGCGAGGTTGCCGTCGGCATCCACCGACACGCCGACGAGCCGTCCCGGAAGCTGACGTGCGTGGCCGTTCCGTACGGCGAGGTAACCGGCGTGCGGTCCACCGAATCCCATCGGGACACCGAATCGTTGGGTGGTGCCGAAACATGCGTCCGCTCCCATGTCGCCCGGGGACGTGAGCAGGGTGAGCGCCAACAAATCGGCTCCGACGGCCACCAGGGCACCACGGGTGTGTGCGTCGTCGATCATGGCGGAGTGGTCGACGACGGCTCCGGATGCGCCCGGGAACTGAACGAGGACGCCGAAGAACTCTCCGTCGGGAAGTCCGCCGGTGACGTCGTGCCGCACGAGCTCGATACCGAGGGGCTCCGCGCGCGTCTCGAGGACTGCCCAGGTCTGCGGGAAGACGTCGTCGTCCACCACGAACCGCGGGGACGTCGAGCCCCGGTTGGCGCGCCTGAGCAACGTCATGGCCTCGGCGGCGGCCGTGGCCTCGTCGAGCATCGACGCACCGGCCACGTCCATTCCGGTCAGGTCGGACACCATCGTCTGGAAGTTGAGGAGCGCTTCGAGCCTGCCTTGGCTGATCTCGGGTTGATACGGGGTGTACGCCGTGTACCACGCGGGGTTCTCGAGGATGTTCCGAGTCAGGACCGGCGGTGTCAGGGTGTCGTAATAGCCGAGACCGATCATCGACGTGGCGACCACGTTCCGTGCGGCGAGGGCCGCGAGTTCGGCCAGCGCTTCGTGTTCGCCGAGTGGAAGTGGGAGTCCGGCGAGTCCGGCGGCAATGCCGTCGACGGACCCATCGAGAATCGAGGCAGGCACCGCGCGCTCTGCGAGTTCGTCGAGCGATCCGGCGGCGACGACGTCGAGTATTCGGGACAGTGCCGCACCGTCCGGTCCGATATGTCGGTCGGAAAACGACGGGCGAGAACTCTGTTCGGTCATGAGACGCTCCGGTGGATGCATGCTGACGGGTGGAGTGACCACGCGCACTGCGCGGCCGATCCTCCCCCTCTGTCGCATGCTCACCCGGGGCGAGCGCCTGAGAGATTCGCGCTCCGCGCACGCGATGCTCGGAGGTACTTTCCCCTTGGGCGGGTGGGTGATCCCACCACTTTCCAGAGACGTCCAAGCTCACACGGTCCGTGTGCCTGAGAGATTGACGGGGAGGTATTGCTCCTTCGGCGTCCGGAACTGGCTGCCCCGGAACTCTCCCGCGCGAGCGCGACGGTCTCGATCCTAGCCGGTCTTTCGATTTGCGCGACTCTTGCGGCGTGACGCCAATTCGTCTTCGGGACTGGGCTCGGATTCTCCGCCGTCGGCTCGTTCTGCAGGGAAGTCGGCTATCAGGCCGGTCAGTTCACGCATCGCGCCGTTGACTGCGATGCCGAATACTCCCTGACCGCCTTGTAAGAGGTCGACGACCTCTTCGGCGGACGTGCATTCGTAGACGGTGGTGCCGTCGGAGAACAGGGTGATGTTGGCCAGGTCGCCCACACCGCGTTGACGCAGGTGGTCGACCGCGACTCGGATGTTCTGAAGAGAAATTCCGGTGTCGAGCAGGCGCTTGACGATCTTCAGGACCAACATGTCCTTGAAGGAGTACAGGCGTTGGCTGCCCGATCCCGCAGCACTCCGGATCGAGGGTACGACCAGACCGGTGCGTGCCCAGTAATCCAGTTGGCGGTAGGTGATGCCCGCGATCTGGCATGCGCTCGGCACTCGGTATCCGACCAGCTCGTCCGGTACCGAATCGTCCGGAAACAGCCCTGGTTGGAACTCGCGGGCGGGCGCGCTGGACGGCTCCGGTCGAGTCGATTCGGAAGGGGTGGTGTTCACGGACCCGTCGGGGGTGGCGGGGACCTGCGGCGCAATCGTTTCCGACACAGCGGACTCCGACACCTGACGATCCTGCGGCTGATCTCGCACGAGGCGATCCTGCGGCTGATCTCCCACTGACTGCTCCCTCTTCGGATGTCTCGACACTGCGTACGTCCCGGTTGGCCCAGGCCGACCGGGACGGGTCCCGGCGGTGTTCTCGCGTGAAGTTCCACTCCGCCTTCGTAAGCCAGACTACGCCCAGGTAGGGACGAGCGACACACGATCGAGGACTGCTTACCTCACGACGGGAACGCTATGGGTCCGCCGAGGCAAGGTCAACGCAACGCGCCGTAAACCTGAACCTAAAGTTGAGGTTGAGACTCTTCCGTTATCAAGTCGAGGCTGTCAGCCGTCCGTAGCCTTGAAGTCGTCGGGCGAGACGGACTCGAGGAATTCCTTGAACTTCTCCACCTCGTCCTCGCGCTCGTCCGGCATGAGCAGACCGGCTTCCGCCAGAACCGGTTCCTCGGCGATGATCGGCACGCCGACTCGGAGGGCGATCGCGACCGAATCCGACGGACGTGCCGACACACGGATGTCCTTGTCGAACACGAGATCCGCGTAGAAGGTCCCCTCTTGCAGATCGACGATTCGCACTTCCTTCAAGCGATGCCCCAGGGCACCGATCAGCTCCTTGATCAGATCGTGCGTCAATGGACGAGCAGGCTGAACCCCCTGCTGTTCCAGCGCGATCGCCGCGGCCTCGGTCTGCCCGATCCAGATGGGCAGGTAACGCTCACCGTCGGACTCACGGAGCAGAAGCACAGGTTGGTTCTGCGGCTGCTCCACGCGAATACCGACTACACGCATTTCACTCATGGCGATTGCCTCCCACATGCGCTTGAAGATTCGGCCCCGGCTGTGTCTCGACCCGACTACAGCCGATTCTATTGGAATCGATGACCATGCGGCGCCACCAACGGTTCTGCGTCAGGTCATTTGTCCAGCGCGCCGCGCACCGCTGCTTTGACCAGGCAGGTGTGCAGAGTCAACGACAGCGCAGCCAATTCGCGGATCATTTCTTCCGCGCGATCACGTGCACCGGCATCCCGCCCCTTGGCGACGGGACCTGCGATCTGAGCAACCAGTCCCGCCTCGCGGTCGGCTGCCAGCTTGAACGCACGCAGATGCCGCACCTCCAGGCCGAAGCGCGACATCGCGTGTGCTGTTCGAGCCAGAATCACGGCGCCCTCGTCGTAGAACCCGGCCTGGCCGGGAACCACGAGCCCTGCGCGCAGTAACTCCGTCAGAAAAGTGTCGTCGATTCCCGCCCGCTCGAGCAGGTCCACCTTGGACACACGTACTTCCCGGTCGACGAGGAACTCCTCGGGAGACACCTCGCCCGGAGCGATCGACAGGGTTCGCGGCTTGCGCGGTGCGGGCTCAGCGCTCTCGACGCGTGCCACTCCGCTGTCGATCGCCTCCAACTGCTCCTTGATCACCTTGAGCGGCAGGTACTGATCTCGTTGTGCGGTGAGTACGTACCGAAGACGCTCACAGTCCGCAACGGAGAAACGCCGGTATCCCGATGGCGTGCGCTCCGGAGAGATCAGGCCCTCGGCCTCGAGAAACCTGATCTTGGAGATCGTGACATCGGGGAAGTCGGGCCGAAGTCGATCCAGGACGGAGCCTATCGACATCCCCCCGGGAGACTGCTGCCCGACGGCGGTCACTGGCTGCCTGCACCTGCCGACGAATCGCCTGCAGGTGCATCGGCACCCGCACGTGGGCCGGTGAGGAACACGAGACGGAACTTGCCGATCTGGACCTCGTCACCGTTGGCGAGGACTGCCGAATCGACAGGCTCGCGGTTGACGTAGGTGCCGTTCAGGCTGCCGACGTCGACGACCTGGAAGGAGTCCTCTTCCTGGCGGAACTCGGCGTGGCGACGAGACACGGTGACGTCGTCGAGGAAGATGTCGCTGTCGGGGTGGCGTCCGGCCGACGTCGTCGGCTGATCGAGCAGGAACCTCGACCCGGCATTGGGTCCACGCTTGACGACGAGAAGAGCCGAACCGACCGGCAAGCCTTCCACGCCCGACACCGGAGCCTCGGAGCTCTGGCTGGTCGCCGAGTTGTCCAGCTCCTGGAGGAAGTCTGCACGAAAAACCGAAGTGGTTTCCGCCGGCGACTCTCCGTAGATGCCGTCGTTGTCGTTCTCGCTCACCGTTTCTCCTTCTCAGTCCGATCGCCCGGGTCGATTGCACCCGAGTTACGCAGTAACCAACTTGCACGTTCTGTACTTCTTGCGGACCTACGTCGCCTCACCCGATTGGCAACCCACGGTTGCCCCGGAAGGGTCTACAGGCCCCCACGGCGCAGCGGACTCGCCACGGCAACCACGCGTGCAGCTACACAAACCGTACCTTGCCCGCCCGTGCGGGTGCATACGGTTGCTCACGCTGCGTTCGCGTGCGGTTACTCAGCCGTAATTCCAGCATATCCGGCGGCATCGAGCATCTGAGACAGCGACGCGTCCAAAGCCTCCGATGTCTCCGTCTCGAGCTCCACGAGCCACCCGTCCGAGTACGGACCCGAATTCACCTTCTCCGGGGACGTATCCAGATCTGCGTTCACGGCAATGACTTTCGCGGTGAGGGGCGAGAACACGTCGGACACACTCTTGGTCGATTCGACCTCTCCGAGCGACGTTCCGGCCGTCACCTCGTCCCCGATCGACGGCAGCTGAACGAACACCACGTCACCGAGCTGTTCCTGCGCGTAATCGGTGATTCCGATCCGTACGGCGGTGGGGCTGATCCGCTGAACCCATTCGTGTTCGGGGGTGTAGTGCAAGTCGCCCGAGGGCTCGGTGTCGGTCACTGTTCGGCTGTCCTTTCGAGGAGGGCAGGTGCTCGTGCACCGACGTCCACACTAGTTTCCCGGCTGGTTTCCGGGCTGAGAGTATTGAGGTGACCGCAGATCCCGCAAGGCGGAGACAGTCACCTGCTGAGACTGAGCTATGCCGCACTGTCCGCCGAAGCGAGACACCGTGTCCACGACGCCACCGGGAATGTCGAGCGCTGCGGCCAGTGTCGCCGGGTCGCCGATGGCGGAGAACACGAACGGCGCGGACGTGGGTCGGCCGTCGACGATCACATCACCCGGCTTTCCTGCGATCCACGAGTCGACTCCGATGCGGATGGGCGGCTGTCCGCCACCGGAGAGCTGCACGGCTTCCGCTCCCGCGGCCCGCAGTTCCTGCAGCGCGTCGAGCAGGACGTCGGATCCGACCCCCTTGTCCGGATCTGTCACGGTGACGGTGACGCCCGGCCCGGCGGCGGCAACGGTGCCGACCTGAATGGACAACGACGCAAGCCGGTCCTGCGCCTCGGCGAGGGCAGCGCCCGATCCACCGTCTGACTGCCGAAGCGCAGACAGAGTGGTCTGCAACTCGGCGATCTCGCTGCGCAGCGCGGCCTCTCGCCTCCCGACGTTGTCGAGGACGACCAGGAGGTCCGCCGGTCGGGCAGCATCGAGTGCATCACCGCTGCCTGTTTCCCTGACCTGCACCACGATGCCGAATCCCAGAACAGCCATCAACAGAACAGCGAGGGCGCCGAACGCGCGGGACGAGCCCTTCCGTCGGAATCTGTGCCGGCCGTCGGAAGGCTGTGCGGACCGTGTGTTCATTCGCTCGCTCACGCACCGAACAGTCGTCGACGGAGAGCTGCGGCGTTGCCGAAGATCCTGATGCCCAGGACGACGACGATGGCAGTCGACAGTTGAGTGCCCACGCCCAACTGGTCACCGAGCCAGACGATCAGTCCCGCGACGAGGACGTTGAACACGAAGGACACGACGAAGACCTTGGCGTCGAAGATGCCGTCGAGAAACGCACGTACACCGCCGAACACCGCATCGAGTGCCGCAACGACCGCGATCGGAAGGTAGGGTGCGACGCCGACGGGGACCTCCGGTCCGGACACCGATCCGATGACGATGCCCACGATCATCGCGACGCCCGCCAACACGAGAAGTCCGGATCCTCGGCCCGACGGTCTCCGATCGTTCCCGTCGACCGTACGGTCGGCCGCCGCGTGATGCTGGTGTTCGCTCAACGTCCTTCGTCCTGTCCTGCTGTGGTGACTGCGCGTACGGCCGCGGGTGGCACGCTCAGAGAGTCCGAGGCCTCCGTCGCGAAGCCGATTCGATAGAGCTGCGCAAGCCCTGCCATGCGCAGGTAAGCGTCACTGACCGAGAACTGCGCTTCCAGGCGCGTCGGCGATCCGATCGCGGTCACGGTGTAGGGAGAGAACACCGGCCGGTTGTCCACGAGCATTGCGCCTCCGGCTTGGCGGATCGTGACTCCCGGACCGACCCTGACGTCGTCGACCGCGATCGCCTCGGCGCCGCTGACCCACAGCGAATTCACCACTGTCTGGAGGTCTCGGTCCAGCACGGCCGAATCAGATGAGCCTCGGACAGGAACCGACACGTCGGACAAGTCCGACGGTGCGGGCGGCTCGGCTACGGTCACCACGATTCCCGGTCCGGTCGCACTGTCGGCGCCTGCGGCTACTTCGAGCGCGCGCAGATCCGTGAGAAGCGCTGTGCCGCGATCATCGTTCCTGAGTGCGTCGTCGCGCGCGCGGTCGACCTGAGCGCTGAGGTCCTGTCGTGTCGAATCGAGTTCTGCGGCTCGCGATTCTGCGTCTCGGACGCGGTGAAGGGTGTCCTGCCGGGACTCGCCACCCGAGGTGTCGAAGACCTGGGACAGTGCGATGCCTAACACGCACCCGACCAGCACGGCGCCGAGCACCAGCATCGCGATGTCCTTGCCGCCGCGTGGCGTCCCCCGCCTGGACGCCGATGCTGCGGCGTAGCCGGGGTCGAGATGCTCGGACATCAACGAGCGAAGCAGCGACGGAACTGGGTTTCGAGAAACCGGTTCACGCACTTCGTGTTTCCTCACGCGAGGGCGGTGCGGTGTGCCGTGCGACCAAGGATGCTTTGTACAGGTACAGACCGCCGGTCCACACGTACAGCGCGGTCCCCCAGACGAGCAACGCCGTGCCGACGGGCCACAGCAGATCCGCGACTGGGGACTCACCCGTCGACGCGAGCAGCACCGGAAGCGTGATCATGATGACGAAGGTGGCGGCTTTGCCCAGATAGATCACCTCGGGTGGCGGCAGACCTTGCCGGCGATAGATGAACATGGTGCCCGCGAGCACAAGATCCCGGCCGACGAGGATCACCGCGACCCACCACGGAATGATCCCGCGCACGACGAAGGCAGCCAGGGCCGTGACGACCGAGAGACGGTCGACGAGCGGGTCGAGCATCGCGCCGAGCCGTGACGATTGGTCCAGAACACGGGCTAGTTTGCCGTCGAGCCAGTCGGTGGCACCGCTGGCCAACAGCACGGCGAGAGCCCATCCGTCGGATTGCGGACCCAACAGAAGATAAAGGAACAGCGGAATCAGCAACAGCCGGATCACGCTCAGGGCGTTGGGGAGCGTGAGCACGCGGTCGCTCAGGACTCCGCCCTCGTTGTCGGTGCTCACCGGTTACTTCCGTTCCCGCTGTCGACCGCGTGTGCAGGTGAACGTGCGATCACGATGCCGAAAGCGCAACCACCGGTATGACGCGCGTGGTCTTCTTCTCGTAGTCGGCGAATCCCGAGTACAGCTCCGCCTGCTTCCGGTAGAGGGCGTCTCGTTCGTCGCCTTCGATCTCCCGGGCGACGACGTCGATCGTGTCGTCTCCCACTTCGATTCGTGCGGCGGGGTTGGCGAGAAGGTTGTGGTACCACGCCGGGTTGGTGTCCGCCCCTGCCTTCGAAGCGAAGATGACGTACCGATCACCGTCGGGAAGGTACATGAGCGGGCTGAGCCTGTCCGCACCGGATTTCGCGCCGACGGTGTGCAACAACAGCAGCGGCGCCCCCTCGAAGGGGCCGCCGACCTTACCGTGGTTGGCACGGAACTCCGCAACGACCTGATCGTTGAAATCCGGCATCGATTCTCCTGACGTCGCTGCTGTTGTCCACGGTGATCCGCTGCCACCGCGTCCGCTGTCCAGTGTGACTACCCTACCGCCGGACTCGATGCCGGAAACTCCGTTCTTCCAGTCCTGCCGCGGGGCGGACGGTCGGCGTCATCGTGCAGCGGCGCGTCCGGCCGCACGGCCCGAGAAGATGCAGCCGCCGAGGAACGTGCCTTCCAGCGACCGGTAGCCGTGCACTCCGCCGCCGCCGAAGCCGGCGACCTCGCCGGCCGCGAACAATCCGTCGAACGGCGTTCCGTCGGTGCGCAACACCCGTGAATCGAGGTCGGTTTCGAGTCCACCGAGGGTTTTCCTCGTGAGCAGGTGCAGCTTGACCGCGATCAACGGGCCCGACGCCGGATCGAGGAGTCGGTGCGGGCTGGCTATGCGGGCGACTCTGTCGCCCTTGTACTTGCGTGCGGCATGAATGACCGACACCGACAGGTCCTTGCTGAACCCGTTGACCATTTCTCTGTCTCGGGCGATCAGTGTGGCCTCGACGGCGTCGGCGTCCAGATCGACCGATCCGATCTTGTTCATGCCCGCGACCAGCTCACGCACCGAGTCCGCGACCACGAAGTCCTCTCCTCGACGCTTGAACGCTTCCACGGGACCGGGCGCACCGGGCCGAATGCGCTCGAGCAGCTTGCGCACGCTGCGGCCCGTCAGGTCGGGATTCTGCTCCTGGCCCGAAAGCCCGAACTCCTTCTCGATGATCTTCTGATCGAGCACGAACCACGAGTAGTCGTATCCGGTACGGACGATGTGTTCGAGGGTGCCGAGCGTGTCGAACCCGGGAAAGAGCGGCGCGGGGAGCTGCTTGCCGGTCGCGTCGAGCCACAGCGACGACGGCCCGGGCAGAATCCTGATTCCGTGGTTCGGCCACACCGAGTCGTAGTTGGTGATGCCTTCGGTGTAGTGCCACATCCGGTCGGAGTTGATGAGGCTGGCTCCCGCTCGACGGCTGATCTCGAGCATCCGACCGTCCACGTGCGCGGGAACGCCCGTCAGCATGTGCTGCGGGGGTGTGCCGAGGCGTGCGGGCCAGTTCTTCTTGACCAGATCCCAGTTCGCGCCGATTCCGCCCGACGTCACGACGACTGCCCCGGCAGTGAACTCGAACTCGCCGACGGCGAGGCGGGACGACGGAACGCCTCGAGCGACGTCCGACGGCTCCAACACCGATCCTCGGACTCCGGTCGCCACACCGTCGCTCACGAGAATCTCGTCGACGCGGTGACGGAACGCGAAGTCGACCAACCCGCGGTCGGCGCCGTCGCGCACCGTGGCGGCGAACATGTCGACGAGAGCGGGACCGGTCCCCCAGGTGATGTGGAATCTCGGCACGGAGTTGCCGTGACCGTCCGGCCCGTAACCACCTCGTTCGGCCCAGCCGACGAGAGGGAATATCTTCAGCCCTCGCTGTCGCAGCCAGCTACGCTTCTCGCCCGCGGCGAACTCCACGTACGCCTGCGCCCACCGTCGCGGCCACAGATCCTCTTCTCTGTCGAAACCCGCAGTACCCATCCAGTCCTGGAGAGCGAGGTCGTAGGAGTCCTTGATTCCCAGTCTCCGCTGCTCGGGGCTGTCGACGAAGAAGAGGCCGCCGAACGACCAGAATGCCTGCCCACCCAGGTTGGCTTCGTTTTCCTGATCGACCAGGATCACCCGTTTTCCCTTGTCGACCAATTCGGCTGCGGCAACAAGGCCCGCCAGTCCACCCCCGACGACTATCGCATCGGCGGTGCGTGTCGATTTGGCGGTTCCGTTCACCACTGTTGCCCCCGAGTCCTGGATGCTCACCTGTGTCGGCGATCACTTCGATGTCGGCCTCGACTCTAACCCGGCCGTCGGATCGCGCGACCACACGATGTCGTAGCCGTCGTCTAGTGTCTACGGAACTCGACTGGAAGGTGCTCGTGTGGCAATCGAATCCAACTCGTCCTCGGAATCCGGTTCCGGTTCACCCTTCAACCGAAACGTCTCCGGCTCAGGCACTTTCCCGTCCTCGCAGCTGCGAACGGTCGTACCTCCGTTCCTGCTGGAGCGGATCGCGGAGAGCGCGTCGTCCGGCCGCGGCCAGGGAGTGGTGGCAGACCATGCGTCGTCGAGCGCGGCACGCACCCTCGCCATCGACCGTCAGCTCGCGCGTGGACGTTCTCCCCTGCGGTCCACCGTTCGCGCCTCCTCGGCCGCAGCTGCCGAGGGTCCGGTTCGGTCGATCCACGATGCGCAGAACCGTGACGCGCTACCCGGCCGCCTCGTCAGGTCCGAGGGTGAGCCCGCCTCCGGGGACGTCTCGGTCGACGAGGCCTACGACGGCCTCGGCACCACGTTCGCCTTCTTTCGGGAGGTGTACGGCTACGAGAGTCTCGACGGAAAGGGCCTCCCCCTCTCCGCCACCGTGCATTTCGACCGCGACTACGACAACGCGTTCTGGGATGGCGAGCGAATGGTGTTCGGAGACGGGGACGGCGAAGTGTTCGGCCGGTTCACTGCCTCGCTCAGCGTCATCGCCCATGAACTGACGCACGGTTTCACTCAGTACACTTCCGCGCTCGAGTACTTCGGCCAAGCGGGCGCGCTCAACGAGTCTCTATCGGACGTGTTCGGCGTTCTCGTGGAACAGTATTCGTCGAAGCAGGACGCGAAGACTGCATCGTGGCTCGTGGGAGAGGGTCTGTTTCTCCCTGCGGTCGAGGGACGGGCGCTTCGGTCGATGATCGACCCTGGCACGGCCTACGACGACGACATCCTCGGGCGAGACCCTCAACCGAAGGACATGGACGGGTACGTCGAGACCACGGCGGACAACGGAGGTGTCCACATCAACTCATCCATCCCCAACCGCGCATTCGCGTCTGCAGCCAGGGCGCTCGGCGGACCGGCGTGGGACAGGGCGGGGCAGGTGTGGTTCGACGTCGCCACCGATTCGTCGTTGCCGTCGACCGTCGATTTCGAAGGTTTCGCAGCAGCCACGGTGTCTGCGGCAGTCACGCGTTACGGCGCCGAGTCAGATGTTCACCGGGCCGTTGCCGCAGGTTGGGCTACCGTGGGAGTGGTCGTGGACGCGCAGGAACCGGCGGAGTCGTCCACGCGTCGAGTCTGAGACGTGAGGACGGTGGCATGTTCATCGAAGTCGTTCGTGTAGGTGGCGTGGCCGGCCTCACTCGCCGAGCACAGATCGACACCGATGTGCTGGACGACGACGCATCGGTGCGCGAGTGGCAGGAACTCGTCGAACAGGCACGGCCGATGCTCACGTCCACCGAAGACCGATCCGGGAGCGCGTCGAGGCGTCGGGACGCGTTCGAATGGACTGTGTCGGTGGACGACACGACGTGCCGTCTGGGTGATTCGTCGATCACCGGGGCGCTCCGCACCCTCGCACAACGCACGCTGCGCGAGGGTCGGACACCCTGATGGTCTCAGTTCGGGCAGCCGGTGAGGTTCAGGTGGCCGGGCGCGCTACCCGGCCCGTCGACCCGGTGGATCCATTCGGTAGGTGATCAGCCTGGAGCTGTTGGCCACGACGGCGACGGACGATGCGTTGTGCAGTATCGCAGCCAGGACCGGCGACAATCCGCCGGCAGCACTGACGAGCAATCCGACCGCGTTCACCGCGATGGACATGCCGTAGTTCTGCTGGATCACGTCGACAGCGTGTCCACCGAGGTCACGAACGTCCAGGAGGCGATTCAGATCGTCGCTGGCCAGTGCAACATCGGCGGTTTCCACGGCAACGTCGGTTCCGGCGAGACCCATCGCGATGCCGATGTCGGCGGCCGCCAGTGCAGGCGCATCGTTGGTCCCGTCTCCCACCATTGCCACGATGTGACCTTGCTGCTGAAGATCGTGAACGACCGTCAGTTTGTCCTCCGGCATGACCTCTGCTCGCCACTCGGTGATACCGAGTTCCGCAGCGACTGCAGCCGCGGTGTCCTGGTGGTCGCCGGTCAGCATGATGATGCGTTCGACGCCGTCTGCACGCAGCCGAGCCAGCACGTTCAGCGCTTCGGGGCGGACTTCGTCGCGCAGACTGATGAGCCCGACGAGGGTGCCGTCGACCGCAAGCAGAAGCGGCGTTTCGGCTTGGCGCTGCAGTTTCTTCACCCACGATGCGGCGTCTTCGGACACCTCGACGTTCTCGCTCCTGAGCAGGGACGGACTTCCGAGAAGCAAGGTCCGTCCGTCGGCCCATGTCCTCATTCCCAGTCCGACGAGCACCTCGCATTCTTCGTGTGGAGGAATTTCGATGTGACGCTCTTCGGTGGAGCGAATGACGGCTTCGGCCAAAGGATGTCGTGAGTGGATCTCGGAGCTCGCGGCGTACGCCAGGACCTGTTCCGGGAGCCAATCGTCGGCGAAGGCAACTACATTGGTCACCACCGGTCGGCCGACTGTGAGCGTGCCGGTCTTGTCGAACACAACAGCATCGACGCGGCCGGCAAGTTCGAGGTGCGACCCGCCCTTGATGAGGATGCCGCGGCGGGCACCGTTTCCGATGGCCGCACTGATAGCGGTGGGTGTGGACAGACCGACTGCACAGGGACACGCAACGAGCAGCATTGTCATGGCGCGCCGCACATCCCGTGTGACAATCAGTGCGAGAGCCGAGAGCAGGAAGGACGTCGGCACGAAGCGCCGCGAGAAGTTCTCGCCGACGGTTTGAATCGGTGCTCGATCTTCCTGAGCTTCTTCCACCCGCGAGATGATGCGGCCGATTGCGGTGTCCTTGCCGACGGCAGTGGCGCGTACGACGAGGCGTCCGCGTACCACGACCGACCCGGCGTGAATACGTGCGCCCGGAACGACGGACACGGGCAGCGTTTCTCCGGTGATGGCCGATTGATCGACGATGGATTCACCGTCGACGACGATGCCGTCGACTGGGGATGCAACGTGGTCGTACACGACGACCTCGTCGCCGACGGTCAAGGACTCGGTGTCGACGGAGATCTCACTGCCGTCGGCCAACCGTATCCATGCGGTGTCCTGAGTCCCGCCGAGGAGGTCGGCAATGGCGCGTCGCGTCCGCCGAAGGGTCAACTCCTGCAGATACTCACCGATGTTGAGCAACCAGAGGACGGTCAGTGCGACGACGTTCTCGCGCAGAACCAAGCTGGCTACGGTCGCGGCCGACACCAGAGCGTCGGTGCCTGCGCCCTTGTTCCCCGTGATCGACCGGAGGGCACCCTTCAGGAACGGGTATCCGGTGAAGACGGTGGCTCCCGTGGCCACGAGCCGACTGGTGGGACCCAGAATCGGCGGACGTCCGAGTCCGTAGCGACGGATGCCCAGCAGAACCAGCGCGGCGCCGCCGACGGCCATGCGGAGAACTTCGGCGCTGGCGATGTCGGCGGACCGTGGAGTGCGGTCCGGCACGGCGGACCGAGCCGTCGACTTGCCCTCCTGGACCGCGGCGATCACGGCATCGCGGTCGACCCGCGTACGAGACACCCACACCACGACGGAGCCGGTACGCGGATACGCATGCGCTGCACGGACACCGACCACTTTGTCGAGGGCGTTCTCGATTGCCACTGCCCGGCCCGGGCTCGAACGGAGCCAGGGAACGTCGAATCTGATTCGTCCTGCCGCGTCGGACAGCACACGAATGTCAGCCGACGACGTTGCTGCCGATGTGCTGTTGCCCGCCCGGTTCGGGGCGAAGTCGATGACGTCGGATTCGGTCGCCACGGTCAGTGGCTGTGTCCGTGACCGGTCTCGCCGACAGCGGGCGGCGGAACTTCTTCCCCGAGTCGTTCCTTGGCCTCGGCGACGACGTCCGATACCTGCAGACGTGCCGATTCGGCACCCTCCTCGGCCTTGCGCACACCGCGAAGGCCCCACTCGGTTGCGGTCACAGCCGCTCCCCTGATGGGTGCTTTCGCGATCAGGGTTCTTGCGCCGTTGTACGCCGCGACGCCGACTGCTCCCGTGACGACGGTGGTCAGTGCCTTCGACAGAAGTATCTGGAATGCCATTCGTTCACTATATGACGGGCGTAGGCGTGCTGTCCCACCTGTGTGCTGGCGTTTCTCGTGTGCGAACGTGCGCATCGACGCATGCGGAATGCCCTGCGGACTGGACCGTGCACAAGCGGCGGTTCGCGGTGTTGTGATCTGTCGGCCGACATTCTCGGTCGGGGACGCGCACCGGACGGGTGGGGATATTCTTGGGATGTGCCCAGCGTTCCCAGTGTCCTGTGCGTTCACGCTCATCCCGACGACGAGGCACTGTTCACCGGCGGGATTCTGGCGCGAAGCGCTGCGGCGGGTGCACGCACAGCCGTGGTGACGTGTACGTGGCGTGACGGCGAGGAACGTGTCGAGGAACTGCGCCGTTCTCTCGAGGTTCTGGGTGCTGGTGAACCTCGCCTGCTCGGCTACACCGACAACGCCCTGTCAGGCGGTGTCCTCTTCTGTGCTGCGCCGTTCGACGAGGCGGTCGGCAAACTCGTTGCGCACATACGATCGTTTCGGCCCGACATCGTGGTCACCTACGACGGATTCGGGTCTTACGGACATCCGGATCATGTTCACGCGCACAGGGTGACACTGGCTGCGTTCGAAGCGTCCGGTTACGAGCAGCTGTTTCCCGAGGCCGGCGAGCCGTGGCGTCCGGCCCATCTGTGCTTCGCGACTTTTCCTCGAACCGCCATCGAGTCGAAGTGGCAGACCCTGTTCGGAACGGCGGCCCCGGCCCCCGGACCAGCAGTCCCCGGCATTGCCGACAGTGACGTCGACCTGGCGATCGACGTCAGCGCCTGGTTCGACACCAAGTGGTCGGCGTTCAGCCAACACCGTTCCGAGATCGAACGCGGTGGTGGTGCGTCGCAGTTCGCGAACATGGACGTTGCGACTCGTCGGGAAGCGCTCGGTACCGAATGGTTCGTTCATCGAGCGCCCGTCGGGGTCGACCCTGCAAGGGATCCGTTCCTGCCTCGCTAGGATTCCGTCGTAGCAGCACACCGCGTGGACAGCCGGATCACTCTGCAGCGCACCGGATATCGAGTCGACCGCGTTCTTGTCCGGGTGCGGTCGGGACATCGGCGCGTACGGTGGACGATGTATCTGATCAGGACTCGACGTGGGGGCGTCGGTCGAGAAACGAACCGGAGATTCTTCCCGTGGACTGGGACGACGAGCGCCGGAAGGCGCGGTTGATCGAGACTCGATGGGGACGCGATTGGCGAGTACTGGGGAGAACGCGTCGGTGCCTGCTTCGCGTGTCGCTCGCGTCGATTCCATTGCTCGTCCTGTTCGGTGTGTACTGGCGCGTCGATGTCGCGCCGGAGCAACGGCGCCTCGCCGACACCCGCCCGAGCATCGACGAGATCTACGGGCCACGTGATCCCGCGGACGCCACGACGGCTGTCGTGGACCTGGTCGGCTTGGGTAATCTCGATGCGGCGCCCACGGCGGCGACTCTGCCTGCGTTGGCGGACCTCGGCCGGGTCTGGTCCGTTCGGTACGACAATCGTGGCCTCGACACGCGGGTGATCAGCGACCTCATCGACAGACGCGCAACTGCTGTAGGAGTGAGCAACATCGTTCTCGTCGGACACAGCATGGGTGGAGTCGTCGCACTCGAGGCTGCGCAGCATCTGTACGAGGACTCCGACAAGACCGTGGGGGGTGTCGTGCTCGATTGCACACCGGTCGACCTGCACGCTGTCCGAGAGGCCAGTCGAGACGCGGGCGAGGACTTGCTGCGGTGGATCGGATGGTTGCCGGGGGCGCGTGAGAGCCGATCGCTACGGACGATCGTCGAGATGGCTGCGCGACAGGACAGGTTCGTGGACACGCAGTCGTCGTGGCTCCCGCATATCGAGTGGGAGGAGGCTGCTTCGGCGTTCGACGAAGTGATGCGCGACAAGGTGTTGAATCCGTCGGCGGCCAGCAACGGTTTCATCGAATCGCAGTTCAAGACAATTGTCGCCTCCGGTGCTCTGGACAACCTCGACGCGTTGTCGGACGAAGTCGACGGCAAGACCGCTCCGGCGATCGTGTTCTTGCGTCCGCGGGACGGGGCTGCGGACACCGTGGTCGACGTCGACTATTCCCAACGCATTCTGTTCGAGCGATCGGGAGGGCCCGACGGAAACCTTCGCGTGGTCCGCATGCCGGGTACCGGCCACGCCAATCCGCGTCAGGCTGCCGACATGTACAACTCGGCGATCACGACGCGGGTCGTGCCGATGGTCGACGCCAGCAGTTCGCGCGCGTGGAAGTCCTCGGCCGGACCCGACCCCACCGAGCGGGGTGAGGTGTCACCGCGGTGAGTTTCCGGTTGCCGTCATCCGGACCTCGGCACCTCGGAGTGCGGGCGCTGTCGCGGATGTGACCCAGGAAGGAACGTCCTGCGGAGCGGTTCCCGTTGCTCCGCCGTAGATCACGGCGAGCGTGTCGCGTTCGAAATCCGAGCCCGCGTAGGACACCGGCGTCTGCTCGACGATGCCCGGCAGCGGCGAGTACTGCGGCGCAGGCAGTTCCGGAACATCCTGCGGTCCGGGGTTCCTCGACGGCACCTGGTAGGAACCGTCGTTGACCGATCCGCCCGGGTACTGCGGGAAGAACTCACCGGCAGCAGCGTCCGCCGGAGCGTGGCATGTCGGTCCACGGTCGTCGAAGAAGCGCGGCTCGTCCTGATTAGGCAGGTACCGTCCACGTGGATTGATGAGTGGCATGTCCACGTTGATGCCGCGGTACTCGTCGCCGACGCCGATGACGTCCTGCGCGCGTTGCACCACCGGCACGAAATTAGCGAACGTGCACCCGAACGACGGCGAATACTGCGCCAACAAGTCCAGCGCCTCACGCGAATCCGCCGAGATCCGAATCAGATTGTCCGCGTTGGCCTGCAGAAAATCTGCCGTCGACGCACTCGTCGCCGTCAACGACGAGATCAACGTATCCACCGCCGGACGCTGCTCGACCAACGTGTTTCCCGTGACCGACAGATTGTCGAGCGCATCGATCAACTGCGGACCCGCATCGGCATACGTCTGCGAGAAATCCGCCAACCCACGCAGATCCTCCTGAATGTTCGGCAACTCGGTGTTCA
>NZ_KB911561.1:0-103310 GCF_000383555.1 Rhodococcus sp. 114MFTsu3.1 | reverse complement strand
GCTCGTGTACCCCGAAAGGCCTTACCGCTCGACTTGCATGTGTTAAGCACGCCGCCAGCGTTCGTCCTGAGCCAGGATCAAACTCTCCGTAAAAGACTCTAGAAACAACAATCCGAAGATCGTGAATCAGTCAAATGACATCAAGTCCACATCACTAGCAAAAAAACTCAACTAGCATTACAAAAAATCTTCTCACCCCAGACGGGAAGAATGAAGCAAGAAGATGTCACACCCACACCCCAAAAGGCATGAGCACCAAAAACATTCGGCACTGACATTCATCGACACACTGTTGAGTTCTCAAAGAACACGCACACACCGAACAGCCAAGAAACCGTAGCTTCAGGGTGTTTGGGGCAACTTCTCCAGCCTATCCCAGCTTGGTCTCGGATGCAAGCTCCGACTCTTGGTGGGTAGAACTGGAATTTCATGTTCCGTCAGGCTCCGACGTCCAACCTCGTGTCCGGGACCGTGTAGGCCCTGGTCGGTGTCCGTGTCGCTCTGACTCGACAAAAGTTACGCGAGCAGAATCCGTCGCGCAAATCGCCAGGTCGAGGAAATCCTGGACAACATTTCCGCAGGTAGCTCGCTCGTCACGACGAACTCGAAAGCGCCTCGTCGCAAAATTCGTGAATGTGACGCCGGACATAGACGCGTTCAGAATTGTCGAACGAGGGCCAGAACATGCTCGGGCACAGGGATTCTCACGTCCACGTCCGCCGCCCGAGTCGGCTCGGCGAAGTCGTCGCGCACGGGAACGACGCCTGCCCACACTCCACCCGCGTCGACATCTCGCTCGTCGTCCACCGGGTCTCCGGTCCGCGCCTTCACCGATGCCTCGTGGAGCGGGAGGGCGAGCACCACCGTTGCCGCCAACTCTTTCCGCGTGTGCGCACGAAGATGCTCACTGCGCCCGTCCACCACCTGATCGACGATCGCCGCAAGTGCGCGCACGCGTTCCTCGTCGTCGCCAACCAATCGCGGCCGGCCGTACACGACGGCGCTTCGGTAGTTCATGGAGTGATGGAACGCCGACCTCGCCAGAACCAGGCCGTCGAGCACGGTGACGGTCACGCAGATCTCCCCATTCGGCGCATCGACCAAGCTGCGAGCGGCCACCGATCCGTGCACGTACAGAGTGCCGCCGGGATCGGGACCGTCATGATCGACCGCGAACACAGTAGGAAGAACGCGCACGCTCCCGTCGACCACCACGCCGAGGTGGCATATCCGCGCGGTCGCCAGCACGTCCGCCAGGTCCGAGCGATCGGTTCGTGCTCGGACTCTGCCTCGCCTGATGGTGGTGCGTTCGGTCGGCGACAAACCGGCTTCGGTACTCATACTGTCGATCCTCGGTCATGATTGGCCTACTGTCATGATCCAATCAACTCGATTTCCAATAGACCACTTGGAGGCGAGCATGCTGCCGATGTCCCTGATCGTCTCGGTCGACCGGACGGATCCCCGCACGCTGCCGGTGCAGATCGCGGACGGGATACGCGCGGCCATAGACTCCGCTCGTATCGAACCGAACACCCGATTGCCAAGTAGCAGAGCGCTTTCGGTCGAGCTCGAAGTCGCTCGGGGCGTGGTGGAGAGCGCCTACGATCAACTGACCGCGGAGGGGTGGCTACAACCGCGCGCAGGATCGGGAACGTTCGTGCGCCGCCTCAGCGGCGTCACCACACCGACGCGGCCGTCGACCACATCCCGTACCGCCGGAACCACGGAAACCCTAGGCCGTATTCGACTTGCCACCGGAACACCGTGGGTGCCCCCGAGCTCGGCGGCGTGGAAGCGAGCGTGGCGGGACGTCAGCGCAGTCCCGCAACCGCAGGAATACCCGGACCCTCGCGGTGACCACCGACTCCGAGCCGCCCTTGCAGACCTACTGGGCCGCGCGCGTGGGCTTCACACGTCAGCCGAATCCATAGTGGTCACCACGGGGAGCATGCACGGGATGAGCCTGGCCCTGGCCGCACTGTCGACCGAAGACGGCACTTCACGTCCGGTCCTGGCACACGAGAACCCGGGCTACCGGGTCGCGACCACAGCCGCACGACGCTGGGGGTGGTCCGTCTTCGACGTTCCCGTCGACCTCGACGGAATTGTCACCGAACGTCTGGACATGACGCCACGGACCACACGCGCGGTGTACGTCACTCCGTCTCACCAGTACCCCACCGGCGGCCTTCTTACCGTCGGCCGCCGTCGCGCCCTCGCATCGTACGCACGATCACGCGACGCGATGATCATCGAAGACGACTACGATTCCGAATTCCGTTACGACGTAGCACCTTTGCCCACCATCGCGGAGCTGGCGCCCGACCGCACCGTCTATCTCGGAACGGTGGCGAAGACCCTGGGCGGAGGTATCAGACTCGGTTGGCTCGTTGCCCCGCCCGATGTCGTCGAACTCATCGCACACGTTCGCACCGACCTCGGCGACTATCCCTCCACACCGGTCCAACACGCGATGCTCTCGCTGCTACGCGACGGCGAGTGGGACAGAACTGTGCGTGCTGCCCGCCGCGTCTATCGGCAACGCGACAAACTGGTCGCCGCTGCTCTGGCGCCCTTCGGTGAACTTCGTGGTGTCGGCGCTGGAATGCACACCACACTCCTGCTCGACGCCACGGTCGCGGTCGCCGTGGCAGAACGAGCGGCAGCGGCCGGCGTCGATGTCGACACTCTCGCTGGATCCACACGTTCCCCGTCGCCCATCACCGGACTGATCGTCGGATACGGATCGGTGTCCGACGACGAACTGGCCTACGGACTCGACGTACTGGTCGACGCGCTGACGTCCGTCAGCTGACTCGCTCGATGCTTCCGCCGAGCTCCGTCAGGTTCTCCACGAACCTCGGGTAACCCCGATCGATGTGGTAGACGTCGTGCACCTCGGTGACCCCGTCGGCGCACAGTCCTGCGAGTACCAGTCCTGCACCCGCCCTGATGTCGGACGACCACACAGGTGCACTCGACAACTGGGCTACGCCACGCACCACCGCGTGGTGACCGTCGGTACGGGCGTCGGCGCCGAGTCGGATCATCTCCTCGACGAACCGGAAGCGCGCTTCGAACACGTTCTCGGTGATCATCGACGTTCCGTTGGCCACCGCCGCGAGGCCGATCGCCATCGGCTGCAGATCGGTGGGAAAACCGGGGAACGGCAACGTCGCGAAGTTCACGGCGGTCGGCCGCTCACGCTGGACCACGCGGAACCCGTCGGCCTCGGACGTCACCTCCGAACCCGCAAGCCTCAGCTTGTCCAACACGAGTGACAGATGCTTGGGGTTGACGCCTCGAACTCGCACGTCGCCCCGCGTCATCGCGGCAGCGATTCCCCACGTCGCGGCGACGATACGGTCACCGATCACCTTGTGCGTGGTGGGCTTCAACGACTCGACGCCCCTGATGGTCAACGTGGAGGTGCCGGCGCCGCTGACCTGCGCCCCCATCTCGTTGAGCATGTTGCACACGTCGACGATGTCGGGTTCGCGCGCAGCGTTGTCGATGACGGTGTCGCCCTTGGCGAGCACTGCTGCCATCAGGATGTTCTCCGTCGCGCCGACCGACGGGAAAGCAAGACGGATGTTGGCGCCCCGAAGTTCCTCGGCCTCCGCCACGACGCAGCCGTGCTGGATCTCGCTGTGCGCACCGAGCAGGCGCAGTCCCGACTGGTGCATGTCCAACGGACGAGACCCGATTGCGTCACCACCGGGAAGAGCCACCACCGCTCGTTTGCACCGGGCGACGAGCGGACCGAGGACACAGACCGATGCTCGGAACTGCGTGACGGCCGGGAAATCTGCATGGTGCTTGGGTTCCGCCGGCGTGGTGATGTGCACGACGTCGCCTTCCAGCACGACCTCGCACCCCAATCCGCGGAGGACCTCGGCCATCAACGGCACGTCGAGGATGTCGGGGCAGTTGGTGATGGTGCTCGTGCCCTCGGCGAGCAGCGCTGCCGCCATCAACTTGAGCACGCTGTTCTTCGCGCCGCCGACCGACACCTCACCGACGAGCCGGTTACCACCGGAGACCAAAAAGCGTTCACTCACAGTTCGACAGCGTAGCCAGGGTTCGGTCGCCCCATCCGGGCGGTACCGTAGCGCCATGGCTGTGCACCTGACTCGGATCTACACCCGCACCGGTGACGACGGAACCACCGGTCTCAGCGACTTCTCGCGGGTCGGGAAGAACGATCCGCGGCTCGTTGCCTACGCGGACTGCGACGAGACCAACGCGAGCCTCGGAGTCGTTCTGGCACTGGGCAATCCGTCGGAGAAGGTCGTCTCGGTCATTCGAACGATTCAAAGCGATCTGTTCGACGCCGGAGCCGATCTCTCGACACCCGTCGTCGCAGACCCCGAGTATCCACCCCTACGCATCGATCAGTCCTACGTCGACCGGCTCGAAGGATGGTGCGACGAGTTCAACGAAGGCCTGAAGGCGCTCGACTCGTTCATTCTTCCCGGCGGCACTCCCCTGGCGGCGCTGCTGCACACCTCCCGAACCGTGGCGCGTCGAGCAGAGCGCTCGGCATGGGCCGCGGTGGACGCCAACCCCGAGAACACGAGCGTCCTACCGGCGAAGTACTTGAACAGGCTCTCCGACCTGCTGTTCATCCTGAGCAGGTACGCGAACCCCGAAGGTGACGTGAAATGGGTGCCGGGAGCATCACGCTCCACCGACACGTAGATCAGGCGGCGGGCCGACCCCGCCGAGAACGGCCGGACGGACGCGATTCCAGCCACGACATGAATGCGGTGAGCGCACCGCGGTCGAGAGCGATCTCGTAGCCCAGGCCCTGATCGGTCAGCTCGAGAATCGCGATCTCGTCGGACATGATGTCGAACTCGTCGTTGCGTGGGGTGCGCCGCTCCCCGACCTCGATGCCCTGACGGCTCATCCGGTGGTCCGGGCCGGGCCGCAGGCTCGACAGCTTGAAGAACACCAGGGTGTTGTCTCCGTACCGGATGACCCCGTGCCGCCAACCGCTTCCACCCGCAGCGGGCGTCATGCGCAGAATGGCAGCCGTTCCACCGCGACGAAGAATGGTGAGACGGTACAGAAAAGCCGCGACGAGGCCTGCGAGCAGCACAACCAGAATGATCAGAACGATCACTCCCATGTGCATCACAGAACCTCGTCGCGGCTTTCTCTTGGAACCTAGGCCCGCTCGACGGCGCGAATTCGGCCCTTCGCCACAGCGAGGGCTTCCTTGTCGTCGCCGCCGGCGTCGAGGACCGAACGGGCTGCGTCGACGTCGATGTCCTGAGCGAAGTCCGCGGACTCCGCCAGGACCGTGACGGTCTTACCCGTCACGGACAGGAACCCACCGTGAACCGCAGCAACGATCTTCTCGCCGTCGGTCGTCGTGATGGACACCGTGCCTGCCTCGACGAGCTGGCCGAGCACTGGCTCGTGGCCGGCCATGATGCCGATCTCGCCCTCGGTCGTCTGAGCACTGACCAGAGTTGCGTTGCCGGACCACAACTCGCGCTCGACCGCGACGAGAGCGACCTCCATGCCGGAGCTTTCCGCAGAAGTCACGTCGGGCTACTTTCCGGCGATCTTCTTGGCTGCAGCCTCGACGTCGTCGAGTCCACCGCAGCTGTTGAATGCCTGCTCGGGAAGGTGGTCGTACTCGCCCTTGGTGACCTTGTCGAACGCCTCGATGGTGTCCGAGAGGGACACGACCGAGCCGGCCTCACCGGTGAACTTCTCGGCGACGATGAAGTTCTGTCCGAGGAACTTCTGGAGGCGACGTGCGCGACCGACCAGAACCTTGTCCTCTTCCTGAAGCTCGTCCATACCGAGGATGGCGATGATGTCCTGCAGTTCCTTGTACTTCTGCAGGATCCGCTTGACCTCGTTGGCGACGCGGAAGTGCTCCGCACCGACGATGCCCGGCTCGAGGATTCGCGACGTCGAGCTGAGCGGGTCCACAGCGGGGTAGATACCCATCTGCGAAATCGGACGCGACAGCTCGGTCGTTGCGTCGAGGTGGGCGAACGTCGTCGCAGGTGCCGGGTCGGTGTAGTCGTCGGCGGGAACGTAGATCGCCTGCAGCGAGGTGATCGAGCGTCCACGGGTCGAGGTGATGCGCTCCTGGAGCTCACCCATCTCGTCCGCCAGCGTCGGCTGGTAACCCACGGCAGAAGGCATACGTCCCAGCAGGGTCGACACCTCGGAACCTGCCTGCGTGAAACGGAAGATGTTGTCGATGAACAGCAGCACGTCCTGGCCCTGAACATCGCGGAAGTACTCCGCCATGGTCAGTGCGGACAGGGCGACGCGCATACGCGTGCCCGGCGGCTCGTCCATCTGGCCGAAGACGAGGGCGGTGTCCTGGAGGACGCCCATCTCTTCCATCTCGAGGTGGAGGTCGGTTCCCTCAC
The DNA here is from genome assembly GCF_000383555.1 of Rhodococcus sp. 114MFTsu3.1. NCBI lineage: Bacteria > Bacillati > Actinomycetota > Actinomycetes > Mycobacteriales > Nocardiaceae > Rhodococcus > Rhodococcus sp. 114MFTsu3.1. Next base: position 96,903 of record NZ_KB911561.1, on the reverse strand, counting down.
GGGTGCGCTCACCGACGCCGGCGAACACCGACGTACCGGAGAACTCACGCGCGATACGGGTGATCATCTCCTGGATCAGAACGGTCTTGCCGACACCGGCGCCACCGAACAGACCGATCTTTCCACCCTTCACGTACGGGGTGAGGAGGTCGATGACCTTGATGCCGGTCTCGAGGATCTCCGTCTTGCCCTCGAGCTGATCGAAGGCTGGTGGCTTGCGGTGGATGCCCCACTGCTCGCCGTCGCGTCCGAGGCCCGGGCTGTCGAGGCAGTCACCGAGGGCGTTGAACACGTGGCCCTTGACGACGTCGCCGACGGGCACCGAGATCGGCTTGCCGGAGTCGGACACCGAGGCGCCACGGACCAGACCGTCGGTCGGCTGCATCGAGATGGTGCGGACCAGGTTGTCACCGAGGTGCTGTGCAACCTCGAGTGTCAGGGTCTTCGCCACCGTCGGCAGCGTGATCTCTGCGTGGAGTGCGTTGAACAGGGCGGGGATGGAGCCGCGCGGGAACTCGACGTCCACAACGGGGCCGATGACCCGAACGACACGGCCGGACTGAGTGTCCGCTCCGCTCGCGTTCTCTTGGGCTACTGCTGCGGTCATTGCTTAGTCACTTCCTGCGCTGTCAGCCAACGCGTTTGCGCCACCAACGATTTCGCTGATTTCCTGGGTGATCTGGGCTTGCCGAGCCTGGTTCGCCTGACGGCTCAAGGTCTCGACCAATTCGTTCGCGTTGTCCGTGGCCGCCTTCATGGCAGTACGGCGCGCGGCCGACTCGGATGCAGCCGCATCGAGCAACGAGGAGTAGACCCTCGTGCTGATGTACTTCGGCAGCAGAGCCGACAGGAGAGTTCCGGCTTCGGGCTCGAAATCGTACTGAGCCTGAACCTCGGACGCCGACGGGGAATCGGTCAGAGCATCCGCGCCCAGCTCGATTTCCTCGTCCGTGTACGACACCTCGAGCGGAGCCATACGCCGGACCTCGGGCTTTTGCGTCAGCATCGACACGAACCGCGTGTAGACGATGTGCAGTTCGTCGACGCCCTCGACGGTGCCTTCACCGTTGGGAGCCTCGACCTCGGAGCCCGAACCCGCCATGAACAGCTCGACCAGGTGCTTGCTCGCCTTGGCTGCATCCGCGTAACCGGGCTCCTGCGAGAAGCCGGTCCACGCGCCCTTCACGTCGCGCTGACGGAAGGTGTAGTAGCCGAGGCCCTTTGCGCCGAGCACGTAGATGACCGGATCCTTGCCCTCCTTGCGCAGAAGCTGGAACAGCTCCTCCGCTTCCTTGAGGACGTTGGAGTTGTAGCCACCGCACATGCCGCGGTCACTGGTGACGACCAGAACTGCTGCGCGCTTGGGCTCGTCACGCTCGTTCAGCAGCGGGTGGTCGAGCGAACCCGACGCACTGGCCAGCGCGGAGAGGACCTTGGTGATCTCCTCCGCGTACGGCTTCGACGCTGCCACGCGCGCCTGCGCCTTGGTGATTCGCGACGTCGCGATCAGCTCTTGAGCCTTGGTGATCTTCTTCGTCGAGTTGACCGACTTGATCCGGGAACGTAGCTCGAGAATGCTTGCCATCTAGCTGTTCACGCTCCCTTCTCTGCTCGTAAAGACACTTGGCATCTCGTAAGACCTACTTACTGACTGTCTTGCGAGTGACGTTGACCTGCTCCTGGCTGACCTCGTCGGGGTTCAGCGTGTCCGCCTCAGCCTCGTTGACGACGCGGTTGCCCTCGGAGTCGAGGAACCCTGCCTTGAACTTCTCGGTTGCCTCGAGCAGCGACTTCTGAGCGTCGTCGTCGAGAGCCTTGCCGCCGGCGATGCTGTCGTAGACGCCGCTCGCGTTGCGATGCAGGTCCTCGAGCAGCTCGCTCTCGAAGCGACGGACGTCGCCGACGGGAACGGAGTCGTACGTGCCCTGACCGGCGAGCCAGATCGAGACGATCTGATCCTCGACGGCGACCGGTGCGTACTGGTCCTGCTTGAGGAGCTCGACGAGGCGAGCACCGCGGTCCAGCTGAGCCTTCGATGCAGCATCCAGGTCCGACGCGAACGCCGAGAATGCTTCCAGCTCACGGAACTGAGCGAGCTCGAGACGAAGCGAACCGGAGACCTTCTTCATGCCCTTGGTCTGCGCAGCGCCACCGACTCGGGACACCGAGATACCGACGTTGATCGCGGGACGAACACCCTTGTTGAAGAGGTCCGACTCGAGGAAGACCTGTCCGTCGGTGATCGAGATGACGTTGGTCGGGATGTATGCCGAGACGTCGTTGGCCTTGGTCTCGATGATCGGCAGCGCCGTCAGCGATCCACCGCCGAGCTCGTCGGACAGCTTCGCCGAACGCTCGAGCAGACGAGAGTGCAAGTAGAAGACGTCACCGGGGTATGCCTCGCGGCCCGGCGGGCGACGCAGCAGAAGCGAGATGGCGCGGTACGCCTCGGCCTGCTTGGTCAGGTCGTCGAACACGATGAGGACGTGCTTGCCCTGGTACATCCAGTGCTGGCCGATGGCCGAACCGGTGTACGGAGCGAGCCACTTGAAGCCGGCCGAATCGGATGCGGGAGCCGCGACGATGGTCGTGTACTCGAGTGCACCCTGCTCTTCGAGCGCAGCCTTGACGCCTGCGATCGTGGAGCCCTTCTGACCGATGGCGACGTAGATGCAGCGAACCTGCTTCTTCTCGTCTCCGGACTCCCAGTTGGCCTTCTGGTTGAGGATGGCGTCGATGCAGACGGCGGTCTTGCCCGTCTTGCGGTCACCGATGACGAGCTGGCGCTGTCCGCGACCGATCGGCGTCATGGCGTCGATGGCCTTGATGCCGGTCTGCAGCGGCTCTTCCACCGGCTGGCGCTCGAGCACGGACGCAGCCTGCAGTTCGAGGGCGCGGTTCTCGCTGGACTCGATGTCGCCGAGGCCGTCGATGGGCTGGCCGAGTGGGTTGACGACGCGGCCGAGGTAGCCGTCGCCGACCGGCACGGACAGAACGTCGCCGGTGCGCTTGACTTCCTGGCCTTCTTCGATGTGCTCGTAGTCACCGAGGATGACGGCACCGATTTCGGTGGCATCCAGGTTGAGCGCCACACCGAGAACGCCACCGGGGAATTCCAGCAGCTCGTTGGACATCGCCGACGGCAGTCCGGACACGTGAGCGATACCGTCGCTCGTGTCGGTAACCGTGCCGACCTCCTCGCGAGAGGACTCCGGTGAGTAGCTCGCGGTGAAGTTCTCGATCGCGCTACGGATCTCGTCGGAGGAGATCGTCAGCTCCGCCATATTTTTTCCTGCTCTTCCTTCAATGTTCGCGGTGTGAAGGGCTTCGAAGGTTCGAAACGCTTCTTCGTAAGAAGTGGTGTCCGCTCGCGGACTACTTGAGGGTCTTTCGTAGTGCGGCGAGACGACCCGCCCCGCTGCCGTCGATGACCTCGTCGCCGACCCGGACCACCAGTCCGCTGAGCAGTTCGGCATCGACCTCGACATGCACGGTGACCGGCTTGCCGTAGGTGCGTGTGAGTGTCGCGGTCAGCTTCTCGAGCTGGCTGGCGCTGAGCGGAGCAGCACTCCGCACGTGTGCAACAGCCCGATCGCGAACCTGTGCCGCCAAGCCTGCAAGCGCATCGAGTGCGTCCGCAGGTGCCGTCTTGCGCAGGCGGCTGACCGTCTGGATTGCCAGGGCTTCGGTCACCGCGGTGACCTTGCCGTACAGCAACCGGCCCAGCAGCTCACGCTTCGCCTGAACCGGCTTGCCGAGATCCGACAATGCCTGTTCCAGCTGAGGATTCGCGGCGACGATGCGACCGAGGCGGAACAATTCGTCCTCGACCGTGTCGAGCTGATCCTGATCGGCCGCGGCGCGAAGCAGTGCTTCCCGACCCAGTTCGACCAGAGAGTTCAGCAGGTCCGACGCCTTGGACCAGTTGTCCGCGACGGCGGACTTCAGGATCTGCGCCGTGGTGGCGGAGACCTGACCGGCGAACACTTCCTCCGCGAGCGCGCTGCGACGTTCGGCAGAGACCGAAGCGTCGGCCAGCGCAGTACGCAACGTGCGCTGGCCGTCGAGGGCCTCCACGACTGCGAAGAGCTCTGCACCGGTCTGAGCAGCGACCGCTGTCGCGTCCCCCGCCTGTCCCAGTGCTTCGTTCGCAACCGAACGCGTGCGAGCGAGAGCCTCGCGAGAAGTTGCGTACATGGTTATCTCACTTTCCCGCTGCAGAGTCAGCGGTGACGGAGTCGAGTTCGCTCAGGAAGCGGTCGATCGAACCAGCGCGCTTGGCCTCGTCGGACAGCTGCTCTCCGATGACCTTCTCTGCGAGTTCGACTGCAGTGCGTCCCAGGTCGCCACGGAGTTCCGTCACGATCTGCTGGCGCTGCGCAGCGAGCTGGTTGTGGCCTGCAGCCACGATCCGGTCGCTTTCTTCCTGTGCCTTCGTCTTCATTTCGGCGAGGATGGCCTGGCCTTGAGTGCGCGCTTCCTCACGGATCTGCGCAGCCTCGGCGCGGGCGTCGGCAAGCTGCTTCTGGTACTGCTCGAGAGCAGCCTTGGCTTCTGCCTGAGCCTCTTCGGCCTTCTTGATGCCGCCTTCGATCAGATCGCTACGCTGCGCCAACACTTCCTGGAACTTCGGAAGGATGTACTTCCAGAAGACGAAGCCGATGACAGCGATGCAGACCGCAGACCAAACGATGTCGTATGTCGCGGGGAGGAGAGGATTGATGTCCTCGCCTTCCTCCGCGGCCAAGATCGCGATGTTGGTTGCCATAGTGGATTAACCGAACAGGAAGCCGGCGACGATACCGATCAGCGCGAGCGCTTCGGTGAACGCGATGCCGAGGAACATGTTGGTACGGATGGTGCCCTGAAGCTCAGGCTGACGAGCGATGCCCTCGATAGCCTTTCCGACCACGATGCCTACACCGATGCCAGGTCCGATGGCAGCGAGGCCGTAACCGATTGCGCCGTAGCCGCCACCCGTGACGGTGGTTTCGGTGACTTCCTGTGCCAGGTACGCGAGGCTCATTTGATTTCCGTTCCCTTTCTGTTGCCCATCACCGGTCGGTGCGTGGGTCAGGTAGATCTTGGTCGTGCGGTCTAGTGAGAATCGGCGTGCAGATCAGTGCGAGTCTGCATGCAGGGCGAGATCGATGTACACCGCGGTCAGCAGTGCGAACACGTACGCCTGCAGACCGATGACGAGCATCTCGAACAGCGTGAAGCCGAAGCCCGCTGCAAGGGAGAACACGCCGAAAATCTTCATTCCCGCCGCGGCCTGGATGAAGAAGAACTGAGTCGCGCTGAAGAACAGCACGAGCATGAGGTGGCCGGCCAGCATGTTCGCCATGAGACGAACGGTGAGCGTGAACGGACGGAGGATGAACGTCGAGATGAACTCGATCGGAATCAGAATGATGTGCAGTGCGGGCGGGACGTCCGGAACCACGACGCTGCTCTTGACGTACTTGAAGAATCCGTACTTCTTGATTCCCACGTAGTTGAACGTCACGTAGGCGATCAGTGCGAGCACGATCGGCATACCGATTCGAGCGTTCGGCGAGATGTTCAGGAACGGGATGATGCCCGACAGGTTCATGAACAGCACGGCGAAGAAAATCGTCATGATGATCGGCAGGAACCGCCTGCCCTGCTCCTTGCCGAGAATCTCGTCGGCGATCTGCACCTTGACGAAGTCCAGCATGTACTCGATGCAGTTCTGCAGACCACGCGGAACGACCTTCGGGCTGCGCATGGCCACTGCGAACAGCACGACCAACACGAGGGTCATCAGGATGCGGATCAGCATCAGCCGGTCGAGTTCGAAGGGTGTGCCCTCGAACAGCACAGCGGGAGGAAAGAAGTCGGATAGTGACGGCGGGTGGAACTCCGCAGCCAGGTTGGTGACGCTCAGCGGTCTCTCCCGTGTTCGGGCCGCAGACGCCAAAGGACTGCGGTTCGATCGGACATTGACGATCTATCAAGTCGACGAGATCGGCTCGAGGTCGTCAGCAGCTGAGGCCTGGTCTTGAAAGGCCAGCGTCTGTCGGGTGTCGGCGACTCACGTCGACTCGGTAACTTTGCGGCCGCGTCTGTAAGCAATTTCACGCAGCTTCGGTTACCTGCAAGGGCTGTTCTGCACGCCTTTTGTCCTATTAGCGGCAGTCCTACCCTTACTTGGTCGGAACTTTATCAACACAACTACGACGTTGTGTAGGTGGGGCTACTTCTTGACCGATTACGACTGGTCGTCGTACTACGCCTTGTCGGATTCAGGATCGTCGACGTAGGGGGCCTTCGTACGGACGACACCGTATACCTCCGCGCCGAGAACCAGAACCAGTGCGGCGATCACCACCCCGGCAAGAGCTTTTCTGTTGTAGAAATCCATGTCCTTCAGAACCGCGAGCACGACAACGGCGATAAGCATCTTCACGATCCAGCCACCGAGCAGCACCGCGCCTGCCATCGTCGGCGGAAACTTGGACGTCAGGGCGATGGACAGCGCCGTGGTGAGAATGAATCCCCCACCGAGTGCCGCACCGATGAGCGCACCCCACAAACCGGGAAGACCGGCGGCCACCGTGGCGACGACGGCTCCGAGAACCGTCAGCGCAAGGAGGCCGATGATTCCGTACCGAACCGCGGCTCGCATCGAGTCGGACTGATCGGGCACCGGAGAAGGAGAGAAGCTCACAGCCGCACAGACTACCCAGCCATGTCCGACTTCAGGCCCGACGGCCTCGTCCAGCGGACTTTCTGGTGCGCCTGCGCTGCCTGGCCATGTCGAGACGGATGCTCGGCACGGCCGTCACCACCAGCGCGAAGACCAATCCGGCAGCAACCAGCAACACCACTATTCGACGGTCGATCAACGACGAGCCGACGGCGCCGAACGCGAGGACACCGACCCAGAGGTAGATCACCAACACCACGCGCCGGTGAGAGTGCCCGATCTGCAGCAAACGGTGGTGCAGGTGCATCTTGTCCGGACTGAACGGACTTCGGCCTGCGCGCGTCCGTCGGATCACCGCGAGAAGGAGATCGAGGATCGGGATGAACATCACCGCGCCGACCAGGAGCAACGGCGACAGCAGACCGAGGAGGTCGCGTGGGCCGTACGCGACGAGCGGGATTCTGCCCGACGCACTGGTCGCGACCGTCGCGAGCATCAGCCCGATCATCATGGACCCGGAGTCGCCCATGAAGATCCGCGCAGGCTGGAAATTGTGCGGAAGAAATCCCAGGCAGGCACCGGCCAACGTCGCCGCGATGATCGCCGGCGGATAGATACCGGTGTCGCCGCCCTGCTCGTGCAACAGTCCGACGGAGAAGACACAGATGGCGAGCGACGCGATCAACCCGAGCCCTGCCGCGAGGCCGTCCAGACCGTCGACGAAGTTCATGGCATTGACCATCACGACCGTCACCAGCACCGTCACCAGCCCGGCTTGAAGCTGATCGAGCACGAGAGTGCTACCGCCGTCCGGCCCCCAAGGCAGATAGACGATGTTCCAACTCACGCCCATCACGACGAGCACACCCGCCGCCGTCACCTGCCCGACGAATTTGGTGAGCGCGTCGAGGCCCCATCGGTCGTCGATGATCCCCACCGCCACGATGACGAACCCGGCGACGGCCGCAGCTCGGACGTCCTGGTTGTAGGCCGAGTCGAAACCACGTGCGAGAGCAGGCAGCTGCGACGCGAACAACAAGGCAACCAGCATCCCGAGGAACATTCCGGTTCCACCGAGACGCGGCGTCGGCGTCACGTGCACGTCGCGGTCACGGGGAGCGGCGACGGCACCGAACTTGACGGCGAGCACCCGCACACCACCGGTCGCCAGGAAGGTCACCACCGCAGCCGTGAAGAACACCAGCAGGAGTTCGCGGATCGGAACGCCTGCGCCCTGGCCGGACTGAGCGAGAACCTCGACCGTCATATGCCGGGATACGCAGGCTTGCGTGCCACGAGGGTGGTGACCTCGTCCCTGACGGCGGCGAGTTCACGGTCACCGTTGGCGGTGCCTGCCTCGGCGCGCACCGCACGGGCCACGAGAGATCCGACCGCGTTCATGTCCGCCGCGTCGAACCCCTGTGTCGTCACAGCCGCGGAACCGACCCGGATGCCCGACGCCACCGCAGGCGGCGCGGGGTCGAACGGAATCGCGTTCTTGTTGAGGGTGATGCCGGCTGCGGCACATCGTGCTTCGGCGGTACGTCCGTCGATCCCCAGATGCTGGAGGTCGAACAGAATCAGATGTGTGTCCGTCCCTCCGGACACGGCACGCATCCCGGCGTCGGTCAAGGACGCGGACAGTGTCTGCGCGTTCGCGACGACCTGGGCTGCGTAGCGTGCATAGCTCTCGGTCTGCGCCTCACCGAACGCGACGGCCTTGGCCGCGATCGTGTGCATCATCGGCCCGCCCTGGCCGAACGGGAAAACAGCCTTGTCGATGGCGCGTGCGTGCTCCGCGCGGCACATCAACATTCCTCCGCGAGGCCCTCGCAGCACCTTGTGAGTGGTCGCGGACACCACGTCGGCGTACGGCACGGGCGAGGGAATCGCCTTGCCTGCCACCAGTCCGACGAAGTGCGCTGCGTCCACCCACAGGATGGCGCCCACCTCGTCGGCGATGGCTCTGAAGGCCGCGAAGTCGAGCTCACGCGAGTACGCCGTCGCCCCGGCGACGATGATGCGCGGGCGGTGGACCAACGCGAGTTCACGGACCTCGTCGTAATCGATCAGTTCCGTGTCTTTTCGCACGTGATACGGCACCGCGGTGAACCATCGGCCGGAGAAGTTGACCGTCGCCCCGTGGGTGAGGTGGCCGCCGTGCGGGAGGCTCATCGCCAGAATCGAGTCGCCCGGCTGCGCGAAGGCTGCATAGACCGCGAGGTTCGCCGAAGCGCCGGAATGAGGTTGCACGTTGACGTGATCCGCGCCGAACAGTGCCTTCGCTCGTTCGATCGCAATGGTCTCCGCACGATCGACGACCTCGCAGCCCCCGTAGTACCGCGCACCCGGGTAACCCTCGGCGTACTTGTTGGTCAGCACGCTCCCCTGCGCCGCGAGGACAGCAGGCGACGTCAGATTCTCACTCGCGATGAGCTGCAGACCGCCACGTTGACGGTCCAGCTCGTCCAGGACGATGCCCGCGATCTCGGGATCGGATGCCTCGAGCGCCGCGAAGTCGGGTCCGTGGAAACGCGGCTCGGTCATGTCGAACTCCCCTGCGTCAGGCTCTCCGCCGTCACTCCGAGCACCTCGGCGACGGCTTCGGTCGCGATGGCTCCGGCGCGCAGGATCCTCGGCTGCTCGGACGTGAGATCGACGATCGTCGACGCTTTCGCGTGCGCCGCAGGCCCGCCGTCGAGATACACCGCCGCAGATCCGCCGAGCTGATCGCGAGCTTCGACGACCGTCGTAGCCGGCGGTTGTCCGGAGATGTTCGCACTCGAGACGGCGAGCGGTCCGACTTCGCGGAGCAGTTCGAGCGCCACCGGGTGCAGCGGCATCCTGAGCATCACCGTGCCCTGCGCGTCACCGAGGTCCCAGGCAAGGGACGGTGCCTGCTGCACGACGAGGCTCAGTGCGCCCGGCCAGAAGGCCCGAATCAGATCTCTGGTGCGCGGCCTGACACTGCCGACCAGCCCGTCGATGGTGTTCCACGAACCCACGAGAACGGGGACCGGCATGTCGCGCCCACGGCCCTTGGCGCGGAGAAGGTCGGTGACCGCGCTGCCGTCGAATGCATCGGCCGCGAGGCCGTACAACGTGTCCGTCGGCATGACCACGAGGCGGCCGGATTTGAGTGCGCCTCTGGCTGCAGACAACCCTGCTGTTCTTGAATCGGCGTGCTGGCAGTCGTAGACGGTACTCACCCGTTCATCTTCTCACCTGTGCCTCCCGCGGTGCAGGACGCCTCTGCCGTGCGTCGCCTACCCGTCCGGCGGTAGCCGAGTGATGTCAGCTGTCTGCGGACACTGCCCGCGAGGCGACGACGAACCGGGGCCGTCCGGACAGGTCGGGATGCTCGACGACGTCGCCGAACACGCGGCGCTTCTCGAACAGCGCAGCCACGCGATCACCGTGAGAATCGTCGTGTTCGACGCCTACTCCCCCGCCGACGCGGAGCCACCGCGCGATGTTCTGGATCATCGGCTCGATCACCGACAGACCGTCGACACCTCCGAACAGGGCGAGATGCGGGTCGTGATCGATCACCTCGGGATCCAGCTCGGCGCCCTCCGGGATGTAGGGCGGATTGGCGACCACGACGTCGACGCGGCCGTCCAGCTCTCGTAGCAGTTCGCGGTCGGTGACATCGCCGTGGTGGAGGGTGATGGGCGTGTCTCCCCGCTCGGCCCGCAGGTCGGCGTTGCGTCTGGCCCACGCGAGAGCCGACGGGTCGAGTTCGACGGCGTGGACCTGAGCGTCGGGCCTGGCGTTGGCGAGCGCCAGCGCGAGTGCCCCCGATCCGGTACACAGATCGAGAATCACCGGCGGCTTGCGATCGACGCCCTCGAGGAATGCGAGCGCCCACCCGAGCAGCAGCTCCGTCTCCGGCCGCGGAACGAAAACCCCCGGTCCGACCTCGACGTCGATGTTGCCGAGCGCCGTCGTTCCGGTGATGTACTGCAACGGGATTCGCTTGGCACGCTGTTCGATGGTGCGGTTGTAGGCCTCGACCACCTCGGGTTCCACGAGAGGGACCAGCCCGAGCCGACCACGCTCGACTCCGACGAGATGAGACGCGAGGAGTTCCGCGTCCACCCGCGGGCTCGGAACACCGGCCGCTTCGAGTATCGCTGTTGCTTCGAGAATGGCCAGTCGAAGAGGTTTCCGGGTCACGGTTACAGCCTGCCACGTCCCGCCGGCCACCCACGCGACGGTCAGATTCGCTTCAGCAGCTCGGCCTTCTTCGAGAAGAACTCGTCGTCCGTCAGGATGCCTTTGCCGTGCAGTGCCGCCAACGCCTCGATGGCCGACGTGATCTCGTCGAGATTCGTCGACGGTGGCGCTACCGGGCTCGTCGCCGGCGTGGGATCTGGTGCGGAACCGGAGATCGAATCGGCCGGCGCGGGATCCACCAGCGGAAGACTTGCCGCGGTGAACGTTCCGTACTGGCTGGTGAACTCCACCGAGCCTGGACTCCCGCCCTGCTGTTGCTGAACACCGCCGATGGAGTGGTCGAGAGTGTCGTACACCGACAACCGTCCACCGACCAGAACCGCGAGCCGCCGCGCAGCAGGAAAATACGCGTACTGCGAACCGTTCTGACCCCCGCTCGAACTGGGGCTTCCGAGGCCGCTCGGCCACCACTTCCCGCCGAAACCCTGGTTCGACTGCAGCGGCGGATAGATCTGGTGCGAGGCCAGAAGCTCGGACAGATCGCGGCACAGGCCGTCGACGCGAGCTTTGAGACCGTGATCGAACATGTTGCCGACCATCGTCATTCCGCCGCGCATCCACTGCCCGCCGCCACCGAGCTCGGGAATGTGGAACTGCGCCATCGATCCCCGGCCTGCATTCACGGCGTCGAGCATCGCCCGCACAGCGTCGGTGGATACTCCGTGGCGAGCGGCCAGGTCCGCCACGGCGTCCTCGCCGGTGGGTGTGAGCTGCTGATGCATCGGTTCCCCTTCGTGTGCCCGTGCGGTGTCGTGCAGCGGAACCTACGCGCTCACGACCACATCATTCTGCCTGCATCCGAGCGTCGCGGTCGGCCTTGCCCAGAGCGTCGAGGAGAGCGTCGAGCTCGCCGTCGAGCACCGCGTCGAGATTGTGAGACTTGAACCCGATCCGGTGATCGGTGATGCGGTTCTCTGGAAAGTTGTACGTGCGGATGCGTTCCGAGCGGTCGACGGTACGGACCTGGCTCGCCCGACCGGCCGCGGCTTCCTCGTCGGCAGCCTCTTCGGCTGCGGCCTGCAACCGCGCGGCGAGTACCTGCATCGCACGCGCCTTGTTCTGCAACTGCGACCGCTCGTTCTGGCAGGTGACGACGATGCCCGTCGGCAAGTGCGTGATGCGCACCGCGGAGTCCGTTGTGTTGACGCCCTGACCACCCTTGCCCGAGGACCGGTAGACGTCGATGCGCAGGTCGGTCTCGTCGATCTGGACTTCCTCTACCTCGTCGGGCTCCGGATAGACGAGAATTCCGGCGGCCGACGTGTGCACTCGGCCCTGCGATTCGGTCACGGGAACGCGCTGCACGCGGTGGACTCCACCTTCGAACTTCAGCCGCGCCCAGACGCCGTCGAGCGGATCGCCTTTGGCTTTGATCGACAGGGTCGCGTCCTTGTAACCGCCGAGATCCGACACGTTCGCGTCGAGAATTTCGACGCGCCATCCGCGACGCTCGGCGTACCGGACGTACATCCGTGCGAGGTCCGCGGCGAACAGCGCTGATTCCTCGCCGCCCTCACCGGACTTGACCTCCATGACGATGTCGTCGCCGTCGTGCGGATCGCGCGGTGCGAGCAGATCGGCGAGCGTCTGTTCGAGCGACTCGACGGTGTGCTCGAGCTCCGGAATCTCGGCAGCGAAGGATGCGTCGTCGGCGGCGAGCTCACGAGCGGCAGCCAGATCGTCCGTGGCGGACATCAGCTTTCCGTGCACCGACATGATCGGCGCCAGCTCGGCGAAACGCTTGCCTGCCTTGCGCGCAGCGGACGGATCGTTGTGCAGAGCCGGATCGGCCAACTGCTGCTCGAGGCCTGAATGTTCGGCCAGAATGTCGTCGATGGCCGAAGGCTTCGTGGTCCTCGCCATGGTGTCGCTCCGCTCTGCTTCCCTGAAAAAGAATCGGTGGTGAAAAGCCGAACGCCCGCCCTGCAGACATCGCAGGACGGGCGTCGGGAGAGCAGCTAGCTGTCGGCTGCAGCCTTCTTGCCGGCGCGCTTTCCGTAGCGAGCCTCGAAGCGTGCAACGCGACCACCGGTGTCGAGGATCTTCTGCTTGCCCGTGTAGAACGGGTGGCACTGCGAGCACACCTCGACGTTGATGCGCTCTTTGTCGGTGGTGCTGCGCGTCTCGAAAGTATTTCCGCAACCGCACACGACCGTGGTCAGCGTGTAGTCGGGGTGAATTCCTGCCTTCATGGTGTCCCTTTCATATGGTCGCCGGGTCGACCTCGCCGTTCGAGGACGTGAACCGGAACCGGACTCGGCCGTTCAGTATGCCAGATATGCGATCCGACCTGCTAATCGCTCACCGACAGTGGCTTCAACACGAACCCCTGTCGGCTTGTTCCCCGCTGGGAGTACTTGTGTGTCCCAGGGGACACACAAGTACTCACGAGGTCAGTCGTCGAGCGCGCCGGGTGCCGTCTTCGACACCTGGATCAGGAACTCGATGTTGCTCTTGCTCTTCTTCAACCGGTCGATCAGCAGATCGATCGCCTGATGCGAATCGAGACCGGACAACACACGACGCAGCTTGTGCAGCACCGCGGCTTCGTCGGAACTCAGCAGCAGTTCGTCCTTGCGGGTACCCGACGGGTTGACGTCGACCGCAGGGAACACACGACGCTCGGCGATCTTGCGATCGAGCTTGAGCTCCGCGTTACCGGTGCCCTTGAACTCCTCGAAGATCACCGTGTCGCCGGTCGAACCGGTCTCGACCATCGCCGTGGCGATGATGGTGAGCGATCCACCGTTCTCGATGTTGCGAGCAGCACCGAGGAAACGCTTCGGCGGGTAGAGGGCCGTGGAATCGACACCACCGGACAGGATCCGGCCCGACGCAGGTGAACTGTTGTTGTACGCACGACCCAGACGGGTGATGGAGTCGAGCAACACGACGACGTCCTGGCCGGCTTCCACGAGACGCTTCGCGCGCTCGATCGCGAGCTCGGCGACCGAGGTGTGATCGCCCGGCGGACGGTCGAACGTGGAGGCGATGACCTCACCGTTCACCGAACGCTGCATGTCGGTCACTTCCTCGGGACGCTCGTCGACCAGAACGACCATGAGGTAGCACTCGGGGTTGTTGACCGAGATCGCGTTGGCGATGGCCTGCAGAACACTCGTCTTGCCTGCCTTCGGCGGGCTCACGATCAATGCACGCTGGCCCTTACCGATCGGCATGACCAGGTCGATGATGCGCGTGGTCAGGATGTTCGGCGTGGTCTCGAGCCGCAGACGCTGGTTCGGGTACAGCGGCGTGAGCTTGCCGAACTCGGGACGCTTGCGCGCGGCCTCGACGTCTCCGCCGTTGACCGTGTCCAGACGCACCAGCGGGTTGAACTTCTGACGCTGGTTCGACTGCTCACCCTCGCGGGCCACCCGGACGGCGCCGGTGATCGCGTCACCGCGACGAAGACCGTTCTTGCGCACCAGGTTCATCGACACGTACACGTCGTTCGGGCCCGCAAGGTAGCCGGACGTACGCACGAACGCGTAGTTGTCCAGGACATCGAGGATGCCCGCTACCGGCTGAAGAACATCGTCCTCGCGGATCTCGGGCTCGCGCTCGTTGCCACCGCCGCCTTCGCCGCGGTCACGACCACGCCGACGCTCACGGAACCGACGGCCCCTGCGTCCGCGGCCGTCGCCGTCGTCCTCGGCGTTGTCCCGGCCGTCACGCGGTCCGTTGCCGCGGTCTTCGGAACGGTTGTCGTTCTGGTTCTGATTGCGATTGCGGTTCCGGCCGTTCTCGCCGCGCGAGTTCTCCCGGTTGCCGTCACGGCTGTCCCGGTTGCCGTCACCACGGTTGCCGTCACGGCTGTCCCGGTTGCCGTCACCACGGTTGCTGTCCCGGTTGCCGTCACCACGGTTGTTGTCGCGGTTGCGGTCTCCGCGGCCACCCTCGGCGCGGTTGCCCTCGCCGTCCTGGCCTGCCGAATCACGGCCGGGTGCGTCACCGCGCTGTGCGCGAGCACCGTCGTTGCTGTCGGCAGCGTTGCGGTTATCGGCAGCGTTGCGGTTGTCGGCAGCGTTGCGGTTCTCTCGGTCACCACGATCGGCGCGAGCGCGACGCGGTCGCGTCGATGAACCGGTGTCCGACGCCGGGGCATCGAGGGTCGATCCCGAGTCCTGCTGAGCGGCGTCCGAATCGACCGACTGCGAGGCAGTGTCGTCCAGCGGAAGCTGGTCGGGAGCGCCTGCTCGGCGGCCTGCGGTGCGTCGACCACGTGTCCGGCGGGGCGGCTCGGTCGACGCGTCGTCGGACGCGGGCGCATCTGCTGCGGCCGGGGCTTCGGCTGCAGGAGCCTCGGCAGCGGGAGCGGCGTCCTGCGCACGAGCCTTGTCGGCTGCGCCTCGCCTTGTTGCCTTGGGCGCCTCGGTCGTTGCCGACGCACCACCGCCCTGACGTGCAGAGATGGCGGCGATCAGATCGCCCTTGCGCATGCCGGAAATGCTTTTGATTCCGAGTTCGCCCGCGAGAGTACGCAGCTCGGTGAGCACCATTCCGGACAGGCCAGCTCCACGACGCGTCTTTTCGGGCGCAGAGATCAGTTCCGTATCGGTCACGGAGGTCCTTTCCTTCCCTCGCTCGCAGTCTGCGCAGCCAAGGGTTCGTTCCGCAGCTCGAATCTCTTTCGAGCACGGATATTGCCGTTCACGATCACGCCACTTCCGACGGACGACCGACCCGCAGCCGTGTGAGAACCACGGTGGGTCGAAGCCGGCGACTTCCGGTCACTCCGCAGGCTCCTCTCCAAGGACGACCGCCGACTCGGGCGTGGAACCCCCCGAATGCGATGACGTGATTGCCCTGGCGAAAACCGGCGTCTGAAGCGCACGATGTACGGACGACCCTCAGGATAGCGTCGATCCTCTCGGTCGGCAAGAAGCACCTACCGGCGAGTCACGAAAGGTTTTCTCAGGATGTGCTGACGCCGTCGGCGACGTCGAGTTCCAGGACCCGGAGACCGTCGGCGACGGCTTTGTCCTTGAAGTCCTGCGGGAACGGTTCGGTGCAGAGAGCAAGGACCGTCGGTCCGGCACCGGACAGTACTGCCGCGATTCCCCTGGACCGAAGTGAAGCAATCAATTCCGTGGCACCCGGGAGCGCGCTCGCACGTTGCCCCTGATGCAGCATGTCCTCGGTCGCGGGAATGAGAAGGTCCGGACGCTGGGTGAGCGCGACGACGGCCAACGCGCCGCGGCTGACGTTGAACGCGGCGTCACGGTGCGGAACCAACTCGGGCAACAGGCCTCGCGTGTGCGATGTCGACGATCGCTCCGCGGGGACGAACGCCACCACGTGGATGTCGGGGTGCACGGGCAGTCGCACCGCGGAGTACGTCCGCTGCGTGATGCTCGCGGGCTCGCTCCAGGAGACGACGGCACCGCCCAGGACGCTCGCCGACGCATTGTCCGGGTGACCTTCGAACTCGGATGCGAGCTGGACCAACTGGGCATCCGACAAGGCGAACGACGAGTCCAGTTTGGCCGCAAGACCGTTCGCTGCCGACAGTCCACCGACGACAGCGGACGCCGACGAGCCGAGCCCACGTGAATGCGGAATCACGTTGGTGCACATCACGTCCAAGCCGTCAGCCCAGACACCGGCGGCTTCGAGGCCCCGTTCGATGGCGCGGACGACGAGATGCGAAGGTCCCCACGGGACGTCGTCGGCACCTTCGCCCTCGACGTGAATACTCAGACCCGACGCCGTGGTGGTGACCTTGATCTCGTCGTACAGCCCGAGAGCAATCCCCAAGGTGTCGAATCCGGGGCCGAGGTTGGCGCTCGACGCAGGAACCCGCGCCGTGACCGTCAAACCGTGCGGCAGTGTCGTCGTCATGGAACGAGACTCTGCCACTACGCCAACTCGAGCGCAGATGCCACAGCGACAGGGTCGACGGGAATGGGCTCGACCACCGGCATTCCGGACAACGCGGTGTCCGGATCCTTGAGTCCGTTGCCGGTGACCGTGCAGACGACGCGCAGGCCGCTGTCCAGCCAGCCTTCCTTGCGGGCTGCGATCAGGCCGGCGATGGAAGCCGCGGACGCGGGTTCGACGAAGACGCCTTCGGTCTTCGCGACCAGACGGTACGCCTCGAGGATTTCGTCGTCGGTGGCCGCGCGGAAGGCACCGCCGGACTCTTCTTTCGCGGCGACCGCACCGTTCCAGGACGCGGGCGAGCCGATCCGGATGGCCGTGGCGATGGTCTCGGGGTCCGCGACGGGCGCGCCGTGAACCAGCGGTGCAGCACCGGCGGCCTGGACGCCGAGCATGCGCGGCTTCACCGTGGTCAATCCGTCACGGAAGTACTCGGAGTAGCCCCGCCAGTAGGCGGTGATGTTGCCTGCGTTGCCCACCGGCAGCGCATGGACGTCGGGCGCGTTGCCCAGTGCGTCACAGATCTCGAACGCAGCCGTCTTCTGGCCCTCGATGCGCACCGGGTTGACCGAGTTGACGAGGCCGATGGTCGGGAACTCGGCCGTGGTCTTGCGCGCCAGCTCGAGGCAGTCGTCGAAGTTGCCCTGCACCTGAATGATCTTGGCGCCGTGCATGACTGCCTGCGCGAGCTTGCCCATCGCGATCTTGCCCTGCGGGACGAGGACAGCGCAGCCCATACCTGCCTTCGCGGCGTACGCGGCAGCGGACGCGGACGTGTTGCCCGTCGACGCGCACAGCACCGCTTCCTGGCCGCGCGCAAGGGAATCCGTCACGGCCATGGTCATGCCGCGGTCCTTGAACGAGCCCGTCGGGTTCAAGCCCTCGACCTTGAGATGGACTTCGCAGCCCGTCATCTCGGACAGACGCTCGGCGTGGATCAGCGGCGTGCCGCCCTCGAGCAGCGTGACGGTCTTCCAGTCCGGTCCGATCGCCAGACGATCGCGGTACGCCTCGATCAGTCCCGGCCACGGCGTATGCACGGTCATTCGGTGCCTTCCAATCTCAGAACACTGACTACAGAGGTGACGACGTCGAGCTTGTCCAACGCCGAGACGGTTTCGGACAGAGCGGAATCGGCGGCGAGGTGGGTGACGACGACGAGCCTCGCCCCGTCACCCGAACCGGCCTGGCGAACGGTGGAGATGCTGACGTCGCGAGTGGCGAACTCCGCCGCCACGGTCGCGAGGACCCCTGGCTTGTCCGCCACCTGCATGCTGACGTAGTACCGCGTGGGGATGTCGCCCATGGGAGCTACCTTCAGCTTCGCGTACTTCGACTCCAGCGGGCCTCGGCCGCCGTAGAACTTGTTGCGGGCAGCCATGACGAGGTCACCCAGAACTGCCGACGCGGTCGGGGCTCCGCCGGCACCCTGCCCGTAGAACATCAGGCGTCCAGCGGCTTCCGCCTCGACGACGATGGCGTTGAAGGCCCCGTTGACGGTGGCAAGCGGGTGGTCACGCGGAACGAGCGCCGGGTAGACACGCGCCGAGATGCGTTCCTTGCCCTTGGGCGTCGTGATGCGCTCGCAGATCGCCAGCAACTTGATGGTGCAGTCGAGCGAGCGAGCCGTCTCCAGGTCCGCCGAGGTGATCTTCGAGATTCCCTCGCGGTAGACATCCCCCGCGGTCACGCGGGTGTGGAAGGCAATGGACGCCAGAATCGCAGCCTTCGACGCCGCGTCGTATCCCTCGACGTCGGCCGTGGGATCGGCTTCGGCGTAGCCCAACCGTCCGGCCTCGGCCAGGGTTTCGGCGTAGTCCGCGCCGGTCTCGTCCATGGCGGACAGGATGAAGTTGGTGGTGCCGTTGACGATTCCGGCGACCTTGTTGACGCGGTCACCTGCAAGCGACTGCATCAACGGACGTACGACGGGAATGGCACCGGCGACCGCGGCCTCGAAATACAGGTCTGCGCGTGACTTCTCGGCAGCGTCGGCAAGCTCGCCGGTGTACTCCGCGAGAAGAGCCTTGTTGGCCGTGACGACCGACTTGCCCTTCTCCAGAGCCGACAGGATCAGTTTGCGCGGGATGTCGATACCACCGAGCACCTCGACGACCAGGTCCACATCGTCGCGGGCGACGAGGGACTCGGGATCGTCGGTGAGCAACGCGGTGTCGACTCCGCGATCTCCATCGACTCGCCGGACCGCGATGCCGCGAATCTCGAGAGGTGCACCGACACGTGCGGCGAGGTCCTCGGCGTTCTCGGTCAGAATTCGGACGACTTCACTTCCGACGTTCCCGAGGCCGAGAACGGCTACTCCCAACGGCTTCGTTGTCATGGCTGCACCTCCAAGCTGAGCAGGTCTTCGAGTGTCTCTCGGCGCAGGACGAGCCGAGACTTTCCGTCTTTCACCGCGACGACGGCGGGTCGCGTCAGCAAGTTGTACCGGCTGGACATCGAGTAGCAGTACGCGCCGGTCGCGGCGACGGCAAGCAGATCACCGGGGCCGACATCGCTCGGCATCCAGGTGTTCTTGATCACCACATCACCGCTCTCACAATGCTTTCCGACGACGCGAGCGAGCACTGCATCGGCGTCGGAGTCACGCGAGACGAGCCTGCAGTCGTACTCCGCCTGATACAGGGAGGTGCGAATGTTGTCGCTCATTCCGCCGTCGACGCTCACGTAGCGTCGACGAGTCTGCGCGTCGACGGTGACGTCCTTGATGGTCCCGACCTCGTACAGCGTCACCGTTCCCGGGCCTGCGATGGCACGACCGGGCTCGACGTCGATGTTGGGCACCGGAAGACCCACCAGAGCGGATTCCGTGGCGACGATCGACTTCAGCTTCGCGGCGAGTTGATCGACCGGCGGCGGATCGTCGCTCGGCACGTAGGAAATTCCCATTCCTCCGCCGAGATCGACCGTCGAGATCTGGGACGTCTTCTCGACGCCGAACTCCGCCACCACGTCTCGCAGCAGGCCCAGCAACTTGTGCGCGGCCAGCTCGAAGCCGTCGACCTCGAAGATCTGCGAACCGATGTGGCTGTGCAATCCGACGAGGCGGAGGTGGTCGGTCGCGAACACGCGCTTGATCGCTTCGAGTGCCGAACCGTCGGCGAGGGAGAAGCCGAACTTCTGGTCCTCGTGCGCCGTCGCGATGAACTCGTGGGTATGAGCTTCCACGCCGACGGTCACGCGAACCAGAACGTCCTGGACCTTCTTCTCGTCCGCGGCGACTGCGTCGAGGCGGTCGATCTCGATCATGGAATCGAGCACGACGTGCTCCACGCCCGCTCGAACACCGGCCGTCAACTCCGCGACGGATTTGTTGTTGCCGTGCATCGCAATTCGCTCAGCGGGGAAGCCCGCCGCGAGTGCAATCCCCAGTTCACCGCCGGAGCAGATGTCGAGGGACAATCCTTCGTCCGCCACCCACCGTGCGATCTCGCCGCACAGAAATGCCTTCGAGGCGTAGTGAACCCGTGCGGGATCACCGAACGCTTCCGCCATTTCCCTTGCACGGGAACGGAAATCGTCCTCGTCGATGACGAACAGCGGAGTCCCGTACTGCTCGGCCAACTCGGTGACCGGCACACCCGCAAGCGTGACCACACCGTCGTCGCCGCGAGCAGCGTTGCGCGGGTAGACGTGCTCGGGAAGAGCAGTCATGTCGGAAGCGACCTTCGGGCGTTCGGCGAGCCCGTCCTGGGAGCGTACGTCCGCGTGCTTCGGACCCGCCGGATGCGCGCTCACATCCGCTCCGGTGCGCTGACACCGAGCAGGCGCAGGCCGTTGGCCAGTACCTGACGGGTTGCGTTGCCCAATGCCAATCGAGCAGTGTTCACGGGGCCTGGCTCCTCGTCTCCTTGTGGCAGTACTCGGCATGCGCCGTAGAACCGGTGGTACGCGCCGGCCAATTCTTCCAGGTACCGCGCGATGCGGTGAGGCTCACGGAGGTCGGCAGCGCTGGCGACGACCCGCGGATACTCGCCGATGGTCCTGATCAATTCGCCCTCCTGATCCTGCGTGAGCAGGCTCAGGTCCGGATCGTCCCCACTGATACCCAGTTCGGCGGCGTTGCGCGCCAACGACGCGAGCCTCGCGTGCGCGTACTGCACGTAGTAGACCGGATTCTCGTTGCTCGCGCTCGCCCACAGTTCGAGATCGATGTCGATGCTCGAGTCCACCGACGAGCGGACCATCACGTAGCGGGCCGCATCCACACCGATGGCCTCGACCAGGTCGTCGAGGGTGATGACCGTGCCCGCACGCTTGCTCATCTTCACCGCGACACCGTCGCGGACCAGGTTGACCATCTGGCCGATCAGAACCTCGACCGTGTTCGGGTCGTCTCCGAACGCTGCCGCGGCGGCCTTGAGGCGGCCGATGTACCCGTGGTGGTCCGCGCCGAGCATGTAGATGCACAGGTCGAAACCACGTTGCCGCTTGTTCTGGAAGTACGCGATGTCCCCGGCGATGTAGGCGGCGTTGCCGTCGCTCTTGATGACGACGCGATCCTTGTCGTCGCCGTAATCGGTACTACGCAGCCACCACGCACCGTCGTCCTCGAAAAGACTTCCCGAGTTCTTCAGGAATTCGACGCTCTTCTCCACTGCACCGGATTCGAACAGCGAGTTCTCGTGGAAGTACACGTCGAAGTCGACACCGAACTCGTGCAGGTTGTTCTTGATCTGGTCGAACATCAACTCGACACCGATCGACCGGAACGTCTCGGCCTGCGGAACATCGGCCATGGCCAGAACCTCGGGGCTCTTGGCGAGCACCTGCTGCGCGATCTCGTGGATGTAAGCGCCTGCGTAACCGTTCTCCGGAGCAGGCTCACCCTTCGCCGCAGCGATCAGGGAGTTGGTGAACCGGTCGATCTGAGCACCGTGATCGTTGAAGTAGTACTCGCGTACCACCTCCGCGCCCTGAGCCGACAGAATGCGGCCGAGTGCGTCGCCGACCGCAGCCCACCGCGTTCCACCCAGGTGGATGGGACCCGTCGGATTGGCCGAGACGAACTCGAGGTTGATCTTGGTACCTGCCAGCGTCGACGAGGTGCCGTACGCGGCACCCGCGTCGAGCGCCTGCGCGACGATCGCGCCCTGGGCGTCGGCGTCGAGACGGATGTTCAGGAAGCCGGGACCTGCCACCTCTGCACTGGCGATCGATGCGTCGGCGCTCAAGGCCTCGGCGAGCCACCCGGCGAACTCACGAGGGTTCGCGCCTGCCTTCTTCGCGACCTGAAGGGCGACGTTGGTGGCGTAGTCGCCGTGTTCGGGGTTGCGTGGGCGCTCGACCGTCACCTTGTCAGGCAGGACGGATACGTCGAGGCCACGGTCGGCGAGTACCGCACTTGCGGTCGCGCGTAGTAGTTCGGCAAGGTCGGCGGGAGTCACAGGTGTCTATCCTATTGTCTGAGGTGCCCGAGGTTCGAGGCGCCCGTGGTCTGAGGCGGGGACTGTCGGCAACCACTGGCCCGAGGCAACGCGAGCCCGTACTGGCGGCACCTCAAAGCAAGCACTCAGACTAGGACCGTACAGTAAGGGCGCTCTGCGATCACAAGTAGTTTTTGCGCGCCCAACTGCACCTCCGACAACCGAAAGAGCGACGACAGCGATGCCCACGGGTTCCAACAACGGCGGTCCGGACAAGAAGTCTGCAGCCAAAGCCAACAAGGCCATCAAGGCTGCGAAGAAAAGCAGCGGCGTCCCCGCGACCAGAAAATCGGGCGCGCCGAAGAACCGTCAGGTCCCATGGCTGACCGTTGGAGCCGTCGTCGTCGTGGTCGGCCTCATCGCGGCTCTCGCCATCAACCTCTTCCCGAAGTACCAGGACCGCGCCGAGGCGCAGCGCTGGGAGCCCAGCGAAAGCAACCAGGACCCCTCGTCGGAAATCGCCGACGTGGTGGTTCAGCCGTACGAGGCTGCCCTGCACGTGTCCGCCACCCAGCGCGTCGCCTACGACCAGACGCCTCCGTTCGGCGGACCCCACGACGCGACGTGGGCCACCTGCACCGGCGTCGTGTACCCGGAAGCGATCCGCACCGAGAACGCAGTCCACTCCCTCGAACACGGTGCCGTGTGGATCACCTACAACCCCGACGCACTGTCCGAGGACCAGATCCAGGTTCTCGCCGACAAGGTCGACGGTGAGACGTACATGCTGATGTCGCCGTACCCCGGTCAGGAATCTCCCGTCTCGCTGCAGTCCTGGGGACACCAGCTCAAGGTGGACAGCGTCGACGACGAGCGCGTGGACCAGTTCATCTCGGCGCTCCGCCTCAACCGGTACCAGTACCCCGAGGTCGGCGCGAGCTGCTCGACGGTGCCCGGTGGCGGATTCGATCCCGACAACCCACCGCCGTTCGACGCCTCGGCACCCGGCCCCGACGCCGTCCCGATGGACGGCGCAGGCATCACACCCGACGCCAGCGAGACGGGCGCGACCGGCGGCCTGCCGTCGGACCTGCAGCTTCCGAGTGACCTCCAGATCCCGACCGAAGCACCGGCAGCTCCGGCACCTGCTTCCTGATGACTGCTCCCACGAAGCCGAGGGTCAGCAGGCCACAGTTGGTCGCCCTGTTGGCCCTCGGCGTCGTCGCCGCAGTCGCAATCGGGTTCGCTCTGGGTTTCTTGGCACGAACGAACTTCCTCGGCGGAAACGACAACGTTCCTGCATCCGATTCGGTGGACGTCGGCTTCGCGCAGGACATGTCGGTGCACCACAATCAAGCCATCGACATGTCGTCGATCGCGCTGACCAACGCCTCCGACCCACTCGTCCGTAACCTCGCGTTCGACATGCTCACTTCGCAGCAGAACCAGGTCGGCCAGATGCAGGGCTGGCTCGCCATCTGGGACCGCTCCCCCGTCGGGACCGACGGCTACATGGGCTGGATGTCCGGCGACGAGCACGGCCACTCGATGGCCGGAATGTCCGCCGGCTCCGACGGATCCGAGTCGACGGGCCCCGTCGCGGCAATGCCGGGAATGGCGACCAGCGACGAACTCGCCGCCCTCCGCCAGGCAACCGGACCGGCTGTCGACGTCATGTTCCTGCAACTGATGCTGCGTCACCACCAGGGTGGGCTCTCGATGATGGAGTACGCGGCGGATCACGCCGAGACTCCGGCGCTCGTCCGTCTCGCTCAGTCGATGATCTCGACTCAGGAAAGCGAATCCACCCTGATGACACAGATGCTCGCCGAGAAGGGCGCTCAGCCCCTCGGTACTAACTGACGGTCGGCGAGTACGTCCAGTCCGCTACCTCGGGCATGTCCTCCATGTGCTCGACGACGTAGGTCGCATGCCGCTCGAGTTGGGCGTTGCAGTAGGACACCAGCTCTCCGCCGCGCTCCGGTACCCGCCTCGATCGACGCAGGGCCTCGAGCACGAGGTGGTAGCGGCTCATTCTGTTGAGCACCACCATGTCGAACGGCGTTGTGGTCGTGCCCTGTTCGTTGAAGCCGCGCACGTGGAACCGATCGACCTTCGGCCGGCCGTGCAGTAGTTCGTGGACCGCGCGGGGATAGCCGTGGAACGCGAACACCACGTCGGTGTCCGCGGTGAAGAGATCGACGAACTTCTCGTGCGTGAACCCGTGCGGGTGGTCCCCCGGCGTCACCAGCGCCATCAGATCCACGACGTTGACGACGCGGATCCGCAAGTAGGGAACCCACTCGGCGAGGATCTGTGCGGCGGCGAGGATTTCCTGGGTCGGTACGTCACCCGCTGCGGCGAGCACCACGTCGGGTTCGCTGGGGCTCCCGGCGGACTCGGTTTCCGTTCCCGCCCAGTGCCACACCGACGCGCCCGCGGCACAGTGCTCGGCCGCCTGTTGGAGCGTCAAATACTGCAGGTGAGGTTGCTTGTCCACGACGATCAGGTTCACGTGGTCCCTGCTGCGGAAGCAGTGATCGGCGATCGACAGCAGGGTGTTGGAGTCCGGTGGTAGCCAGATTCGCACGACCTCGGGCGAGAGCGGAATCGCGGCGTCGATCATGCCTGGTCCTTGATGGCTGAACCCGTTGTGGTCGTTGCGCCAACACGTACTGGTCAGCAGCACGTTCAGCGACGCCACCGGTTCTCGCCACGGCAGATCGGCGGCGTGCTGCAGCCACTTGACGTGCTGGATCATCATGGACACGCTCACCATCGCGAATGCCTCGTAGCTCGCGAACAGTCCGTGGCCTCCCGCCAGCAGATAGCCTTCGAGCCACCCTTCGCACAGGTGCTCGCTGAGTACCTCCATCACACGTCCGTCGGGTGAGAGGTGGTCGTCCCAGTCCTCCGTCGGGAGTTGCCAGCAGCGGTCGGTCTGCTCGAAGACCGCAGCCAAGCGGTTGCTCGAGGTTTCGTCCGGTGAGAACAACCGGAAGTTTCCTCCACCGTCGTCCGTGGTGTTCCCCGCGTAGATGTCGCGCATCAATTCACCGAGCACCCTCGTCGTCTCGTGGAAACCTGCGCCGGGCGACTCGATCGAGATCTCGTAGTTCTCGAGTGGCGGGATACGTAGTGGTTGCAGCAGACGGCCGCCGTTGGCGTACGGCGTCGACCCCATCCGTTTGTCCCCCGCCGGAGCCAGCGCGGCGATCTGCGGGGCCAGGGCTCCGTCGCCGTCGAACAGTTCGTGGGGACGGTAGGACTGCAGCCAGGTCTCCAACTGCGCCAGGTGCTCCGGGTTGGTCCTGACACCGGACAGGGGCACCTGGTGCGCCCGGAAAGTGCCCTCGACGAGGACACCGTCGACGGTGTGAGGGCCCGTCCAGCCCTTGGGTGTGCGCAGGATGATCGCGGGCCATCGGGCACCGGTCTCGGGCTCCCCGGTTCGAGCGGCGCTTTGGATCGCTCGGATTCTCCGATGCGACTCACGAAGCACGCGGAGCAGTTCCGGGAACACCACACGTGGATCGTCACCGGCCACCACGACGGGTTCCCATCCTTGCCCGTGCAGGAAGTCGACGATGTCCTCGTCGCGACTCCGGCCGAACACCGTCGGCCCCGCGATTTTCGCGCCGTTCACGTTGACGATCGGCAGCACAGCACCGTCGCGTCGTGCGTTCAGGAAAGCCGGGAGCTTCCAGGAGCCCGCGAGCGGACCCGTCTCCGCCTCTCCGTCACCGATGACGCACGCAACCGTCAACTGTGGTCGGTCGAATGCTGCTCCGCCCGCATGAACGAGTGCATAGCCGAGTTCGCCGCCCTCGTGGATGCTGCCCGGTGTCTGCACGCTGACGTGACTCGGTATGCCGCCGGGAGCGGAGAACTGACGGCACAAGCGTCGTATTCCGTCCGCGTCGCGGGACACGTGCGGGTAGATCTCGGTGTACGTCCCTTCGAGATAGGTCGACGCCACGAGCGCCGGGCCGCCGTGTCCCGGTCCTGTCACGTAGAGCCAGTCGGTGTCGGTCTCTGTGATGTGACGGTTGAGCAGGGTGTAGATCATCGACAGGCACGGGCTTGTCCCCCAGTGCCCGAGCAAGCGCGGTTTGATGTGCGACGCATCGAGCGGATCACGCAGAAGCGTGTTGTCCTTCAGGTATATCTGCGCGACGGTCAGATAGTTCGCTGCCGACCACCACGCCAGGTCGAGATCGAGAGCGTCGTCCGAATACTCGTAGTCGGTCATGCCCTCGACTGTCCTCTTGTTGCGTTAACACCAGGTGCGATTTCAGGTGACGGTTGCAATGCGCTAGTCTTGGAGCCGCCCAACAGGCACGCCGAATACGCAGGTTTTCTTCGTCTCGGCGCGCCCCCGTAGCTCAGGGGATAGAGCGTTCGCCTCCGGAGCGAAAGGCCGCAGGTTCGAATCCTGCCGGGGGCACACATTTTTTCCGCGCGGTGCAACAATTGCGCACATGTCCTCCGCCGAACTCGACGACGTTGCAGCCGAGCTGTATTCCGTCGATCCGGCCGAGTTCGTCGCCGCTCGCACATCCGCTGCCGCAGCCGCCAAGGACTCGGGGAATCGAAAACTAGCGGCCGCGATCAACAAGCTCCGTAAGCCGACGACCGTCGGATGGATGGTCAACCTCCTCGTCCGTGAAGAACCCGAGGACGTGGCAGATCTGTTCGACCTCGGCGACAGGCTTCGCGACGCCCAGCGCCGATCGGCCGCCGGGGACCTCCGAGAACTGTCGGCGGACCGTCAGAAATCGATCCGCGCCCTCTCCGCCCGTGCGGTCGAGATCGCCGCCGATCGCGGACGGACCACCACGGAGGACGCGGCCCGCGAAGTCGGTCAGACCCTCGGTGCCGCACTCGCGGATCCCGATGTCGCCGAGCGCGTACGCGGGGGACGAGTGGTGACGGCCGAGTCCTACAGCGGCTTCGGCCCGGCCGTGCTGTCGTTGGCGCCGGAACCGGCCACATCCACCGACACTGCCGAACCCGAGCAGCCGGACGAGGCGACGCACGAGGAGGACACAGAGGCGGCCGCCAGGGCCGCGGAGGTGCGAGCGGTGGCTCGGAAGCGACTCGACGAGGCCAAGGAACGGCTCGAGGAGGCTCGGGAGGACGAGGAGGCAGCCGAGAACGCCGCCGCGGCCGCCGACGCCGCGGCCGAGGCTGCGTCGACCCGATTGACCGAGATCAAGGAGCGGTTGACTCAGCTGCGCTCCGAGTTGCACGACGCCGAAGAGCACGAAGCCGACGCCAGAAAGGACGAGAAATCGACCGAGCGCGAATCCCGCCGTCTACGAAGGATTCTCACCGATGCACAGGCACGGACGGCGGAGCATCGGGCAGCTCTGGACGAACTCGACCGTCAGGATTCCTGAGCACGAGGTACCGGTCCAACTCTGCAGCACCGCTGAGCATCGCGCGCCCGCGAGCATGAATCCGGTCGTGCCAGTCGTCCATCAGATCCACAAGCGGTTCCACCCCGCCCGCGCTTCGAACGTGAGCAATCAGCGGCGCAATCCGGCTCAGCGCAAACCCTCCTCGCCGCAGCTGCCTGATCAGCTGCGCGTCGCGTACCGCGGACTCGGCGTAGACCCGATACCCCGTCTTCCTGTCACGGTCGGGTCGCACCAAACCGGCGCGCTCCCACTTGCGCAAGGTCGCGGGCTCGACACCCAGCTTGTGAGCAAGCGGGCCGATGAACAACCCGGCGCCCGACGAGGCCACAGGCTGCACTCCCCCTCGAGTCGTTCCTGCAGGCTGCACTCCCCCTCGAGTCGTTCCTGCAGGCTGCACTCCTGCCAGAGCATGTTCGACCGAGCGCAGGGTTGCACGTTCTTCGCGCAGCTGTGCGTGTGCGTCGTCGATCGTCTGAAGCGCGGCGTCGACATCACCGGAGTTCACAGCGCACATGATTGCCGTCGACATCGCGTGACCGTGCCCCGCGGTGAGAGCTCGGAACGTCCTCAAGGCTTGCGCGTGCATCGGCGTGTACGTCCGGTAACCGTGCTCGGTTCTCGTGGCCGCGGGAAGTATTCCGGCATCCTCGTAATTACGCACAGCTTGCGTCGACACCCCGTGTTCGCGAGCCAGGTCCACGGGACGCAATCGAGACTTTTCAGCAGCCGAAATGGCAGGATCCTTCCAAAGCTTCAACCGTTGGTTCAACGATAGCGTTCACTGTATGCCTGCTTCGATCGATCACGCCGTCCACCCAGTCGGATCGTCGTCCCTCGTCCGCCTGCTGGGTACCCGGCCGCGCCTGCTCGCCGTGGGAGAGCCGACCCACGGCGCTCATGGACTCCTGGAACTGCGGAACGACCTTTTCCGCGAACTCGTCGAGAAGGAGAAGTACCGCACCATCTCCATCGAAAGCGACTGCCTGATGGGTCGGTTGGTCGACGACTACGTCGTGAGCGGCGTCGGCACACTCGATCACGTTCTGGCACAGGGTTTCAGCCACGAGTGGGGCACGTTGGACGGGAATCGGCAGCTCGTGCAGTGGATGCGAGAGCACAACCGTCGGCGCCCGGTATCCGAGGCCGTTCGATTCGCTGGTTTCGATGCACCGCTGGAGATGGCGTCGGCAGCCAGCCCACGGCACGCGCTCACCGAACTCCATGCCTACCTCGCCCGTTGGGTGGAGTCGGATCTGATCCCCGTCACCGGTGAGACTCTGGATCGGTTGCTCGGTCCGGACGAGCGATGGACCGATCCCGACGCGATGCACTCCCCGTCCCGCTCCTTCGGACGCAGTGCACAAGCCATCGAATTGCGGCTCGTCGCAGACGATCTGGCGAGCCTGCTCGATATGCAGGCGCCACGTCTCCGCGCGGTGACGACCCACGAGTCCTGGTTCGATGCGCACCTGTGTGCTCGGACCGCCGCCGGGTTGCTGCGCTACCACTACTGGATGGCGGACGACTCCGCGGCACGCATCACGAGGTTGTGCAGCCTCCGAGACTCCATGATGGCGGAGAACCTCCTGGCACTCGCCGAGCGGGGACCGACGCTGGTATCGGCGCACAACAGCCATCTCCAACGCTGGAAGAGCAGCATGCAGATGTGGCAGGGGCGAATCGAATGGTGGAGTGCGGGCGCACTCGTCGACGCCCGACTCGGGGCCGACTTCGCGTTCCTGCCGACCGCAGTCGGCACGATCGAACGCCACGACGTCGGCCCACCGTTGCCGAACACGGTGGAGGGCCACCTGTTCTCGTTGCGTGCCGGGCGAAGCCTCGTCGACACTCGCGTGCTGGCCGAAGCGCTGGCAACGGAGTGCCCCGATGCCCGCGTGTCACCGTGGTTCGGTTACGCGCCGCTCGACCCCGATCACCTCGTCGACAACGACGGCTTGCTTTTCGTCGACGACGCCGATCACTCCGCCGAGGACGGTCCAGCGGGTTCGCCCGCTTGATCGTCGGGAACGACGATCGTCGTGATGGCGGTGATGTCGCCGGCGGGGATGGCGAAATGTTCGACCGTGGACAGTGTCGTGTTGTCGTCCAGTTCGATTCGGTACCGTGCGACGACGAAGGACTCCCACTCCTCGATGTCCACGTCACCGACCGCGGTGACGCGACGGTACCGCGACGACTGTTCCAGGTCGTCCCGAATGTGTTGCCCGCTCTCCCCGGTGACGTCGCCGTTCTCGACGCGTCGGCACTCCTCCGCGAGGCGCAATTTGGTGGCGTCGTGACTCGTCAAGGCCTTGATGTATTCGCGTGCCATCGCGACGCGTCCGGTGTCTGCTTGCCTCGTCGCATGCCGGGCGATGCTCGCCAGCAAGGGCTCTGCGAGTTCGGTACGGCAGATCAGCAGATCCGGGAGGTAGGGATGAGACTGGTTGTACAGCAACGGCGTTCCGTCGATGCGTGAGCAGTGCAGGCCTGCCGCGAGGGCAACGCCCACTGGCGCAGCCGAATCCCATTCCCACTGACCGCCCGAGTGCACGTAGGCGTCGGCGTCCCCGCGGACGACGGCCATCGCCTTCGCCCCGGCCGATCCCATCGTGACGACATCTCCACCGACGTCGTCGGCGACCGCTTCGATGTAGTACGGCGGACGGCTGTCGCTCACGACGAGGGTAGGCCTGCCGTTCGACGGCGCCCGTTGCCCCGTCTTCGTGGTCGAGTAGACGGCTCCGAGAGCAGGTTGAGCAACCGCGGACGCGGTCATCCCCTTCCCGGCCTCCCAGAGTCCGACGTGGACCGCCCAGTCCTCACGCCCCTGGATTCCGTACTCGCGCGACCCGTCCAGTGGATCGATGATCCAGACGCGCTGTGCGTCGAGCCGGGCCGGATCGTCGGCGGACTCCTCGGACAGCACGGCATCGCCCGGCCGATCGGCTCTCAATCTGGCGAGGATGAGACCGTTCGCCTCGGCGTCTCCGAGACGGCCGAGCTCGCGCCCTTCCGTTCTTCCGTTCTCGCGCGTACGAATGTCGAGCAGCACTCTGCCCGCGGCCTGCGCAACGTCGGCTGCGAACCGTGCGTCGTCTTCGGGTGTAAAGGATGCACTCACAGGTTCACAATTCCACGATTGCGCTCGATCGTGTGGCGGAGGTGTGCGCGGCGGCCGCCTAGAGTGTCCACCATGGCTCCGACACGCTGGCAGACCGAGAACGACGAGGCACAGTCCAGGAAATACGTCGACAGGTTCGCTCGGCTCGAGGCTCGGGGCGTCGACTTGCACGGTGAGGCACGGATGGTCGACGCGCTCCTCACGCCGGGCAGTTCGGTCCTCGACGCGGGTTGTGGCACAGCGCGTCTCGGCGCGGAGCTCGCCCGTCGAGGACATCGGGTGACCGCAGTGGACCTCGACCCCGTGTTCGTCGACGCAGCCCGCCTGAACCCGGACATCACCGTTCACCAGGCCGACCTGACCCAGCTGGACCTCGGTGAGACGTTCGACGCCGTCGTCGCGGCCGGGAACGTGATGGTGTTCGTGGAGCCCGGAACCGAGCGCAGTGCGGTGGAGCGCATCGCGGCGCATCTGACGCCGGGCGGCGTGTTCGTCGCGGGCTTCGCCACCGACCGGGAGTACACCGTGGGACAGTTCGACGACGATCTCGCCGCGTCCGGCCTGATCGTCGAACATCGTTTCGGCACTTGGGATCTGCGACCCTGGCGATCGGACTCCGACTGGGCGGTCACCGTGGCGCGGGCGGCTCGGCTCCTGGCCTGAAGCTTCCGGCTCGAAGCTGGTCGGGTAGTGCATCGAACCAGTCGAGTGTCGCCTGCTCGTACCTGATTCCGAAATCCAATGTGGCCAGATCGAACACACTCGCGCCGCCCGACGCGGCGCGCTGCTCCCGGTAGCGAGCCAGGGTGTCTGCGTGCCGACGCCGGTGGTCGGCCAGTATCCCCGCCACCCGCCCCGGGGCGAGATGCTCGCCGAACGCCAGAGTCAGCAACAGCGGGTGTCGAATGTTCTCCTCACCGGGAGCCCGGTCGATCCACCGGGCGAACTCCGCCCGCCCGTCATCGGTGATGGTGAACGGTTTCTGAGCCCTGGCTCCCACCGCGCCTTCCTCGATCAGGCCCCTCGTGGTCAGCGCCGCAAGTTCCCGATACACCTGACTCCGCGTGACGGTCCAGAAGCCGCCGATGCAGGCAACGGCAGTGGCATGAAGGTCCCAGCCGGTCATGGAGCCGCGATGCAGGAACCCGAGCAGTGACGCCGCGGTCGCGTTCAACGGTGGTGTTTCGGGCACATCGTCATGCTCCCACACCTTGACATTCCACAGTGGTAGGTCGATGCTGGACACACCCCGACAGTCCACAATGGAACGTCAGCCCGGAGTTGGAGTGCAGATGCCGTACCAACCGAACGTCCGTGAAACGAACTCGAACACCCGCCTGTCCGACGCGCACCGCGACGCCGCCGTCGACCTCCTGACCAGCCATGTGGCGTCCGGCCGCCTGACGATCGAGGACTTCGACGGACGCGCCGCCCAGGCCTACGCCGCCGTCACGCGCGCCGACCTCGACGACGTGTTCCGCGACCTCCCCGCACCTGTCGCCTCGACACCGGTGGCCTCGACACTCATCGAGCCGCAGTCCCCGCAACGTCCACCGATGAGCCGCGAACTGCTGACGTGGGCGAGCGTCGGAGTCCTGTGCCTGACCATCTGGGCCGTCACCTCGGTCGCCACCGGGAACTTCCTCTACCCCTGGCCGGTGTGGGTCATCGGCCCATGGGGAGCGATGCTGGCACTGCACCGGGTCACCGGAATGCCGATGGGTTGCACCAGTCGCTGACACCACGTCACGAACCGGGAATCACGACGACCTTGCCCGGCAGGTTCCCCGCTGCGGCGCGGGCGTGCACCGTCGCGAGCTCACGGAGCGCAACTCGGTCGGCCACGTCGACGACGAGCTCGCCTCGGTCGACACGCGTCGAGAGTTCGGACAGTTGCGCGGCGTCGCTGCGGAGGTACATGTCGATGCCGCGAACACCGCGCGCCTCGTCACTCGGCGCGGGCATCCAGACCGTGGTGTTGACGACCACGCCGCCGTCCGCGACTCGGGTTGCCAAGGCGCCGAACAGGTCCGGCGTGATGGGCGCGAAGTTCACCAGAACGTCGACGGGCGTCGTCAGCGCGACCACGACGTCGACCGCCGAATGATCGACGACCTCGTCGGCACCGAGCTTCCTCAGACGCTCTGTCTCCGACGCACGCCCCGTCGCGACGACGTACGCGCCTGCCGCGTGGGCCAACTGCACAGCGAACCCACCGACGGCCCCGCTCGCGCCGTTCACCAGGATGCGTTGTCCGCGCTTCAGCTCGGCGTGATCGAACAACGCCTGCCACGCGGTCAGTCCGACCACGCCGAGCACTGCCGAATCAGCGAGCGGAATCGACGTCGGAGCCGGTGCGAGCGCGTCGGCGTCGACGACCACGAATTCTGCTGACGCACCGTCCGTGACGAACGGAAGGAATCCGATCACCCGGTCCCCGACCTTTCGGTTGTCGACTCCGTCGCCCAGCGCGTCGACGGTTCCCGCGACATCGACACCCGGGATGTGCGGCAGGGTCAGTGGCATCGGCTCCTGCATGTTGCCCGCCCGGATGTTTCCGTCGACGCCGTTGAAGGTGGTTCCTGCAACGCGAACGCGAACCTGACCGGCTGCGGGAACGGGAGTCCCGACGTCCTCGTACCGCAGAACATCGGCGTCGCCGTACTGGTGGAAGCGAATGGCCTTCATGGTGTTGCCTCTCGTCGAACCCGAAGTGCTTCGATTTCGAAGCACACCGCAAAGCTAGTACTGTTGCGAATTCGAAGCAAGTCTTTCGAATACGAAGCAGTTGTAGAGTGGCCTCATGTCGGAACAACCGCCCGCCCTCGACTCCGTTCAACTCGGCGCGTACTTCGCGCTCATGGAGGTCGCCGGCCTGCTGCGTCACGCGGTGGAGCAGCAATTGAGGGAGGACGGAGACCTCAGCTACGTGCAATTCCAGTTGCTCGCCCGCCTGGCCCTCGACTCGCCATCGGGCAGCGAACGCATGACCGACCTCGCCGACGGCGTCGTCTACAGCCGTAGCGGACTGACCTACCAGGCTGGATTGCTCGAAAAAGCGGGTCTCGTGTCCCGCGGACCGTCGCCCGACGACGAACGCAGCGTCACCGTCACGGTCACCGACTCCGGACGGGCGTTGATCGCCAAGGTGATTCCCGGCCACGTCGAGATCGTTCAGCAGCAGCTGTTCTCGTCGCTGTCGCCGTCGGACACCCGGGCTCTCGGCGAACTCCTGTCGCCGGTCCGCGATCACATGCGCACAGCACCCCCACGCTCGGCGGCAGCCCGCCGGAAGCGCTGAGCAGAACCAGCGCGGAACACGTCGGCCGGCGGACGGCGCAGGGTGAGAAAAGCGGAACCGCCAGGCATGTCGCCTGGCGGTTCCTTCGAGCGAGCGACGGGATTCGAACCCGTGTAAACGGCTTTGCAGGCCGGTGCCTAGCCACTCAGCCACACCCGCATCGAGGACAAGAGTGCCCCAGTGAACCCGATGTGACCATGGTTCTGCTCAGCGTGATTTCAAAGCCACGGCAGACGACGGCGCCCAGGCCGGATGCCATGGGAGGATGGACGGCATGTCTGCTTCGTCGCCGCTTCCACTCGATCCCATTGCAGAGGCCCACCGTCAGTGGACCAAGCATGGATGGGGCGACGTCGCCGACGGGATGGCCGCGGTCACGTCGCTGATGCGCGCGCAGCAGATCATGCTCGCGCGGGTCGAGGAAGTGCTGAAGCCGACTGGTTTGACGTTCTCGCGCTACGAGTTGTTGACGTTGCTGACCTTCACCAAGACCGGTGCGATCCCGATGGCAAAAGCAAGTGCGCGCCTGCAGGTCCACCCGACGAGTGTCACCAATGCGGTGGATCGGCTGGAGACCGCCGGGTACGTGCGCCGGACGCCGCATCCGAGCGACCGACGCACCACCCTCGTCGAAATCACCGACAGCGGCCGCGAACTGGCGGTCGATGCCACCGAGAAGCTCAATGCGCAAGTGTTCGGCAAGCCCGGTCTGGCGAAGGACCGGTTGACGTCGCTGGTGCGAATCCTGGCCGAACTGAGGCGCACCGCTGGCGATTTCGAGGACGACGGGGCCACTGCGGCCTGGTGAATCGCGCTCGCTCACCCGTTTCATGATCAAATGGTCACCGGGTGTGGCGGGGGCCGCTCCCAGGTTGGAGCAAAGCAGTGTTGGTTGTGGGTGTAGGCGCGGGCGCACACGGTGCGCGCGCAATCCTGACGTATCTCGACAGTCCTCATCGCGCGCCGGTGGCGTCGCGTACCGTGCGTCGGCGACGAGGTCAGTCGTTGGTGTCCACGATCTCCGACGGGGTGTCCGCCCTGCATGCGATCGCCGCGAAACTGTCGCTACCGGTGCAGTATTCGGCCATCGCGTACCGGCTGGCCGAGGAAGCCGACGCTATCAGCGCCCACCGTGATCCGCGCTACGCCCAACTCGTGCACGAAACCGCGGCGCAGCTGCGTTACCTTCGGTTCACCGGAACCGTTCCCGCGCACGGCTCGACGGTGCTGTGCGATCTGGGGAGCACCGGTATGACGGTGTCCGTGCTGGATCTGGCCGCGGGCAGAACCGTCGCCGCCCGTCGAACAGAGACGTTCTGCGGTGACGACCTGGACCACCTCGTTCGCCGACATCTCGCCGACCACGGAGTCCGGACGGACATCGACTCGTCCCGCGCACTCAAGGAGCGGCTCAGTGACGGCGGAGTGGTGAGCGCACACGATCCCGACGGCGCCGGCCACCACGTGCTGACGCGCGGCGACTTCGACGACATCATCGCCGGTCCGGTGCGCTACGCGACGATGGTGGTGGAACAGACGATCGAACTGTCCGGCACCAAACCTGCGTCCATCGTCCTGCTGGGTGGAGGCGCCAACGTCACCTCGATCGGCGCGGCCTTCGAGAAACGCCTGCGTCTGCGGACGGTGGTGCCGCAGCGCCCCGAGCTCGTGTCGGCCCGGGGCGCCGCGTTGCTGTCCACGATCAGTGGTGCAACCGATCAGCAGTTCAGCGATTGACGAACTTGGCCTGACGCTTCTCCACGAACGCGGCCATGCCTTCCTTCTGATCCTCGGTCGCGAACGTCGAATGGAACAGGCGACGCTCGAACCTGACTCCCTCGGCGAGCGACGACTCGAACGACCGGTTCACGGCGTCCTTCGCCATCATCGCAACAGGAAGCGACATCTCCGCGATCGTGGTCGCCGTGGCGATGGCGTCGTCGAGCAGGTCGGCTACCGGGACGACACGAGAGACGAGGCCGGCTCGCTCGGCCTCCTCGACCTTCATGTTCCGCCCGGTCAGCACCATCTCCATCGCCTTGGCCTTGCCGACCGCACGAGTCAGACGCTGCGAACCACCGATTCCGGGAATGACGCCGAGCTTGATCTCGGGCTGGCCGAACACCGCGGTGTCCGACGCGATCAGGACGTCACACATCATCGCGAGTTCGCACCCACCGCCGAGTGCATAACCGGACACCGCCGCCACGATCGGCGTTCTGGCCGCGGCGAGACGATCCCACGCCGTGAAGAAGTCGTCGAGGTAGACGTCCATGTAGGACTTGGGCTGCATCTCCTTGATGTCCGCCCCGGCAGCGAAGGCCTTCTCCGAACCGGTGATGAGGATGGCGCCGATGTTCTCGTCACGATCGAGTTCCTCGACGACCGAGACGACCTCGTGCATCAGCTGAGAGTTCAAAGCATTGAGAGCTTTCGGTCGATTCAGGGTGATGATGCCGACGCGCCCACGACGCTCGAGCAGAATGGTCTCGAAATCCGTCACTGTGCTGCTCCTGTCGAACGCTCACGAATGTCGTTGATGATGCCGGAGAAGTCGACATCGGTACCGCCGCCGGACGTCTCCTTGAACTTCGCGTAGATCTCGGCGGCCTGCAACCCCAGAACTCCCTCGACACCGTTGTCGCGCAACGCATTGGCAGCGAGACCGAGGTCCTTGTCCATCAAAGCAGCGGCGAATCCCGGCTTGTAGTCGTTGTTCGCCGGCGACGTGGGGACCGGGCCCGGAACCGGGCAGTTGGTGGTGAGCGCCCAGCACTGACCGGACGCCGTCGACGCAACGTCGAACAGAGCCTGATTGCTGAGTCCGAGCTTCTCCCCCAGCACGAACGCCTCGCTGATCGCGATCATGGACACGCCGAGGATCATGTTGTTGCAGATCTTGGCGGCCTGACCGTTACCGGCCTGCCCGCAGTGCACGACCTTGCGGCCCATTACATCGAGAAGTGCTGCTGCCGAGGCGAAGTCCTCCTCCGAGCCACCGACCATGAACGTCAACGTCCCCGCAGCCGCCCCGCCGACTCCGCCGGACACCGGCGCGTCGAGACCGCGGTGGCCCCCGTCGTCGATCAGCTTGTGCGCGGCGTGGGCGTCGGCGACATCGATCGTGGAACTGTCGATGAACAACGTGCCCGGCGCCGCCGCCGGCAGCAGATCCTTGTACAGATCGAGGACAAGCCGTCCGTTCGGAAGCATCGTCACGACGATGCCCGCGTCCTTCACTGCCGCCACCGCAGAGTCGACGACGGTCACCCCGTCGGACTCGGCCTGCGCCAATGCCGCCGGGACCAGATCGAAGCCCTGCACCGTGTACCCGGCCTTGACCAGATTGGCCGCCATCGGGCCGCCCATGTGGCCGAGACCGATGAAGCCGATCGTCTTCTCACTCATGTGTTCTTCTCCAGTCCCATCGGCCGTTTCTGCAGGCTCCACTCCAGCCCCAGTTCCCTGTCACCCAACGATGCGAAGTACCGATCGACGTCGGCGTCGGTCACGTCGGCGAGCGTCGCCGGCGACCACTTCGGGTTTCTGTCCTTCTCCACGACCTGCGCGCGGATGCCCTCGACGAGATCGTGTGATTCGAGGCTCGCGAGCGAGACTCGATACTCCTCGTTCAACACCTCCTCGAGCGACGACGCCGTAGCCGCGTGCCGCAGCGAGCGCAAGGTCACCTTCAGCGAGACAGGCGATTTCGATTCGATGTCGCCCGCAGCTTTCTCGGCGTCGGGTATCCCGCTGCCGCGCAGTCCGTCCACGATGGCCTGGACACTGTCTCCTGCGTAGTACCTGTCGATCCACTCACGTGATGCATCGAGCGTCGACGCAGGTGCTTCTTCGGTGAACTCGTCGAGAGCGTCGGACAATTCACCGGATTCCAGGGCGACGTAGAATTTCTCCAGATTCTCCGACGGCATGTAGTGGTCCGCAAATCCTGCTGCGATCGCGTCGCCTGCGTCCATGCGCGCCGTCGTCAGGCCGAGGTGGGTGCCGAGTTCTCCCGGCGTCCGCGCGAGAAGGTACGTGCCGCCGACGTCGGGGATGAATCCGATCCCGACTTCCGGCATCGCGATCTTCGATCGCTCGGTGACGATTCGGACGTTCCCGTGAGCGGACAACCCGACGCCGCCGCCCATGACCACACCGTCCATGATGGCGACGTAGGGCTTGGGGAATCGAGCGATCGCCGCGTTGAGGACGTACTCGTCGCGCCAGAAGTCCTTGGACCCGCTGCCGCCCTCTTTGGCGTCGTGGTAGATCGAGACGATGTCACCGCCCGCGCACAGACCACGTTCGCCTGCGCCGACGAGCAGCACCAGATCGATAGCGTCGTCGGCCGCCCACTGGTCGAGCTTCGGCGCAATCTGCTGCACCATCGCGTGATTGAGCGCGTTGATCGCCTTGGGGCGGTTCAGCGTGATCCGGCCGACTCCGCCGGCGACGTCGAACAGCACTTCTGCTTCGGATTCGGTAACTGCCTCGGTCATGCTGCTCCCACTATCGAGCGAGCCACCACGACTCGCATGATCTCGTTGGTTCCCTCGAGGATCTGGTGCACACGAAGATCGCGGACGATCTTCTCCACACCGTATTCCGCGAGGTAACCGTATCCACCGAGCAACTGCAGCGCAGCGTTGGCGACCTCGAAACCCGTGTCCGTGGCGAATCTCTTTGCCATCGCACACAGTTCGACCTTGTCCGCCTCGTCGTTCTGCAGTGCGTCGGCGGCGCGCCAGAGCATGGTGCGTGCAGCTTCCAGTTCGGTCTTCATGTCCGCCAGCCGGAACTGCAGAGCCTGCGAGTCCAGCAGCCGGGCACCGAACGCCTTGCGTTCGAGGAGATAGGCAACGGCCTTGTCCAGTGCGCTCTGCGCCCCGCCGATGGAGCAGGCTGCAATGTTGAGCCGGCCACCGTTGAGTCCGTTCATCGCGATGCGGAAACCGTCGCCCTCGTTACCGAGGACGTTGGCGGCCGGGACGCGAACGTCCTCGAAGATGACCTGGCGTGTGGGCTGGGCGTTCCACCCCATCTTCTTCTCGTTCGCCCCGAAGGACAGGCCGGGCGAATCTTTGGGCACGATGATCGCGGAAATTCCCTTGGGACCCGCAGTGCCCGTTCGGACCATCACGACGTACACGTCCGACGTACCTGCACCGGAGATGAACTGCTTGACGCCGTTCAGCACATAGTCGTCACCGTCGCGAACAGCCTTGGTACTCAAGGCCGCCGCGTCGGACCCCGCACCGGGCTCGGTGAGGCAGTAGCTGCCCAGCTGGTCCATCGAGCACAATCCCGGCACCCACTGGCGACGCTGTTCGTCGTTGCCGTAGGTGTCGATCATCCACGTCACCATGTTGTGGATGGAGATGTAGGCCGCGATCGACGGATCACCCGTCGCGAGCTGCTCGAAGATGCGGACCGAATCCAGCCGCGTCAAGCCGGACCCACCGACGTCCTCACCGATGTAGATACCGCCCATTCCCAGACCGGCCGCCTTGCGCAACACGTCCACCGGGAAGTGCTTGTTCTGGTCCCATTCGACTGCATCGGGAGCGAGGAACTCGTCGGCGAAATCCCGTGCGGTTTCGTTGATCGCCTTTTCGTCTTCGGTCAGTGTGAACATGCGTCAGTCCATGTTGGGGATGACGAAGTGATTGGCAGCTTGCTCCTTGGTGCCCGACGGCCACCGCTGCGTGACGGTCTTGGTCTTGGTGTAGAAGCGCACCGAGTCCGGTCCGTGCTGGTTGAGATCGCCGAAGCCGGAACGCTTCCAGCCGCCGAACGTGTGGTACGCGATCGGCACCGGAATCGGGACGTTGACGCCGACCATGCCGACCTGCACGCGCGAGCAGAAGTCGCGAGCAGTGTCGCCGTCACGGGTGAAGATGGACACGCCGTTGCCGTATTCGTGCTCGGTCGGCAGACGCAGTGCGTCCTCGTAGTCCTCGGCGCGCACCACGATGAGGACCGGTCCGAAGATCTCTTCCTTGTAGATGCGCATGTCCGTGGTGACCTTGTCGAACAACGTTGCACCCGCGAAGAATCCGTTCTCGTGGCCCTCGAGCACGAAGTCCCGGCCGTCGACGACGAGCTCGGCTCCTTCGTCGATCCCGATCTGGGTGTAGTCGTTGACCCGCTTCAGCGCGTCGCTTCCGACGAGCGGCCCGAAGTCCGCGGCCTCGTCGTCGGAGCGGCCGATCTTCAGCGTCGCGACTCGTTCCTTCAGCTTGGCGACGAGTGCATCGGCAGTCTCCTCACCGA
The DNA here is from genome assembly GCF_000383555.1 of Rhodococcus sp. 114MFTsu3.1. Taxonomy (NCBI): domain Bacteria; kingdom Bacillati; phylum Actinomycetota; class Actinomycetes; order Mycobacteriales; family Nocardiaceae; genus Rhodococcus; species Rhodococcus sp. 114MFTsu3.1. The sequence goes on along the minus strand of NZ_KB911561.1, from coordinate 56,597 downwards.
CAGGAACGGCAACCGAGATGGCCATGCAGCGCTCGCCCGCGGAGCCGTAGGCAGCACCGAGGAGGGCGTCGGCGACCTGATCGAGATCGGCGTCGGGCATGACGAGAGCATGGTTCTTGGCGCCCCCGAAGCACTGCGCGCGCTTGCCGTTCCTGGCGGCTTCCTCGTAGATGTACTGCGCGATCGGAGTCGACCCGACGAAGCCGATGGCCTTGACGCGATCGTCGTTCAGCAGCACGTCGACGGCGTTCTTGCCGCCGTTGACGACGTTGAAGATGCCCGGCGGCAAACCGGCTTCGAGGAACAGCTCGGCCAGCTTGAGCGGTACCGACGGGTCACGCTCGGACGGCTTGAGGATGAACGCGTTGCCGCACGCAATGGCCGGGCCTGCCTTCCACAGCGGGATCATCGCCGGGAAGTTGAACGGGGTGATACCCGCGACGACGCCGAGGGGCTGGCGCATCGAGTAGACGTCGATTCCGCCGCCCGCGCCTTCGGTGTACTCACCCTTGAGCAGGTGCGGGATACCGACGGCGAACTCGACGACCTCGAGGCCGCGCTGGATGTCGCCCTTGGCGTCGGCGATGGTCTTGCCGTGCTCGCTCGACAGCAAGCGAGCGAGCTCGTCCATGTCGCGGTTGATGAGCTGCAGGAACTTCATCAGCACGCGGGCGCGGCGCTGCGGGTTCCACGTCGCCCACTCGCGCTGCGCCTGCTCGGCGTCGGCGATGGCCGCCTCGACCTCGGCGTCACTGGCCAGCGGAACGAGCGCCTGAACCTCGCCGGTATTGGGGTCGAACACGTCGCCGAAATTCCCCGACTCTCCGGGAACGTGCTTGCCGCCGATGAAATGCGTGAGTTCGCGAGCCATGGAATCCGTCCTAACAGGTACGAGAATGAAGTGTGCTCATCCTATAGTCGGACTTCCATGTATGTCCAGCACGTGAGCGGGTCAGAGCCGGTCGTACAACGCCCGCAGCTCGGCAACAGCCCGGCTGACCTCGGCCTCGTTGGACCCGTCGGCTCGGAAGACCTTGCGCAGGATCAGCGGGTCCAGGTCGTCCATCGCCGGCGCCGACGTCGGTTTCGGAAGAGCCGGCAGTCTGGCGTCGTCCCCGAACCAGTCGCCGGAATCGAGTTCGTCGTCGCCGTCACCGACGCCCTCGATCAGTTGATCCAAATCGACGCCGCGGAGCGTCAGAATTGTCGCGGCGGACGCATCGACGTGTTCGGCGGCGATGTACATCAACGCAGCCGCATGCTTGCACGGCCAACCGTCGTCGGGGCAGGTGCAGTCGAAGTCCAGCTGACCGCGGTCGTGCGGAAGAAGAATCGACGCCAGTGCCTGTGGGATCGAGTTGGACGCCAGTTCGGCCAACATTCCTGGGTTGGATGCGACGCGGCTCATCAGCGCCGAGATCTGACCGTCGGTCAGCGGATCGACGGTGATCGACGCCGAGAACGGTTCCAGCTGGCTGCCCTGAACCTCGCCATAGATCTGGCCGCGTTCGACACCGAGATTGAGCACCTGCCCCTGTCGCGCGTACGTCCGGCCACGGGCGATTCTGCCCGGATCGGCCAGGTCCTCCATGGCGGTGACGAAGTGCCTCCCCCACCAGGTCTGGCCGAATGCGCCGCGCTTGTTGCGGGACTCGATGCCGCCCTTGGCTTTCCGACGCTTGCCGTACTGACTGAAGTCGACCATCACTCACCTACCGCGTCTTCGCTGAGACGAAACAGTTCGTGCAGTTCTGCGGTATCCATCTCGGTCACCCAGTTCTCGCCGGTGCCGACGGCGAGATTCGCGAGGTCTTGTTTGGAGTGCAACATCGAATCGATGCGCTCCTCGACCGTTCCGACGCAGAGCAGCTTCTGCACCGAGACATTCTTGCGCTGGCCGATCCGGAAGGCGCGGTCGGTCGCTTGGTTCTCGACCGCCGGATTCCACCAGCGGTCGAGGTGCACGACGTGGTTGGCTGCGGTGAGGTTCAGCCCGGTTCCACCTGCCTTGAGCGAGAGCATCATGATCGGTGGGCCGCCGTCGGCCTGGAAGGCCTCCACCATCGCATCACGCTTCGATTTGGTGACGCCGCCGTGCAGGAACGGCACGTCGGTGCCGAACCTTTCCGCGAAGTACGGCGCGACGATGTCGCCGAACTCCCGAAACTGCGTGAACAGCAACGCTTTCTCGTTCTCCCCGAGGATCGAATCGAGCATGTCCTCGACGAGGCCGATCTTTCCGGAGCGATGGTGCCCGCGCTTGAGCACCGGCGAGCCGTCCGACAGGAAGTGCGCTGGATGGTTGCACACCTGTTTCAGCCTCGTCAGCGCAGACAGCACGGCGCCCTTGCGCTTCATTCCCTTGGCGTCGGCGATCTGGGCCATCATCTCGTCGACGACGGCCTTGTACAGGCCCGCCTGCTCGGCGGTGAGGTTCGAGCGCACCGTCATCTCGTTTTTCTCCGGAAGATCGGAGATGACGGCGGGATCGGTCTTGACCCGTCGGAGAATGAACGGAGAGGTGATGGCGCGCAGGCGTGTCACCGCGTTCTCGTCTTTCTCGCGTTCGATGGGAACGGAGAAGCGCTTGCGGAAATCCGTTGGTCTGCCCAGCATTCCAGGGTTGGCGAAGTCGAGGATCGAGCGGAGCTCGTCCAGTCGGTTCTCGACGGGCGTTCCGGTGAGGGCGATCTTGTGCTCGGCCGGAATGGCGAGAGCCGCCTTCGCCTGCCCCGTACCCGAGTTCTTGATGTGCTGCGCTTCGTCGAGCACGACCCGACGCCACGTCCGCTCCGCCAACTGCGCCCGATCGCGCGCCATCAGTGCATACGTCGTCACGACGAGATCGTGCGCGGAAATGGCGTCTCGAAGTTCGTCACCGCTCAACCGCGCCGCACCGTGGTGAACCATCACGCGTAGGCCGGGGGTGAACTTCGCGGCTTCGCGCTGCCAGTTTCCGACGACCGACATCGGCGCCACCAGAAGCGTCGGCGTCGTACTCCGTTCGTGCGCGAGCAAGGTGAGGACCTGCAGAGTCTTGCCGAGCCCCATGTCGTCGGCGAGTACCGCTCCGAGTCCCAGCCTGCTCATGAACGCCAGCCACTCCACACCACGCTGCTGGTACGGCCGCAGGGTTGCGTTCACGCCCGGTGGAAGCGGAATCGGCTCCGGGCTCGCTCCCGGCTCGAGCAGCGCCTTCGCCCATCCCGTCGCCCGGATGTCCTGAACGGACGCCGGAGGCGGATCGGCAAGGGTCATCTCGCGCATCAGCTTGCCGAGCGGGGTCCCGTCGCCGTGGTGCTCGGCGACGTATTTGGCGGCGCGGGCGAGTTGACCACCGTCGGCGAGCACCCACTGCCCGCGCAGACGCACCAGGTCACCCTTGGACACGGCCAGGCGATTCATCTCGGCCTCGGTGAGGACCATGTCGCCGAGCTGAAGTTGCCAGTCGTAGGAGACCAGTTCCTCCATGCCGACGGCTCGGTCGGCGGCGGCCTTGGTCACCGCGGGTGATTCCACCCGCAAGCGCATCGACGGATCCAGCCGCGTCCATGCCCGGGGCAGCAGCACCGTCGTTCCTGTCGCCTGCAGTGCCGTCGCACCGTGCTCGACAAGATCGATCACCACCGACGTGGGCAGCAGGAGATCCAGCGTGCCGTCCTCCGACGGCAGATCCCGCAGCCGCGGGTACGCCGCCACGGCCTCGCCGAGCTTGCGCACGGCTGTGGAGAGCAGGGTCGCGTCGACGCGGCGGTTCATCGGAACCGGCACGGGCGCTTCACCGTCGGCGCGCAGACACACCTGCAAGGTCCAGAACGCTTCGCCGAAATCCGCAGAATCTTCGGGCTCGTCGTCGGTGGGTTCGAGCAATCGCAGTACCAGCGACGGCTCGTCGACGGTGAGGGCTTCCCGCCACTTCTCCAGCAGAGTCGACGCCTGCTGAGTGCCTTCCACGTAGGGGTCGTCCAGAACGAGGGCCGACAGCAGCGGGTGTTCCGGATAGGGTCTGCCCAGCACCGACCTGACGATGGGATCGGTCAGCTCGGCCAGCATGTCGTCCAGGATTGCCTTGGGTCTGTGTGCCGCACGCTGCACGGACGGCATGGCCGCGGCGAGTTCGCTGGCCCAGGCCCGTTGGCGCTCCCCGCCCACCAGACGCCACCTCGGCCACCACGTCCCTTCCAGTCGGACGAGCGAGGGTACGACTCTGCCTGCGCGCGCCCACCGCTCGATGCCGTGCGCGACGTGCGCCAGATACTGCAGATCACCTGCGATCAGCGGATGCGGCGTGATCCTGAGCAGCAGGTCGGCTGCATTGAACGGCACGAGCGCGATCGCGGGAACGCTGGCCGTCGGGGGCCGCCCCCCGTCGGTCGGCGGGAACGTGACCTCGACTCGGTGACGAAACGGTCTGCCGAGTACCTGCGCGAGCGCGGCAGGTAGAGCGGGCTCCGTACCGGTGGTGACCTCGTCGTCCCACAGCGCCAACCCGCTGCCGGGAGACCAGAGACCGTGAAGCACTCGTCCATCCAACCAGGGTGCTCGGTCACGGATGGGCGTGGTGTGCCGGTTGCCGCACCGTGCGCGGGGTCCGTGCGACGCCGACGGGCGAGAAATTGCACACCTCGCCCACCGACTACCGGACATTTGGCACAGTGGATGAATGATCGCTTATGGGTTCAGTGAGTACGGAGGTCCCGAAACCGAGTATTTCCTCGACGTGCCGATTCCAGACCCCGGACAGGGACAGGTGCTGGTAGCGGTGCATGCAGCCGGGGTGAACCCTGCCGATTGGAAGGTGCGGGCCGGCAACCGCAAGGACACCGTACAAACGTCCCTACCGGCAGTTCTCGGCCGTGAGGTGTCCGGCACGGTGGTTCAGGTCGGTACCCATGTGGACGGTTTCTCGGTGGGCGATCGAGTGTTCGGATCCACCGCGGCCGGTCACGGCGGGTACGCGCAGTACACGGTGCTGAACGCGTCCAGCGCCGCACACAAGCCCGATGCCGTGACGTTCGCCGCCGCCGCCACGCTGCCGGTTGCGGCAGGTACGGCCTACGACGGTGTCGACCAGCTGGGCCTCGCGAGCGGTTCGACGTTGCTGGTACTCGGCGCGGGCGGCGGGGTCGGTTCCGCCGTGCTGCAGATAGCCAAGGCGCGCGGTCTGAACACGATCGGCGTGGCCGGCACGGGCAAGCAGGAGTGGGTGTCCGGCCTCGGGGCTCGTTTCGTCCCCTCCGGCGAGCACTTCGCCGACGCCGTGGACACCGTGGTGGACGGCATCTTCGATCTCGTCGGCGGGGACACATTGAAATCGGCGGTATCGCTGACCAAGCCCGACGCACCTGTCGTCAGCGTCGCGGATCCCGTGCTCGCGACGTCCCTGGGCGGGTCGGGCGTGCACCGCAGGCGAACCACGGAGGCGTACGAGGCCGTGGCCGACCTGGTGGCCACCGGTGTGCTGACACCTCGGATCGACCAGACCTTCCCGCTCGAGCGGGCAGGTGAAGCGCTCGCGACGGTGGAGAGCGGCCACGCAACCGGCAAGGTGATCATCGAAGTCGGCTGAGCAATCACTGTCGGTGGGGTGCGGCACAATCGTGTCCGGATAGACCGAGTACGACGATTGGGCGTGTGTGAAGAAGCTGCGTGTGGCGCTGCTGTTGCTGGTGGCCGCTCTGGCCATGACTGCATTCGGGTCCTGCGACAGAGCGTCGATTCCAGGTTTCTCGCCGCCTCCCCCGGCGCCGGGTAGTCCCACACGAGTGCAGATCGAGGATCTACTTGCACGGGTTCAGGTGGTCGCGGACAGGCCCGACAACCCGGGATACGAGCGGGGCTGCAAAAGCGGGGAGGGCTGCGTGTTCGGTCCGGCGTGGACCGACGATTACGACGGGCCCGGCGGTCACGACGGCTGCGGTACCCGCGACAACGTCCTGGCGCGTTCCCTCACCGAGGTGACGTTCCGCGACGGGACTCGGAACTGCGTGGTCACGTCGGGGGTTCTCGCGGACCCGTACTCCGGTGAGTCCGTCGAATTCGTCAAGGCCGACGCAGGCAAGATCCAGATCGACCACGTCTACCCACTGTCCGCGGCCTGGGACATGGGCGCGAACGCATGGACACCGGACAAGCGAGTCCAGTTCGCCAACGACATCGACTTCAACCTCCTTGCCGTGAACGGGCCCGACAATCAGTCGAAGAGCGACTCCACTCCAGCGCAGTGGCTACCACCCAACGCCGCGTACCGATGCTTCTACGCGGGCAAGTATCTGTCCGTCGCGGCGCAGTACGCGCTGCCGATCACACAGGCGGACCAGCGCGCGCTCTCGTCGGTGGCGCAGAACTGCTGAGAGTAAAGTCCGAACGATGTCCTCGCGCAGCTTCCTCGACCGTGAAACACAACTGTGCATGTCGCTCTCCGGTCGCCCGAGCAACATCGGTACCCGTTTCCACAACTACCTCTACGACGAACTCGATCTGAACTTCGTCTACAAGGCCTTCACGACGACGGCTCTCGCTGCCGCGATCGGAGGCGTCCGCGCTCTCGGAATCCGCGGGTGCGCAATCTCGATGCCGTTCAAGGAAGACGTCATCGCATCGATCGACGTGATGCACGATTCCGCGAGCGCCATCGAATCTGTCAACACCATCGTCAACGAGAACGGCGTACTGCACGCGTACAACACCGATTATCAGGCAGTCGCGAATCTGCTTGCGTCATCAGGCTTCTCCACCGACTACACGGTTTCGGTGACCGGTAGCGGAGGAATGGCCAAAGCCGTCGTTGCAGCACTTCGTGATTCGGGATTCACCCGAGGCACCGTCGTCGCCCGCAACGAAGTCACCGGTCCGGCTCTGGCCGCCGCCTACGGATACGAGTGGTCGGCCCGCACCGTCCAGGCCGACCTGCTCGTCAACGTCACCCCCGTCGGAATGGCGGGCGGCCCCGACGCCGATGCCTCCCCCTACTCCGACGAGCAGATCCACGGCGCCCACGCAGTGTTCGACGTAGTCGCCATGCCGTCGGAAACGCCGTTGATCGTAAAAGCCCGGGCCGCAGGCAAGCCCGTCATCACCGGCGCCGAGGTCATCGCACTTCAAGCCGCCGAGCAATTCGTCCTCTACACCGGCATCCGGCCGACGAACGAGCAAATCCAGCGAGCATCCGAATTCTCGCGGAGCTAGCCCAACGACCGTGCAGGGTTGGCCTGGGGAACGCTTGATATTCGCACTCCATCACACGGTGACTTCAGGACAATCGAACGTAACGTCCGTGCAGGCTGGAGCCTGTATCGAGGCTATCGGGCCGATCGATTCCGAAACAACGCCCTCGGTAGTCCGCATGGTCGGTATCCCCCTACACGTAGGTACCGCGATTCCGGGGCAACTCCCAACGAAAGTGTCGTTCGATGTAATCGTTCAGCGCGGTTGTCGGGGCGTCGGCGGGCCCGGAGTGTTCGACGACGAAATCGACCGAGGGAAGCTCGGGAAGGCGAGTGGCTTCTTCCAGACCACCAGGAATCGACGTGGACGCGTACACGCTGTACCCCACGCCCGCGAGTGACGCCAGGTGTGCCTCGCGGCGCGAGCACACCTCGGTCGGTGTTCGATAGCCGTAGCCGCCGAGATTCAGCACCTCGATTGCCGCGTCGCGGACCCAAGTGGGTGGGAGATAGACGACGACGGACTCGCGGGAGCGGGAAGGACATCTCGAGTGAGGAGCCCGAGCCCATACGAGTCGGTCGTGACCGACGACGGTGCCGGCGGAACTTGCAGGTCGACAAGCCATCAGTGCGGAGTCGATGTCGTGCGTGCCGAGACGACGCCGGAGTTGCTGGGCGTCGTCGTCGACCACGAGTTCCAGCGTGACATCGGGGTGTTCTTGTCCGAAGTTGCGAAGCACCACCGGAACAGGCCCCGCCAGTAGATCCTCGGTTGTCCCGAATCGAACACTGCCGGACGCACGAGGTGCGGAAAAGAAGGTGGTTGCTGCCTCGTGCGCCGCGAGTATCCGTCCTGCATGTTCGGTCAGGACACCACCCGCGGCCGTCGTCGTCACCCTTGTTCTCCGTCCGGAAGACCGAAGAAACAAGGTTTGCCTCGTTGCGTGTTCCAGCCGAGCTACATGACCGCTGACCGTCGACTGACGCAGACCGAGGGTGTCGGCCGCAGCCGTGAACGAGCCTGTACGTTCGACTGCGAGGAACGTTCTGAGGAGGATCGGGTCGAGCATGTTCAGGTAGTTGCCGACGTGCAGCCGATTCGGTTGAACCGTTTTTCTCGCGTGATGCGCCGCATCTCCGGGTCTTGCCCGACCAGGTCGGCGAGTTCGCGATGAAGAGCGACCCCGACTCGATCGCAGAATTGTTGCGATTCTTCTGCGGCATCCGGCAATTCGGGAATGACGAGGTCGACGATTCCCGCGTCGAACAGATCCAGTGATCGCACTCCTTGCTTGGTCGCCATGTCAGCGGCGTGCGCGATGTCGCGGTGAACTATTGCGCTTGCCCCCTCCGGAGGCAACGGCGAAAGCCATGCGTGTTGGGCCGCCAGCACGCGGTCGGCCGGCACGAGCGCAAGAGCCCCTCCGCCGGTCCCCTGGCCCAGAAGCAACGAGACGGTCGGGGTGTCCAGATCGACCATATCGGCTATGCACCTGGCTATTTCACCGGCCAATCCGCCTTCCTCCGCCTCCTTGGACAGAGCCGCCCCCGCGGTGTCGATCACCGTGACAAGTGGGAGTTCCAGATCCTGCGCAAGTCGCATACCGCGTCGCGCCTCGCGCAGAGCCGCAGGACCGAGCGGCGTCGTCGCCGTTTGGGTCCGACGATCCTGACCGAGCAGGACGCACGGCATGTCACCGAAACGTACCAGCGCGAGAATCAACCCGGGGTCGGCTTCACCCTGACCGGTTCCATTGAGCGGCAACACGTCCGCTGCGGTGTTGAACAAAAGTTCGCGAACTCCCGGGCGGTCCGTCCTACGCGATGCGAGTACGGACGTCCATGCCGGTACGTCGTCGATTTTCCATTCCGACGTATGGGAAGTGCGCGCACGGCAGGAGGGCGGGTCGGAAATGATGCGCAGTGCACGATCGACTATTTCGGCGAGTTGCTCGGGCGCTCGGATCGCGTCGACGAGACCGTGTGCCTGTAGGTTTTCCGAGGTCTGCACGCCCGCGGGGAACTCGGCATCGTAGAGCGCCTCGTAGACGCGTGGCCCGAGAAAACCGATCAGGGCACCTGGTTCGGCGACGGTGACGTGACCGAGGGAACCCCAGGACGCGAAAACCCCTCCCGTGGTGGGATTTCTCAAGTAGACGATGTAGGGCAGGTGAGCGGCCTTGTGTGCGGTGATGGACGCAGTTATCTTCACCATTTGCAGGAACGCCACGGTGCCCTCCTGCATCCGCGTCCCACCCGATGTCGGAAGCGCGAGAAGCGGTAGCCGCTCCGCAGTGGCCCGGTGCACTGCAGTCACGAGCCGCTCGCCCGCAGCCACACCGATCGAACCCGCCAGGAACGAGAATTCGCACACCAGAATGGCGACTCTGCGGCCCCGGATAGTGGCGGATCCTGTGATGACGGATTCATCGAGCCCGGTCTTTTCGCGGGCCGCTGCCAATTCCTCGGCGTACGTCTCGTCGACGACGTACTCGACGGCAGGTGTATCCCATGAGTCGAAACTGTCTGTGTCGACGACGATGTCCAGCAGTTCGTGCGCTGTCATTCTGGTCATCGGATCGCTTCTTTCAGCCATGCTCGGACGAGTTCGTCGTCGGCACCGAGGACCGGCGGGGCAAGGTGGCGGGTTTCGGTGACCTCGGTGCCGTCTGATTCGAAGAAGCGCAGGGGTGGTCCGGGGAGCGTGACGGTTCCCAGCGTTTCGTGTTGGACGTCGACCAGCAGACCTTGAGATTTGGTCTGCTCCCACTCGTAGACTTCCTGCAGGTTGCGTACTTTTCCTGCGGGAACACCGATCTCGTCGAGAAACTTCAACAGAGGTTCGGTCTCGTAGGTTCCGAAGATCTTCGATACCAGTTCGATGACCTCGAGACGCGACTCGACGCGCTGTGGGTTGGTTGCCATGCCTTCCAGATCAGGGTCGATGCCGAAGCCGTCGCAGAACCGGTGCCACAGTCCTTCGCTGCCTACTGAAATCTGAACTGCACCGTCCGCGGTGGGAAAGAGGCCGTAGGGACAGATGGACGGGTGATGATTCCCCTGCGCCTGACCTACCTCGCCCGCAACGGTCCATTTCGTCCCCTGAAAGGCGTGCACACCTACGATGCTGGCCAGCAACGAGGTTCGTACCACCTTGCCGCGTCCGGTGCGATCACGCTCGCGAAGTGCTGCGAGAACACCGAAGGCTCCGTACATGCCGGCGAGGAGATCGGCGATCGGGATTCCGACCCGCTGGAGATCGTCGGGTCCGGAGCCGGTCAACGACATCAGACCCGCCTCACCTTGCGCGATCTGGTCGTACCCCGAACGCCCGCCTTCTGGGCCGTCGTGCCCGAATCCGGTGATCGAGAGCACCACGAGACCGGGGTTGATTTCGGCCAAACGAGCGGGCGAGAATCCGAGCCGGTCCAGTACGCCGGTCCGGAAGTTTTCCAGCAGCACGTCGGCCTGCTCGATCATGTCGTGCAATGCCTCTCGGCCGTCGTCGGTCTTGAGATCGAGGGCGATCGATCTCTTGTTCCGGTTGGCCGACAAGAAGTACGTCGACTCGCGATCCACGCCCTCCGGGGCGACGAACGGTGGGCCCCAACCTCGGGTGTCGTCGCCGCCTTTCGGCGTTTCGACCTTGACGATGTCGGCGCCGAGGTCCCCCAGCATCATCGACGCGTGCGGTCCGGCAAGGGCGCGCGTCAGATCGATGACCACCGTTCCTTCGAGTGGTCCGGTTCTGCCTGTCGTGTTGAGCGGCATCGAAATCAACTTCTTCCGGGTGCGAGAGCGAGAGGTAACCTTGGCCTAGTGGCCCAGTGGCCTAGCCAATTTAATTGGACCAGCGATGCGAATGGATGTCAAGAATGTGTCCGCGACGCTTTCGGTAGGTCGCGACACACTGCGGAGGCCGCTACAGCCAACCGGGCACTACCAGCAGTCCCCAGGCAATGATCGGACCGAGTACCACAACGAGGGCGCTGTACTTCAGGATCTGTTTGTAGAACACGTCCTTGTCGATGCCTTGTGCGTTGGCCAGGACAAGAGCTCCGTTGGTCGAGAATGGGCTGACATCGACGATTGTCGAGGAAATGGCAAGTGCAACAATGACTCCCACGGCGCCTACTTCGCCGGCGAGCAGGAATGGGACCGCGAGCGGAATGGTGACACCGAGAATCGCGGTCGAGGAGGCGAACGCGGAAACAATGGCACCGATGTAGCACAGAAGCAACGCGACGAGGAGAGGTACTCCGATTCCCGCTACCGCGTCACCGACATACCCGACCGTTCCGGCTTTCTGTAGCACCCCGACAAATGTGAGCACACCGCCGATCAGGAGGACCGTCGACCAACTGATCTGATTGATCGCCCCTTTCTGCGCCTTCGGCGAGGCCAGAGCAAGGACTACCGCAACCGTCATGGAGATGAAACCGACATCCAGGTCCAGGATCAGCGAGAGCACCGCCAAGGACGCCAGGCCGATGAGCGTCAGAATCTGATCGAAGGTGACGGCCTTGACCGCAGTCGCCAACGGCGGGGCGTTCTCGACCGTCACCGTCTGGCCCGAAGGCTTCGGCGTACTCGATCCGAACCCACGCATGACCGTCGAGCGGCGTGCGCCACCGCCGACCCCGCCTGTGTCGCCGTCGGGACGGGTGCCGTCGTCGTCGTGCACGCTGCGGCCGAGCAGCGAGCGACCACCCAGGAACACGAACAGGGCGGCACCGATTGCAGCATTGAAGATGAAGCTACCGAGGAACAGTGTCAGCGGGCTGTTGGTGAGTCCGGCGTCGGCGGCGATGCCGTTGACCGTGACTCCGTAGATACTGATCGGCGAGAAGCCGCCGGCCTGAGCTCCGTGAATGACCATCATGCCCATGAGCAGGGCGTTGATCTTGTAGCGGGCAGCGAATCCCAGCGCAATCGGAGCCACGATGGCGACCGCGGCGGGCCCGAGTGCCCCGATCGACGTGAGCACCGCGGTGATGCCGAACATCACCCATGGAATCAGGGCGACGCGCCCCCCGACCAGGCGTACGGCACCCCGGACAAGTAAGTCCACTGTGCCGTTGTTCTGCGCTATCGCGAACAGGTAGGTGATCCCGACCAAGGTCAGAAACAAACTGCTCGGGAATCCGCCGATGATTTCGTCGGTACCCATACCCACGGCGAGGGTACCGACGAAGAACGCTGCCACGAAGCCCAGCGCACCCATGTTGACGGGGAACACCGTGGCTGCAAGGAACATGACAACAAGAGCAAGGATTGGAATCAGCTCGGTCGACATCGAGGTCTCCGGTTCATCTGTGGCGTCACCGAAGCGGTTGCTTCGGGTGCGCAGTGGCCAATTGGACTAGCCACTGGGTCAATAAGGACTCAACCAGTGAAGTGGATCACTTGTCAACCCTCGATGTGCTCGTCGTTACTACCGAGCGGTCCGTTAAACTTGTAGGCCTAGAGGAACAGAGAGCGAGTGACACAGTGGCTGAGCAAATTCGCCCGGTGGCCAGGCCGCGGTTGTACGAAGTGATCGTCGAACAGCTCTGTGCACACATCGTCGATCGCGACATGAAGCTCGGCGATCGACTTCCCGCCGAACGCGAACTCGCTGCGCAACTCGGCGTCAGTCGAGCATCCCTCAGCCAGGCACTCGTCGCTCTCGAGGTTCAAGGCATTCTGTCCGTGCGCCATGGCGACGGAGCAGTACTGGTTCGACGCCCGGTGGGAGATATCGCAATTCGTGCACTACGCGAGCATGCCGACCGACTTCCGGAGGTTATCGAAGCCCGAGAAGCGCTGGAAGTGAAACTAGCGGAATTGGCCGCACAGCGTCGCAGCGACGCGGAGATGGCTGCCATCGATCACGCACTGTCCGTGATGGCGACCGAGATCACCGGCGGCGACCGCGGCGTGTCAGGCGACGAGATGTTTCATCGCTCTATCACCGACGCTGCACATTCCCCTCTCCTCGCACGCCTCATGGGCGAAATCGCGGAACTGATCCGCGAAACACGCATCGAATCCTTGTCGCAATCCGAGCGACCGAAAGCATCGCTCGAAGGCCACCGCCGAATCGCCGAAGCAGTACGAGCGCAGGATCCGACCACGGCAGGCAGAGCCATGGCCGACCACATCCGCCTCGTCTCCGACGTTGCACTACTGCGAACCAGCGAGGCATGAGGTAGACCTCCGCGCACTGCACCACCGACCGAAACGCTCGTGACACGGTCGAACCCACACCGATGGTCTGGTGGCCGTCGATTCCGGCAGACCAGGCGAGATCGGTGACTTCCGAAGTAATGAAAGGTGTCCCGGGGCAGCTCTGTACGGGTGTTCGTAACCGGGACGAGTCCACCGGCGGCCGCACCAATCGTCTAACCGTACAGTCGACTCCTCGCAGTCCAACCGATCTGGTGCGCAGCGTTGTGGACCTTGTTCGAGGCGATCAGCATGCGTCCTGTCGGGCAATGGACCATCGGCTGCGCACTGCTCGCGTCGATCGAAATACCAAGTCTCGTCGTCTACATCCGACTGCCCACGGTTCGCTGCGCACGGCAGGAATAGGTTGCCAAAAATCCTTGAGGGTCGTTCGAGACCCTCTGCGCGACGGCGGGTTTGCCGCCCCGCCGTCGCATCCAGTTCTACTCAGTCGCACACCGCTTTCGCTGCGTCCTCCGCGGTTGCGAGGGAACCGGTTTCGTATTCTCCGATTGCCGCGACCTTCGCTGCTGATGCCGATGTCGGGTCGAAGGTGTAGCCCAGCCATTCCCTTACCAGGCGACGCGCGAGTTCGATTCCGATGACACGCTGGCCCATGCACAGCACCTGGGCATCGTTGCTGAGTACGGCACGCTCGACCGAGAAGCTGTCGTGTGCCGTGACGGCCCTGATACCGGGAACCTTGTTGGCGCTGATGGCCACTCCGAGACCGGTGCCGCACACCAGCAGCGCACGGTCGGCCGACCCGTCGGCGATCATGCGTGCCGCGGTGACGGCCACGTGCGGGTAGGCGGTGTGCTCGTCGGTTCCGACGCCCACGTCGGCGACCGATTCGACTCGATCGTCCTTCTCCAGATCGGCCAACAGTGCTTGCTTGTACTGCAGTCCGGCGTCGTCGCATCCGACGACGATTCTCAGCTTGCTCATGATCTACGTTCCTTGCTTCGTGAAGAGTTCGGCGACGGTGGCGACGCACATGCTGAGCGACACCGCGCCCGCGTCGGGGGTCCCGACGCTTTTCTCGGCCAGGGGACGTGCTCGTCCCACCTTCGGACGGAGTTCCGCGGTGCGCTGCGCAGCGTCACCTGCCACGTTCACTGCGTCGGACCACGCAGTCCGCCAGTCACTTCCGCCGGCCACGGCTTTCTCGACGGCGCCGACGAACGGGTCGAGAGCGTCGAGCATGGTCTTGTCTCCCAGCGATGCACCACCCAGGGATGTCAGGGCGTCGTACCCTGCTCGCAGTGCTTCGGCGACGGCCGCGTCGTCCGGTACGCCGTTGTTGCCCAGTCTGTTTCCGATGGCTGTCAGTGCGGCACCCCACAACACTCCGGAGGTTCCACCTGCTTTCGCTGCCCATGCCGAGCCTGCGGCCGCGAGCACCGATCCGGTGCCGCCGTCTCGGTTGACGGCATCGTCCGCGGCTTCACGTGCAGCAGCCGTCCCCTTCACCATTCCTCGGCCGTGGTCGCCGTCTCCCGCGACGGCGTCAATGCGGCCGAGTTCGTCCTCCGCAGCAGCCATTCTCTCCGCCAGGGCTTCGAGGGACGATGCCACGAACCGAGCGCACTCCCGCGAATGTTCGTCGGACTCCGGCATTACCGCGGACGCAGCCTCGGCCACGTCGTCGGCCGACCTCCGCTCCCCTGTGTCTGCAGCGACAACTCCCTTGCGATAGGCGGGAGTGTCCGCCGGCGCGGTCCAGAACCTCTCGAGTTCCTCGTCGAGCCACATGACGGTGAGCGAGCAGCCTGCCATGTCGAGGCTCGTGACGAGTTCCCCCACTTCCGGGTCGACGACGGTGTATCCGTGCTCGCGTAATCGTCGTGACACCGTCTGCCACACGACGAACAGTTCCTCGTACTTGGTTCGGCCGAGCCCGTTGAGGATCACCGCGATGCGCTCGCCGCTGCCTTCGGGCTTCTCGGCGAGCACGCCATCGACGAGCAGGTCCGCAAGCTCGGCGGCCGTCGGCATGTCGTGGGAGGACACCCCGGGCTCTCCGTGAATACCGAGACCGAGATCCATCGTCCCCTTCGCCACCGTGAACAGTGGGTCCTGGGCACCGGGCATCGTGCAGCCGTCGAAGGCCACGCCCAGCGTGCGGGTGGCGTCGTTCGCGGCGATTCCGACCCGCTCGACACCGTCCAGGTCGTATCCCTCGTCGGCAGCGGCCGACGCGCACCGGAACACCGTGAAATCACCGGCGATGCCGCGCCTCTTGGCGATCTGATCCTTCGGTGCGCTGGCGATGTCGTCGGTGACGGCGAGGTATCGAGCGTCGATTCCCTCGGCTCGCAGCTTCTGCACCGCGAGACCGAAGTTCATGACGTCGCCCGCGTAGTTGCCTGTCGTCAGCAGCACTCCCCCGCCGCGCTCGACTGCACGAGCCACCGACGCGGCGTCATCGGCCGATGGCGAGGTGAAGATGTTTCCCACCACGGCACCGTCGGCGAACCCACGACCCACCACTCCGCAGAACGCCGGATAGTGCCCGGACCCGCCGCCGACGACAACCGTGGCCTTGCCCTCGGGTGTTGCCGTCGCGCGCACCACCCCGCCGGGGACACCGACGACGTACCGCGAGTTGGCGTCGAGGAATCCGTCGAGCATGTCCTCCATGAACGACGCTGGGTCGTTGAAAAGCCTTGTCATGACTGGTCCTATCGGAGTCTGAGACCGGATTCGCGGTCGAACAGGTAGATGCGTTCGGCCGGAGCGGAGAGCGCGCATCGATCGTGGCTGCGGTAGCTTTCGCGTGCGGGGGTCTGCACCAGAAGTTCGCCGCCGCCTGCGACGGAAATTTTCGCCTGGCCGAACTCCATCAGGTGTTCGAAGTAGTCCACCGACGCCGCGATCTGCCCGTCACCGGCCACGCCCGCGACGATCGACGCGTCCTGCGGGCGGATACCGACCTTGACGGATGTGCCGTCGGAGACATCGGTGACGTTCACCGACAGTGTGCCGTCACCGATTTCGACGACACTGGACGTTCCCGAACGACGGACGACACCGTCGAGAACGTTGATCTGCGGCTCGCCGACGAACCCTGCGACGAACAGATTGGCCGGATCGTCGAACACTTCGTCCGGAGTGCCGAACTGCTGAATTACTCCGCCGTCCATGACCGCCAAGCGGTCCGCGAGGCTGAGCGCCTCGACCTGGTCGTGGGTGACGACGATCGTGGTGTACCCGAACTCGCGCTGCAACATCTTGAGTTCGCGTCGAACCCGTTGGCGTGCAGAGGCATCGAGGTGCGAGAGCGGCTCGTCGAGGAGCAGCACCGGAGGGTTCCGAACGAGGGCCCGCGCCAATGCGACGCGCTGCTTCTGCCCACTCGACAGTCCTGCTGGACGCAGCTCGAGCAGATCCTCCATCTCGAGCCTGCGAGCGATGGAGTTCACGAGCTCGTCGGCACCCTTGACCTTGCGCGCCTTCAACCCGTACGCGAGGTTCTCACGAATGGACAGCGGCGGGTACAGCGCGTAACTCTCGAATCCGACCCCGACCTCACGTTTTCCGGGCGGAAGGTCCGTGATGGTCCGGTCGCCGATGCGGATCTCTCCACTCGTGACCGTCTCCAGGCCCGCGATCATCCGCAGAGTCGTGGTCTTGCCGCATCCGGACGGGCCGAGGAGCGCAATCAGTTCACCGGGCTCGATGGTGAGATCGATACCCTTCACGGCCTTGAATTCTTCCCGCCCACGCGACGAGTAGGTCTTGACCAGGTTGTCGAGCGTCAGGCTCTGCGCGACGGTCGTGGTGTGTACGGCAGTCATCTACTGCTCCTTGCTGTCTGCCGCGCCCAGGCGACGAGTTTCGACGTCCGACGCCCCGTCGGTGCCGTCGAAGATGTGGATGTCCGACGCGTCGACCGACACGGTCACCGTCGCACCTTCGGTGATGTGACGTCCGCCCTTCGACAACGCGATGAGAGTGGTTCCGCCGAGATCGACGGACACCTCGACGTCGCGTCCGAGACGTTCGGCGAGTACGACGGTGCCCTCGAAGTTCACCTTCCCCGGCTGCGTCGACGCCTGCGCGAGCACGTCGACGTCGCAGGGCCGAATGCCGATGCGCGCGTTATCCCCTCTCGACAGCATTGCCGGAGCGGACACCTCGATGCTGCTTCCCAGCACGCGCAGCGATCCGTCGTCGACGGTTGCGTCGTAGAGGTTGATCTCGGGCTGACCGAGGGCCTTGGCGACGAACGTGTCCGCCGGTGTACGCCAGATGTTCTCGGGAGTATCGACCTGGACCACACGCCCCTCGCGGAGGATCGCGATGCGATCTCCTAGGGCGAGGGCTTCCTGATAATCGTGGGTGACGTAAACGGTGGTGGTCTTGGACATCTCACCCAACTGCCTCAGTTCGACGCGCATGGCCGCACGAAGCTTCGCATCGAGGTGCGAGAGGGGCTCGTCCAGCAGGTAGACGTCGGCCGGACGGACCAGCACGCGACCGAGCGCGACACGCTGACGTTGACCGTTGGACAGCTCGCGCGGAAACCGCTTCAGCAGGTGGTCGATACCGAGAGTCGTCGTCACGGACTTGATGCGTTCGGTCTGCTCGGCTTCGGTGTACTTGCCGGTGCGGCCGGACTTCAGCGGCGATGCCAGGTTCTCCGACACGGTCTTCTGCGGGTACAACGCGTAGCTCTCGAACGCCATCGCGACGTTGCGGTGGTACGGCTCCACAGCTGTCATGTCCGTGCCGCCGATGTGGACGGCACCGTCGTCGACCTCGACCAGTCCTGCAATGGACTTGAGCGTCGTGGTCTTGCCCGCCCCGGACGGACCGAGGATGACGAAGAACTCGCCGTCCGCGATGTCGAGATCGAGTCCGTCGATTCCGATCTTCTTGCCGTACTTCTTGCTGAGTCCTTTGACTGCAAGCTGTGCCATCTAGGATTTCACCGCCCCGAACGAGAGACCGCGAACCAGGTAGCGCTGAATGGTGAGCGCCAGGATCAGCGGTGGGAGTGCTGCGATGACTGCTGCCGCCGCAGTGAGGTTGTAGTAGGCCTGTCCGCCACCGCCGAGGTACTTGGTGATCGCGACGGTGACCGTGCTGGCGTTGCTGTCGGACAGGATGAGCGGGAAGACGTAGTTGTTCCACGCGAAGATGAAGGCCAGCAATGCAGCTGCAGCGATGCCCGGACGCACCAACGGAAGAGCGACCATGACGAACGCCCGCGAGCGGGTGTACCCGTCGAGAAGCGCGGCCTGTTCCAGATCCTCCGGCAGATCCTGGAAGTAGGAGCGCAGGATCCACACGACGAGCGGCATGGTCACCAACTGCAGCACCCAGATCATGCCGACCTTGGTGTCGAACAACCCGATCTGGTTGTAGATGACGAACAGCGGCACGATCACCATGAGCTCGGGCGCGAATCGGAACGAGAGCATCTGGAACATCAGATCGTTGCTGCCCTTGTACTGCCAGCGACCCGCCGCATAGGCGGCGGGGATACCGATGACGAGCGAGACGATGACCGCGCCGCCGCAGTTGATGAGGCTGGTGAGCAGAGACGACGTGAAATCGACGCTGGTGAGGTCGGTTCCGCGTTGGCTGAGCACGGTTCCGAAGTTCTCGAACGTCGGCGTGAAGGAGAAGTACGTGCTCGTCTGCTCGGCGTCGGACTTCAGCGCCAGTAACACCATCCACACGATGGGGAACAGCGAGAACACGAACCACACCAGCAGTACGACGTCCGCGGCGACCGAGGCCGGGGTGAACCGGCGCTGCCCTGGAAGCAATTCCTTTGCCATGATGTCAGTTCTCCGCTCCAGCGGCGCGCCGCTGTGCTTTGCCGAGCACGCTCACGAGGAAGCGCGCGGTGATGAACACGAGGATCCACAGCAGGAACATGTAGGTGCTGCCGCGGGAGTAGTCGAGGTTGATGATCGAGTCCTCGAACGCACCGATCTGCAACGAACGGGTCGCGACACCCGGCCCACCGGCCGTCAGAACCCATGGCACGTCGAAGAACTTGAGGTTGTCCATGAAGCGGAAGATCACCGCGACGAGGATGTACGGCCACAGCATCGGCAACATGAGCCGGCGGAACATGTAGAACCAGCTCGCGCCGTCGACCTCGGACGCTTCGAACGGTTCCTTCGGCAGGGAACGGATGCCGGCGAGAACGAGAATCGCGACGAACGGCGTGAAGATCCACAGGTCGACGAGGATCACCGAGAACAGCGCGTTCTGACTGCTCAACCAGTCGAACGTGTTGCCCAGTCCGAGAACGTGATTCAGCACACCGAACTGCGGGTTGAACATCAGCTTCCACACCACCGCGGCGATCACCGGCGCGATCATCAGCGGAAGGATCAGCACCTTCTCGAAGATGCGGCCGACGATCGACGACCGGTTGAGCAGCAGCGCGATGATCACGCCGATGACGGTCTCCACGATGGTCGCCACCACTGCGAACGTGCCCGTGACGCGCACGCTCGACCAGAACTGCGCGTCACCGAGAACGCTGGCGTAGTTGGCGAAGCCGACGAACACCGGGTTCGGGTTCACGGCAGCGTAGTTGAGGAACGAGTACCACGCGCCGACGAAGAACGGGTACAGAATTCCGACGACGATCAGGACGGCGGGAACCGACAACAGATACGGACGCAGCCGACGACGCCACCGCGGCACCTCGGGCTTGGCCGTGGAACCCGGAACAGGCGCGCCCGTCGAACGCGAAGGCTCAGTGCGCGTGGCCATGACGTACCTCTTTCTGAAAAGTCATCACAGGTTCACCTTCGAGGTGTTGGTTTTCGCCAGTCCGTCGAGCCGGGACTGAGCATCGTCGCCGCCGTAGATGTCCTGGAGTGCCGACGCCCAGTTCTGCGTGGTGTCGAAGAACTTCTTCTGCGGAGTGAACTGGATCTTCGACTGGTCGATCACGGTCTCGAACGTCTCGAGATAACCCGCTTGGTCGGCGACCTGGTCCTTGAAGACACCGTCGAACACGGACTTGCGAACCGGGTCGGCGTAGATCCCGCCCTGAACAGCTTTCGACATCGCTTCCTTGCCCGTGGCCCACTGCATGAACAGCCACGCTGCGTGCTTGTTCTTCGACATCGAGTTCATCGCCAGCGACCACGTCCACAGGTTCGTGGCGTAGCTGCCGTCGGGACCTGCAGGACCGGGGTACCACCCGATGTTGCCTGCCTGTGCCGACGCACCCGGCTTGTTCTTCGGGTAGGTCGCACTGTCGGCGTCGAACACCATCATGGCTTTGCCGTCACCGAGATCACCGGTGGCGTTGGGGTAGTCGTAGGACGTCCACGACGTCGGTCCGGCCTTGTGCTGCATCTCGATCCACTTCTCGGTGAACGCAACTGCCTTCTCCGAGTTCATCCGGGCCTGCAACTCGCCGTTCTCGAAGACGTAGTCCTGCGCACCTTCACGCGTGAACTGGGTCATGAAGCCGGGGTGAATCGTCGCCCACGACTTGGACCCGCGAGTCGCGATTCCGTAGCGGTTCTGCGAACGATCGGTGAGGTCGATGGCCAGCTGCACGAAGTTGTCGAAGGTGTCCGGCAGGGTGATGCCGTTGTCGTCGAAGAACTTCTTGTTGTACGCAACGACGTTGTTCTCGAATCCCCACGGCAGCGCCCACTGACCACCGGTACCGAGCGGTGAGCCCTGCTCGAAATCCCAGCTGGTCGACGTGCGCAGACCCTCGTAGATGTCCTCGAAGTCGTACTCGGCGCTGGTGGCCGAACTGTTCTGCAACCAGGGGTTCAAGTCCTCGAGCCATCCGGGCGGGCCGTACTGCCAGATGAAGTACGCCCCCAGCATGAAGACGTCGTGTTTGCCGGTACCGCCGGCAAGTTCGGTGTTGAGCTTGGTGAAGTAGTCCGCCTCGGGCACCAGGTCCGCATTGACGGTGATGCCGGTCAGCTGTTCGAACTCGGCGAGCAGCGGTTGGAACGACTGCTGGTACGGATGCGGGGTCTGCAGGATGTTGAGGGTCGTACCCTCCACGGCCTTCCAATCGAACGACCCGCTCACTTCGCCGGCGCCGTTGACGGCGTTCACGCCACCTCCGACTCCGCAGGACGACAGAATCGGCACCGACGCTGCGGCGACGCCTGCCAGCCCCATCGCGCGGAGCATGTCCCGCCTCGAGAATTGACGATAAGTCATGGGTAAGTCTCCAAAGTGCTTCGTGCAGGAGCGAATCAGGACGGAATCAGCGAAACCTTGACCGACTCTGCGCCGCTTCCGACGAGGTCGAGACCCTTCTGGAAGTCAGCGAGGGGTAGTTGATGGGTGCAGATCTTGTCCATCGGCAAGACACCGGACTCGATCATGCGGATGGCTGCGGGCCAGCAGTACGGGCCGAGATGCGCGCCGAGAACGTCGAGTTCCTTGTCGTCGGAGATGATCGACCAGTCGACCGTGACATCGCTTCCGAAGACGCCGTATTCGACGTACGTGCCGAGCTTGCGAAGCAGGTTGAGTCCCTGCGGAACGGCAGTGGGATGTCCTGTCCCTTCGAGGTAGACGTCGGCGCCGTATCCGTCGGTGAGGTCCTTGACGATCTTCTCGGCATCCTCGTTGCGGATGTCGACGACGATGTCGGCGCCGCATTCCTTCGCGAGCGCCAGC
Source organism: Rhodococcus sp. 114MFTsu3.1 (assembly GCF_000383555.1). NCBI lineage: Bacteria > Bacillati > Actinomycetota > Actinomycetes > Mycobacteriales > Nocardiaceae > Rhodococcus > Rhodococcus sp. 114MFTsu3.1. Next base: position 34,584 of record NZ_KB911561.1, on the reverse strand, counting down.
TTCTCCGGCTGCATGTCGAGCGCGATGACATGCGCGGGGTTCTTCGCCCGTGCGCCGGCGATCATACCCAGGCCGATGGGGCCGCATCCTGCGACGACGACGACGTCGTCGAATGTGATCCCTGCCCGCTCGACGGCGTGCAGCGAGCAGGACAGGGGCTCGGTGAATGCTGCGTGCGCGGCGGGGATGTCCTTGGACACTTTGTGCACCAATGCTTCTGCGGGGTACACCATGTAGCTGGCCATTGCGCCGGGGGTGCGACGCTTGAATCCGTACAGGTCGTGCGGCGCGCACATGTGGTACTGGCCGCGCAGGCAGAAGCGACACTTCCAGCACGGCACGATCTGCTCCGACACCACACGGTCACCGACCGAGACGTTCCACCTGGCCGACGCCTCGTCGTCGATCACAACGATTTCACCCACGAATTCGTGACCGGGAATGACGTCGGTCTCGGCCCAGGCGGGTCGGTTCTCGTCGCCCCAGAACTTCGCTGCGCCGTGGTAGCACTTGAGGTCGCTTGCGCAGATCCCGACCGCCTCGACGCGAACCAGGGCTTCGCCGGGCCCGGGTACCGGTACCGGCACTTCCTCGAGCCGGTAGTCCTCCGGGCCGTGGCAGACCACAGCCTGCATCTTCTCCGGGATTGTCGTGTCCGGCATCTATGACTCCTCGTTCAGCAGTTTCGTGTCCGCGCGGTCGTCGCGGGTGAGGCGAGACATTGCCTGTCGGCGATGTGTTGGCGCTCACATTAACGAACAGGTATACATATGTCCAGAACGAATGTTCAGCAATTCAAACTCCGTGCACATATGTTCAGTGGGATACTTCCGACCATGGCGATCACAGGATCTGCGAGCGAGAACCCCCTGTCGGGCCAATCGGCCGACGGGAGCCACTTCGCGCCGACCTTGCTCTACACGGCGGCCAAGCTCTACTACGACGAGGACGCCACTCAGGCCGAGGTCGCCGCCAAACTCGGAACCAGCCGAGCGACGGTCAGCAGACTTCTCTCCGAGGCGAGGCGTCAGGGAATCGTTCGTATCGAGGTCGTGCCACCGAGCAACTACTCGCAGGACGATCTGGCGGACAGCGTTGCGTCCGCCCTCGGCCTCGAGTACGTCTACCTGTCGGCACCCCTGCCCCCGGCCACGCCGTCGAAACCGACGGTCGATCTCATGGGTCGCTACCTCGCTCCCGCAGTGTCCAAAGCACTCGCCGCGGTCGGGCTCGTCCCCGGCGACATCCTGTTGGTCTCCTCCGGCAGAACCGTGTACGAAGTGGCTCAGTTCGACCTGGACAGAATCCCGGGAATCCTGGTGGCTCCGACCGTCGGCGGCAACGACCAGCCCGAGGAGTGGTACCAGACGAACGAGATCACCAGACTGATCTCCAACAAACTCGGCGGACGAGCCAACTACCTGTTCGCACCCGCGCTTCCCGGTGCCGATCTGTACTCGATCATCCACTCGGACCCCGCAATTCAACGCGTGCTCGAACTCTGGCCCCAGGCCCGGTGCATCCTGATGGGCGTCGGGGCACCTCCCCTCCTGCGCTCCGACATACCCCGCTTCGTCCCGACCGACTCCGCATCACTGCGAGACTCTGTCGGCGACGTGTGCTCACGCTTCTACGACCGGGACGGAAACTCTGTCGAGTTCCCCGGCTCCGATCGTCTGATCGCGGTGGAACTGGATGCACTGCAGAAGATTCCGGTCGGGATCGCGGTGGCAGTCGGGTCGGACAAAGTGGTGCCGATCGTCAGCGGCGCGCGAGCGCACTTCTTCAATCGACTCGTCACGGACCCGGCGACCGCACAGGACATCCTGTCCCACATCACGACACTCGACGAGGAAGACACGGCATGACACCTACGATCGACCGATCCACGACTCCGAGCCTCGACGGCAAACGCGTGCTGATCACGGGCGCAAGTCGCGGCATCGGCGCCGACATCGCGCAGACGTTCGCCGCGGCAGGCGCGCGCCTCGTTCTCTCCGGTCGAGATCACGAATCGCTCGAAAGCTTCTCTCGCACACTCGACACCGAGACCGCCATCGTCGTCGCAGATCTGTCGACAGCAGCGGGTCCGGACACGCTCGCCGCCGACGCCGTCGACGCGTTCGGCGGCGTCGACGTACTCGTCAACAACGCCGGAATCTCCTACCCGGAAACGGTGGACGCACTCGATACAGCGCACTTCGACGAAGTGATCCAGGTCAATTTGAGAGCCCCGTCGTTGCTCGCAGCGCGTATCGGCCGAGCAATGGCGGACGGCGACGGCGGATCCATCGTCACCGTCGCATCGGCCGCGGCACTACGACCACTCCCCGAGCACTACGCGTACTGCACGTCCAAAGCCGGACTCATCATGGCCACCAAAGTGCTCGCGCTCGAACTCGGCGGGCGAGGCGTCCGGGCCAACTCCGTCTGCCCCACAGTAGTTCTCACCGACATGGGCCATAAGGTATGGGGCGACCCGGTGAAATCCGCACCGATGCTCGCGCGGATCCCCTCCGGCCGATTCGCCGAGCCGTCGGAGGTGTCGGCGACTGCGCTGTGGCTCGCCTCCGACGCGTCGGCGATGATCAATGGAATCGACATTCCGGTCGACGGCGGTTACCTGGTCAGTTGAGCGCCCGCGTGCACGATGTCTCGCGTCGCCGGGTAGAGCTGGAGCCAACTGGCATACAGGTCGTCGTACAGGGCGCGGTGTGCAGGATTCGGCGGCACCTCGGATGCCACGGTGGCCCAGTCGGTTTCGGGCGATACCTCCCCGACCCCGATAGCGGCCAGCAGGCCGTCACCGTAGCTCGCCCCGATGGCCTGCTCGGTGACGAGCTGCGTCTGTCCGGTGATGTCGCTGAGCGCCTGCGCCCACACCGGACTCCGCAGCCCACCACCCACGGCGACGGCTCGGTTGACCGGCGTGGCCGCGTCGTCGAACATCTCCAGAATCTGCCTGATACCGAAGGAGATTCCCTCGTACGCAGCCCGGAAGATATGACCTCGTCCATGCCGAAGAGTCAGTCCTGCCATCACACCGCGGGCATCGGCGTCGAACACCGGCGTTCGCTCGCCTGCGAGGTACGGCAGGATCAACAACCCCTCGGCCCCTGCTGGAACGGCCGATGCCTCACGCATCAGCTCCTCGAACGGCGCTCCACCGGTGAGTGTCCGAAGCCACGTGGTCAGTGAACCGGCGGTGGATGTTCCCGCCGCGAGTGCATACGTGCCTGCCTGCACTCCCGTGGTGGTCCACAGCGCAGAATTCGTGTGATAGTCCGCCAACACCTGCACCAGGAACATCGTCGATCCGTACATCAACATCAGATCACCCGGATGCCGCACTCCCACACTGAATGCCTCGGCGTACGCGTCGACAGTTCCCGCCACCACGGGCGTGCCGACAGGGATGCCGGACGCAGCACTGCCGCGCGCATCGACATGTCCGACGACCTCGCTCGGCCACGCCAACCTCGGCACCTCGAGTCCGCCCAGAACTCGGTCGATCCAGTCTGCGTTCCAACCGAATTCACGAACCGAGTAGAGAGGGTCGCACTGACTGGCCGTGTGATGGTCCTGCACGTACTCACCGGTGAGCTTGGCGACGATGTACGAATTGGATCCGTACCACCGTCTCGCACGATCGAACACCTCCGGCTCGTTCTTGCGAACCCACTCGATCTTCGGCCCCACTGCCTGACTGGACAACGATTTGCCACATCGCTCCAGAATGGCGTCGGCACCGAAATGCTCGGTGAGCTCCTCGATTTCGCACGAGGCCCGCGAATCGATCCCGTACAGGATCGCCGGCCGCACCGGACGCAGTTCGGAGTCGGTGAGCACCAGACACGGACCGACCCCACTGACACAGACGCCCGCGACCTCGGAACCCGACGGAACCCGGTTCATCAACGCCGATGCGATGACGCACACGTCACCCCACCAGACCGCATCCGCATCCACTTCCGCCCAGCCCGGGTGCGGTAACGACATCTCGTGGGCTCGCTGCTCCGAGGCGAGAACCTCTCCGTCGGCGGTGACGAGGACGCCCTTGCTGCTGCCGGTGCCCATATCGATTCCCACGAACAACTTCACGATTGCAACACTAACGGAGCACATCGGCCGCTGTGGCCGGTAAGCACGCATCCACGATTACCGGCGTACCCCCACACAGGGCATCATTGCTGTTCGTGGCAGAGCCGACCCGATCGACACCGAGCGCACTTCAACCGATCCTCGCGGGCATCGTCGCCGCGCTCGTCGGTTTCACCAGTTCGTTCGCCGTGGTGCTGACCGGTCTTCGCGCGGTGGGCGCGTCACCGACGGATGCAGCGTCGGGGCTCCTGGTGATCTGCGTGACTCAGGCTCTCGGAATGATCTACCTCTCCCGGCGGTATCGCCAACCCATCACCCTTGCCTGGTCGACGCCCGGTGCCGCGCTGCTGGCCGGGACAGGAGCGGTGGCCGGCGGGTGGCCCGCTGCCGTCGGCGCGTTTCTCGTCGTCGGCGCATCGGTGATCACCACCGGGCTGTGGCCGCGTCTCGGCGCACTGATCACGTCCATTCCCACATCTCTCGCGCAGGCGATGCTCGCGGGTGTCCTGTTGCCGCTGTGCCTGAAACCGGTAACTGCATTCGCCGCATCACCCGGGGCGATCGCACCGGTCATCGTGGTCTGGCTGGTGCTGCAGCGTTACTCTCCGCGGTGGGCCGTTCCCGCTGCATTCGGCACCGCAGCCGTGGTCATTGCCATCGATGTCGCTGTCGCGCAGCGTATTCCCCCCGCCGCGGACTTGATTCCGCACGTCGCCTTCACCGCACCGGACTGGACGTGGCAAGCAATCGTCGGGATCGCGCTGCCGCTGTACATCGTCACCATGGCATCGCAGAACATCCCGGGCGTCGCCGTCATGAAGTCCTACGGATACGACGTACCCTGGCGGCCCGCGATGGGGGTCACCGGCCTGGGAACGATGGTGGGCGCACCGTTCGGTGGGCACGCCGTCAACCTCGCAGCCATCAGCGCAGCCCTGGCCGCGGCGCCGCAGGCGCACCCCGACCCCCAGCGTCGCTGGATCGCAGCATCGTCGGCAGGCTGGTTCTACCTTCTCCTCGCAGCATGTTCGGCTGCCGTGGCGACTCTTGTGTCCGTTGCGCCTGCCGGTGTGGTCGAAACCGTTGCCGGACTGGCGTTGCTGGGCACGCTCGCCGCCTCGCTCGCCGGTGCCCTGAAAGACGAGAACGGGAGGGAGTCGGCCGTTCTCACGTTCGTGATCGCGGCGTCGGGCATCGGCATCTTCGGTATCGGCTCCGCCTTCTGGGCGTTGGTCGTCGGCCTCGTCGTTCGCTGGGTTCTGGCGCGCGGCCGATAGAGTCAGCAACCATGACCGCCTCCGCCGGCCAGCGAGCCGAACGCAACACCGCCGCCGAGTACCCGGCCCTCTGGCCGATCGCCACGCGGTGGGACGACAACGATCACTACGGGCACGTCAACAACGTCACCTACTACTCGTACTTCGACACCGCGGTGAACGGTTGGCTGATGCACACCACAGGCGTGGACATCAGGGCACTGGATGCCATCGGTGTGGTCGCCGAGACGTCGTGCAAGTACCACAGCGAGTTGTCGTTCCCCGACGCCCTGCAGGTCGGCCTGTCGGTCGAGAAACTGGGCACCCGCAGCATCGTCTACGCGCTCGCTCTGTTCCGCGAAAGCCCGGGCGACGAGCTGCACCTGGCAGCCACCGGCCGATTCGTCCACGTGTACGTCGACGCGCAGACGCGTCGTCCCGTCGCCATTCCCACCGAGATCGATGCCGCCGCCCGCACTCTTGTGGCCGGGAGTGGAGCCGGCAGGAACGACCCCAGCTAGACCGGGAGTGGAGCCGGCAGGAACGACCCCAGCTAGACCGGGAGTGGAGCCGGCAGGAACGACCCCAGCTAGACCGGGAGTGACTAGGCGGAGATTTCAGAGGCCGATGTCGTCGGCGGTGCTGAGAGCCCGGGCGATGATGTCGTCGATGAGGGTCGTCGTGGGAGAACCGGCGTCGGCGCGGTTGCGGGCGTCGGCTTCCGCTCGTCGCATGACGCCCTCGGCGATGATGGACAGCTTCCACAGCGCGAGCACCTGCCAGAATCCGACGGCTGTGACGTCGCGCCCCGTCTTCGCTGCGTAGTCGGCCGTCAATTGCTGTCGGGTCGGGAAGCCGGGCAAGGTCGAGGCCATGAACGGCCCTGCGACGGCGTCGCCCGCTTCCGGCCAGTAGGCGAGGAGCCCGCCGATGTCCGCGAGTGGATCACCGAGCGTGCACAGTTCCCAGTCGACGACGGCCACGATGTCACCGGCGGTGGGTGAGGTGATCACGTTGTTGAGGTGGAAGTCGCCGTGCACCAACGTCAGTTCTCGTTGATCCGGGATGTTCGCTGCGAGACGCTCGGCGAGAGTGTCGATTGCCGGTACTTCACGTGTCTGCGTGTGCTGCCACTGTGTTCGCCAGCGCTTGAGTTGCCGCTCCGCGTACGGCTTGTGGCTGGCCAGGTCCGTGAGCCCGACGCTGTCGAGGTCCACCCGGTGAATGCTCGCGAGCGCGCTCGTCATGCTGGATCCGATTGCCCGGCGAATGTCGGGTGCGGTGGCCTCGGCTTTCTGCACCGAATCGAGCACGACGCCGTCGACGTAGCTCATGAGCACCAGAGGCACGTCGGACACCTGTGAATCCTCGGTCACCGCGATCATCTTGGGGACCGGAACACCGGTGTTCTGCAGGGCGGTGAGGATCCGGTATTCCCGGACGACGTCGTGTGCGGATGCCAACAACGTGCCGAGTGGCGGCCTCCGCAGTACCCAGCGACTACCGCCGGCGTCGGCGACCGCGTACGTGAGGTTGGATTGTCCGTTGCCGACCCTGTCGTATGTCAGCGGGGCCACTGCACCGATGCCGAGGCCTCCGATCCATTCGGAGACGGCGTCGAAGTCCACACCTGTCGTCATACGCTCGAAGGTCCTTTCACTTGCGAATCAACACTCGTCACTGTCGCACGGACGACGCGTGACCGAGCGTGGATTCGCCGAACAACGAGCTGCGACGTGTCGTACGACGAGCGACGCCGCGGACGCACCCGTGTGGGCGTCCGCGGCGTCGAATGGATGGTGAGAAGTACTCTCAGCTGGCCTTCGGGAGCTCGGTGTCGGCGGCTGCGTCGACGATCGGGGCGGAAACGTTCACGTCCTCAGGGCTCGATTCCGTGACGTCGCGGCGAGCGGCCACCTCGTCGACATCACCGACGAGCAAGGACACCAGCGCGTCGGGCTCACTCGTCCACGCCGCGGACATCGTGCGCATCTCGGACGGGGAGAACAGCCCGCTCATACGAAGGGCGTCGATCCACTCGGCGACGGCGTCCGGCGTAGCCGCCGGAATGGACTCGCGGTCGAGGCGAGCTACCTCGAACTCGCACGAGAAGAACGCGCGCATCATCTCCAGCTGAGAAGAGGACAGCGGCGCCGAATCGACTGCGGCGTCCAGCACTGTGGGTGTCGCGTCCGCGAGATCCTGGCGGGTGTGTGCGAGGGTCATGATGTCTCCTTCGATCGGCGTCGCTGTGCGGTGCCAGGTCAGCCGCTCGGCCCAACCTTCTCGGCACCGTTCTCAGATCGTTACGAAGAGATTTGTAACGAATTTGCACTCCTGTCCGATCCATCGAAACTACGCTTCCGCCCGGTTGTGTCGCCAGACCAAACCGAATGATGTGATAAGCGTCACACGAGTCGCCGGCATCCGGCGACTATCCAGCTACGAATGCTTACCAAGATCGTCCACCCACGACCTCTCACCGCGGGCTCGACGCAAACAACCAGGTAGCGTGCGTGCAGTGATCGACAAGGCCGCAATCTCGACAGCCGCTGCCCGCCGCGCCCGCGCCGCCGTTTTCGGAGTGTTCGCCGTCAACGGCTTCCTCTTCGCTATCTGGGTCGTGCACATTCCGACCGTCGAGCGTCAGGTCGGTATCTCGCACGCCACCCTCGGATCGCTGCTCCTCGTCTTGGCGGGCGGAGCGATCGTGGGGATGCAGGCCGCCGGCCCGTTGGCCGACCGATACGGCAGTTATCGAATCGTTACTGTCGCCGGAGTGCTGCTGTCCACCGCAGTCGTCGGTCCGGCGCTCGCCACGAATGCCGCCACCTTGGGTGCAGCGCTCTTCGTGTTCGGCATCTTCAACGGTGCTCTCGACGTGTCCATGAACTCTCAGGCAGTGGACGTCGAGCGCGTCTACGCGCGACCGATCATGTCCGCATTCCACGCTCTGTTCTCGGTCGGTGGCGTCGTGGGTTCACTCGTGGGAGCCGCCACCCTGTCCATCGGCATCCCGATCCTGTCGACCACGATCGGAGCAGCCGTTGTCGGCATCGGCGTGTTGGCCTGCTGCCGCCCGTTCCTGGTCCCCCGCACGTCGCCGCACACCGGGGAGTCCGAAGCCGACGGTTCCGCGCGGGGCCGATTCTCTCCGCGCGTCCTGGCGCTCGGAGCCCTTGCGTTCGCCCTCCTTCTGTCCGAAGGGGTCGCCAACGACTGGAGCACGTTGCAGGTGAAGGAGCACCTCGCCACGTCGGACAGCACCGCAGCTCTCGCCTTCGGATTCTTCGCGACGATGATGACCGTCGGCAGGTTCTGTGCGGATCGAGTCAGCGCGCGCTTCGGCCCGGTCGCGGTGGTCAGGTACGGCAACGCGATCGCGGCAGCGGGGATGGCTCTGGTCTTGGTCTCGGACGTGCTGCCGCTGACGCTCGCCGGATGGGCGTTGTTCGGCCTCGGATTGTCCGGCAGCGTTCCGCAGATCTTCACCGCCGCAGGCAACCTCGGAGGCGGCGCGGCGACCAACATGTCTCGCGTCGTCGGAATGGGATACGTCGGGCTGCTGGCCGGACCTGCGATCGTCGGCTGGATCGCCCACTTCGTGTCCCTCACCTCGGCGATGGCTGTCCCGTTGGCGCTGACGATTGTCGCTGCAGCCGCGGCGGGAACTGTTCGACCGCGCACGGTGTTGCCCGAACGGGATTGACGGAACCTTCACACCGCACGCTCAGAGTCGTACGGCATCCTCGTAGCCGAAGGACAGGCGTGCGGACAACGCAGTAGTACTACAGGGGCGACACGAAGGGGGTGTTGTAGGCAGTGAGTGCCGACACCGACAGCATGGAATTGGTGCAGCTCGAGGGCATCGAGATCGACCACGACGCACTGGCTCGAAGCAGGCGATTGATGGCACGGCTCGTCGCAGTCGCCGGGCTGCTGGGAGTACTGGCCGTGGTACTCGTGGTGCTTCCGCTCGCGGGCGTGACGTATCCGTATTCGCGGGCGCTGGTTCCCAGCTTGGACGGACCCGCGAACGCACTGCTCGAAGCGTTCGGAGTCACCCCCGTTCTGGTCGCGGTGGCAGGTCTGACGGTGGTGTCGCTGATTCGTAAGCTGCCGTACGGGATCGGTGCCGTCATCGCCCTCGTACTCGGAGCGTCTCTGACGACGGCAGCGGTGCGGTCGTGGGCCGACGGCTGGGTGCCGGCGTCGGCGCTGCCGAACGGGTACGTGACGGCGTGTGCATCGTTGGTGTGCGCGGCGACACTCGTCGCGAGTGCGCGGTTCCTGCCGATGGTGTGGGGACTCGGCGCGGTTGCAGTGGCGACGGTGTCCGCGGCGGCCGTCATCGGCGGTTCGGCGACAGTCGTGGGCATCGTGACGACTGTGGCTATCGTGACCGCGTGGTGGGCTGGGTCGTCCGCAGTCATGTTGTACTCGCCCGTCGCTGCCGAGCGTGAGGCCCAGAATCCGTTCGACACCGCTGCTCTCGCACTGCGAAGACTGCGCTAGAACGCCGATAGCCCGGTGACCGTGTCAGGCCACCGGGCACTCGCACCGAAGAACGAACTACAGAGCTTTGAGCTCCTCGATCACCGAGTTGACGGACTTCTTCGCGTCGCCGAACAACATCGAGGTGCGATCGGCGGTGAACAGCGGGTTGTCGATACCGGCGTAACCCGAGCTCATCGATCGCTTGAGCACGATCACCGACCGCGACTCGTCGACGTTGAGGATCGGCATACCGTGGATCGGGCTCGACGGGTCGTTGCGCGCCGCCGGGTTGGTGACGTCGTTGGCGCCGATGACGATGGTGACGTCGGTGCGATTGAACTCGCCGTTGATGTCGTCCATTTCCTTCATCGCGTCGTACTCGACGTCGGCCTCGGCGAGCAGCACGTTCATGTGCCCCGGCATACGGCCGGCAACGGGGTGGATCGCGTACTTGACCTCGACGCCCTTGCTCTCGAGGATCGACGCCATGTCCTTGACGGCATGCTGAGCCTGCGCGACAGCGAGGCCGTACCCGGGCACGACGATGACCTGCGATGCGTACGCCATCTGGATCGCTGCATCCGCGGCCGATGTCGACTTGACCGTGCCACCCGATGCGTCCGCGCCCGGTCCGGCATCGCTGCCACCGCCACCGAACGACCCGAACACGATCGCCGGAATGGACCGGTTCATCGCCGTTGCCATCAGGTTGGTCAGGATCGAACCGGATGCGCCGACGATCATGCCTGCCACGATCATGGCCGTGTTGTTCAACGCAAGACCGGCAGCCGCTGCCGACAGTCCGGTGAGAGCGTTGAGCAGCGAGATCACGACGGGCATGTCCGCGCCGCCGATCGGGAACACCACGAACAGACCCATCAGCCCGGCTGCGACGAGCACCAGCACGATGAACCACACCGAGGTGCCCTCACCCGGAGTCGACTTGACACCGATGTAGATCGCGACCGCCACGGCGAGGACGAGCAGCACGATGTTGGTGAGCTGGAAGATGCGCGCATTCTTCACGAACGCCTTCTCGACGTTCTTGTTCAGCAGTTCCTGCAGCTTGAGGAAGGCCACGAGCGAACCCCAGAACGACACCGAACCGATGACTGCGGCGAACAGCGATCCGACGACGATGTGCACCGTCGGCTCTTCACCGTGCTGGAACGCCGAGAACCCGTCGGTCTCGATGAACTCCGCCCACGCGATGAGCGCGACGGTGCCGCCGCCGACGCCGTTGAACAGCGCCACCAGCTGCGGCATGGCCGTCATCTTGGTGCGCTTGGCCGGCGGAACGCCGAGCAGAACACCGATCGCGAGACCGGCGGCGATGAGAATCCAGTTGATCGCGGCGGCGTCGCGCACCTCGATCAGGGTCGCGACGACGGCGATACCCATACCGACAGCGGCGATCCAGTTGCCGCGGACGGCGGTCTTCGGGCCCGTCAGGCCCATCAGACCGTAGATGAACATCGCGAACGCAACGATGTAGAGAATGTTGACGAGGTTGTTCATCAGGAGTCAGCGCCCTTCTCGACAGCCTTGGCGGGCACCGGCTTGGACTTGAACATGCTGAGCATGCGGTCGGTGACCAGGAAGCCGCCGACGACGTTGAGCGTGCCGAAGATCAGCGCGACGAACGCGATGATCCGCACACCCCACGACGCATCCTCGGGCAGACGGCCGAGCACGATGAGCGCGCCGAGCACGACGATGCCGTGAATGGCGTTGGTGCCGGACATCAACGGTGTGTGCAGCGTGTTGGGAACCTTGGAGATGACGGCGAATCCGACGAAGCCCGCCAACACGAGAATCGCGATGTTCGCGAGAAGAGCGGTGTACATCAGGCGTCAGCCTTTCTGGTGACACAGGACTGCGCGACGACCTCGTCGGAGAAGTCCGGCGTGAGTGCGCCGTTCTCGTCGAGAAGCAGTTCCAGCAGTGCGGAAACGTTCTTCGAGTACAGCTCGCTGGCGTGCTCGGGCATGGTGGCCGGCAAGTTCAGCGGCGAGGCGATGGTGACGTCGTGCTTGACGACGGTCTGGCCGGGCTCGGTCAGCTCGCAGTTGCCGCCGGTCTCACCGGCGAGGTCGACGACGACACTGCCGGGCTTCATGCCCTCGACAGCGGCGGCCGTCACCAGACGCGGAGCCGGACGACCCGGCACCAACGCGGTGGTGATGACGACGTCGAAACCCTTGATCGCTTCTTCGAGTGCCTGCTGCTGCTGGGCACGCTCGTCCTCGGTCAGCTCACGTGCGTATCCGCCCTCACCGGCAGCGTCGATCCCCAGATCGAGCCACTGCGCACCGACGGAACGAACCTGATCGGCCACCTCCGGGCGCACGTCGTAACCGGTTGGCCGGCCGCCGAGACGCTTCGCTGTCGCCAACGCCTGCAGACCCGCGACACCTACGCCGAGGACCAGCACGGTCGCCGGCTTGACCGTGCCTGCGGCGGTGGTGAGCATCGGGAAGAAGCGAGTCGATTCCGACGCGGCCAACAGAACGGCCTTGTACCCGGCCACGTTGGCCTGCGAGGACAGTGCGTCCATCACCTGTGCGCGGGAGATACGCGGGATCGCCTCGACCGCGAACGCCTGCACCCCGGCGGCGGCGAGTGCGTCGATCTTGTTGTCGGCGTTACGCGGCGCCAGGAATCCGATCAACGTCGAACCCGACGACAACTTCGAGATCTCGGCATCCGTCGGCGGGGCCACCTTCACCACTACGTCGGCGGACCACGGGTCCCCGATCGTTGCTCCGGCCGCGGCATACAGCTCGTCCGGAATCAACGCTCCCGAACCCGCACCGGACTCGACGACGACCTCGACGCCCTTACCGATCAGCGACGCGACGACCTTGGGCACCAAGGCCACTCGGCGCTCGCCGTCCGCGGACTCACGCACGACACCGACACGTGTCGTCCTGCTCTCTGTGCTCTGCGATGTTTCCAATTCTCCGACTTTCGTATGTTGAATGGCGCCCGTGGTACGGCGAACGGGGGTAACCGCGCGGCAAACAGGCAAAGCCCAGCGTCAAGGCACAAGGTCCCTGATGATAGCCAAATGAGGCAGACCTCAGGTAACCCAGACCACAACTGTGGTTTGTTCTGAATCGAATCCGACGCGCCCCGACGTGCAACCCTTCCATTTGCAGTGACGGACATCACAGTGGGCATGTCGGCGCCCACCTACAGTTGCGGCGTGAACAACTGCGTGTTCTGCGCCATCGTCGACGGCGATGCCCCCTCGGTCCCCGTGTACGACGACGACGACGTCGTGGCGTTTCTCGACATCAGACCGATCACTCGCGGCCATCTCCTGGTGATTCCGAAAAGACACTCGCAAGACCTCGACACATTGGATCCGCGCCTCGGCGGCGCAGTGTTCGCCGCCGGACAACGACTGTCTCGCGCGATCAGGCGGTCGGATCTTCGTTCGGACGGCGCCAACCTCGTCCTCAACGACGGCAAAGCCGCCTTCCAGACCGTGTTCCACACGCACCTTCACGTCGTACCGCGATGGACCGGTGACACACTGCGGTTCGTGACGGGATTCGTGACGCGACGGCTGAAGAATCCCGAGGCGACGGCGTCGGCGATCAGGACGGGTTTGACGCGTTTGGACGAGGAAGAGTCCAGGTGAAGCTGTTTCTGGCGTCGTACCGGTTCGGCGCGCACGTCGACGAATTTCTCGCCCTGACGTCCGGTCCGGGTCGCGTCGCCGTGATCGCGAATGCCGCGGATGCGTGGCCCGCCTCGGCGCGGCAGTCTGCCGTCGTCAGCGAACTGCGGAGCCTGAGCGAACTCGGTTACGTCGCCGAGGAACTCGACCTCCGTCGATTCCGAACCGACCGCGACGCGCTCCGCCGAGAACTCGACGCCGTCGACACGGTCTGGATCCGCGGGGGTAACACGTTCGTGCTGCAAGCTCGGCTCGAGATCGCGGGCGCCGACGGCGAGATCACCTCGCGAGTGCGGGACGGTTCCCTCGTGTTCGCTGGGTACAGCGCGGGCGCGTGCATCGCCTCACCGTCGCTTCGAGGAGTGGAGGCAGCCGACGATCCGACGGAAGTCGAGGCGGCCGCCGGTCGAACAGCATCGTGGACCGGCCTCGGTCTGACCGACCACTCGTTCGTCCCGCATTTCGGGTCGATTCTCGACGAGGACGGCGCCGCGCAGGCCATGGTGTCAGTGTTCGAGCGCGAGAACGTCCCGTACCTGACGCTGACCGACGAGCAGGTCGTCGTGGTCGACGGCGATCGCTTCGAGCGCCTCTAACCGAACTGTGCGATCGGGGCCAGCCGGTCCAGCGAGATCCACGCCATTTCGCACCGGCGGCGCGTCACTTCGTCGGCGTCGATCAGCAGCATGTCCAGCAGCATCTTGGGCCGTCGCTTCCACGTCTGTTCGGCGTCGGCGACGGTGGCACGCTCGAACAATCCGGACTGCGCGAGTGCGGTGACCCACTCCTGGACGTCTCCGCGGTGGATCGCCTCGATGGTGTCGTAGTCGACTCCGCCGTCCTGGAATTCGTACGAGAACATCGCAGCGACGTGGTTCCACGACTTCTGTTTCGGCTCCATCATTTTCGGGCCTCCTCGCTGACACAGGGGCCGACCGTGTGTGCCACTCCCGGCCCTGGACGGACCTGACGACCCGCCTTCGCAGGACGCTAGACCTCGCAGCTACAACATTGCGTTGCGTGCGCGCATCGATCAGGTAACGGAAGTGACTGAAGTTACTGGTGTGACTCACGTCGGCCGTGCGCAACGACATCCAGCACTCGACTCGGTAGGCTCCACAACCGTGTGGAAGCGGGCAACCATCATCGGCGCGGTAGCGGCAGTGACACTTGCCGCCGGATGCTCCGGCTCCGACGACACCGACGGCGGCGCCTCGCCCACGACAGAGCCGGACTCCGCGCAGACCGAAGAACTGTTCGTCGGAGAATGCGGTTCGCTGACCGACGAAGAACTGACGTCCATCACCGGGGTCCGCGGGCTCGCCTCGTCGTCGAAGAACGCTGTTCGCTGCCGCTGGGACGCCGTCGACACCGGCGCATACGCGATGTTCACCTGGTATCGAGGAAGCCCGATAGACCGCGAACGCACCGTCGCCGGCCAGATGGGACGCGAGATCGGCGTCATCGATGCCGACGGGCACCCGGGGTTCACCGCACGAGGAAGCGACGCGTCGTGCGAGGCAGGCGTCGAGTCCGGCGACGGCTTCCTGCACTGGTCGCTCAACTACGTCTACGCCGCACCACCTCGCGACAGTTGCGACGTGGTCGAGGACCTCGTGCGCGCGACCGTCGAGAATGCGAGATAGGCACTGCCATGAGACGTCGAGCTTCCCTGGCCGCGGCCGCAGCGGCACTGTCCCTACTCGTCGGCGGCTGCAGCACGACCGTCTCCGGAACCCCCGTCGCGCAAGGCGCGGGTGACGTCGACACAGAATTCGACAAACTACTGCAGGAATGCGTCGCCGTGCCGGACGACAAGATCGCCGAGTCGGTCCAAGCGGACACCGTGAGCCAGTACTTCTTCGGTGCGGTCTGCATGTGGTCCGGATCCGGCCCGTCGGGGCTGATCGACGTCACGTTCGCCTGGTACGAGGACAATTCGCTGGGCCGCGAGCGCGAGCTGTCCGAGAAACTCGAGTACTCGGTGGAGCCGGTCACGGTGGGCGGCGCGAGCGCCTTTCTGTCCCGGCGGCCGGGCGACCCCGCGTCCTGCGGCATCACCGCCTCGTACTCCGGCACCATCACCTGGTGGGTTCAGTACCGATCCGGAACAGTCGATCCGTGCGCCGGAGCAACCAGACTCGCGGAGCTGACACTGCAACGCAATACGTAGCCGACCTAATTCTCGCGGTTTCAATCAACTCCGGTTCATGCCGCGGGCTCCACTCCTAGTCTGGGGTGATGACCGACCTGACCGAACTGCGCCGCGCACTCCCCGAGGGATCCGTCATCGTCGATCCCGACATCACCGAGGGATATCGACGAGATTGGGCGAAGGACCCCGATGCCGGATCACCGCTGGCCGTCGTGCGAGCAACCTGCACCGCCGACGTGCAGGCGGTCATGAAGTGGGCCACCGCGCATCGCGTCGCGGTGGTTCCCCGGGGCGCCGGTTCCGGATTGTCCGGCGGTGCAACCGCCGTCGACGGCGGAATCGTTCTCACGACCGAATCGATGCGGGACATCCATGTCGATCCCGTGACGCGTGTAGCCGTGACCCAGCCCGGTCTGCTCAATGTCGAGGTCAAGAAAGCCGCCGCCGAGCACGGCCTGTGGTATCCGCCCGACCCGTCGTCGTTCGAGATGTGTTCCATCGGCGGCAACGCAGCCACCAACGCGGGCGGTCTGTGCTGCGTGAAGTACGGCGTGACCACCGACTACGTGCTCGGCCTCGAAGTGGTCCTCGCCGACGGCACAGCTGTGCGTCTCGGTGGCCCTCGGCTGAAAGATGTTGCGGGACTCTCTCTGACCAAGCTGTTCGTCGGCAGCGAAGGCACCCTCGGGATCATCACGGAGATCACCGTTCGACTGGTGCCCGCACAGCCGCCCGCGAGCACCGTCGTCGCATCGTTCTCCTCGGTGCGCGACGCGACGACGGCGATTCTCGCGATCACCCGGAATCTCCGTCCGTCGATGCTCGAGTTCATGGACCGTGCGTCGATCGGAGCGGTCGAGGACGCGATGAAGATGGGACTGGATCGGGGTGCGGCCGCGATGCTCATCGCCCGCTCGGACTCCCCCGGCGCAGATCGCGGACGGGAAATCGACATCATGGCCTCGGCGTGCACCGAAGCAGGGGCATCCGACGTGTTCACCACCGACGATCCCGACGAGGGTGAAGCCTTCGCTGCAGCACGGCGATTCGCGATCCCTGCGGTGGAACGGATGGGTAGCCTCCTGCTCGAGGACGTCGGGGTTCCATTGCCGGCGCTCCCCGACCTGGTCGAGGGCATCGAGAGGATCGCGGAGAAGTACGAAGTACTGGTCGCGGTCATCGCACACGCAGGCGACGGAAACACCCACCCTCTGATCGTGTTCGACCCAGCCGACGCGGACATGGAGCGACGCGCGAACATCGCGTTCGGCGCCATCATGGATCTCGCGATCTCGCTGGGCGGCACGATCACCGGTGAACACGGAGTCGGCAGGCTCAAGAAGGCCTGGCTACCGGATCAGGTGGGCGAGGACGTCATGAAGCTGACTCAGCGAATCAAGTCCGCACTCGACCCCGACGGCATCCTCAATCCCGGAGCCGTTCTCTAGTCGAGGGCGGCGGCGCACTCGTCGGAGACGGTCAGGACATCGTCGAGAATCTCCAGGCCCTGTCGGAGTTCGTCCTCGGTCGTCGTCAACGGTGGCGCGATCTGAATTCTGTTGCCCGCCATGAACGGCCACAGGCCGCGCGCTTTCGCCGCCGCGGTCACCTTCCCCATGGGTTCGGCATCCTTGCCCGTCGCCGCGAACGGCACCAACGGGTCACGCGTCTGCCGATCCTTGACCAGTTCCACAGCCCAGAAGAACCCCCGACCTCTCACCTCCCCGACGCTGGGATGGGACTCGGCGAGCTTGGCCAGTCCGGCGCCGAGCACGTCGGCGCCGACGCTTCGGACGTAGGGCAGAATTCCGTCGCGTTCGAACACTTCGATGGATGCCACACCGACCGCACAGGCCAGCGGATGCCCCGAGTACGTCAACCCGCCCGGATAGGGCTTGTGATCGAATTTCGACGCGATGGCTTCGGAAATGACGACGCCGCCCAGCGGGACGTAGCCGGAATTGATTCCTTTCGCGAAGGTGATCAGGTCGGGCTCGACGTCCCAGGCCTGGCAGGCGAACCATTCCCCGACCCGGCCGAATCCGACCATGACCTCGTCCGCGATGTAGACGATGCCGTACCGGTCGCACAGTTCGCGCACCCCCGCCAGGTAACCCGGCGGTGGCACCAGGACACCGTTGGTACCGACGACGGATTCGAGAATGAGGCCCGCGATGTTCCCCGGGCCCTCGAGCTCGACGACCTGTTGCAGATGGGACAGCGCCGCTGCGGTCTCGTCCTCGGGAGTCGTTGTGCCCCAGGGTGACCGATAGGGGTACGGACCGAAGAACCGGACGACGTCGACGTTGGTCGGTTCGGTGCCCCACCGCCTCGGTTCACCCGTCAAGCCGATGGCCACACCGGTTCCGCCGTGGTACGAGCGGTACGCGGCCAACATCTTCGTCCGGCCGGTGTGCTGGCGGGCCAGGCGCACGGCGTGCTCGACGGCTTCTGCTCCTCCGGTGGTGAAGAAGACTCGGTTCAGATCGCCCGGTGCTCGCTCCGCGACGAGAGCCGCGAGCTTGCTTCGGGTGGAGTTGGCGACCGTCGGGGAGATCGTCGTCAGCACACGGGCTTGGTCGACGATCGCCGCCACGAGATCCGGGTGCTGATGACCCAGGTTGACGTTGACGAGTTGCGACGAGAAGTCGAGGTATCGATTCCCCTTGTCGTCCCAGAACCAGGACCCTTCGCCGCCGTCGACGGTGATCGGGTTCAACTCGGCCTGCGCCGCCCAGGAGTAGAACACGTGGTCCATCTACTTGCCGCCTTCCTCCGATCCGACGGATGCAGTCGTCGCCCCTGCCAGATCCGGGATGACGTGCTCACCGTAGGACTCCAGTGTCGCCGATTTGGCATCGTGCTGGAGGTACACCGAGAACTGGTCGACACCCAGCGCTTCGAGCGCCTTCAGCTTCGTGACGTGCTCGGCGGGGCTGCCCAGGATGCAGAACCGGTCGATCACGTCGTCGGGCACGAACTCGGCGTGCGAATTCCCGGACTTACCGTGCTCGTTGTAGTCGTACCCGGTGCGTGCAGCGATGTAGTCGGTCAACGCAGCAGGTACACCCCCACCGTCGTTTCCGTATCTAGCCACGATGTCCGCGACGTGGTTGCCCACCATTCCCCCGAACCATCGGCACTGATCACGCGCATGCGCGAGTGCGCTCGCGCTGCCGTCGGTGACGTAGGCGGGTGCTGCCACACAGAACTTGATCGACGACGGATCCCGCCCGGCGGCGTCCGCGGCGGCCCGGACTCGTCCGATCGTCCACGACGCGATGTCCGGGTCGGCGAGCTGCAGAATGTACCCGTCGGCGACTTCCCCGGTGAGGTCGAGCGCCTTGGGTCCGTACGCGGCAACCCACACCTCGAGTGTCGATCTCGTCGCCCACGGGAATCGGACGACGGTGTCACCGAGCGACACCGACCGGCCGTTGGCGAGCTCGCGGATGACATGAATGGACTCGCGCAACTGGGCGAGCGTCGTCGGCTTTCCGCCGAGGGTGCGAACCGCCGAGTCACCTCGACCGATTCCGCAGACCGTACGGTTGCCGAACATGTCGTTGAGCGTGGCGAACGTCGACGCCGTCACCGTCCAGTCACGGGTGGCGGGATTGGTCACCATCGGCCCGACGACAACCCTCCTGGTTTCCGACAGGATCTGGCTGTGAATGACGTACGGCTCCTGCCACAGCAGGTGGGAATCGAACGTCCAGACATGCGAGAAACCATGCGTCTCCGCGCGTCTGGCGAGGTCCACGACGCGTGATGCAGGCGGAGTGCACTGCAACACGACTCCGATGTCCATCGGTCACACGAGATTCTGCGACAGCTCGCGCTTCACGAACCGCCCGTCTCCGGCCGAACCACGATATTCGCCGCCGTCGACGATCACCTTGCCGCGGGAGATCACCGTGTCGACGTGTCCGTCGATCTCGAAGCCCTCGTAGGCGGAATAGTCCATGTTCATGTGGTGCGCCTTTCCGAGTCCGATGCTGGTGTGGCCGTTCGGGTCGTAGATCACGAGGTCACCGTCCGCACCGGGCGAGACGATGCCCTTCCTCGGGTACATGCCGAACATGCGCGCGGGCGTGGTGCAGCAGACGTCCACCCACTTCTCCAGGGTGATCCTGCCGTTCTTCACCCCCTGGAACATCAGGTCCATGCGGTGCTCGACGGATCCGATTCCGTTGGGAATCTTGGAGAAGTCACCGATGCCCATTTCCTTCTGGTCCTTCATGCAGAACGGGCAGTGGTCGGTGCTGACGGTGGCGACGTCCCCCGTTCGTAGGTAGCGCCACAATTCGTCCTGGTGGCCTTCGGCGCGGGATCTCAACGGCGTCGAGCACACCCATTTGGCGCCGTCGAATCCCGGCGCGCCGAGCTGCTCTTCGAGCGAGAGGTACAGATACTGCGGGCAGGTCTCGGCAAACACGTTCTGTCCGTTGCCTCGTGCGACCGCGATCTGTTCCAGTGCCTGCTTCGCGGAGACGTGTACGACGTACAGCGGGGCTCCGGTGACGTTCGCCAGCATGATGGCACGGTGGGTTGCTTCTTCCTCCAACTGCCACGGTCGCGAGGTGCCGTGAAAGTACGGTGCGGTGTCGCCGCGCGCCACCGACTGTGCGACGAGCACGTCGATGGCGATCCCGTTCTCGGCGTGCATCATCAGCAACGCACCGGTCTCCGCTGCGGTCTGCATGGCGCGCAGTATTTTTCCGTCGTCGGAGTAGAACACGCCCGGATACGCCATGAACAGTTTGAAGCTGGTGACACCTTCGGACACCAACTCGCTCATCGCTTTCAGCGAATCACTGTCCACGTCGCCGATGATCTGGTGAAACCCGTAGTCGATCGCACAGCGCCCGGCAGCTTTCTCGTGCCACTGCGCCAGCGTGTCCTGAACTCGTTGCCCTGGAGTCTGGATGGCGAAATCGACGATGGTGGTGGTGCCGCCCCACGCTGCGGCCCGGGTGCCGGTCTCGAACGTGTCCGACGCGAACGTGCCCCCGAACGGCATCTCCATGTGCGTGTGCCCGTCGACTCCACCGGGGAGCACGTATTTCCCGGTCGCGTCGATCACCGTGTCCGCCGTCTGGGTCAGGTCGGCAGCGAGCACCGTCGAACCTGGTTGCAGCACAGCGACGATGGTGCCACCGTCGATCAGCACATCGAGCGGTTGGGCACCCGTCGGCGAGACGACTGTGCCTCCGTGAACGAACGTCGTCCCCATCTCAGCACCTCCGGCCGGCGGTCATGGCTCCACCAGCGGCGCGTAGGCGTCGGGTCTGCGGTCCCGATAGAACGCCCACCGGTCACGGACCGTCTTGATGAGATCCATCTCCAGGTCACGCACGATCAACTCGGGCTCGCTGTCCGAGGCGACGTCACCGACGAACTTGCCTTCGGGGTCGACGAAGTAGCTGGTGCCGTAGAAGTCGTCGTCGCCGTACTCCTCGATGCCGACGCGGTTGATGGCTCCAATGTAGTACTCGTTGGCCACCGCCGACGCCGGCTGCTCGAGTTTCCAGAGGTAGTTGGACAACCCGCGCGAGGTGGCCGACGGATTGAACACGATCTCGGCTCCGGCGAGACCCAACGCACGCCACCCTTCCGGAAAGTGCCGGTCGTAGCAGATGTAGACGCCGATGCGACCTACTGCGGTGTCGAACACCGGCCAGCCCAGGTTGCCGGGCCGAAAGTAGAACTTCTCCCAGAAACCGTTCACGTGCGGGATGTGGTGTTTGCGGTATTTCCCCAGGTAGGTACCATCAGCGTCGACCACGGCCGCGGTGTTGTAGAGCATGCCCGGTTGTTCCTGCTCGTAGACCGGCAGGATCATGACGATGCCCAATTCCTTCGCCAGTGCCGCGAACCTGTCGACGGTGGGTCCCGGAACCGACTCGGCGTAGTCGTAGAACTTCGAGTCCTGCACCTGGCAGAAATACGGGCCGTAGAACAACTCCTGGAAGCAGACGACCTTCGCCCCTTGTTCGGCCGCTCTGCGCGCGTATCCCTCGTGCGCCTCGATCATCGTCTGCTTGTCGCCGGTCCAGTTGGTCTGGACCAGAGCCGCTCGAACTGTCGTCATGGCTGACCACTTCCGTCCCTCGTTCTCGATGGGCCTGTTCAACATAAGTGATCCACGAGGTACACGTGCGGTCAATGGTGTTACAACATGAAGTGAGGACGTTTCGGCCGGGTAACGACTCAGGTCGACGGCATCAACAGGGCCCGCACGGCGTCGATGGTGTCCGCATCCGCGGGGGTCTTGTCCGGCCGATACCGCAGCACGCGTGCGAATCTCAGTGCCACACCACCCGGATAGCGGCTACTGGTCTGCGCGCCGTCGAGCTCGATCTCCACGACCAGTTCGGAGTTCAGGTAGACGGTGTGCTCGTCGCGCGATCGCTCGTGCTCGAGAAATTCCTCGGTCTGCCACTGCAACAACGCATCGGTGAGACCTTTGAACGTCTTACCGACCATGATCGGGTCACCGCCGTCCGGGTCACGCGCTCCCAGATGCAGGTTGGACAACCACCCGGTGCGTCGCCCGTAGCCCCATTCCGCAGCCAACACGACGAGGTCGAGAGTGTGCTCGGGTTTGACCTTCTGCCAATCCTTTCCCCGTCGTCCGGCCGCGTAGATCGAGGACAGCGACTTGATCATCACCCCTTCGTGACCGGCGTCCAACGCCGCATCGAAGTGAGCGGCGGCCGAATCCGCGTCGGGTCGCACCAAGGACGGGATCCGATGTTGCGGAGCCACGCGCTCGAGGGCGTCGAGTCGTCGTTCGAGCGGTTCGTCCAACAGGTCAACTCCGTCGAGGTGGATACAGTCGAAGAAGTACGGCTGCAAGAGCAATTCGTGTGCGCTCTGCGCGCCGAACCGACTCATCGTCTCCTGGAACGGCCGGGGTCTCCCACCGTCGGTCAGCGCAAGGGTTTCACCGTCCAACACCACGGACTCACAGGGAAGTGTGCGAATCAGCTCCACCAATTCCGGTACGCCGACGGTGATCTCGCGCAACGTCCTGGTGTAGATGTGCACGTCGTCTCCGAGCTTGTGCACCTGGATCCGTGCACCGTCGAGCTTGTACTCGACGCTCACATCTCCCTCCATGTCCGCCCAGGCGGACGCCAGCGTCTCCGCCGGCGAGGCGAGCATGGGACGAACCGGCCTTCCGACCTGAAGACCGAAGCCTGCCAGTGCCTCCTCCCCACCGTTCAACGCAGCAACTGCGGTCGCGTCGAGACGCCCGGACAACATGAACGCCCGGCGCACCGGCGCCGGATCCAACCCGGCGGCCTTGGCGATCGCATCGGTCATCACTCCTTCGAGCGCACCCTGGCGAAGTTCACCCGTCATCAGGCCGACGAGAAACTTCCGTTCCGCCCCGGTCGCCGACGCCCAGAGGTCGACCAGCAGTTCACGCCGCCGCGCGGCCGAGCCAGGTCCCGACGTCGACGCGACGGCCGTGATGGCGTCGTCGACCTCGCTCACCGTCAGCACACCGTCCGGAGCGGCCGGGACGTCGATGTCTGCCAGAGTGCGCCACCCGACCCCGATGCGGCCCTGCGGCAGCTCCCCGGACAGCCAGGACACGACGACCCCCACGTCCGCGGACTGCAGGTCGGCGAGCAGCAGGCGTAGAGCCTCGGTCTTCGCCTTGCGGGAGCGCGTGGCACCGACGGCCGAGGAGGTGTCGATGATTCGAGTGAACAGCACGTACCGAACGTAACCGGAAGGTCGGACACTCAATCCTTCCGCGGCGCGAGCGTGCTCGGTCGACGTGTGTCAGCTGAAGCCGAGTACCCGGTCACCCCACGCCACCCTGGTCTCCCCGTCCGGGTCGTCGACGACGTTGTCCTGGCCGTCGATCACCAATGTGGCACGAGCCGGCTCGGTGTACAGCGGCCAGTGTTTCGCGCCGTCCAGCGTTGCGGGAACTCCGTGACGCGCGAACGCCGTCCACCGCTTCATCACACGGGCCGAGACGGCCGTCGCAGCTTTGCGGCCACCGAGCCAGAACGTCGGGTCGCGGTTCAGGGTGCCGAAGTTGCCGAAGACGTAGGGCAGTTCCGTTGCGTGACCGGCTCCGATCCGCGCGGCTTTCAGCATCGGCGTCGCGTGGTCGAACCGGTACATCCAGACCGGCGAATGCCTGCTGTGCGCGTCGGCGATCCAGAGGCTGGGCATCTTGAATCCCGCGTCGGTCGACATCGCGAGTGCCCCGGAGGTCTTCGATCGTTCCGGGTACGCCGACATGATCTCGGCGACGCGGAAAGCAGGCAGTTCCGCGTGGTCGTTCGCGATCGCCCGGAACATCTCGGACACGGTGTCCGAGGTGACCGGCATCAGCGGCGACTTCATCAACCGGAAGATCGACGCCTCGTCGTTGTTGGTTCCGATGATCAACGGAATTCGGTGGGCGAACCCTTTCTGGAACGCCGCGACCGGATACCGAGGCACGATGTCGCCGTCGACGACCGGCGCGAGCCCGAGTGTGCCGGGCACCTTCGTCGGGATCTCGTAACAGAGCGTGTCGCCCGCCTCCACGAGCCGCATGAACTCGATGGTCTTCAGCTCGTGGATTCGATCCGGCGTGACGTCGACGAGTTCGAGGAATCGTCCCGCCACCTGCGCAGCGCGGTCGGGGCCGTACACCGACGTCGCGGGTGCGCTCTGCACTATCGCGCGGTGGAACAACCCCGCGGCCTTCGGCGACGTCATCAGCGTCGTCACCGACGCGCCACCCGACGATTCACCGAACAGCGTCACGTTCGACGGGTCACCGCCGAACGCGTCGATCGATCGGCGCACCCACTCGAGCGCCGCGATCATGTCCCGCAAACCCAGATTCGATTCGAACACCGTGTCGTCGGTGGAGAACGAGGACAGGTCGAGGAATCCGAACGCGCCGATCCGATAATTGATCGTCACGATCACCAGGTCGCCGACTTCCGAGAGACGCCGACCGTCGTACACCGCCTGAGACGAGGACCCGAGCGAGTAGGCGCCGCCGTGAATCCACACCATGACCGGTCGCGTGGTTCCGTCCGGCTCCGGCGCCCACACGTTGAGCGACAGGCAGTCCTCCGACATGGGGATGTCGGGATCGATGGGTACCGGGTTGTCCAGGCCCTGCGGAGCGACGGACCCGAAGTGCCGGCAGTCCCGCGGCTGTGTCCACGGTTCGACGGGGCGAGGGGATCGAAATCGATGTTCACCGTCCGTCGGCGCCGCGTAGGGAATGCCCTTCCACGCGTGGACCGACCCGTCCTGATGGCCGATCACATCACCGTCGGGCGTGCGCACCTGGCATGTCGTCTCGCTCATGGCCCCTCCTACGATCTACCGGCGTTCGCCAACGTACCAACTCCCCGTCGGCGCGGATCGTCGTTCATGTCCGCGACGTTCTTTATGCTGAGCCGTATGACGCGGGTTCGGATCTACGCTGGTGCAGCGTGCGGGCTTGCCGCCGTCCTCCTGTCCGGGTGCAGCACGCAGTCGTCGGGGAACGCAGCGGCGCCGCTCGCGACGGTGGACACCGATCCGCCGTCGGTGATCCGGACGACCACACCCCCGGCCACGACAACTCCCGCGCAGACGACCACTCTGCCGTCGACCACTCTGCCGACGACGAACTCGACCACTACGCCCGCAGTCGCCGACCCCGCTCGTTACGAGGGGCTCAGCGGTTTCTACTACTTCACCTCCCCTACCGGGAAATTCGAATGCGCCGTGTTCATCACCGATGCGTCGGTCGCCGGCTGTCACGGCGAGTTCCCGCCCACTGCTCCCCGGGTCGAGGGCAGCGGCGCTCCGGATTCTCGAGTGGCTCCCAACACGATCGAGCTGACGGCCGGCACCGCGGCGCGATTCCTGAGCTCCGGTGACCCTCGGTTCCATCGGTTCGACGCCATCGCCACTCCGCTCCCCTACGGTGAAACGCTCTCGATACCCGGGTCGGGTACGTCGAACGGCATCACGTGCAGGGTCGACGAGCTCGCCGGGGTCTCCTGCACCGACCAGGTAGGGCATGGTTTCACCGTGTCCGACACGGCGTTCGAGTTGAAGTGACCGGTGTGTTTCGCAGTGCGAACGACCGGGCATAAGCTGACAGCCGTACGGCGAGACCGCCGCACGATCATCTGTCGCGGCCGAGAGCACTGAGCTCTCCGACCGGGAAGGAGTTTTCCCGATGTCCACCACGCCGACTCGACGCAACGCCAAAGTCATAGGCGTCAGCGTCGCCGCCGCGGTCGGCGGCTTCCTGTTCGGTTTCGACAGCTCCGTGATCAACGGGGCCGTCGACGCCATCGAAGGCCGTTTCTCACTTGGCTCGTTCACCACCGGCTTCGTCGTCGCCATCGCGCTGATCGGGTGCGCCGTCGGCGCCTGGTTCGCGGGCTCGCTCGCCGATCGATGGGGCCGCAAGAAAGTGATGGTGCTGGGCTCGGCCCTGTTCACCATCTCCTCGTTGGGATCGGGCCTCGCCTTCAGCGTCCCCGACCTGATCCTGTGGCGCATCCTAGGCGGCCTCGGTATCGGTATCGCCTCCGTCATCGCGCCCGCCTACATCGCCGAGATCGCTCCCGCGAAATGGCGCGGAAGTCTGGCGTCACTGCAGCAACTCGCCATCACCCTCGGGATTTTCGCCGCCCTTCTCTCCGACGCCCTGCTGCAGGGCGCCGCGGACGGTGCGTCCAACGACCTCTGGCTCGGTCAGGAAGCCTGGCGCTGGATGTTCCTCGTCGGCGTCGTACCGGCCCTGATCTACGGCCTGCTCGCAGTCACCATCCCCGAGTCACCTCGCTACCTCGTCGGCAAGCACCTCGACCAGGAAGCTGCCGACATCCTCGCCAACATCACCGGTGAACTGCATCCCGACGAGCGAGTCCACGAAATCCGCCTCACTCTCCGCAAGGAGGAGAAGGCCTCGTTCGCCGACATCCGCGGCCCTAAGTTCGGGCTCCAGCCGATCGTGTGGGTCGGCATCGTCATGGCCGTCCTGCAACAGTTCGTCGGCATCAACGCGATCTTCTACTACTCGACGACGCTGTGGAAGTCCGTCGGCTTCACCGAGGACCAGTCGTTCACGACGTCGGTCATCACCTCGATCATCAACGTCACGATGACCTTCGTGGCCATTCTGTTCGTCGACCGAATCGGCCGACGCAAACTGCTCCTGGGTGGTTCCGTCGGCATGTTCGTCGGCCTGCTGATGGCAGCGATCTCGTTCTCCCAACAGATCGGCAGTGGCGACGACGTGTCCCTCCCGAGCCCGTGGGGTGCCGTCGCGTTGGTCGGAGCGAACCTGTTCGTGATCTTCTTCGCGGCGACGTGGGGACCCATCATGTGGGTTCTTCTCGGCGAGATGTTCCCCAACCGTATGCGCGCCGTCGCCCTCGGAATCGGAACCGCCGCGAACTGGCTGGCCAATTTCGCTGTCACACTTGCCTTCCCGCCGCTCACCCAAGCGATCGGCCTGTGGGCGATCTACGGATTCTTCGCCGTCATGGCGGCAGTCTCGTTCTTCTTCGTCAAATCGAAGATTCCCGAGACCAACGGCAAGGAGCTCGAGGACATGCAGTAACGGATCGCCGACGAGAGTGCTAGGGTCGGCGATGTTCTGACACGGGGTGCGTCCGTACATGCGGATGCTGAGATCACACCCGTCGAACCTGATGCAGGTAATGCTGACGAAGGGATGTCAAGGCGATGACAACGCCTGTGCACTCGGTGCACTCGGAAAAACCCGGCGATTCCGGTCGCTACACGGATCACCTGTGGGACGCGACGGCGGATCTGCGCGCCGCGATCGACGATCTCGAGTTCCTCGAGCTCCTCGGTGACGGCACGCTTCCGCTGGACGCGTTCCGCACGTACATCGCCCAGGACGAGCTCTACCTGGCCGGATACGCCAAAGCCCTGTCCATCCTGGCGTCGAGAGCGCCGGACACGCAGACCGCGGCGTTCTGGGCATCGTCTGCGGCAGGTGCCGTCGCCGAAGCGTCACTTCATGCGTCGCTGCTGTCCAGCGACGCGCTACCGAGCCCCGGTGCCGAGATCGAACATTCACCGGCGTGCCTCGGCTACGTCTCGTACCTCGTCGCCACCGCCGCGACCGAGCCCTACGCAGTCGCGGCCGCGGCCGTACTTCCGTGCTACTGGATCTATGCCGACGTGGCAGTTCGCTTGTCGCTCGCGGCACGGGAAGTCCTGCAGCGCGACCCCGAACACCCCTATGCACGGTGGGTGTCCACGTACGATTCCGACGAGTTCCGCACGCTCGTCGACGGCGCCCGCGCCCTCGTCGACGACGCGGCTGCTGCGGCGACGGACGTGCAGCGCCGCGCCATGACGCAGGCGTTTCGCGTCGCCACCCGGTACGAACTGATGTTCTGGGACACCGCACTTCACCCGACGCCGTGGCCGGTGGCACGATGAAACGTCTCCTCGCCCTTGCGTGCGCCGCGATCTCCGTGGCGGGCCTGACCTCGTGCGCGCAAACGAACGATTCGGACACCATCAGGTTCGCGCTCGACTGGACACCCAACACCAATCACACAGGCTTGTACGTTGCCCTCCAGGAGGGCTACTTCGCGGACGCAGGGTTGAACGTAGAGGTGTTGCCGTACAACAACACTTCGTCGGACACCCTCGTCGATTCCGGTAACGCGGAGTTCGGGATCAGCACGCAGAGCTCCACCGTCTTCGCGAAAGCCGCCGGTGCGCAGATCGTTTCGGTGCTCGCCCCCCTGCAACACTGGGCGACGGCAATCGGTGTCCGCGCAGACCGCGACGACATTCCGAGCCCCAAGGCATTGGACGGCAAGGTGTACGCCGGCTTCGGCGACACCGGTGAGCAGGCAGGCCTACGACAGGTCATCCAGAACGACGGTGGTAGAGGCGAGTACGAGACCGTGGTGCTGGGGACGTCGGCGTACGAAGCCGTGTACTCCGGTACCGCGGACTTCACCGTCTCCTATCTCGCATGGGAAGGCATCGAAGCCGAGCACAGCGGGACCCCGATGAAGTACTTCGAGAACACCGACTACGCGTTCCCCGACGCGTACGCCATCACCATCAGCGGCAACGAGAACTGGCTGGCCGACAACCCCGATGAAGCCGGGAAATTCGTCCAGGCACTGCAACGCGGGTACCAGCTTGCGGCCGACGACCCCGATCGCGCCGCCCAGGACGTCATCGACGCCAACCCGGGAACCTTCACGGACGAATCGTTGGTCTTCGAGAGCCAACGAATGTTGGCGGACAAGTACATGCGCACCGACGACGGCACGGTCGGTACGCAGAACCTCGACAAGTGGACCGAGTACTCGAAATTCTTATACGACAACGGGGTTCTGGTGGACGAGAACGGCGCGCCGCTCACGTCCGAGCCCGACTGGTCCACGTACTTCACCGACGAGTACGTCGCCGAATGACTACCTCGGCGATCGGCGACGCGTCTTCCGAGGCGTCTCCGGCCGCACGCGGTGTCAGGCGATGGCCGACTGCCGGAGCGGACGGGCGGGCTCTCGTTCGCTGGGCCCTGCCGTCGGCAACCATCGTCGTCGTCCTCGTCGCGGTGTGGCAGATCTACGTCACCGTCAGTGGAATTCGGCCTCAGGTACTTCCCTCACCCACGCGAATCCTGAGTCAGGGATGGGCGCATCGAGACGCGATCGCGGCCAATGCTGCAGCGACACTGCAGGTCACGGTCATCGGCTTCACCGTATCCTGCGTCGTCGCCTGGATTCTCGCTGTCGCCGTCGACTTCTCGCCCTGGCTGCGTCGAGCAGTCGTTCCGTTGTTCGTGGTGTCGCAGACACTGCCGATCATCGCGATCGCGCCCCTGCTGATCATCTGGTTCGGGTTCGGCTTGCTTCCGAAAATCCTCGTCATTGCGTTGGCGACCTTCTTTCCCATGGCAATCGGCCTGATCGAGGGCTTCGCCTCGGCCGATCGCGACGCCCGAGCGCTCCTGTCGAGCATGGGAGCCGGCCGCTGGCAGCAGTTCAGATACGTGCGTCTACCGTCGGCGATGCCGCGGTTCTTCACCTCGCTCCGAATCGGCATCACCTACGCCGTCGTCGGTGCGATCTTCGCGGAATATGCCGGCGCGAGCGCGGGCCTCGGCATCTACATGAGCCAGCAGAAGAACTCGTTTCGTACCGATCTGGTGCTCGCTGCCGTCCTCGTCACCGCCGTCATCAGCGTCCTGCTCTTCTTGCTGACGTACGTCGTCGAGAGACTGTTCATACCCTGGGCTCGCGACGAACGGGGACGAGAGGAACAGCCGCGATGAGCAGAGTGCACGTGGCAGGCCTGACGAAGTCCTACGGCAACCGCACGATCCTGGACGGCATCGACTTCGACGTCGAACCCGGTGAATTCGTGTCGGTGATCGGCCCGAGCGGATCCGGCAAGAGCACCATCTTCAACATGGTGGCCGGCCTCGACTCGCCGGACGGGGGTGTCGTCGAAGCACCCCGCAGTGCCTACATGCCGCAGAAAGACCTGCTGTTCCCCTGGCGGTCGGTGCTGGACAACACGACCCTCGGCCTCGAGGTGCAGGGCGTTCCGAAGAAAGAGGCGCGTACCCGGGCTCGGGAGCTGTTCGACGTCTTCGGACTCGCCGGGTACGAGAACGCTCGGCCCTCGGAGATGTCCGGGGGAATGCGCCAGCGCGCCGCACTCCTCCGGACCGTCGTTCAAGGCCACGACCTACTCCTGCTCGACGAACCGTTCGGCGCGTTGGACTCGCTGACCCGAACAGACATGCAGGAATGGTTGCAGGACGTTTGGCTTCGCTACCGCTGGACGGTACTGATGATCACGCACGACATCCGAGAGGCCGTGTACCTCTCGGATCGCGTGGTGGTTCTGTCCGACAAACCGGCCCATGTCCGACGCCAAGTCGCCGTTCCCCTGCCGAGGCCACGTGAGCCGATGGTCGTCACGACACCCGAATTCGCTGCCGTCGAGTCGGAACTGATCGACGTACTCGTCAGCGCACGTCGGTCACGAACCCAGTCGGGACGCTAGAGCTGCCACTGCGGATCGTGCGTCCGCGAGGCTCGCTTCCGCCTGCGGAGTCAACGCCGCCATCGCCGGAACCCGGGAGGCGAGCGTCAGGTCCACGGTCACGACGAAGACTTCCATCCCCAACGCCACACCGAGCACCTGCTGCAACTGCGGCACCGTGTGATCGGCACCGAAGTCCGGCGTTCCCGGGCCGTACTGGTTGCCTCGCGACGACACCACGACAACCGGCTTGCCTTCGAGAGGCCGAGTCGGCGCGTCGAACGGCACGGTGATGCCCGGAACGTGGATGTAATCGATCCACGCTTTGAGAGTCGACGGAACGGACCAGTTGTACATCGGCGCACCGACGAGAAGCACATCCGCGGACACCAACTCGTCGATCAGTTCCTTCTGCAACGCCTCCGCCTCCGGCGGCGCAATCTCGTCCGAAGTTCTCAGATGCGGCGCCCAGTGCAACGCGGACGTCGGCAGATGAGGCGGCGGATTGCGATGCAGATCCCGATAGATCACAGAATGATCGGCACCGAGCGAATGCCAGGTGTCCGAAAAATGTGCGGTCACCGCTCGACTCACGGACGCAACAGGATCAGCGGAAGAATCTAGATGCAACAACTGCGGCACGGACACTCCTTCTAATAGCGGTCACTAGAGAATATGCCCAGCATGGGAGCGGAGCCTGCAGATAGGCTCGAGGCATGGATCATCGGTACATTGCATCGGCGTTGTCGCACCGTGATGCACAGTTGGTTTCCGCCCGCATTGCGGAGTCGGGTGATCGTGTACCCACTGTTTCGCTCGATGGAGTGGAACTCGACATCGACGAGTCGGGCCGACGAACTGTCGTGGAACTGCTCCGACTTCTCGCCGGGGGTACGTCGGTGACGGTGGGCCCGGTGAGCGAGCTACTGACGACGTCGCAGGCAGCCGAGATCCTCGGTGTATCCGACACTTACGTCCGAAAACTGGCCGACGCGGGCGACCTCGCGATCGAGATGCGCGGCACTCACCGCAGGTTCCGCCTCGAAGATCTTGTCCGACTTCGGGAGACGTTCAAGAAGAATCAGCCGGCTTCGCGGCCGAGCAACTCGGACTGAAGGGTCAGCAGGTCCCGGAAGGCCTCTCCTGATGCACGCCACAGCTGTTCGCTGTCGATGAAGTCGACGCCCAGCAAGTTGACATCTCCACGGTAGGCGCCGACGTCGACGGACAGTTTGCGAACGATCATGGAGATGTCACGCTCGAGGTATCCGGAGTCGCTGCTTTCCAGGGCCCGGAACTGAGCGGAAAAGTGGTCGGCCGAGATCCGTCGGTCCACGAATTGCGCAACAAGGATGACGAAACGCGATGCGTGCAGCGATGGGGATCGAAACGAATGCTCCACGGAACTTTGCCTCCCTGGTCGACAACGCCACTCGTCGTCGCCATCGAACTCAACGGACCGAGACGCCGACGTAGCTGGGCAGCGGATCCGCCGGGGACCTTGCCGTGCGAGGGGTGTCGAACGTCTCGATAACAAACAGGAACTTCACCCACGATAGGGAGTAGAACCTGATCGATCCGCTGTTTCTGGGATTGCTATGACCGTTCACAACAGAACGGTCGGTCCACTTGTGACCTACAGAAGCGACCCGAGCGGCGCGCGTTCAGGGGTGTCGAGCTCCCAGAATTTCCAACCGTCGCAGACCTGCGCATCGCCGCTGATATGTGTCGCGACGGCACTGGCGGCCTCGGTGGGATCTTCGAATCTACGGCCCTCCATCGGTCCACGCACGATCTCGAGGCGCGAACTGTCGGGGTCGTACCGCGCACTGAGCCGGTAGCCGTCGAAGTCGGCAACGACACGAACGCGCAGGTCGATAACCTCTTCGACCGACGCGGAACGCTTTGCATCCGTTCGCCGGGTCTTCTTGCCGACGCGATGAGACGCCGCGGAGTGCGCTGCTTCTGCCAGCGTCGGGTCAGCGTCGACGTTCAACCCCAGAAGACTCCACCTGTCGTGACCGTGTTGCACCCGGCCGACAGCGATTGCGTGGTGTCCGGTACGAGAGCGCAACGGAGAATCCTGCACCCACAGATCGACCTCGCCCCTGATGTCCGCGGCCATTTCCTCTGACGACACCATGAAAAAAGACGGATCCGACTTGCCCAGATCCACGAACACCCAGTACGTCGAGCCGGTGTCATCGGTGGCCAGCGACTCGTCCTGCCGACGCGCCTTCCAGTCACCCTCCACCTTGGACCTGACTCGGACCACGCAGCTGGAACCGTCGACTGCCCACACCTGGACCGGATTGCGACGCGACGTGGTGAGCCGCTCAGCGCGACCCCCGTGCATCACCACCGCTTCGATGAATGCGCGTATGCCCTGCTCCGAAACGTCTTCCACGGTGCTACCTCTGTTCTGCCTACCCGTGCAGATGAAGAGAGGTGCCTACGACGGGTAGCACGCGCACGACTCGGGAATCTGACCTCAGCCTAGTGGTCCGGCGCCTCACGTGGATACCGTGCACAATCGACGCATGAACGTACGGGCCGAGCACGACGCCGAAAGAAGCAGATTCGTGTTGTACTCGGACACCGAAGTTGCCGCGGTATCCGAGTACTTCGACGTCGGAGACACCCGCAATTTCTTCCACACCGTGACACTCCCCCAGTACCGCGGCAGAGGGTACGCCGCGGTACTGACGGAATACGCGTTGAACGACACCCGCTCGCACGAACTGTTCGTTCAGCCGTCCTGCTGGTTCGTCCGCGAATTCATCGAAACGAACGCAGACAACTTCGGCGACCTGCTCACTTCTCCCGGATCGCCCGGCGAGCGGTAGCGAACAACGGGTAGTTGTCCGTATGCTCGCCGTCCTCACCCTTCTTCTTCCGGTACCGTTCCAACGACTTCGCAACGCGCAGTTCGTGTTCACGGATTACGTTCTCGTACAGATACATGGGAACTCCTCGAATAGCTTTGCAGCCCAGCATGATCAGGACAGGCGAAGACGCCGAATGCCCTGCGAATACGAATAGCGGAATGGACGTCGCTACTCGAACGAGAGTGCGGCACGGGACACCGTAAACGGATGCCCGGCAATGTTTTTGAGTTCTGTCACCAAGTCGCACCCCTTTCGGTCCATGTACTCGCCGTGTTCCGTGCACCATCATGCTGCACAACTCTCACAGGCGCCACCGAATTAAATTGCACGGCACATCGCGCCGGCTCGTCATCGGGTCGCGGGCAATCGGAGTGCCGTCGACAGCAGCGTCGGTGACCATGTGGCACGTGCGTGAGCGGCTGTGTACCTGAGAGCGGCGGGGTGACCTCATGTTGTGCGTGTGGGGGTGGTGTCAGCGCACATTCGGGGGGTGTTTTTAGTGGGTGGTCGCTGTCCGGTGTCGGATGCACGGCGTAGTGCTAGCACTGGGGTGAGCGTCCGGCACTGGGGTGAGCGTCTGTGTGCACGGGCCCGGTGTGTCGGTGCGGGGTGCATGGCTAGCACTGGGGTGAGCGTCCGGCCCGTGGGCGACCGGTGGCTCGTGGGGGTCCTGCATGGTGGGGTGTTTTTTGTTCGGGTATGCAGAACACCCCCGGGTACCGTGTGGTTCCCGGGGGTGTGCTGTGAAAGTGTGTTCGGCGGTGTCCTACTCTCCCACACCCTGTCGGGTGCAGTACCATCGGCGCTGGAGGGCTTAGCTTCCGGGTTCGGAATGGGACCGGGCGTTTCCCCTCCGCTATGGCCGCCGTAACTCTGTGAAACAGTGTCACGAACGAACCGAAGTCGGAGACACACACAGTGTGTGTGTTCGTTCTTGGTTTTCATGTAGTTGTGTACCTGAAA
>NZ_KB911560.1:0-120193 GCF_000383555.1 Rhodococcus sp. 114MFTsu3.1 | reverse complement strand
GGAGCCTGCGGAATGACCCGGGGGAGGCGGGAGTGGAGCCTGCGGAATGACCCTTAGTGGATGCGCGGGAGCTGGTCGGAGGTGGGGACGATGCCGGTGGCGTAGCCGGTGGACCAGGCGAGGACGTTGGCGACGTAGGCCATGGAGTTGTTGTAGCGCAGGATGGCTTTGGTGGTCTGTCCGAGGTCGCGGAGGTTCAGGCCGCCGTCGCACAGGTAGTCGCCGGTGGCGAGGGCTGCGTCGTAGAGGTTCTGTGGGTCGGAGATGCCGTCGCCGTTGCCGTCGGCTTTGTAGCGGTTCCATGTTTCGGGGAGGAACTGCATCGGTCCGACTGCGCGGTCGAAGTTGGGGTCGCCGTCGAGTGCGCCGCCGTCGGTGTCGGCGATGACGTTGTTGCCGGCGAGTGATCCGTCGAGGCGGGGGCCGAGGATGGGCTCGAGCAGCTGGCCGAGGTCGTCGGCTTTGCCGTTGTTGGCGTGGGTGGATTCGACGCGGCCGATGCCGGCGATGATGGTCCAGCTGATTCCGCAGCCGGGCTGGGTTTCGGCGAGAATCCGCTCGGCGTTCTTGTAGGCGGAGACGTTGACCGTCGGGATTGCGATGGGGCTGGCGGCGAGGCTCGTCGGCAGCTCGGGAGTCGGCGGGATCTCCGGCGCGGGCGCCGGGACGGGTGCTGCCTGCGGGACGGGTGCCTCGGCTGCGGCGACGGGCTGTGCCTCGGTGTCATCCGCGATGGGGGCGGGTGTTTCCACGACGGGCTCGGCTTCCTGCGCCGTGGAGGTGGTCGTCATGAAGGGGATGTACTCGGCCGCGCCTGCGCTGGTGGCGGCGGTGATGAGTCCTGCGGGGACGAGACCCGTCAGAGCAATCACCGAATTCCGGCGTACGTTGGAATTCGATGCTTTTCTGTGACGTCCCACGCGTCGGTACCTCCTGATCGTTTGCGAACCGGAGTCGAGGGTACCTGATTCGAGATCGTTCCGTTACACGGCCGTTATCAAGCGGCCCGGGCGGAACTAGTCCACGTCGAACGGGGCGTCGCTCTCCGGCGCCGGACCGTCCTCACGCTTGCGTGGGCTTTGCTTCTTCCGTGACTTCTTCGGCGCCGCGGACGGCTCGCCGCCCATCTGTTCCAGCAACTCGCGGATCTCGTCGAGTTCACGCCGCAGGTAATCACGAGTCGCGACCTCACCGACGGCGATACGCAGCGACGCCAGCTCGCGGGCAAGAAACTCCGTGTCCGCCTTCGTCTGCTGTGCCCGGGCACGGTCCTCTTCCAGCGAGACCCGGTCGCGATCGTCCTGACGGTTCTGCGCGAGAAGGATCAGCGGCGCCGCGTACGCAGCCTGCGTCGAGAACGCGAGGTTCAACAGAATGAACGGATACGGGTCCCACTGAAGTGCGACGACGGCGACGTTCAGGAAGATCCAGACGATGACGATGATCGTCTGAATCGCCAGGTACCGTCCGGTGCCGAGGAAGCGGGCGGCGCGCTCTCCCGAGCTGCCGAGGTCGACGTCGAGATGCCAGTTGAACAGCCGCGAGCCCTGCGGTGTGTCCATGCGCTGCCGAGCGGTTTCCTTCACTGTCCTGCCACCTCCTGATCACGCCAGTCCTCGGGAAGAAGATGGTCGAGAACGTCGTCCACTGTCACTGCTCCGACCAGGTGATCTTCGTCGTCCACCACCGGCCCGCACACCAAGTTGTACGTCGCGAAATATCGGGTGACGGCCGTCAGGCTGTCCTCCGGCGACAACTTGGGCAGCGCCTTGTCGATCACGCCGCCGACCAGGCTCGCCGGCGGCTCG
The DNA here is from genome assembly GCF_000383555.1 of Rhodococcus sp. 114MFTsu3.1. NCBI lineage: Bacteria > Bacillati > Actinomycetota > Actinomycetes > Mycobacteriales > Nocardiaceae > Rhodococcus > Rhodococcus sp. 114MFTsu3.1. The sequence continues at coordinate 118,385 of NZ_KB911560.1, read as the reverse complement.
CGGAGCAGTTGCTGCAGGTGAACACACCCGAGGTACGCGCCCGTCGGAGTTGCCGTCGGCGGGCGAACCACGAACACCAGCGAGGACAGCGCAGGCGTCAGATCCGGGTTACGTACCCGGGCGAGAGCCTCGGCCACCGTCGTCGATGCGTTCAACACCACCGGTTCGGTGGTCATCAGACCACCGGCAGTGTCCGGTGAGTGTTCGAGAAGGCGCCGGACAGGAGCGGAGTCCTCCGGGTCCATCAGACGGAGCAGCGACTCCGCCTCGGGCTCGGGCAGTTCACCCAGAAGGTCGGCTGCGTCGTCGGGGTCCATCGCCTCGAGCACGTCGGCGCCGCGTTCTACACCGAGGTAATGCATCAGTTCGACCTGATCGTCGTCGGGAAGTTCCTGCACGACGTCGGCGAGCCGCTCGTCGTCGAGGGCGTGTGCCACCTCCATCCGTCGTTTCACCGGCAGCTCACGCATCGCGTTGGCCACGTCGGCAGCCCGGAGATCCTCGAACTGCATCAACAGCTGCGCGACGCCTTGGCCGGGGAGGGACAGCTCGTTCTGGGTCAGGCCCTGGACGTGTTGCCAGTCCACGACATGGATTGCACCTCGGCGCGCGAGCCTGCCGCGGCTGCGCCGGACCGCGACCCGAGCGACCAGCCAGTCACGGGTTCGAGTCAGTTCGATGCCGAGGTCGACGACGATGGAATCGGCGTCGTGCAGCTCTTCGAGTTCCGGGTCGTCGACGCGAACCTTGGAGTCGAGAATCTGCGCGAACACGAGGATTTCGTTGGCTCGCTGCGAGAATCTGCGCAGACTCACGTTGCCGGTGTTGAGCTGAACGGAGTTGGGTTCGATGCTGGTGACGCGCAGCATCGGCACGAAAATTCTTCGGCGCGTCGCGAGTTCGACGACCAGGCCGAGTACTCGGGGTTGGGCGCGGCCGACGCGCATGGTGATGACGAGATCGCGGACGCGGCCGATCGATTCGCCGTCGGGGCCGAGCACGACCAGACCCGCGAGCCTGGCTGCGAATAGCTTGCTCAGTGCTGCCATGATGGAAAGGTTAGAGCGTGACAGTACGAACCGGAGAATCGACAGCCGGTGAACAAGCAGGGAGCGATGAGGCTCGAATGAGCTCGGTGAAGCAAGACCGTCCCCGCCGATCCGTACTCGCGGTTCCCGGCAGTTCCGCAAAGATGATCGAAAAGGCCAAAGGACTGAAGGCCGACGCGATCTTCCTCGATCTCGAGGACGCAGTGGCCCCGATCGCCAAGGTGGAGGCGCGCGGACGCATCGTCGAAGCGCTCCGGTCCGACGGATGGGGAGACCAACTGAAGGTCGTCCGCGTCAACGACTGGACGACGCCCTGGACCTACGGCGACGTCATCGACGTCGTCTCCGGTGCAGGTTCTCGGTTGGATGCGATCCTGCTTCCGAAGGTCGAGACCGCAGCGCACGTCGAAGCACTGGATCTGCTTCTGACCCAGGTCGAGAAGACGAGCGGACTCGAAGTCGGCGCCATCGGAATCGAACCGCAGATCGAAAGTGCTCGCAGCCTGCGCAACATCGACGAGATCGCCACGGCCAGTCCCCGTGTGCAGACTCTCGTCTTCGGTCCCGCGGATCTGATGGCCAGCGTGAACATGCGCACCCTCGTCGTCGGCGAACAGCCGGAGGGGTACGACACCGGTGACGCCTACCACCACATCCTGATGACCATTCTGCTCGCCGCGCGGACCCACGGACTGCAGGCGATCGATGGTCCGTACCTCCAGATCCGTGATCTCGACGCGTTCCGCCGCGCCGCGGGCCGCACGGCCGGTCTCGGCTTCGACGGCAAGTGGGTACTGCATCCCACCCAGATCGATGCCGCCAACGAAATCTTCTCGCCCCGGCAGGCCGATTTCGACAAAGCCGAGAACATTCTCGAGGCGTACGAATTTCATACCTCCGAGGCCGGTGGTGGCCGCGGTGCGGTGATGCTCGGAGACGAGATGATCGACGAGGCGTCGAGAAAGATGGCCCTGGTGGTCAGTGCGAAAGGGCGCGCGGCAGGAATGCTGCGTAGTGAAGTAACACCCGGTGTCCGACGCAACCCGTGTACTGCAGATTCGGGCACAATAGAGCAATGACGAATCCACTTTCGCAGCCCGGCCGCCCAGGTCAGGGTCTTCCGACTCCGCCGTCCGGGTGGCCGATCGGTTCCTACCCGACGTACGCCGAAGCGCAGAAGGCCGTCGACTACCTCTCCGACCAGGAGTTCTCGGTTCAGGACGTCACCATCGTCGGCGTCGACCTCATGCAGGTCGAGCGTGTTCTCGGTCGGTTGACGTGGCCGAAAGTCATTGGCGGAGGCGTCGTCTCGGGCGCCTGGCTCGGACTGTTCCTCGGCCTGGTGCTTGGTATCTTCACCAACGGCAACATTCTCGGGGCGTTGATCATCGGCATCGTCGGCGGCGTCATCTTCGGATTGATCTCCGCGGCCATTCCGTACGCGGCCACCAAGGGCCAGCGAGATTTCGCGTCGAGCATGCAGTTGGTCGCCGGTCGGTACGACGTGTTGTGCGAGCCCAAGAGTGCGGAGAAAGCACGCGATCTGCTCGCCCGTCTCGCGCTCTGACACGTTCGTCGCGACGGCAGGTTACGGAATAGTTCCAATATCCCTATCGCCGGCCCTCGTTCGGTTACGTTTCTTTACGTACAGGACAGTCAATAAGGAAGTTCTGTATACGTAATCGAAAATACGGAGGCGGAAAGTGCCGAGACAACGTAGTCAAAGGCCTCGGAGTGCGAGGCCTGCACACGCAACCAGAATAGGGGTGTTGGCGGCCGCTGCGTTGGTCGCCAGCCCGTTGCTCGCAGCCTGCGGATCCTCCGACAGCAGCACACCGATACTGAGTTTCTACACCGCAGCGGACGGCGCCGAGCAGTACGCCGCCGCTGCGGAGGCGTGTTCGGCCGCGTCGAACGGACGCTATCGAGTGGAACAGCGAACTCTCCCCAAGAGCGCGAACGATCAGCGACTGCAGTTGGCCCGACGTCTGGCGGGCAACGACAATTCGTTGGACCTGATGACCCTCGACGTGGTGTGGACCGCCGAGTTCGCCGAGGCCGGCTGGGCACTTCCGGTCCCGGATGATCTCGCCGCCAAGCTCGAAGGCGGCGCCACCCTGGAAGGCCCGCTCGAAACGGCGCAGTGGCAGGACCAGCTGTACGCGGTTCCACTGAACTCCAACACGCAGCTGCTGTGGTACCGACCCGATCAGGTGCCGGGTGGTCAGCCGCCGCAGACGTGGGACCAGATGATCGACGAAGCCGAATCCAACGCGGCCGAAGGCAAACCCGCGTACATCGGCGTCCAGGCCAAGCAGTACGAGGGCCTGATGGTGTGGTTCAACAGCCTCCTCGTCAGCGCAGGCGGTCAGGTCGTCGCCGACGACGGTACGACGGTGACCCTGAACGACACTCCCGAGCATCGTGCGGCGACCGAGAAGACACTCGAGATCATGAAGCGCGTCGCCACGGCCGACGGCCACGACCCGTCGATCTCGCAGACCGACGAGGCCACCGCCCGTCTCGGTATGGAGGCCGGCAACTCGGCATTCCAGGTCAACTACCCGTTCGTGCTCCCGGGCATCAAGGAGAACGCGGCAGCCGGGGCAGTACCGTTCCTCGATCTGACGAACGTCCCTGCGGACCAACAGGATGCCAAGGTCGCCGAGGTGTTCCGCAGCGCGCCGTACCCGGCGGTGATCCCGGATACTCCGGCCAAGGTGACCATCGGTGGCTTCAACATCGGCGTCGCCAAGACCACTCAGCACGAGGACCTCGCGTGGGAAGCCGTCGAGTGTCTGACCAACGAGGACAACCAGCGCAACAACGCCGTCAACGGCGGAGTTCCGCCGGTGCTGGCGCAGCTGTATCAGGACCCTGAATTCCAAGCCGTCTACCCGGCGTGGGAAGGCGTACTCGACTCCATCGAGAACGCCGCGGTCCGACCCGTCTCACCTGCCTACCAGAGCATTTCGATCCTGCTTGCCGACGCGCTCAATCCACCTCAGAACATCGATCCCGTTGCGGACGTGGACAAGCTCGCCGACCTGGTCTCCAAGGCTGTCAATTCGGAAGGGCTGATTCCATGAGCGAGACGTTGGACAAACAGGAGATCCTGAAGAAGGTCTCCGACGGCAAGAAGGCCGAACGTCGGCTCGGTCTGACGTTGATCGCTCCCGCCGCGATCATGATGATCGCGGTGACCGGATACCCGATCATCTACGCCTTCTGGCTCAGCCTGCAGAAGTACAACCTCGCGTTCCCCGACGATCGTGAGTTCGTCGGAATCTCCAACTACGTCACCGTTCTCACCGACGGATACTGGTGGACGGCGTTCGGTGTCACCACCGCGATCACCATCATCTCGGTGATCATCGAATTCGTACTCGGCCTCGCGGTAGCGCTCATCATGCACCGCACGATCTTCGGCCGCGGACTGGTGCGCACGGTCGTGTTGATCCCGTACGGCATCGTCACCGTCGCCGCCGCCTACAGCTGGTACTACGCGTGGACGCCGGGCACCGGCTACCTCGCCAACCTGCTGCCCGACGGCAGTGCCCCACTGACCGAGCAGATTCCGTCGCTCGCCATCGTCGTGCTCGCCGAGGTGTGGAAGACGACGCCGTTCATGGCCCTGCTTCTGCTGGCCGGTCTCGCACTCGTCCCGGACGATCTGCTCAAGGCCGCGCAGGTGGACGGCGCGGGAGCGTGGACACGGTTGGTGCGCATCACGATCCCGCTGATGAAACCGGCGATCCTCGTTGCGCTGCTGTTCCGCACACTCGACGCATTCCGCATCTTCGACAACATCTACGTGCTCACCAAAGGCAGCAACGGCACGGGATCGGTGTCGATTCTGGGCTACGACAACCTGTTCGGAGCGTTCAACCTCGGACTCGGCTCGGCGATCAGCGTTCTGATCTTCTTCTGCGTCGCCATCATCGCGTTCGTGTTCATCAAATTGTTCGGTGCGTCGGCGCCGGGCTCGGACGACGGAGGCCGTAAGTAATGACGACCGTGACGCCTCGCAAGAAGGTCGGTTGGACCGTCATCAATGCGCTCGTGCTGCTGTACGCGCTCATCCCACTGGCATGGATCATCAGCTTGTCGTTCAAATCGACGGCCACCATCGCCGACGGCAAGTTCATTCCGAGCTCGTTCACCCTGGACAACTACAAGGGCATCTTCCAGACCAACCAGTTCACCTCGGCACTGATCAACTCGATCGGAATCGGACTGATCACCACGGTCATCGCCGTCGTGATCGGAACCATGGCTGCCTACGCCGTCGCTCGCCTCGACTTTCCGGGCAAGAAGGCGCTCGTCGGTGCGGCTCTGCTCATCGCGATGTTCCCGCAGATCTCGCTCGTGACACCGCTGTTCGACATCGAACGCGCCATCGGCCTGTTCGACACGTGGCCGGGCCTGATCATCCCGTACATCACGTTCGCGTTGCCGCTCGCGATCTACACGCTGTCGGCGTTCTTCCGGGAAATCCCCTGGGAGTTGGAGAAGGCCGCCAAGATGGACGGCGCGACACCGGCACAGGCATTCCGCAAGGTGATCGCACCACTGGCGGCACCCGGCATCGTCACCGCCGCGATCCTGGTGTTCATCTTCGCCTGGAACGACCTGCTGCTCGCGATCTCGCTGACCGCGACGGAGCGATCCATCACCGTTCCGGCCGCGATCTCGCAGTTCACCGGTAGCTCTCAGTTCGAGGAGCCGACCGGGTCCATCGCCGCGGCTGCCGTGGTCATCACCATTCCGATCATCATCTTCGTGCTCTTCTTCCAACGACGTATCGTGGCGGGCTTGACGTCCGGCGCAGTGAAGGGATAACCGTCATGGCCGAAATCGTTCTCGACAAAGTCACCAAGCTCTACCCGGACGGCGCGGCTGCGGTCAGCGACGTCGACATCACCATCGCCGACGGCGAATTCATCATTCTCGTCGGTCCGTCGGGCTGCGGAAAGTCGACGACGCTCAACATGATCGCCGGTCTGGAGGACATCTCCTCGGGTGAGCTGCGCATCGCAGGCGAACGCGTCAACGAGCGGGCACCGAAGGACCGCGACATCGCGATGGTGTTCCAGTCCTACGCGCTGTACCCGCACATGACGGTGCGTCAGAACATCGCGTTTCCGCTGACGCTCGCGAAGCTCAGCAAGGACGAGATCAACACCAAGGTCGAGGAAGCAGCGAAGATCCTGGACCTGAGTCAGCACCTGGACCGCAAGCCGTCGAATCTGTCGGGTGGTCAGCGTCAGCGAGTCGCGATGGGCCGGGCCATCGTTCGTACACCCAAGGCGTTCCTGATGGACGAGCCGCTGTCCAACCTCGACGCCAAGCTGCGCGTGCAGACGCGTGCGGAGATCTCGCGGTTGCAGAAACGTCTCGGCACGACGACGGTGTACGTCACGCACGATCAGACCGAGGCCATGACGCTCGGGGACCGGGTCGTCGTACTGCGGGGTGGGCTCGTGCAGCAGATCGGATCGCCCCAGGAGCTGTACGACAAGCCGCGCAACCTGTTCGTGGGCGGGTTCATCGGATCGCCGTCGATGAACTTCGTTCCGGGCCAGCTCACGTCGGACGGGGTGCAGACGGACCTCGGCACGTTCGAACTGCCGCACGAGCGTCGTCAGGCGATCGCGCAGAAGAACCCGGGCAAGGACGTCGTCATCGGTATCCGTCCGGAGCACTTCGAGGACGCGGCGTTGATCGATTCCTATCAGAAGTTGAACGGTGCGACGTTCACCGCGAGGGTGGATGTTCTGGAGTCGATGGGCAGCGACAAGTACGTGTACTTCGAGTCCAAGGGCAGCAAGGTGCAGTCCGCGGAGTTGCAGGAACTGGCTGCGGACGCCGGTCTCGGGGACACCGGAGGTGCTCAGATCGTCGCCCGTCTGGCCGCGGAATCGGCGGCCCGCGAGGGCGGCGACGTCGAGCTGTGGTTCGATCCGGGCAAGATCTCGGTGTTCGACCAGGCCTCGGGTGACAACCTGACGCTGTAGAGGGCTCTACCCCCTGTGTGAGTGGAAATGTAGGCCCTGGGCCACCGGAGCGGAGCCGGCGAAGCGACCCGAAGACACATTTCCACTCACATAGGGGAAGCGAGCTACAGGGACGAGCCGGTGGACAAGCCCTGGAAGAACCCGGGCGCGAAGTTCGGAATGTCGGTCGGCGCCGGGGCGGGGGCAGGCGCGGGAACCGGTTGAGCCGGAGCCAGATTCGGCAACTGGAACTGTGGAAGCTCCCATTGAGGCTGAGCCTGCTGATGTCCCTGCTCGTCACGGATCGGATCGGCCGAGGCGGTACCCACCACCGCGACGAGCGGAACGGCAACCAGTACCCCGGTGACAGCGGTGCGGGACAAGATCTTTCGAGCGTTCATTCGGATTCCCTTTCGTGTGCGTACAACTCGAATCTAGGTACGCACGGAAGGGTCCGAAAGGGAGAAGCGGCTACTCCCAGAACGTCAGCAGTCTTCTGCCAGGATGCGCTCACCAGCGGATGCGCGTGCTTTTGCCTGCTCGGAATCGCCTCCGACCGTGGAGGCTGCTGTGAGTGTGCTCCGAGTCGCGCGGGGTACGCGGATCGCGAAGGCGGACAGGGTCGCAATGGCGCACGCGAGTGCACCGACCAGGAACGCTGCGGTGTAGACGATCTCGCGAGGAACAGATGTACCCGCGATCGTGTAGGTGGCGAGCATCGTCGTCAGGACCGCGCTCGCAATGGATGTCCCGACTGTTCGAACGATGGAGTTGACGCTGTTCGCGACGCCGGTGTCCGCCGGAGAGACCTCGGCCATCAGCAGGTTCGGGATCGAGGCGAAGGCCAACGACACGAAGACGTTGACGATCGACGACGCGAGAATCACCTGCCACGTCGTGTCGTGGAACAACGCGAATTGAATGAATCCGACGATGCCGATCGCGCCGCCGCCGATCAGAACCGGCCGTGGGCCGAACCGTCGGATCAGCCCACCGCTCAACGTCGCCGCGACGACGCCCACCGCGGCACCGGGGAGCAGGTAGACGACGCTGGCGTACAGCACGTCGGCGCCGAAACCGTATCCGGCGACCTCGCGCGGTGTCTGCACGAAGTACGAGCACGCCAGGAAGTTGACGAACATGCCGATGCCGACGAACAGCGTCGCGACGCTCGTTGCGAGTAGTGGGCCGTGGGTCAGCATGCGCGGCGCGACGAGCGGGGCGGCGATGCGGTTCTCGAATATCCACCAGCAGGCGAGGACGACGATGCCGCCGACAGCGCAGAGAACCGTCGGAATCGATCCCCAACCCCACGACCGGCCCTGTGTCAGTGCGAGGAAGAGAAGTACCAGCGCGGCCGCGAGCAGGATCGCACCCCACCAGTCGACCGAGCCGGTCCCGGTGCGTGCGCGCGTGGGAACACCGAACCAGACGAGTGCGATCGCCGCGGCGACGAAAGCGACGGTGAGCCAGAACACACGCTGATAGTCCGCGCCGTCGGCCGTCAGGACTCCGGTGAGCACGAGACCGAACCCACCGCCCGCGCCGAGAGTGCCGGACAGAATGGCCATCGATCCGACGAGGCGGCGCGGGGGCATTTCGTCGCGCAGCAGAGCGAGGGAGATGGGAAACAGCGCGTAGGACAGACCCTGGAGGACGCGTCCGGCGAGCAGAAGTGGCAAGGATTCGGTGACGGCGGCCAGGAGCGATCCGAGCAACACGAGAACCAGGACGGCGATGAGGACGGGTCGCTTGCCGTGCAGGTCGGCGAGGCGACCGATGACGGGGGTCGCGACGACGGCGGCCAGTAGGTTGGCCGTCAGGACCCAACCGGCCGCTGTCGTGCTGACGCCGAGCTGTGTACCGATCGTGCCGATGATGGGGACCACCATCGTCTGAAGGACGGCAAGTGTCATGACGACGAAACAGAGGCCGGGAAGCAGCAGGCGTCCAGGGTGGATCTCGTCGGTGCGAGCCTGGGTGGGCATGACGAAAACCTCGTTACTTTTTCACAAGAGCTAAAGGGAAGACCAAAAGTTTGATGTGTGCATCTAAGTAACTATCAGGTTTGTGCCCGCCGGGAAAGACGAGCGGTGTTCTACGGAGTGCGCGAGCTGCGAGCGCGCTGGCGAAGCTCGGACACGATCTCGTCGTTCCAGATGTGTTCGCGGACCAATCGGTACCGCTCTCGGCTCATCCACATGTACGCCTCGGCGTCGGTCCGGCCCTCGAGAATGTCGGCGGCCCGGACCATCCTGACGACGGGCAGAAACTCCTCACCGAACCATCGGCGCGCGACGGTCGCCCGGTCCACGAATTCGCCCAACTCCTGCATCAACCTGAAACCCCACGCTTCGACCGACTCGCTCAGCTCGGCGTAATCGAACGGGTCGGTCACGGTGACGGCCTCACGAGCCTTCCCGACGAGGGGGACCCGGGACAGGAAAATCCGTCGGTGATCCTTGATCAGCAGGTCACCGCGCCGAGTGATTCCTTCGGGGGAGATGCGGGTGACGATTTCCGTGACGAGCGCGTCGATCGTGGTGCGGTGCATCGCGAACGCGATCGACACCCGGTGATGGCCGTCGAGCACGAAATGCATGGAACCGATGCGGTAGACCTGAATCGGCGGCATCGCCTCGCCTCGCCGCTGCGCCGCAGCAAGACGCTGCCACCGCTCCCTGATCCGAGCCGACGTCGGCCTGAAGAACCGGTCGAAGTCCCGGGTGCGGTCGACACTGCCGACGATCGAATCGACACGAATGACCTGAACGCCCAGTTGGCGTTCACCGACCTTGCCGAGCGCGGCGACCACCTCGTCGAACGGCAGGATCGTGTTGATGTCGTCGGGTTGGCGACGCAACCAGCCGACGAGACGCGCCACATCGGCACGCCGACGCTGACGGGTGAAGTCGTTCTCGGCGTCGGCCGCGGGGAATCCGGTGTCACGTGCCATGGCGTCGCCTCACGATGGTCGGTGCTGTGATCTCCCGAGCCCCTCCACCGGGTTCTATGTCCAGCAAGGTGTAGCCGACGGTGTTCACGACGGCTGTGTCGTGCAGTCGAAGATCCGGAGGTGACTGCCCGTGCGGATGAACGTGCCCGTGCAGCAGAACCTGCGGTCGAAGAGACTGCACCGTGTCGTGCAGGCACTCGAATCCGATGTGCGCGGGATCGGTGTCGTCTCCGACGCCGAACGGTGGACTGTGCGTCAGCAGTACATCGACGCCGCGGTCGTCGCCCCGGACCTTCTCTGCCCACGTCTTGGTCCGTGTCAACGTCCGTGCCCGACGCCTCTGTTGGCGCTGGGTCCACTGGTTGGGTCCGCCGTTGTAGCGGATGGACCCGCCGAGACCGGCGATGCGAAGGCCCGCTGCGGTCACGATCCGACGATCCGCGTTGACGGCGCCGACGGGGCCCGGCCAGGTGCTCGGCAGTCCCGCCCGCATCCATCCGGCGCGTCCGGCCGAGTAGCCCGTCAGGTCGGCGTCGTGGTTTCCCGGCACGAACACGCACGGCGCGTTCAGGGCGTCGGTCAGATACTCGAGGTAGTCGAACGGGAGGTCTCCCGCGCCGAGAACGAGGTCGACGTCCAGTGAACGCACCTGAGAACTCCACAGGCTTTCGATCGTTTCGTCGGAGACGGCAAGGACAGAGACCACGCGGACGACGCTACCGGGCAGCGGTGGTGTTGGATGGACTTCGTGAGCGACAGTGTCATAGCTCGGGTACGCAGTCATCTGCTTGCCGCGATCGGAGACGAGAAGCCGACGCCGTTCTCGGTGACGTTCCTCGGTCTCGAATCGTTGGACGTGTTGACGTTCTTCCCGCGACGCGACGAGTTCGCCCGGTTCGTGACGCTCGGTTGTTCGAGGTATCCGATGTCGGATCCGAGCGAGATGATCGCCGACGCCACCCGCGGTCCTCGCGCCGAGCTGATTCTCGTCACCAGAGTGTTCGACGGGATCGACAAGGATTTCCTGCGGAACCTGGCCAAGCTTGCCGCGACGCCGTCCGTCGAGGGTGTCGTGCTCCGCGAGGATCTTCTGCTGGATCTCGGTGAACCATTGTGGGCGGGTGCGCCGTTCACGGCGGTACTGCTCGGGCGCAGCGACATCGAGGATCTCGAGCTGCCCGAGCCTGCCGACCCGGTCCAGTTTCTCGATGTCGTGCCGATCACGGGCACCGAGGCGGCGTGGGTTCGGCTGCGCGGCGCCGAGGCCCTGCGCGACGCGTGGACGGAAGCGGGAATCGACGTCCGTGACCCGAGCCGGTCCGCCGTGACGCTCTAGAGCCAGTCGTTCTTGCGGAACGTCGCGAACAATCCCACGCAGGCCACGGCCACAACGGCGACGACGATGTAATACCCGTACTTCCAGTGAAGTTCGGGCATGTTGTCGAAGTTCATCCCGTAGATGCCGGCCACCATCGTCGGCAGGGCTGCGATGGCCACCCACGCCGAGATCTTGCGCATGTCCATGTTCTGCTGCATCGTCACCCGCGCCAGCGCGGCGTCGACGAGCGAGCTCAGAACCTCGTCGAACTCCGCTACTCGTTCCGCGACCAGAGTGTGATGGTCCTGCACGTCGCGCAGGTAGCGTCGTACCGCTTTGGGGACAGGGTTCTCCGAGCTCTGCGCCAGCTGATTCAACGGCGTCGACAACGGCGTGACGGATCGTCGAAGTTCGACGACCTCACGCTTGAGCAGATAGATGTTCTCGATCGGTACGTGATGGTGAGGCGAGAAGACCTCTTCCTCCATGACGTCGACATCTCGCTCGATCGAGCCGGTGACCTCGAGATATTCGTCGACGACGTGGTCGGCGACGGCGTGCAGAACGGCCGACGGCCCCAGAGCCAGCTGCTCGGGATTGTTCTCGAGCGTTTGCCGCACACCGGACAACCCCGAATGCTCGCCGTGGCGCACGGTGATGACGAAGTCCCGTCCGAGGAACACCATGATCTCGCCGCTCTCGACGATTTCGTTGGCCGTGGTCACCGATTCGTGTTCGACGTAGCTGATGGTGCGCAGGACGAGGAACAACACGTCGTCGTAGCGCTCCAACTTGGGACGCTGATGCGCGTGGACGGCGTCCTCGACCATCAGTTCGTGGAGGCCGTAGCACTGCGCGACACCGTCCATCTGACCCTCGTCCGGGGCATGCAGACCGAGCCAGACGAAGCCTTCCCCTCGCTTGCGGACCTCGGCTATCGCCGCCGAATGCGTGTACTTGCCCGGCAGCCGGTGCCCGTCGACGTAGACCGCGCAATCGACGATCGCGCGAGCGGTGGGTACGGGAACCTTCGGTCCGGCTGCCTGTCCACGATTGGACGGCCGCAGGGAGTGGAGCGACGGAAGCGACGGCCTCGGAGGTAGAGACGGCATGGCGCGAATCGTACGCCTGCGATACCAACGCCCGGTGCGCCTGAGACACTGGCTGTCGTGCGCATCGACCTCCACACCCACTCCTCGGTCTCCGACGGCACCGACACTCCCGCGGAGCTGGTCCGCGCCGCTCGTACCGCCGGACTCGACGTCGTCGCGCTGACCGATCACGACACCACATCGGGGTGGGACGAGGCCCTCGATGCAGCCCCGACCGGACTGACCGTCGTGCGCGGTATGGAGATGTCGTGCGTCGGCCGAGGGGAAGACGGCAAGCCGGTCCCGGTGCATCTTCTGGCCTACCTGTTCGATCCGAACGACTCGAGCTTCGCCGACGAACTCGCCCGCCTTCGAGGGGAGCGAGCGGCCAGAATCCGGCTGATGGCCGAGCGTCTAGCCGCTGACATCCCAGGCATCGTCCCCGACGACATCATCGCGGCCACCGGCGAATCGGCAGGCAGGCCTCACCTCGCCCGAGCCCTCGTCGACCTCGGCGCCGTCGACAGCGTTCAGCACGCGTTCGACGGCTACCTGTCGACGACCAGCCCGTACTACGTCGACAAAGTGGACACACCGATCCAGCGGGCCGTGGAGATGATCGCGGCGGCAGGGGGCGTCAGCGTCGTCGCGCACGCCCGTGCACGCAAACGCGGACGGATTCTCGACCCGAACCACATCCGAGAACTCGTCCCGCACGGTCTCGGCGGCGTCGAAGTCTTCCACGCCGACCACGACGAGCCGGACACCCACTTCATGCACGAACTCGCCGACGAACTCGGCATCATCGCGACCGGATCGTCGGACTACCACGGAGCGAACAAACCCCTGAAGCTCGGAGAACACACCACCGCGCCGGACCAGTACGAGCGCATCCTCCGCGCGGCGACAGGGTCGACGGTCCCGTCGTGAGCTTCGACACGACCCTCTACCTCACCGTCCTGATCACCCTGTTCGTGATCATGGACCCGCCCGGTGCCATCCCGGTGTTCCTCTCCCTCGTCGGACGCAAGAGCAAGGAAGCACGCAACCGCGCCGCATGGCAGGCACCGGCGGTATCGCTCACCGTCATCACCGTGTTCGCGATCGGTGGCCAGGCCATCCTGAACTACCTGCACATCGGTATCCCCGCACTGCAAGGCGCAGGAGGACTGCTCCTGCTCATCATCGCGCTGTCCCTGCTCACCGGACGCGGAGCCGGCGGCGGCGCCGAAGCCGAAGACGTCAACGTGGCACTCGTCCCTCTGGGAACCCCACTGATGGCCGGGCCGGGAGCAATCGCCGCCGTGATCGTCAACGTCAGCCAAGCCGAAGGACACGTCGGATCCCTCCTCGCGGTCGCACTCGCAATCGTGACCATCCACCTCGTGTTCTTCCTCGTCCTCCGATTCTCGACCGTCCTCATCCGCATCCTCGGCGAAGGCGGCATCACACTGCTCGCCCGCATCGCAGGTCTACTGCTGGCCGCAATCGCGGTCCAGCTCATCGCGGACTCCGTCCGCGGATTCATCACAGGAGGCTGACGGTTTGCTACGAGGTTTGAGTGGGGCCGTCACCGCGGGCCTCGTCGTACTGGCCGTCGTCGTCGCCGGCGCACAGTATCTCGGCAGCCAACGGGGATTCCCCGGCCCGGGAACAGTATCCGTCGCCGCGCACATCGCCGCAGCCATCGGCGCCGTCGTGATCCAACACTTCGCGGATCACCGACGCCGCGCCGTCTCCGTCATCGCATCACTACTGGTCCTCGCCGTCGCCGGCATCCTGCTGTGGACACAGTGGTGGGGCTGACGCGGACTCACTCCGCAGGCTCCGCTCGCGGGTGGGGCTGACGCGGCCTCACTCCGCAGGCTCCGCTCGCGGGTGGGGCTGACGCAGGCTCACTCCGCAGGCTCCGCTCGCGGGTGGGGCTGACGCCGCGGGCTCAGTCCGTCCTGGACCGCAGTCGACGGCAGGGATGTTTGCGCATCACGCGGTCCCGGTGGCAGACTGACCGACCAGTGCAGCCTGCGGTGCCACAGCGCCCGGCTCTTGTCTGCGACGGCGTCACCCGCCTCACGCCATCTTCGTGATTTCCCGACGCTTTTACGCGTCTTTACGTGACTGGGGCAACTAACGTGACTGCTGTGACCGAATCCATCGACAACGCCATCGACCCGACCGCCATCACCGACGAGGACATCTTTCTCGGCCACGTCGGCGGAAAACTCTCGGTCGAACTGACTGCGCCGTTGGATACGCAGCGGGACTTGTCCATCGCTTACACGCCCGGCGTCGCGCAGGTCAGCCGCGCGATCGCGTCCGACGCCTCGCTGGCGAAGCAGTACACGTGGACCGACCGTCTCGTCGCCGTCATCACCGACGGATCAGCTGTTCTCGGACTCGGCGACATCGGACCCCGCGCGTCGCTTCCCGTCATGGAAGGCAAGGCGGCGCTGTTCAAGAGGTTCGCCGGCCTCAACTCCATCCCGATCGTGCTCGACACGAACGATGTCGACGAGATCGTCGACACCATCGTCCGGCTCCGCCACAGTTTCGGTGCGGTCAATCTGGAGGACATTTCTGCGCCCCGCTGCTTCGAGATCGAGAAGCGGGTCGTCGAGGCTCTCGACTGCCCGGTGATGCACGACGACCAGCACGGCACCGCCATCGTGGCGCTCGCAGCACTCAACGGCGCCGCGAAGTTCCAGGGCCGACGTACCTCCGAACTGAAGATCGTGATCTCCGGAGCGGGCGCCGCTGGAGTCGCATGTGCCAACATCTTTCTCGCAGCGGGTATCTCGGATGTCGTGGTGCTGGACTCCAGAGGCATCGTCTCCGCCGACCGCGGTGACCTGAACGCCGTCAAGGTCGATCTCGCTGCACGCACCAACCCGCGTGGACTGTCCGGTGGGGCAGGGGATGCGCTCGTCGGCGCGGACGTGTTCCTCGGGGTCTCTGCGGGCAAGATCGACGAGAGCTACATCGCGTCGATGGCGCCGCACTCCATCGTCTTTGCATTGTCGAACCCCGACCCGGAGATTCATCCGGAACGGGCTGCGCTGTACGCGTCGATCGTCGCGACCGGTCGCAGCGACTTTCCCAATCAGATCAACAATGTGCTCGCCTTCCCCGGCGTGTTCAGAGGCGCACTCGACGCCGGAGCGCGACGGATCACCGAAGGCATGAAACTCGCCGCCGCCGAGGCAATCCTCTCGGTACTCGGCGACGAGCTGGCTGCGGACAAAATCGTGCCCAGCCCGCTCGACCCTCGCGTCGCCCCGGCCGTTGCGGACGCAGTTGCGGCAGCAGCGCGAGCCGAGGGTGTCGCGTAGGACAGGGAAACGAAGCGCCCCGAATCACGCCTCACCTGGCTGTGGTTCGGGGCGCTTTCCCGTTTTCGCCCGGCTTTGCTCCGGCTTTCGGAGCGAAAGTGGCGTCTGGTCAGTCTGAGTGACTGAAGGGCTCGTTCGCTCCGAAAACCGGACTGTGGGCGTGGGTGGTCCTGGGACGAAATGTGGCCGTTGGTCGAGCTAGTGCAGGTTCGGTGTTCGACGCAGCCGGCCGGTGCCGGGCACGGACGCGTACACCGCGAGGGCGAGGAGGCCGTCGACGACGAGTGCGAGCACGGCAACCAGGATGGCGCCGACGAGAACTCGGTCGTAACTGTAGAGCGCCAGACCGTCGAAGATGTAGCGGCCGAGCCCGCCGAGGTTGACGTAGGCCGCGACGGTCGCGGTAGCGATGACCTGCAGGGTGGTGTTCCGAAGACCCCCGAGAATCAAGGGCATCGCGTTGGGGATCTCGACTCGGAACAACACTTGCAATTCGGTCATGCCCATAGCGCGTGCTGCATCGACGACGTCTGCGTTCACGTTCGCCACTCCGGCATACGTTCCGGCGAGCACCGGCGGAATGCCCAGTAGGACAAGGGCGATGATCGGTGGAACGAGCCCGAGACCGATGAGCAGCACGAGGAACACGAGCACGCCGAGCGTCGGAAGCGAACGAAGGGCGTTGACGAGTCCGACGATCAGTACCTCGCCGCGGCGCAAGTGCCCGATCAGCAGCCCGACGGGTACTGCGATCGCCGAGGAGACGACCACGGCGATGAAGCTGTACCAGATGTGTTCGAGGATCCGTGCGCCGATTCCGGTGCTGCCCTCCCAGTTCGCCGGGTCGGTCATGTACGCGAAGGCGTCGGTGAAGATGTTCATGCCCGTGCTCGCTTCTTGCCTGCCGACGTTCCGATACGGGTCCACGGCGTCAGTCGACGCCCCAGCAGATACAGCGCAGCGTCGAAGATCAGCGCCAGGAACACGATGGAGATGATCCCCGCGACGATCTGATCCGGGTAGTCGCGCTGGTACCCCTGGGTGAACAACTGGCCGAGACCGCCGATGCCGATGACCGAACCGACGGAGACGAGCGAGATGTTGGTGACGGCGACAACGCGGATGCCTGCCACGAGAACCGGAAGTGCCAGTGGCAGTTCCACTCCGATCGCGCGGCGCAACGAGGTGTAGCCCATCGCCTGCGCGGAGTCGACGACGGCGAAAGGCACCGAATCGAGTGCTTCGGGGACCACTCTGATCAGGAGCGCGGTGGAGTACACGGCGAGAGCGATGACGACGTTGATCTCGTCGAGAATCCTGGTGCCGAGGATGGCTGGGATGGTCACGAACAAGGCGAGCGACGGGATGGTGAACGCGATGCTGGCCACCGTCAACGTGATTCGGCGGATCCACGAGACGTTGCGAACCAGAGTGCCGACGGGGACCGCGATTGCGAGTCCGATGAGCAGGGGGACCAAGGACAGGTACAGATGAGTCTTGGTCAGGTCGAGAACGACGTCGAAATTGTCGACGAGCCAACGCATCAGAGCGACCCGAAGTGGTGCTCGTTGCGCGCCTCGTCCTCGGCGCGGCGTTGTGCCGCCAGATGCTCTAGAATTTCCGAGCCGTCGAGACTGCCGACGACCGCACCCGACTCGTCCACAGCGACACCGATTCCGGACGGAGACGAAATGGCTGCGTCCAACGCCTGTCGGAGGTCACCTCCGACGGTGAACAGCGACCCGCCTGCCGCGGTGCTTTCCTGAACACTGCGCCCGGCGCGGATGCCCTCGACACCGGTGACGTCGATCCAACCCAGCGGCGCACGATCGGCCGTGACGACGAGAACCCACTGGCCCTGCTCGAGCCGGAGGCCGTCGAGTTTCTCGACCGGCGAGGTGTCGATGCCGTGCACGGGAACGGCGTCGGCGCTGCGGAAGGACAATCCGCGGTAGCCGCGATCGCGTCCGACGAACGAGGCCACGAAATCCGTTGCGGGTGACGAGAGTACGACCTCCGGCCGGTCGTACTGCTGAAGCCTGCCTCCCGTCCCGAAGACGGCGATACGGTCCCCGAGGCGTACGGCCTCGTCGATGTCGTGGGTGACGAACACGATCGTCTTCTTCAGCTCGGCCTGCAGCCGGAGCATTTCGGTCTGCAGGTCCTCGCGAACGACCGGATCGACGGCGCTGAACGGCTCGTCCATCAACAGGATGGGTGGGTCCGCAGCCAGTGCACGGGCGACACCGACTCGCTGCTGCTGCCCACCGGACAGCTGAGCCGGATAGCGGTCGGCGAAAGCAGGGTCGAGCCCCACACGTTCGAGGACACCCAGTGCGGCGGTTCGTGCAGCGCGGCGCGACGTGCCCCGCAACACCGGGACCGTCGCGACGTTGTCGACGACGGTCCGGTGGGGGAGCAGACCCGCACTCTGGATGACGTATCCGATACCGCGCCGCAGCTTCACCGCGTCGGACTCGGCGATGTTCTTCCCGTTCACCGTGATCACCCCGGACGTCGGGGTGATCATGCGGTTGATCATCCGCATGGACGTCGTCTTGCCGCAGCCCGACGGCCCGACGAACACCGTGAACGATTCGGCCTCGATGTTCAGATTCAGCGAATCGACCGCGGTGGTGCCGCTGAGAGTGGAGCCTGCGGAACGACCCCCGGCTTCCGGGTATCGCTTGGTGACGTTCTCGAATGTGATCACGTGCGGCTCTCTCTAGGAGACCGGAGTATCCAGTCCCTGTGCGGTGACCCACTGCTGTGCGGCAGCAGCAGGCTCTGTCTTCGACTCACCGGAGACGGACTGGTTGAGCGCCAGCAGTTCCTCGGTGGTCAGCTTGTCCGAGATGGCGTTCAGCACCGACGTCAGCTTGTCCGACGTCTTGCCCGCGTTGATGACGGGAATGACGTTCTGCGCGGCGAAGTTGAACTCCGGATCCTCGAGGACGACGAGGTTGTTCTCGGCGATCGACGCGGATGTGGAGAAGATGTCGGCGGCCGTGACCTCGCCGGAGGTCAGCGCGCGGACCGTGGCCGGGCCACCACCGTCGGACAGCGGCACGAAGTTGGCCGGATCGATGTTCACGCCGTAGTTCTCGCTCAGCCCGGGGAGGCCGTAGGTGCGCTCGGCGAACTCGGGAGGTGCACCCAACTTGATCTCACCGGAGTAGGGGGCGAGGTCCGCGATGGACGTCAGATTCCACCGGTCGGCGGTCTCCCTCGTCACGACGATGGAATCCTTGTCCTCCGCCGACGCCGGGTCTGCGACGACGAGGTCCGAGCCCAACGCGTCAGGGAGCGCAGCTTCCACGTCGTCCGCCGACGTTGCCGTGGCCTCGGGATCGAGGTACTGCAGCAAGTTACCGGTGTAGTCCGGGATCACGTCGATGGAGCCGTCCTTCAGTGCCGGGATGTACGCCTCACGGCTGCCGATGTTCAGGGTCGTGCTGACGTCGAAGCCGTTGACCTTCAGCACCTCGGCGTAGATGTTGGCGATGATCTCCGACTCGGTGAAGTTCGCCGATCCGACCACGATGGAATTGGGGTCGGAATTGGTGTCACCTCCGCCCGAGGACAACGGATCGGAGTCCTCGCCGCCGCATGCAGTGAGAGCGAGGGCCGCTACCGACAGGGCCGCGACAGCGCGCGCAGTTCGGGTGATCTTCACAAGGAATCCTTCCATCGTGTCCAGCCGTCGCGTTCAGCCTGTTCCAGAGCTGTCCGAGCATGCGGGATGGTGCTTCGAGCGAGTCTAGCCATAAGGTTGTCCGGAGTATTTCTCTCGCAGGGCTCTGTTCCCAGCGTGCGAAACGTTAAACCAGACCACCGACAACTACTCCTCGAACGGAGATCTCTCTCGTGCGTGCGTTCGGCAACCGGCTGGTCGGCTCCCTCGTCCTGGCGTCGGTGGTCACCGCATGCAGCGCCGTGGCCGAGCCGACGGACGCGTCGTCGGTGGTGGTCGGTCGCGGAGACGACACGACGAGTGAACTGCTGGCCGAGATCTACGCGGGAGCGATTCGGTCCGCCGGAGTCACCGTGTCGGTCACGGACGGTCTCGGAGAACGCGGTGACTACCTTGCCGCACTCGACGCCGGGGATGTCTCGCTCGTTCCGGATTTCACGGGCGAACTTCTGCGTACGTTCGATTCGACGTCCACGTCGACGGACGCCGAGGATGTCTTCGTCGACCTGAACAGGTCGTTGCCGGAAGGGTTGTCGGTGGGCGACTACGCGCTTGCGGAAGACCGCATTGCTGTCGCGGTAGCGCCCGACGGGCCGCTTGCCGAACTGACGACAGTCTCGGAATTCGTGGACAACCGCGGTAGGGCGACGTGGGGTGTCGTCGGTGATCCGCCCGACCCGGACCCGATGGAGGTCGCCATGCGGCTGGTTCCTAGCGGAACAGGATCTGTGTTCGAGGACATCGCCGTCTACGTCGATGCAGACGCTGCGACAGCCGCACTCGAGTCCGGCGAGATCGGAGCGTTGGTGTTCAGAACGGCATCGCTCGGCCCGGCGGCGGCGAATCTGATGACCCTCGAGGACGAACAGTCGGCGTTCAGCGCGGAGAACGTCGTGCCGTTGATGCGCACGGGGACGTTGAACGATGCCGCGACAGCGACGTTGAGTGTCGTTGCGGGCGAACTGACCACAGCGGACCTCGCCGACATGATCGGCGAGGTCCGCAGTGGGGGAGAATCAGGCGATGTCGCTGCTCGTTGGCTCGGCGAGCACAACCTCTGACGATCGCAGACGTGCCCCGAGGAAAGCACCGAGGTGGTGAGTCGCCTCGGCGGCCTCGCGCAGTATCGAGGTCTGCAGATGCGCGACGTGCCACAGCTTCTCGTACTCTACGTACTCGACCTCGTTGCCCTGCGTCAGTAGCCGATCGTGAAAATCCACGATCTGCGAGTAGAGCACCTCGGCCTTGCCGACGTGCATGACGATGGGCGGAAGGCCGGACAGGTCTCCGTGCAACGGCGCGAAGCCCTGATCGAGTGGATCCCCGTCGCCCAGGTACGCTTCCGCGGCCGCGAAGGACCAAGCGGTGTTGACGACGATGTCCCGGGGGAACGGCGCATCGCGAGCACCTGGATCCACCCACGGCGAGATGAGGCCCAGCGCAGCCGGTTTCACACCGTCGTCGACGAGATGCCGGGCCGTCGCGACGGTCAGCCCGCCGCCCGCGGAATCGCCGGCGATGGCAATCCTGTCCGGCGTGTATCCGTGTGCCTTGACGAGTTCGCGGAACGCCGCGACGGCGTCGTTCAGGCCGGCGGGATAGGGGTTCTCGGGCGCCAGGCGATAGTCGAGAACGTACACGGCACTGGCCGATTCGCGCGCCAGGTGGGCAGCGAGCGAACGGTGCGTCGAGATGGATCCGATGGTGTACGCGCCGCCGTGCAGATACAGAATCGCAGTATCGCGCTCGGTTGCTCCGACGGTGATCCGCTCGGCGGGTCGGCCGGCAAGCGTCGTCTTCAGGCTGACGGCGCCGTCGGGCATGGTCTGCAGCGGAGAAGCCAGATCGAGGATCCGTCGCTGCACCGACACCGGCAACCTGGCGTCGAGGGCCAAGCGGTAGAACGGTTTCAGTGCGGCGGCGACCAGCGGAAGCGGCAGGTAGAAGGACTTCATCGTCCTACTTCTTCCTGGGCATGACGCGGTTGGCGATGGTGGCGACCACTCGCTGGTACTTCGACCCGGTGATCCGCTGGAACAGGTCCAACGCGATGGCGTCGGATCCGATGAGTACGCGGCCCTTGCCCTTCTCGACGCCTTTGAGGATCGTCTTCGCGGCCTGATCGGGTGTTGTCTTGGCGAGTTTCGCGTCGAAGAACTTCGCGACCGACTGCTGGTCGTAGTTCTCGGCAACCGTAGCGTTGCGCGCGATGGCGGTCTTGATGCCACCGGGGTGCACGACGGTCATCTTGACGGGGGCCTTGGAGATCAGCAGTTCCATCCGCAGCGCTTCACTGAAACCGCGGACGGCGAACTTCGCCGCGTTGTAGGCGGCCTGCGACGGCATCGCGAGCAGCCCGAAGAGGCTGGAGATGTTGACGATGTGACCGTCGCCGGATTCCTGCAGGTGCGGGATGAAGGCTTTGGTGCCGTTGACGACGCCCCAGAAATCCACGTCGACGATGCGTTCGATGTCCTTGAACGAGGACTGCTCGACGTCACCGTGGTACGCGATGCCCGCGTTGTTGTAGATCTGGTTGATCTTGCCGAAGCGTGTCTTGACGGTCTCGGCGTACTCGATCACGGTTTCCCGCTGGGTGACGTCGAGGAACTGTGATTCGACCTCGCCGCCGAGTGCCTCGACCTGTCGCACGGTCTCGGCCAGGCCGTTCACGTCGACGTCGGACAGTGCAAGTTTCGCCCCGCGCTGCGCCAGGTTCAGCGCAAGTGCGCGTCCGATACCCGATCCCGCGCCGGTGACGACGGCAACTTTGCCGGTGAATGTGGTGGTCACTTCGCTGCTACCTCGATGTCGGAGTCGTTCACGGTGCCCACGGCGGGAGCGGGCAGATCGGATGCTGCGACGCTTCGGTAGGCCGCCAGATCGAACTTACGGGTGATGGCGCGGAAGCGGAAGGTGAAGTCCGGCCACAGCGTCGTGTTGTTCCCGTGCTTGTCGAGGTACCAGCTGGCGCAGCCGCCGTTCATCCAGACGCTGTCCGCCATGCGGTCCTGCAGGTCGGCGTTGTAGTCGTCCTGGATGTCCTTGCGGACCTCGATGACACCGATGTCGTGCTTCTCGATGGTGTCCAGGGCGTCGACGACGTAGTTGAGCTGCGACTCGATCATGAAGACCATCGAGGTGTGGCCGAGACCTGTGTTGGGCCCGACGAGGAAGAACATGTTGGGGAAGTTCGCGACAGCGGCCCCCTTGTAGCCTTGCTGGCCTTCCTCTTCGAAGGTCTGCGCGAGGGTCTTGCCGCCCTTGCCGTAGATCCCCTGGTAGGCGGGCGAATCCGTGACATGGAATCCCGTTGCCACGACGAGTGCGTCGATCTCGCGCTCCGTGCCGTCCGCGGAGACGATCGAGTGCGCCTTGACCTCGGCGATGCCGTCGGTGACGAGGTCGACGTTCGGGCGGTCCAGCGCGGGGTAGTAGGCGTTGGAGATGAGCATGCGCTTGCAGCCGATTCGGAAGTTCGGCGTGACCTTCTTGCGGAGCGCCTTGTCCTTGATGCCCTTGTTGATCTGCTGCTTGGCGATGAGCTCGAAGATGCGCATCAGCGCCGGCTTCTTCGCGAGACCGACGACCTGCGTCTCGCGTGCCGCGTAGATGCCGGTGCGGGACAGTCGCTGGAATCCGGGGATGCGCTTGAAGGCGAACTTCTCGAGTGCGGTGTACTCGCGGTCGAACCGGGGAAGGATCCACGGCGCGGTGCGTTGGTACACGTCGAGGTGCTTCACCTTGCCGGCGATCGCGGGCACGATCTGGATGGCCGACGCACCGGTGCCGATGACGGCGACACGCTTTCCTTCCAATGAGACGTCGTGGTTCCACTGTGCGGAGTGGAAGACGTCGCCTTCGAAGCTCTCGATGCCTGCGATGGGCGGCAGGTTCGGCTCGCACAGGGCGCCGACGGCCGTCACGACCACCTTTGCGGTGTACTCGCCGGTGCTCGCGACGACGTCCCAGCGGTGAGTGCTCTCGTTCCAGGTCACGGAGGTGACGTCGGAGTTGAACACGTGCTTGTCCAGCACGTTGTACTTCCGCGCTACAGACGAGATGTACTTCTGGATCTCGGGCTGAGTGGAGAAGGAGCGGGTCCAGTCCGGGTTCAGCGCGAACGAGTACGAGTACAGGTGCGACGGCACGTCGCAGGCTGCGCCCGGGTAGGTGTTGTCGCGCCAGGTGCCGCCGACGTCGCTGCCGCGTTCGAGCACGAGGAAGTTGTGCTTGCCCTTCTGGGACAGCTTGATCGCTGCACCGAGGCCTGCGAATCCGCTGCCGATGATGAGGGTGTCGACCGTGCGCGGGGCCGTCACGCGCTCCGAGTTATCTGTTACGGAAAGACTCATGAAACAGAGAGTAGGAGCTTATTGAGTGTGAGTCAATAGTTATTGACTGCTATTCAGTAAGCTGGTTGCATGTCCAGTGTGAACACCCCGGCTGCCAAGCGAACGCGTATGAGTCCACAGGAGCGTCGTGCCCAGCTGATCGAACTGGGAACGGAGATGCTCGCGGACCGACCGCTGGAACAGGTATCGGTCGAGGACATCGCCGACCAGGCCGGAGTGTCCCGCGGCCTGCTCTTCCACTACTTCTCGTCGAAGCAGGACTTCCACCTCGCCATCGTGCGAGAAGCAAGCAAGACCATGCTCGAGCGCACCGCCCCGGACATGACCCTCGACCCGTACCAGATCCTGCGCGACTCCATCGCCAACTACGTCGACTACGTGACCGAGAACCGCGAAACCTTCATCTCTCTACTCCGCGGCTCCGCCACCGGCGACCCGGACATGCGCGACGTCTTCGAGCAGACCAGAACCACCATGGCCGAGCGCACCATCGCCAACCTCTACAAACTGCACGTCGACGCCAACCCCACCACCGAACTCGCCGTGCGTGGATGGATCGCCTTCGTCGAGGAAGCCACCATCTCGTGGCTCCGCGACCCCCGCATCAGCCGAGACGAACTCATCGAACTGAACGTCGGTGCACTGCCCGCCGTCGCCCTGGCGCCCAGCATGATCGCCAGCCTCCTCGGCACCGGGGCTGAGTAGGCCTCCCTCTGTTCGGCATGGATGCGCCATGGCAGCCGTACGACGAATGTCATGTGACATCGATGACGATGCCGATGCCGAAACTGGCGGCCGAAAAAACGAATGCGCCGTTCGGTCACTCGAGGTGACCGAACGGCGCATTCGCTCCGAACTGGTGCGGGTCGACTATCCCTCGCCGACGCCCGAGAAGGCTTCGTCGATGATTTCGAGCTGCTCCACGGCGTGGACCTTGCTCGAACCCGAGGACGGTGCGGACATTGCACGGCGGGAGACGCGCTTGATGTTGCTGAGCACGTCGGGCATGAGCTCGGGGAATGCGAGGCCGAAGAACGGCCATGCGCCCTGGTTCGCGGGCTCTTCCTGGACCCAACGGAATTCCGTTGCGTTCGGGTAGCTCTTGATGGCCTCGGTGATCCGACGGGTCGGGACCGGGTAGAGCTGCTCGATGCGGACGATGGCGACGTCGTCGCGGTTGTCCTTCTGCTTGCGTGCCAACAGCTCGTAGTAGAGCTTGCCGCTGACCATCAGGACGCGCTTGACCTTGCTACGGTCACCGGTGCCGGTTTCGTAGGTCGGCTCGTCGAACACCGAGTGGAACTTGCCGTCGGTGAAGTCCTCGATGTTGGACACAGCGGCCTTGTTGCGCAGCATCGACTTCGGGGTGAAGACGATGAGCGGACGCCGGATTCCATCGCGTGCGTGGCGACGCAGCAGGTGGAAGTAGTTGGCAGGCGTCGACGGAACCGAGACGGTCATCGATCCTTCGGCGCACAGCGTCAGGAACCGCTCGATGCGGCCGGACGTGTGGTCCGGGCCCTGGCCTTCGTGGCCGTGCGGGAGGAGCAGCACGACGTCGGACAGCTGTCCCCACTTGGCTTCACCGGAGCTGATGAACTCGTCGATGATGGACTGCGCGCCGTTGACGAAGTCACCGAACTGCGCTTCCCACAGGACGAGTGCGTCCGGGTTTCCGACGGAGTAGCCGTACTCGAAGCCGACGGCCGCGAACTCGCTGAGCGCGGAGTCGTAGACCATGAACTTGCCGGGGTTCTCGCTGCCGATGTTGTGCAGCGGGGTGTACTCGGCGCCGGTCTTGCGGTCGATGATGACCGAGTGACGCTGGGTGAACGTTCCGCGGCGAGTGTCCTGGCCGGAGAAACGGACGTTGCGTCCTTCGTCCACGAGCGATCCGAGGGCGAGCAGCTCGCCGAACGCCCAGTCGACCTTGCCTTCGTAGGCCATCTCGCGACGCTTCTCGAGCACGGGCTTGACGCGCGGGTGCACGTTGAAGCCTTCGGGGACCTCGAGGAACGCATCGCCGATGCGATGCAGGATGGACTTGTCGACGGCGGTGGTGAGCTTGGCCGGCAACTGCTGGTCGAGTTCGACCGATTCGCTGGGCTCGGGGTTGTACTTCTCGAGTTCGCGAACCTCGTTGAACACCCGCTCGAGCTGTCCCTGGTAGTCGCGGAGCGCGTCCTCTGCCTCCTTGAGGGAGATGTCGCCGCGGCCGATGAGGGATTCGGTGTAGCTCTTGCGGACGCTGCGCTTGGTGTCGATGACGTCGTACATCGCCGGCTGCGTCATCGACGGGTCGTCGCCCTCGTTGTGGCCACGCCTGCGGTAGCAGATCATGTCGATGACGACGTCCTTGTTGAACTTCTCGCGGAAGTCGACGGCGAGCTGTGCAACGCGGACGCATGCCTCGGGGTCGTCGCCGTTGACGTGGAAGATCGGCGCGCCGATCATCTTCGCCACGTCGGTGCAGTACTCCGAGGAACGGGAGTGCTCGGGTGCGGTGGTGAAGCCGACCTGGTTGTTGACGACGATGTGCACGGTGCCGCCGGTGCGGTAGCCGCGCAGCTGTGCGAGGTTCAGCGTCTCGGCCACGACGCCTTGGCCTGCGAAGGCCGCGTCGCCGTGGAGCATGAGCGGCAGAACCGAGAAGCCACCTTCGCCCGGTCCCTTGTCCAGAAGGTCCTGCTTGGCGCGAACGAGGCCTTCGAGGACCGGGTCGACGGCCTCGAGGTGCGACGGGTTCGCGGTCAGCGACACGGCGATGTCGTTCTCGCCGAACATCTGGATGTAGGTGCCTTCGGCGCCGAGGTGGTACTTCACGTCGCCGGAGCCGTGTGCGGCTGCCGGGTTCATGTTGCCCTCGAACTCGGTGAAGATCTTCGAGTACGGCTTGCCGACGATGTTGGCCAGCACGTTCAGTCGACCGCGGTGCGGCATACCGATGACGACCTCGTCGAGGGCGTGCTCGGCGCTCTGGTCGATGACGGCGTCCATCATCGGGATGACGGACTCGGCGCCTTCGAGCGAGAATCGCTTCTGGCCGACGTACTTGGTCTGCAGGAAGGTCTCGAATGCCTCGGCGGCATTGAGCTTGCTCAGGATGTACTTCTGCTGTGCCACAGTCGGTTTGACGTGAGTGGCCTCGACGCGCTCCTGCAGCCAGGCAACCTGGTCGGTCTCGAGGATGTGGGTGTACTCGACGCCGACGTGGCGGCAGTAGGAGTCGCGCAGAACGCTCAGCACGTCCCGCAGCTTCATCTTGTCCTTGCCGTGGAATCCGCCGACCTTGAATTCACGGTCGAGGTCCCACAGCGTCAGGTCGTGGCTGATCACGTCGAGGTCCGGGTGCATCCGGAACTTGTCCTTGGTGAACTGCAACGGATCCGTGTCGGCCATCAGGTGACCGCGGTTCCGGTACGCCGCGATGAGCTCGAGAACGCGGGTGTTCTTGTCGACGGTGCCCTCGGGCAGATCCTTGCGCCAGCGGATGGGCTCGTACGGGATCTTCAGCGAATGGAAGATCTCGTCGTAGAACTCGTCGCTGATCAGCAGGTTGTGGATCGTGCGGAGGAAGTCGCCGGACTCTGCACCCTGGATGATGCGGTGGTCGTACGTCGAGGTCAGCGTCATGAGCTTGCCGACGCCCAGTTCCGCGAGGCGCTCGTCGGACGAGCCCTGGAACTCGGCGGGGTACTCCATGGCTCCTGCGCCGATGATGGCGCCCTGGCCGTTCATCAGGCGAGGAACGGAGTGCACGGTTCCGATGCCGCCGGGGTTGGTCAGCGAGATCGTGACGCCCTGGAAGTCGTCGCCGGTGAGCTTGCCGTCACGGGCACGCCGGACGATGTCCTCGTAGGCGTTGTAGAACTGCGTGAACGAGTGCTCGTTCGTGTTCTTGATGGCGGCGACGACGAGGGAGCGGTTTCCGTCCTTGCCGGGCAGGTCGATCGCGAGGCCGAGGTTGGTCGACGCCGGGGTGACTGCGTTGGGCTTGCCGTCGACCTCGGCGAAGTGCCGGTTCATGTTGGGGAACGCCTTGACGGCCTGCACGATGGCGTAGCCGAGGAGGTGCGTGAACGAGATCTTTCCGCCCCGCGTGCGTGCGAGGTGGTTGTTGATCACGAGGCGGTTGTCGACCATGAGCTTGGCCGGGATAGCGCGGACGCTGGTCGCCGTGGGGATCTGCAGTGAGGCCGACATGTTCTTCGCGACGGCAGCAGCGGCGCCGCGGAGGACCTTGGACGATGCCTCGGCCGCGGGGGCGGCTGCAGCGGGCTTGGCTGCGGGAGCGGACGGTGCCGCACCTGCCGCCTTGGAGGTCGCGGGCTTCGCGGTGGGCGCAGGCTTCTCGGCAGCTGCCTTCGGCGTTGCGGATTTCGGGGCGTCGGCCTTGGCTGCCGGGGCCTTGGGCGCAGCCTTCGCTGCCGGGGCCTCGGACTTCGTGGGCGCACCGTTGCCGTTGGAGCTAGTGCCGTTGGAGCTGCTGGAGCTCGTCGACTTCCCGGAGCTCGCCGAGCCGCTTCCTGCACTTCCGTTCGGAACCGGCGCGGCCTCGTCACCTGCCGGCGCGTCCGGGTCGTAGTCGGTGAGGAATTCGTGCCAGCTTGCGTCGACCGATGACGGGTCGTCCTTGAATCGCTGGTACATCTCGTCGACCAGCCATTGATTTTGTCCGAATTGGGTAGTGGAGCTGCTGCTCACGGCAGTAGTTCGCCTCGCTTCTTCTCTTCGTTCCCGATCACACGCGCGTACACATCCAGGGTAGACCTCATCCGGGGAGCGCGGACGTCCGGGACGTGGCTGTGGTATGTACTCACGAGTAACTGTCAACCTCGTTGCTGACGACTCCTGTGCTTATCGAATTATTCCCGCCGCGCGTTTCGGCCGCATCCCACAAGCGTGCGTAATACCCGCCGCGGGATCTCAGATCGTCGTGAGTCCCGGTCTCGACGATCCGACCGTGGTCGACCACGACGATCATGTCGGCGCGTGCCGCCGTCGCCAATCGGTGTGCGACGACGACGGACGTTCGTGCACGCAGCACCCGCGTGCTGGCGTCGAGGACCGTGCGTTCGGTCGCGGGATCGAGTGTCGCGGTCGCCTCGTCGAGGAGCATCAGGTCGGGGTCCACCAGCTCGGCTCGGGCCAGCGCGATCAGCTGCCTCTGGCCGGCGGACAGGCCTTGACCACGTTCGCCGACGGGTTGGCGCATACCGCCTCGAAGTGCGGCGATGGCCTCCAGTGCGCCGACGGCGCGGGCCGCTGCTTCGATCTCCTCGCGTGTTGCGTCGGGTTTGCCGAAGGCGATGTTCGACGCGACGTCGCCGGTGAAGAGGTGCGCTTCCTGCGGGACGACGCCGAGCCTGCCGCGGTATTCG
This sequence comes from Rhodococcus sp. 114MFTsu3.1, assembly GCF_000383555.1. Lineage (NCBI taxonomy): Bacteria > Bacillati > Actinomycetota > Actinomycetes > Mycobacteriales > Nocardiaceae > Rhodococcus > Rhodococcus sp. 114MFTsu3.1. The sequence goes on along the minus strand of NZ_KB911560.1, from coordinate 89,216 downwards.
GCGAGTGAATAGTCGCGGAGATCGGTGCCGCCGACGCGTACCGATCCGGAAGTCGGGTCGTAGAACCGGGCGAGGAGTTTGACGATGGTGGACTTGCCCGCGCCGGTCTCTCCGACGAGGGCGACGGTTGCTCCACGGGGGATTGTGAGATTGACCTCACTGAGTGCTTCGGTGTCTGCCCCGGCATAGCGGAAGCCGACTTCGTCGAAGGCGATGTCGGTTCTGAGTCGGCCGTCGGGAATGCGTGTGGCAGCTCCGGTCGTCGCTGCTTCGATGGAACTGGGGGTGCGCAGGAGGTCGCCGATTCTCCGTACCCCGACGCTGGCTTGCTGGTAGCCGTCGAACACTTGGGACAGTTGCTGGATGGGCCCGAACAGCAGGCCGAGGTAGAGCACGAACGCGACGAGGGTTCCGGCGGAGGTCGACCCGGAGGCGACCTGGTGAGCACCGACGAACACGACGAGCGCGAGTGCGGCGTCGGACAGGAACGTGATGAAGGGGAAGTACACCGAGATCGCGCGCTGAGAACGCATCCGGCTTGCGCGATACAGGTCGGCTCGCTCGGCGAACCTGTCGGCGGCGAACTGTTCTCGGCGGTAGGCCTGTGCGGAGCGCAGACCGGCGATGTTCTCCTGGAAGTCGGCGTTGACCGCGGAGATTCTTTCCCTGGACTCGGTGTACGCGGCGGAGGAGATCCGCTTGAACACGACGGTCGCGATGATGAGAGGAGGTACGACTGCCAGCGCGACGAGTCCGAGAGGCAGGTCGGTGATCAGCAGGGCCGTGGCGATGCCGACGACGGTCACGAGGCTGACGACTGCCGTGGACGCCCCGGTCTGGATGAAGGTGGACAGTGCGTCGACGTCCGTCGTCATTCTGGTCATGATGCGGCCGGACAGTTCCCGCTCGTAGTAGTCGAGTCCGAGGCGCTGGATGTGCGCGTAGCTCTTGACCCGTAACCCGAACAGCACGCGTTCGCCTGCTCTGGCGGTGATGACCGTGGTGGCTGCGATGACGAACCACCCGGCGACCGCGAGGAACACGCCTGTCGCGGTGGCTGTCCAGAGAGCGCCCGTGTCGGCGCGGGAGACTCCGTCGTCGACGGCGAAACGAACGATGGATGGAAACGCGATCGACGCGAGGGAGTCGAGCGCGAGCAGGACGACGACGGCTACGAGGAGTGTGCGTACCGGCGTGAGGAGCCGTGACAGCCGGAAGTCGGTGTCCGGGGCGCGTACGGCGCTGGGCGTGGGCGGCATTTCGGTAGCTGGGGGAAGGGCGTCGACGGCGTCCCTGAGCTCGGGGGTGGCCGCGACACTTCCGAGGGCCCCGGCGATCTGACCGCCGCCTCCGCCGCCGGTGGGTCTGCCCGCGCTCTGTGGTGTGCCGGACGTCGTAGCCGCCGTGCCCGTAAGCGCAGGCTCGGTGTCGGGCCACAGCTCGTTGCGCTGCGGCGTCGCAGACGCGGAAGCGTCGGTAGCGCCGTCGTCGGCTTTCTGGTCGTTGGAGAGCAGTTCGCGGAACAGTGGACATCGCGCGTCGAGTTGGTCGACGGTTCCGATGTCGATGACTCTGCCGCCGTCGAGTACGGCGACTCGGTCGGCGAGGGTCAGCGTGGATCGGCGGTGCGCGAGCACGATGGTGGTGCGCCGTGGTCGACGCCGGAGTGCGTCGAAGATCTTGGCCTCGGTTGTCGCGTCGACAGCGGAGGTTGCGTCGTCGAGGACGAGAACTCTCGGGTCGGTGAGCAGAGCCCGGGCCAGCGCTATGCGTTGTCGTTGGCCGCCGGACAGGGTGAGGCCGCGTTCGCCGACCACGGAGTCGTAGCCGTCGGGGAGTTCGGAGATGAAGTCGGCTGCTTCGGCGAGTACGGCGGCGTCGTGTATTTCCTCGGCGGTGGCGTCGGGACGGCCGAGGGCGATGTTGGCTGCGATGGTGTCGGAGAACAGGAACGGCTCGTCGAACACGAGGCCGACTGCTTCGCGGAGGTGCTCGGCGCTGACGTCGGCCACGTCGATTCGCGCGGCGCAATCGCCGGTCGAGGTGAGGGCGACGGAGCCCGAGCGCGGACTGTAGAAGCGTGGCAGAAGCAACGACAGTGCTGTCTTGCCCGACCCTGCGTGCCCGACGACGGCGACGCTCTCACCTGGTGCGACGGCGAGATCGAAGGATCGGAGTACGTCGCGTTCGGGCTCGAAACCGAAGGTGACGGCGGACAGGTCGATACCGAGGGGGCCGTCGGGGAGGGCGATGGGGTGCGGCGGCTCGGGTACGGATGGGCCGGTGTCGATGACGTCGTAGACACGCTCGACTGCGGCCCGAGAGAGCTGCGCGAGGATGACGACGGAGGACAGAGTGCGGGTGACTGCGGACAGGGTCGCGACGTAGGTGGCGAAGGCCAGGAACGTGCCGACGGTGATGTGGCCGTGCAGTGCGAGGTAGCCGCCGAGCGCGATGACGCCGACGAGGCCGAGTTGGGGGATTGCGGCCATGGAAGGGGCGAGCCGGGCGTTGATCTTCGCTGATCTCATCCGCTCGGCGAACAGGGTGCGGGACAGGTTCTCCAGCCGATCGACGGCGCGTCCTTCCTGTCCGAAGCCTTTGACGACGCGGACACCGGTGACGGTTTCCTCGACGTGTTGGGCCAGGTCGGCGGCGCGTTGTTGGGCCGACCAGGTGGCGGCGAACTGCTTCGGTCGGACTTTGTACACGACCAACGTGACGGCGGGGACGATCGCCAGCGCGACGACGGTGAGGAGCGGGGACAGGTACGCCATCACCACGAGTGCGAGGACGAATTGCAGGAGCGCGCCCGCGGACAGCGGAACCATGGCGAGGAGGCCCTGCACCAGCTGTAGGTCGGTGATGGACCGGGACACCACTTGGCCGGTGCGGATTTCGTCCTGTTTGCGGCCGTCGAGGCGTTGCAGGGAGGAGAGCAGGCCGAGGCGCAGGTCGTGTTGTACGTCGACCGAAAGGCGACCGGCGAGGAGTCGTCGGCCGAACTGGCATCCGAACCGGACCACGGCCAGGCCGCCGATCGCGAGGGCGACCCACATGATGGTCTCGCCCGCACCGGCAGAGGCGTCGTCGATGGCGATCCGTGTCAGCAACGGAAACGAGATGTCGATGACGGCGGCGATCATCGTGACGGCCAACGCGCCCACGGCGGTGCGTCGGTGCACCCAGCACTGCGCTACGAGCCGACGTATCCAGGATTCACTCATCGATAGCGAACGGTAGTCCGCACCTCCGACAGGCGATCAGCTGATGTCACGCTCCCGGGTCCGCAGCCACCCGGCAACGACGATCAGTGCGGCCCACAGCGCCAGGCCGATGGGCGCCCACGGCCACTCTGCCAAGCCGTTGCCGTCGTCGAGGTTCCACGCGACGACGGTGGACAGCGTCAGAGATCCGGGTGCGATCTGCCAGAACCCGACGAGGCCGAGGCCGGAGAGAATGCCGAGGACAACCAGTTCACCGACGGGGAACCAGGCGACGATGGCGATCGACGGCCAGGTGGGTGAACCGAACAGCAGCCCGAGACCGGATCCGATGAGCGACCACATCACGACGACGAACAGTCCTGCTGCGATGTAGCCGAAGACGTCGCCGTTCAGTGTGAAGTCTCCGGCGGTGAACGCGAGCATGCACAGAATGGTCAGGATGGAGACCACCAGCCCGTATCCCAACGCGAAGAGTGCCGTCACGAGCACTTTGGCGCCGATGACCCGATCGCGCCCACGCGCGGACAGGAACGACGTCGTGATCGTGTCGTGGCGAAACTCCGTTCCGGCGTTGATCGCCGAGAACACGGATCCGAACAGTGTTGCCGCACCGAGGGCGACGAAGAGCCCGGCGAGGACCACTTCGTTCATCTCGCTGCCGGTGATGTCGCTCATGCCCTTGCCGACCGCCGAGGAGATGGCGGTGGCGCCGATGCCGACGAACACCGGCGGTAGTGCCAGGGCCCACCAGAACTTCAGGGTGGTGACCTTGCGAATTTCCGAGGTGAGGACAGTGCTCATCGTCGGTCACCTTCCCACGGAGACGGTTGTGCAGCGGGCGGCCAGTAGCCGGGCTGCGGTTGTCCGTAGCCGGGTGGCGGTTGTCCGTAGCCGGGTGGCGGGTAACCCGCGTGCTGTGGTGGGTGGCTCGGTGCTGCCGCGTACTGCCCGGCCGTCATGGAGAGAAAGACCTGCTCGAGGTCGACGTGTTCGCTGCTGGTTCCGAAGACCGTGACCTCGGCTGCCACGGCGATGCGGCGCACGGTGTCCGCGTCGGCGCCGGCGACTCCGAGACGGCCGTCGGGAAGGAGTTGTGTGTTGGTGATGCCGTTCGACGCGAGGGCGAGCGCGAGGGTTGCGGGATCGGATACCGCGACGAGGATCCGGTTGGGTCGTGAGGAGCGCAGTTGTTCGATGCTGCCCTGGTAGACGAGCGACCCTGCACTGACGATGACGAGGTTGTCGACGGTGGCCTCGACCTCGCGCAGGAGATGGCTGGAGATCAGCACGGTCCTGCCGCCGGCCACGTAGGACTTCAGGAAGTCGCGGAGCCAGGCGATGCCTTCGGGGTCGAGTCCGTTGGCCGGTTCGTCGAGTACGAGGATCTCGGGGTCGCCGAGCAGCGCGGTGGCGAGGGCCAGTCGTTGCCGCATTCCCAAGGAGAAGCCGCCGACCTGGCGTTTGGCGGTGTCGCTGAGTCCGACGAGGTGGAGGACGTCCGCGGCACGTGAGTCGGGGACACCGATCGCCGACGCGAAGATGCCGAGGTGACCGATGGCAGTTCGCTTGGGATGCAGGCTGCGCGAGTCGAGGACCGCGCCGACGGTACGGGCCGGGTCGACGAGTTCGGAGAACGGGACACCGGTGACCAGTCCGATTCCTGTAGTGGGTTTCGCGAGACCGAGCAGTAATCGAAGGGTGGTGGTCTTGCCGGATCCGTTGGGGCCGAGAAAGCCGGTGATGGAGCCGCGGGGCACGGCGAAGGACAGATCCGACACCGCGCGGACGGTGCCGAAGTTCTTGGTCAGTCCGTGCGCTTCCAGTGCGTTGCCGAAGCCGTACGTCATGTGTGCGTGTCCCCCGGGCCGACGTGAAGTACCGGGCCGGAAGATCCGGCCCGGTACGAGGTTACGGGTTCACACGTCGGTCAGGGGAGCACGAGCTTCACAGAAATGCCGCGGCCACTTCCCGGTAGATCACCGACGGGTCGCCGTCGTCGGGTAGCGAGTGCAGCGTGACGTGCGAGGCGCCCGCGTAGAGGTGCTGACGGAGCCGGGAGGCGATGGCGTCCGCGTCTCCGTGTGCGACCAAGGCGTCGATGAGACGATCGCTGCCGCCGTCGCCGATCTCGTCCGCGGAGTACCCGAGACGCTTCAGGTTGTTCACGTAGTTCACCAGGTGCAGGTAAGGATTGTTGACGGGCGGCCGCCCGATCTCCCGAGCCTTCTCCGCATCGGATTCGAGCACTGCCTTGTGTTCGGGCGCGAGGATCTTGTCCGGGCCGAGGATCTCGCGGGCTTCGGCGGTGTGCTCGGGCGTCGTCAGGTACGGGTGAGCGCCTGCGCTTCGATCGGCCGACAGTTTCAGCACCTTCGGACCGAGGGCTGCGAGTACGCGTCGGGACTCGGGGACGCCGCCGTCGTCGAGGGCGTCGAGATAGTTCACCAGCGCGTCGTACGGCTTCTGGTACTCCTGCGTCGCTTCGGGATGCCCGGCACCGATGCCGAGGAGGAATCGACCGGGATGCTTCTTCTCGATGCGGTGGTAGGACTCGGCCACGTCGGGCGCGGCGGCGGACCAGATGTTGACGATGCCGGTGGCAACGACGATGGACTCGGTGGCGTCGAGGATCTCCTCGGCCGAGGTCAGGTCTGCCGGCGGCGAGCCACCGAGCCAGATCGTGCCGTAGCCGCTGGATTCGATGATGCGGGCCAGTTCCGGCGGGATGCCGGAGTAGTGCCGCCAGATTCCGAGTGTGCCCAAATCGGGTGTGCCCAGATCGGGTGTGCGCTGCTCAGGTGTGTCGGTGGTCATATGGTGTCCCAACGCCGAGTCACTGCTCGAGAATTCCGTCGATCGGGTCCGCGTCGATGACGGCGCCTTCGGGCCACATCTTCGGTGCCGGTCCGAAGGCTTCGCGGGCGTTGCGGATGACGCCCTTGCCGATGACGCGGTTTCCTGCGCCGCCGATCACGGCGCCGATTCCTGCGGGCAGAAGTTTGCCGAACAGCAGTGCACTGCGCTTGGCCAGGTACTTCTGGACGAATTTCTTGACGAGGGACTTGTTCATGTTCGTCATCGCGCCACCGGGAATTCGCGATGTGACGAGCGGGCCCCAGTTCTTCGCGGAGCTGCCGACGGTCTTCTGGACGATCTGCATGCCGGATTCACCCAGCGCCACCGACAGGACCAGCGCGCGTCGTTGTTGGTGATCGTGCACCGGAATGCCGTGCACCGATGCGACCGACAATGTCAGCAGCGCCGACGATTCGATGAAGAATGCGGTCTCGGCGCCCACGGCGGCGATCGACGCGACGGTGCCGACCCCCGGTACCGCGGCCGCTCCGCCGACGGCGCTGCCACTGCCGGTGACGGCGAGGAGGAAGCGGTTCTCCAGACGCTCGATCAGCTGTGCAGGCGTGTCGTTCGGGTGTGCCCGACGCATGTGTGCGACGTACTTCTCGACGGCGGGCCCCTGCAGGCGCGATGCGTTGTCGAGGATCTTGACGAGCGATTTCTCGAGACGCCCGCCTTCCTTGAAGGTGTCGACCTGGTCGTTGCTCTTCTTCGCCACCGGCGCTCCCGATCTGCTCGTCGTACCGGTTTTCCGGCCCCGACCCATTGCTACCCGTTCGCTCACGGTTCTACCCTGCGTGAATGGGCTGTGTTTCCGATGGTGCGCGACGGCGTCCTGCCGGCCGGCTTCGGCCGTACGTCTCGTCGTACGACGGATATCGGCTTGCCGGTTTCGAGCCGGGCGAGCATGTGGGCATGCCGAGTCCGGCGTTGACGGTCATCGTGTCGATCGAGTCGAAGCTCGAGATCGCGGATTCTCCGCGGCAGGGGTCCTGTGCGTTCGAGACGTTGGCCAGTGGCATTTCGGCCGAGCCCGTGACGATTGCGCACGACGGCAATCAACACGGGATCCAGTTGTCGTTGACGCCTGCGGGGTCGCGCGCGCTGTTCGGAGTGCCGACGTCGGCTTTGGGGGAATGGATGGTCGATCTGTCGGAGGTGCTGCCCCAGGCCGCCGAGATGGTCGAGCGTGTGTCCGCCGAGTCGGACTGGGATCGACGCTTCGATGTGCTCGACGAGATCCTCGGCCGTGCGTTGGTGGCGAGCGCGATCGATCCGACGTTGACCGAAGCCTGGCGTCTGCTGGTGGAGAACGGTGGATCGGCACGCGTCGGGGATGTGGCGCGGGAAATCGGGTGGAGTCGACGGCACCTGATCAACCGGTTCACGGCGGAGTTCGGCGTCGGGCCGAAGGACGCGGCGCGGATCGCGCGTTTCGATGCATCTCATCGACTTCTGCGACGCGAGACGATTCCTCCCCTCGCCGACATCGCCGCACAGTGCGGGTACTACGACCAGGCACACATGGCGCGGGAGTGGCGCGAGTTCGCCGGGATGGCGCCGTCGCGGTGGCGTCGGGAAGAGAAGTTCGCATTCGTACAAGATGACGACGTCTGATCCGAGCATGCTGTGGCCATGACATCCACGACAGTCTGGCCTTGTTTCCGCTACCGGGACGCCCGCGCGGCAATCACGTTCCTCGTCGACGTCCTCGGGTTCGCCGAGGCCGCCGTGTACGGCGACGGCGACGTCGTCGAACACGCCGAACTCCGCTGGCCCGAAGGCGGCGGCGTGATGCTCGGCAGTGCAAGTCGGGTCGTTCCGCAGGCTCCACTCCAGGCCCGACCGGACAGCGCGATATCCGATCTACCTGCTGGAGTGGGCTCTGCCTACGTCGTCACCGACCACCCCGACGAGATTCACGATCGCGTCGTGGCGGCAGGTGGCGTCGTCGTCCAGGGGCTTCGGGAGGAGGACTACGGAAGCCGCGGCTTCACGTGCCGCGACCCCGAGGGTGTGCTGTGGAGTTTCGGAACCTACGCCGGAACCCAGTGATCGGCGGGAACTAGCTCCTCGGTGCGAGGCGGGGGAGGCGGGGTTCCGTCCCCGAAGGGACGTCCACCGAGTGATTCACGGCCGTGCGGTTCGAGCCAGCCGTGCAGATCCGGTCCTTTGGGCACGATCGACGTGGGATTGATGTCGGTGTGCACCACGTAGTAGTGCCTCTTGATGTGGTCGAAGTCGACGGTGTCTCCGAAGCCCGGCGTCTGGAACAGGTCCCGGGCGTAGTTCCAGAGCACCGGGATCTCCGTGAGCTTGCTGCGGTTGCATTTGAAGTGGCCGTGATAGACGGCGTCGAACCGCACGAGTGTGGTGAACAGGCGGACGTCGGCCTCGGTGATGGTGTCTCCGACGAGGTAGCGCTGCTCGCTCAGCCGCCCGGTCAACCAATCCAGTGCAGTGAACAGCCTGTCGTACGCATCGTTGTACGCCTCCTGTGACCCGGCGAATCCGCAGCGGTAGACGCCGTTGTTGACCTCGGTGAACACGCGCTTGGAGACTTCGTCGATCTCGGATCGAAGCGCCTGCGGGTACAGGTCGGGGGCGCCGTCGCGGTGGTGCTGCGTCCACTCGGTCTCGAGATCGAGGGTGATCTGCGGGAAGTTGTTGGTGACGACCTGTCCTGTGGCGATCTCGACGATCGCCGGCACGGTGATGCCGCGCGGGTAGTCGGGGAACCGTGCGAAGTAGGCGTCCTGCAGCCGGGGGATGTTCAGGACCGGGTCGACGCCCCCGGGTTCCTCGTCGAAGTTCCAACTGCGTGGATCGTGCGTCGGACCTGGAATGCCGAGCGACAGCACGTCTTCGAGGCCGAGAAGACGACGGACGATGATCGAGCGGTGAGCCCACGGGCACGCGCGGGCAGCGACCAGTCGATATCTGCCCGGCTCGACCGGATACCCGTCGCGGCCGTCCGCGGTGATGCGGGTTTCGATGTAGTTGGTGTCGCGGGTGAATTCCTTGCCGTTCTCCACATAACTCATACCTTCAACCTACTTCGATCGACACCAGCGCACCCCACTCTTCGAAACCCAGTCTCGCGCCGAGCCGTCGGGCAACGACGTTGTCGGCGTGGCACCGCCACTGCGGGATCATTCCTTCGTCGAACGCTTCGTTGGTGGCGAGGCGCGACACGACCTGGCCGTTGCCCTGGCGTCGGGCATCAGGGGCGGTGAGCACCCCGACGTCGCCGAGAAGTCCTTGCCATTCCGCGTAGCCCGCACTCGCGAGCGGTGCGGCTGCGTCCACAGGTGCGTCGTCGCCGAGAAGGGTGAACCACGACTGCTTGTGCACGAGGTCGGCAGCGATCACGTCGTCGGGCGCACAGGCGGATTCGAGACTGTCGACGTGTGCGCGTTCGTGCGAGATCAGTGGATCGTGGCGGTCGATGGTGGTGCCGGCATCGTCGGCGTACGACAACACGATCGGGCCGGATGTGCGACCGGAAGCGAGTTCCCTCAGGCGTCCGCCGGTCAGCTCGTCGTCGGACATCGTCGCCGCCGCGGTCAGTGCCGACGCGGGCCCGATCAGTGCGCTGGAGTCACCGAGACGAACAAGTGTGACGGAGGTCGCATTCTCGTCGGAGTGCACGTGGCGAACACCGGGCCGAAACGCGGAATCGCCGAGGTCGAAGTGCCTGGACCACGCGAGGCGGATGATGTCGTGATGATGTGAATCCACCGAATCGAGGCTATCGGGTGCTCGGGAAAATCAAGCTATTGGACTTTTTCTGCCCCGCTGTTTCGCAATCGCGTGATCAATGGCAGTATCGCCAGTGAGATTAGTGCTTCGACGTGAAGGGCTAGCTCGCTTACAGAAGGTTTACGGTATGACGCAGGGCAGTGTTAAGTGGTTCAACGGCGAAAAGGGCTTCGGCTTCATCGAGCAGGATGGTGGCGGACCTGACGTGTTCGTTCACTACTCGGAGATCCAGGGATCTGGCTTCAAGACGCTCGACGAGGGTCAGCGCGTGGAGTTCGAGGTTGGACAGGGCCAGAAGGGTCCTCAGGCAACGGGCGTTCGCGCTATCTGATCCCCTCAAGGATCGCCACCCGAAATTGCTGACGGCTTGACGCTGTCTTCAGTTCAGGTACCCGAAGAGGCCGGGCACACGGAGTTCGCTCCGAGTGCCCGGCCTCTTTGCGTGCCGACTTCGCTGTGGTGGCATTGTCATCGGGGACCGAATGAACCGTTCGGTCACTCCAAGTGACCGAACGTCACGTTCGGTCACCTCAGGCGATGAACCGACGGGGGACAGACGATGACGACGCAGAGTGCGCCGGTCGAGATCAAGCCGTGGCCTGCGCTGTGGGCGCTGTGTCTCGGCTTTTTCATGATTCTCGTCGACACGACGATTGTCGCGGTGGCGCAGCCGGCGATTCTCGACGGTTTGCAGACCGATATCAACAATGTCATCTGGGTGACCAGTGCGTACCTGTTGGCTTATGCCGTACCGCTTTTGGTGACCGGTCGGCTCGGGGATCGGTTCGGACCTCGGAATCTCTACATCGCGGGCCTTGTGGTGTTCACCCTGGCGTCGGTGTGGTGTGGTCTGTCGGGTTCGATCGAGATGTTGATCGCGGCTCGTGCGGTGCAGGGTGTGGGCGCAGCGATGATCACCCCGCAGACCATGGCGGTCATCACGCGAATCTTCCCTGCGGACAAGCGCGGGACGGCGATGGGCGCCTGGGGTGCGGTGGCCGGGGTCGCGACGCTCGTCGGGCCGATTCTCGGCGGCGTGCTCGTCGATTCGCTCGGGTGGGAGTGGATTTTCTTCATCAACGTGCCGGTGGGGGTCGTCGCCATCGTGTTGGCGCTGAGGTTCGTTCCGGTGTTGCCGACCAACGAGCACAAGTTCGACATCCTCGGTGTGGTGCTCAGCGCGGTGGCGTTGTTCGCCATCGTGTTCGGGATCCAGGAGGGGCAGCGGTTCGACTGGGACGGCCGCGTCTGGTCGTTGATCGCCGCCGGGACAGTGGTCTTCGCGGTGTTCGTGTACTGGCAGGCCAAGAACCGCAACGAGCCGCTGGTTCCACTAGCGCTGTTCAAGGATCGTAATTTCTCGCTGTCCAACATCGGTATCGCCGCAATGGGTTTCGCGACGGCCGGAATGATGTTGCCGTTCATGTTCTATGCGCAGAGTGTGACCGGACTGAGCCCGACGCGCTCTGCCATCCTGTTCGTTCCGATGGCCGTGCTGACGGGGGCTCTGGCGCCGAACGTCGGAAAGCTCGTGGACCGAACCCATCCCCGCTACATCGCGGGCACCGGTTTGTTGTTGCTGGCGATATCGCTGCTCGCATTGGCCGTACTCATGACGCCGACCACGGCAATCTGGAAGCTTCTGATTCCCATTGCGCTGATGGGTGTGGCGAACGCGTTGATCTGGTCGCCGTTGGCGGCCACGGCGACTCGTAATCTCCCGCTGTCCCAGGCAGGCGCAGGCGCCGGTGTCTACAACACGACGAGAATGATCGGATCGGTCCTGGGCAGTGCGGGTATCGGCGCCCTCATCCAGTCTCGGTTGGCTGTGGAAATTCCGGGTTCCGACGCGGCCGGTGCCAACGAGTTCAGCGGTCGTGTACCGGAAATGCTCCGTGACGGGTTCTCCACGGCCATGGCGCAGTCGTTGATTCTGCCGGCCATCGTGCTGCTGCTCGGCATGGTGGCGGTCTCGTTCTACGCCAGGCCTGCGTTCAAGCCTATGTGAGTGGAAATGACAGTCCCATCGGGTCGCTCCGCAGGCTCCGCTCCTGCCCCAGGGCCTACATTTCCACTCACACAAGCATTTCGACTCACACAGGTCAGAGCCCGAGATCGCGGCCGATGAGCTCTTTCATGATTTCGTTCGACCCGGCCCAGATCTTGCTGACGCGGGCGTCCTTCCATGCCCGGGCGGCGCGGTACTCGTTCATGAAGCCGTAGCCGCCGTGCAGCTGCACGCAGTGGTCCAGGATTTCGTTCTGCACCTGGGACGTCCACCACTTGGCCTTGGCCGCGTCGATGGCGGTGAGCTCGCCCTTGCCGTGCGCGACGATGCAGTTGTCCACGAATGCCTGTGCGACATCGAGTTTGGTGACCAGCTCGGCGAGCAGGAATTTGTTCCACTGCAGTGATCCGATGGGCTGACCGAATGCCTTGCGGTCCTTGGCGTACTGGATGGTTTCCTCCAGGATCGGCCGTGTCTGCCCGAGGTTGGCCACGGCGCAACTGATGCGCTCCTGCGGCAGCAGCTGCATCATGTGGATGAATCCACCGTCGAATTCGCCGATCATGTTCGACGACGGCACGCGGACGTTCTCGAAGAAGAGTTCCGCGGTGTCGGATTCCGGCTGGCCGACCTTGTCGAGTTTGCGGCCGCGAGAGAAGCCTTCGGTGCCGTTCTCGACGGCGAAGAGCGTGATGCCCTTGGCCTTCTTCTCGGGCGTCGTGCGGGTAGCGACGATGACGAGGTCGGCGCTGTTGCCGTTGGTGATGAACGTCTTGGAGCCGTTGATGATGAAGTCGTCGCCGTCCTTGACGGCGGTGGTCTTCAATGCGGCGAGGTCCGATCCGCCGGACGGTTCCGTCATCGCGATGGCGGTGAGGAGTTCACCGCTGCAGAACCCGGGGAGCCAGCGCTTCTTCTGTTCCTCGGTGGTGAGCTTGACGAGGTACGGCGCGACGATGTCGTAGTGGATCCCGAAGCACGACGCGACCGCCGCGCTCGATCGTGCGAGTTCCTCGCCGAGGACCGCGTTGAATCGGTAGTCGTCGGCGCCGCTGCCGCCGTACTCTTCCGGTACTTCGAGGCCGAGGAAGCCGTTGCGTCCGGCTTCGAGCCAGATGTCACGGTCGATGAAGCGCTGCTCGATGAGCTTCTCTTCTCGGGGCGCGATCGTGCGGGTGACGAATTCTCGGGCGGATTCGCGGAACGCGTCGTGGTCGTCCTCGAACAGGGAGCGCTTCATGTGTGTTCCTTCCGGTAACGGTAATTCTCGTCTGCACAATACTCGCCGGTAACTTCGCCTTCGGCAGCGTATGGCACTCTGACAGTCATGGCTGACCAACCCACGTCCCTCGTCCGGTACACCACCGACGCCGGCGCCGAGGTCGCAGTGCTGACCTTCGACCACGGCCCCCTCAACCTGTTCGACCAAGCGATGTTCGACGCCGTGGCGGCCGATGTCGCCGCCCTCGTCGCCGATCCGCCTCGCGCGGTCCTGCTGCGCGCCGAGGGCAAGGTCAACTCGGCCGGGGTGGACGTGCATGTCTTCGAGGGGCTGACCGCTCAGCAGGGCGCTGATCTGTGGCGCACGCTCTTCGCGCAGATCGCGCATCCGCTCGAGGCGTTGCCGTGCCCGGTCGTGTATGCCGCGCACGGCCTGACTCTCACCGCGGCCTTCGAGATCTCTCTTGCCTGCGACATCATCGTGGCGTCGCCGAGAGCGAAGTTCGGACTGGTCGAGACCGTCGTCGGGCTCACGCCGTCCATGGGCGGCCCGCAGCGTCTCGCCGAGCGCGCCGGTTCCGGACGTGCGCGCGAGCTCGTGATGACGGGTGATCTCTACGACGCGGCAACCCTGAAGGAGTGGGGCGTCGTCAACAGCATCCACGACGATGTCGACGCCTATGCCCGTTCCCTGGTGGAGCGGTTGGCCGCCGGTCCGACGGTGGCTCACGCTGCCACCAAAAAGATTGTGGCAGCGTGGCGTTCGGGTGGTGTTGCTCATGCGGACGAGGTGACGTCGGACGTGTCGGGGGCGTTGTTCGAGACCGATGATCTTCGCGGGGCGGTTGCGAGTTTTCTCGAGAACGGCCCGGGTAAGGCGACGTACACAGGCAAGTAAGCTGGGTCCAATGACCACGTTGCCCCTCGCAGAATTGCACATGCACATCGAAGGGTCCTTGGAGCCTTCGCAGATCTTCGAGTTCGCCGAGCGGAACGGTATTGCGTTGCCGTACAGCGATATCGGTGAGTTGGAGGCGCTGTACGAGTTCACGGATCTGCAGTCGTTCCTGGATCTGTACTACGCGAACATGTCGGTGTTGCGGACGGCGGAGGATTTCGCCGATCTTGCGCGGGCGTACTTTCGTCGGGCTGCGGCGGGTGGTGTGACGCGGGCGGAGATCTTCTTCGATCCGCAGGCGCACACGGATCGGGGTGTTCCGTTGGAGGCTGTCGTCGAGGGGTTGGCCGAGGCGTCGGCGTCGAGCGAGCGGGAGTTCGGCGTCACGAGTGGGTTGATCGCGTCGATTCTGCGGGACAAGCCGGTGTTGCATGCGAACAAGCTGCTGGACGATCTGCTGGCGATGAAGGCGCCGATCATCGGTCTCGGTCTGGATTCCGCGGAGGCGGGGTTCCCGCCGTCTCTGTTCGTGGACGTGTTCGCCAAGGCCAGGGCCGAGGGTTTGCACGTGGTCGCGCACGCGGGCGAGGAAGGTCCGGCGGAGTACATCTGGGAGGCTCTGGATCTGCTGAAGGTCGAGCGGATCGATCACGGTGTGCGGTGCCTCGAGGATGATGCGTTGGTGAATCGTCTTGTGGACGAAGAGGTTCCGTTGACGGTGTGCCCACTGTCGAATGTTCGGCTCAAGGTGATTCCCGACCTGAAGGACCATCCGATTCGGCAGATGATCGAGCGTGGCCTGGTGGTTACCGTCAATTCCGACGATCCGGCGTACTTCGGCGGTTACGTGGACGACAACTTCGCTGCGCTCACCGAGCAGGTGGGTCTCACCGAGCGCGAACGAGAGATCCTGTACGACAATTCGATCAAGGCGTCCTTCATCTGACGGTGACGAACGCCTTCGGGTAGCCGGTGGCGCCGTCGGGAACGGTGTCGGCCGTCATCGAGGTCTGGATGTCGCCGTCGGCGTCGGTGGCTCGTGCACGGATGGTGTGGTCGCCCGGTGCCGCGTCCCACTGGTACGTCCACTGGCGCCAGGTGTCCGTCGAGTACTCCTCGGACAGTGTTGCGGCGACCCAGTTTCCGTCGTCGATCTGGACGTCGACGCCGGAGATTCCGGTGTGTTGGCGCCAGGCGACTCCGGCGATCACGACGGTGCCGGCGTCGACCGCGGCACCCGAGCGTGGGGTGTCGATACGTGATGCGGTCTTGATGGGTCCACGTTCGCCCCAGCCTCGGTCGGTCCAGTAGGCGCTGGCCTTGTCGAAGCGGGTGATCTCGAGGTCGGTCACCCACTTGGTCGCGGACACGTAGCCGTACAGCCCCGGGACGACGAGACGAGCCGGGTATCCGTGTTCCACGGGCAACGGTTGACCGTTCATGCCGACGGCGAGCAGCGCGTCCCTACCGTCGAGCAACACGTCCAGCGGCGTTCCGGCGGTGAAGGCGTCGTGGCTGGAGGACAGCACCATGTCCGCATCGTCGTGAATGCCGGCCTCCTCCAGGAAGTCTCGCAGCGGGTAGCCGATCCACGTCGCATTGCCGACGAGGTCACCGCCGACGATGTTGGACACGCACGTCAGCGTGACCGTCCGCTCCACCGCTTGCCTCGACATCAGGTCCTCGAACGTGATCTCGATTTCACGGTCGACCATCCCGTGGATGCGTAGTGACCAGTCCTCGGACGACACCTGCGGCACCACGAGTGCAGTGTCGATGCGGTAGAAGTCCTCGTTCGGGGTGATGTAGGACGCCAAGCCGTCGATCCGCAGGTCGGCGCCGTCGGGAATCGGGGTCTGCGGAGTCGGTACCGGGAGGCGGAAACCGAGCCGGTTGGCCGTGACATCGCGTGCGTGGCCGATCAACCGGCCTGCCGTTCCCGCGGCGACGGCAACCACACCTGCGGCGAGCGCGAGTCCGAGAAAGCTGCGCCGGGATACACCACCTGCGACCGGGTCCTTCGTTTTCAGGAGGGCGTTCAGGACGACGATGCCGGCTGCGACGCCGAGGATCGTCGGCAGCGCGGTGAGCGGGGTCGCGGTCGAGCGAGTGACCGCGGCGAGCACGCCGATCACGCCCAGGACACCGAAGAGCACGGCGCCGAGTGGCCGACGCAGCATGCCCGCTCCGGCTGCAATAGCAGCGATGACCAGTGCCATTCCGATGAAGAGGGCGGTCTTGTCGGCTGTGCCGAACGTGTCGATGGCCCATTCGCGTACGGCTTCGGGGGTGTTGTCGACGACGGCCGATCCGACGGCGAAGAAGGGCGATGCGTTCGGCCCGAACGGTACGGCGACGAGTTCACCGACGCCGAGAACAACTCCGGCAGCGATGATCCCGGCGAGTGGCTTTTCGATCATCACTCCAAGATAGGCGCCTCACATAGGGAGGGTGGTGCGCAGATACTCGTTGCCGAAGATACGGTCCGGGTCCATTCTGTTGCGCACCGCGACGAAGTCCTCGAACCGCGGATACATCTCGGCGAAATCGTCGGCGCGCATCGAGTGCAACTTGCCCCAGTGCGGGCGACCCCCGACGCTGCGGGCGATGGCTTCGACGGCATCGAAGTAGTCGCGATGATCACG
Organism: Rhodococcus sp. 114MFTsu3.1; assembly: GCF_000383555.1. Taxonomy (NCBI): domain Bacteria; kingdom Bacillati; phylum Actinomycetota; class Actinomycetes; order Mycobacteriales; family Nocardiaceae; genus Rhodococcus; species Rhodococcus sp. 114MFTsu3.1. Next base: position 72,599 of record NZ_KB911560.1, on the reverse strand, counting down.
GCGGTGGTACTGATGCACGGCGATGTAGGCGGTGCCGCGGCCGTAGGCGGTGGAGAGCCAGATGTCGTCGGAGGCTGCGAAGCGAACCTCGACGGGGAATGCGACGACCAATCCCGACGATCGTTGCCACCGATCGATTTCCCGTATCACCGACGCCACCGTGTCCGCGGGGACCGCGTATTCCATCTCGCGGAATTTGACGGTGCGCGTCGACGCGAACACCCGGTAGCTGCGATCGGTGAACTCGCGGGCGGACAGCGCACGGGACGACAACGCGTTGACGCGCGGAATGGCCGACGGGAATCGCGTCACGGCGCGGTTGACCAGCTCGAATGCCCGGTTGGCGAGCAGGTCGTCGTCGACGAACGCCCGCAGGCGAGAGAGTGGCCTCGTGGCGTCACCGGGCACGCGCGTGTTCGTTTTGGTGAGTACGCGGTCGGTGTGCGGGAACCAGTAGAACTCGAAGTGGTCGGCGTCGTTCCACGCCTGAGAGTCGAGCGTTCCACCGAGCGTCGCGGGTGCTTCGGCAGCGTGCAGCACGTACGCGGGCTCGCATCGCAACGTCACCTTCGTGATGATTCCGAGAGCGCCTAGCCCGACGCGTGCGGCGTCGAACACGTCGGTTTCGGTCTCCCGGGAGCAGTGCACGATGCTGCCGTCGGCGGTCACCAGTTCCAGCGCGAGAACCTGAGTCGAGATGCCACCGAAGCGCTGTCCCGTCCCGTGAGTACCGGTCGAGAGTGCACCGGCGATCGATTGTTCGTCGATGTCGCCGAGGTTCGTCATCGCCAGACCCAGATCCCACAACGCGGCCGACAATGCGCGGAGGCGAGTGCCCGCGAGGACGGTGACGGCGGAACAACCGTCGGGCAAGGGATGTACGGACTCGATGCCCTGCATCAGGTCCAGGCTCATCTGCACCCCGTCGGTGACCGCGATGGATGTGAACGAGTGCCCGGCGCCGACGCACTTCACCGTCGCCCCGCGCTGCAGAGTCCGTATCACGTCCTGCACCGATCTCGGCCGCACCACATCCGCCGGATGTGCGACTTGGTTGCCTGCCCAGTTACGCCACTCGCGCCCCGTCATCGACCCACTATGGCACTCGAGGGAATCCGACCACCGGGTCCGACACGCGGGCCTACTATCGGACGCATGCAGACCCGGCTGCCCGTCGATGCTCGGCGTGCACACCTGGTCCACGCGGCGTTGAACCTAGCCGAACGGGTCGGTGTGGACGCGTTGACGGTCCGTGCCGTCGCCGAGGAGGCGTCGGTTCCCCGCGGAGCCGTCTACTACTGCTTCGAATCCAAGGAAGATCTGGTCATCGCCATGGGCGAGGGCTTGGTGGTCGATGTCACGGCGGCGCTGTTCACCGCGTTCGAGCATCCGAGTCACGTCGGCGGGGTGCGTGGGCTGCGGATGTTGGTGCACAGCGGTCTGACGGCGATCTGGCCACTCGTGGAGGAGACGGCCGATCGGCAATTGCTGTCCTACGAGATCAAGACGTATCTGCTTCGGCACCGCGCGCTCGGCTCGGAGGTCGCCGCGACCATCGCATCCGGTCAGTATCGGATTCGCGACACCGACACGTTCGCGTTCCTGGACAGGTGCGCGCGGATCACCGGCACCCGCTGGCTGGAGCCGACGTCGGCCGTCGCGCATTTCGGGATGGCCACGGTCGACGGGCTGATTCTGCGGTGGCTGGTCGACAGGGACGACATGGCAGTGATCACTGCACTCGACGATCTGTCCGGTGTCATCGCAGGCAAGGCCGTCGAAATCTGACGGGGAGGGCGATCGGTGGTTAGCTGACCGGGTGCCGACCGACCGTATGCCCTCTCTGAATCTTCTCGCCGACGCCACCGCGCATCTCGAGCCGCCGTTCGCCGTCGTCGATGCGGGGGCTCTGGACGCGAACGCTGCTGATCTTCGGCGGCGGGCGGGGTCGACGCCGATTCGTGTCGCCAGCAAGTCGGTCCGTTCCCGGGCGATTCTGGAGCGTGTGCTGGGTCCGAATCTCACTGCAGCACAGCAGTTCGAGGGAATCATGGCGTACTCGCCGGCCGAGGCGATCTGGTTGGCGAGGGCGGGGGCGGAGGACGTTCTGGTCGGGTATCCGACGGTGGACAGGGTCTCGTTGGAGGAGATCACCCGAGATCGGGTGCTGTCGGGGCGCATCACGCTGATGATCGACGATCCCGCCCATCTCGATGTGATTCGCGAGGCCGCCGGTTCGGATCGGCCTCGGCCGCGCGTGTGCATCGACGTCGACGCCTCGCTTCGTCTGGGGCCGATCCACCTCGGTGTCCGACGGTCACCGCTGCGGGAGCCTGCGCAGGTGGCGTCGTTCGCGAGGACGGCCAAGGACCGAGGATTCCGGGTTGTCGGTGTCATGTTCTACGAGGCGCAGATCGCGGGACTGCCGGATTCCAACGCGGTGGTCGAGCTGATGAAGAAGGCGTCGGCTGCAGAGTTGCGGACCCGCCGGTCGACGGTTGTCGACGCGGTCGTCGATGCCGTCGGCCCGCTGGAATTGGTCAACAGCGGTGGCACCGGGTCGCTCGAAGTCAGCTCCGCGGCGTCCTCGGTCACCGAGGTGACGGCCGGGTCGGGGTTGTTCGCGCCGACGTTGTTCGACCGCTACCGGGCATTCACGCCGGAGCCTGCGCTGTACTTCGTGTTGCCGGTCGTTCGTACGCCGACGCCGACGATCGCGACGGTGTTCGGTGGGGGATACGTCGCGTCGGGTCAGGCATCGAGGTCGCGTCTGCCCGCCCCGGTGGCGCTCTCCCGAACTGCGCAGGGAATCCTGCGGGGAGGGCTGAAGCTTCTGCGCAACGAAGGCGCCGGTGAGGTGCAGACTCCCGTCGCCACCAGCGGTGCGCGTATCGGTGATCGCATCTGGTTCCGTAACGCGAAGGCCGGAGAGCCGTGTGAGCGGGTCGATACGCTGCATGTCGTCGAGTCCGACGGCAGCGTCAGCGTGGTCCCGACGTACCGCGGCGAGGGCAAGAACTTCGGCTAGGCGCGTCGCCTCGGTCTGTGGAGCCGGGTCGTCTCGAACTATATGAACGCAAGTCGGGGCCGGGAAGGCATTAACTTAGCATTGCCTAATGCATCTGAAGAATGGGTTGTCTCGACGGTCGTTCATGGTCGGGAGTGTGTCCTTGCTGGGCTTGGCTGGGTGCGCTCGCGCAGAATCGTCGGTCACGCAGGACAGTTCGGAGTCCGCGGCGAGGGTGACCGTGCGAGGTGACGGATTCGAGTCGACAATTCCGCGAGACCCTGCTCGTGTCGTCGTGATGGAGGGTCGTGGCGACCTCGAGTTCGCTCTGCTCGTCGGGTATCCGCTTGTCGCAACGGGCAACACGGCCGCGCCGGGATCTCTTCCGGCCGGTCAGTACGACGGACGGATAGGGAGGGACGTGCAGTCCATCGGCGGTCCGGACGGTCCGAGCATCGAGGAAGTCTCAGCGCTCGCTCCCGATCTCATCGTGATGCGCGCCAACGGGTGGCGGCTGGACTGGTACGGCAACGAGCTGTTGTCGCAGGTTGCTCCCGTGCTGCCGGTCGAGGTGAACGAACCGGATTTCCGAGCGCAGATGTCGAGCCAGTTCGACGCTCTCGGGAGGGGATCGGACGCAGCGGTGCTGCTCGACGCCTACGATGCGACCGTCGCCGATGCGCGCTCCGAACTGGGAGACGCGTTGGTGGGCAGAAGGATTGCGTTGGTCACGAGCGAACCTGCCGCGAAGGGCTACGTCAACTTGTGGACCAATCAGATCGGCACCACCGTGGCCCGAGATCTCGGGTTGGACGTGCTGTACTTCGACCCCGCGGACGAGAAAGGCAATCAGCAGCTGTCGCTCGAGAACCTGTCCTCGATAGCGGATGCGGACTACATCTTCCACCAGACGACGGACCCTGCGGTTGTCGGTGCGGCGGGAACATGGCAGGCGCTCCCTGCGGTCGCCGAGGGTAGGACCGCTGTGCTCGATCCTCGATTGAACAACGGGCTGGTCATCACCGCGTCGGCCATTGCCGACACGATCGCCGGTTCGATCGGCTCCTGGACGAGGGCGTCGTAGCGGCTGCTATCCGGTCAACGCCATGAACGCCCCGAGGGAGTCCAGGCCGTCGGGGGTGGCGGGGAGGTAGTGGGCGAGGGTTCGGGACTGGATGATCATTGCTGCCCATTGCCCGCGAGAGAGGGCCACGTTCAACCGGTTTCGGGACAGCAGAAATCCCGCTCCGCGGGGTGAGTCACCGAGGTTGGACGCGGTCATCGACAGGAGGGCGACTGCGGCTTGTCTGCCTTGGAACTTGTCGACGGTTCCGACGAGGACCTCGGCCAGTCCGGCGCGGTCCAATGACTCTCGGATGCAGGCGACCTGGGCGTTGTACGGGGCGACGACGATGAAGTCGGTCGGCTCGAGTGGGCGGGGACCGGAGTGCGTGTCGGGGTTGGTCCACGGCAGGCCGACCATCTTCTCGATCTGTCGACGAACTTCTTCTGCTTCTTCGGGTGATTCGGTGGTTCTGGCGTCGTGGTCGATGGTCACCGTGTGCAGTCCGGGTCGCAGGCCGTCCAGGACGCGTCGGGACGTGGCGTCCTCGTTGGAGAACAGTTTGTTCTCGTAGGACAACGCGGAGACCGGTGCGCACAGGTCGGGGTGCATGCGCCAGGTGCGGCTGAGGAAGTAGCCGCGGTCGGCGGGAAGTGCACCATGCCCGGCGGCGAGCCATCCGAGCGCGGACTCGTCGACGGGCTCCGGATGTGTTCCTTGGCTGACCTGGGGGAGTTGCTGAGGGTCGCCCAGTAGCAACAGGTTTCGTGCGGACCCTGCGACGGCGATGGTGTTGGCCAGGGAGAATTGTCCGGCTTCGTCGACGACGAGCAGGTCGAGCGATCCGGGGACGACGCGGGTGGTGTGCGAGAAATCCCAGGCGGTTCCGCCGACGACGCAACCCTCTGCTGCGTCGGCCACGAAGGACGGGTACTTGCCCTCCTCGAGCTCGGTCACGCCGTCGGGCGCCTTCTTCTTGCCGACGAGCTGTTCGGGGACCCCGGCGCGGACGATCCCGTCGAGCAGGTTGTCCACCACAGAATGTGACTGTGCGACAACGCCGATACGCCAGTGGTGATCGCGGACGAGCGAGGAGATGACCGCGGCCGCGGTGTAGGTCTTGCCGGTTCCGGGTGGTCCTTGCACGGCGAGGTACGAGTTGTCTAGATCGGTCAGTGCGCCGAGGATCGCGCCGATGTAGTCGCTGCCGACGACGGCGGGAAGCCCGGAGCCGGACCGCGTGCGAGGAGCCGACCGTGATGTCAGATCGGCGACTGCCGTTGCAGGGAGGTCGGGCAACGATGCCGCGAGTTCCTCGGCGGCAGTGACGATCGCCGCTTCGATGCTGACCGTGGGGATGGGTGAGACCGGCGCTGCGGCCATCGGCAGCGCCGACCACGGGTCCGCGCCTGCTGTCAGCTTCTCCTCGATCACGACGACGTCGTCCTCGGCCTCGACCAGGTCGCCTCGGCTGCACGCCCGGTACGACGGGTGAGGCTGTTCCAGGCCGTCGGGTGCGGGTGTGTCGTAGAGCAACCGGACCGACTTCTCGACGTTTCCCGCGCCCGTCAGTCTCAGTCGCCGTCGCAGCAACTTCTGCCGCGGCGTGGTCTTCGCCCATTCGCTCTCGGCTTCCGCCGAGTCGACGGTGAACACTCCCGGGGCGTCGGCCCACTCGTCGACGGGGCTCTGCAACCGGTCGAAGTGTGCCCACCAGAACGGCTTTCGTTCGCGTCGGTGGTATCCGATGGATCCGCCGTAGAGTGCGACGGCGTGCTGGAGATCGGACCTGTCGCCGGTGAGTCCGGCGAATTCGCGGAGCGATTCTTCCAGCGGGGTGGCTTCTTCCTCGGTGTCGGCGCCGATGTCCGCCGCGTGGCGGGGTGGGATTCCTGCGTCGGAAGCCCTCTCCAGCAGCCAGTCTCGTAGTTTCAGAGTGGAATCACAGTCGTAGCGGTTGTAGTCGGCGATCTCGTTCAATAGTGCATCGGCTTCCTCGGTCCTGCCCTCGTCTCGGAGGTCGCACCAGTTGGCGTACTCGACGATCGACGCCGCGGCGTTGGTGACGTCGCCGTCGCGCCCCGCGGGCATGTAGAGGGGTTCGAGTTTCTTGATGCTGTAGGAGCGTTCGCCGATGCGTAGCGATGCTCGTACGACGGGGTAGAGGTCGACGAGCACGTTGTCGCGGAGGAGGTCGTCGACGACCTCCTCGCCGACGCCGTATCGCCCGGCGAGCCTGAGCAGCGCGGTCTTCTCGTAGGCGGCGTAGTGGTAGACGTGCATGCCGGGAAATTGTTTCCGGCGTTCGACGACGTAGGCGAGGAAGTCGATCAGGGCCTGGCGTTCCTGTACGCGGTCGTGCGCCCACAACGGAAGAAACTGCCCGTCGGTGTCGAGAACGCCGAACAGATATTCCAGGCCCCACTCGGTGGATCCTGCCGGGAGTGCAGCCCGCGGATCGGCTCCTGAGGTTGGTTCTGCCCAGAGTGGGTCGCCTTCGAAGTCGAAGAAGATGTCGCCGGGATTCGGTTCGGGGATGGCGCCGAGCGCGTCGGCGTCGAAGATCTCGTACTCTGTTCTGCCGCTTGCGGACTGGGTGATCTGCAGACCTGCTTGCGCGCGCAGGTTGCCGAGGATGCGAGCCGAGATGCCGTCGATCGGGCCGTCGCCGGATGCCAGTTGGACGGTTGTGGTGACGTCGGCGTCGTGCAGATGCGCTCGGTGGCCTCCGGTCAATCCGGCGACGAGGAGGAGGTCGTCCCGTGCGACGACTTGCTCGTCGCACATCTCGCAGCGCCCGCACTTGGTGAAGCGAGGGTCGGCCCAGTCGACGGCGTCGCCGTCGCGCACGTGTTCGTCGAGGATGTCTTCGAGGTGGGCACGTTGGCGACGGTAGATCGGGAGTAGGTTCCGCCGGGCGTGGTCTGTGGTCGTTCCGTCGCCCAGCATGAGGTGCAGGGTGTCGGCGACATCGATTCCGCTCGATCCGAGTGCGTCGGCGTAGGCGGCGAGTTGCAGTAGTGCCGGGACGCGTGCGTGGCGGGACAGCTTGGTGTCGTACACGGAGTACCCCGCGTCCTCCTTGACGAGGAAGTCGCAGAATCCGAGGAACCGGCCGTCGAAGAATGTCGCCTGGTACAGGACGTCGTACCCCCACAGCGCGGTTTCGATGGTGGCGGCGTGCGCGTCGGCGAGGCCCTGCATGGTTCGTTCGGGGCGCGGCATGATGGACACGCCCGCGCCGAACCGTTTCCGGAACGCGTCGAGTTGGCGTCGTTCGTGGGCGAATCCGAGTTCCGACGTGCGTTCCAGCATCGGGTCGGGTGCGGTGGGGACCGGCTTCGTCCGGCCGAGTTTGGCGTCGAGGGTGCGCAGCAATGCGTATTCGCATTCGGCTGCGGCCGACAGGTCGCTGGCGCTGTAGATGACCTGATCACCGAGTACGAACACGCGCCCAACTGTAGGTGAATGCAGCGACAGGTCCGTCGAGAAGGCAAAATAGTCGAATGCCGTTTTTCGAAGGAGTCACCGGGGCCGTGCACTATCGGTCCTGGACCACGCCGCATCCCCGTCTCGTACTGGTGTTTCTGCACGGCTTGGGCCAGAACAGCGGCAATTATCATCGGTTCGCCCGCGTCATGAACACCGAGAACATCGACGTGTGGGCGGTCGATCACGTCGGTCACGGGCTGACCGAGGGCGAGTTGTCCGACGCGTCGCAGATCACCGGTCTTGCCGACAATGCCCTGCAGCTCGCGGACATCGCACGCTCCGAGCGTTCGGGTGTCCCGGTCGCGCTGATGGGCCACTCGCTCGGTGCCGCGACGGCAATCTCTGCGCTCGGAAAGAACCCGGACGGTTTCGCGTCGGTCGTACTGTGCGGAACTCCCAAGTCGACGACGGGCAAGCCGACCGATCTGAGCGATTCCACCTTGCCGCTGCTGGCGATGCACGGTGTCGACGACCGCATGGCGCCCATCGACGCAGTCCGGTCGTGGATCCCGAACGTGCCGGGCGCCCGCCTTCGTGAATTCGAGGACGCGGGCCACGATCTACTGCACGAGAAGGTTCACCGGACGGTTTCGCTCGAAGCCGCGGAGTTCCTCCTGACACACGTGTGACGGGCGGCCCGGTCCGGGTCCGCCCGCCACACGCAGAAACTGTCTACTTGGCGTAGATCGACTCGATCTCCGAGCCGCGCTCCTGGTGGATGATGTTCCGCTTGAGCTTCATCGTCGGGGTCAGTTCTCCCGATTCGACGGTGAAGTCCTGCTCCAGGATCTTGTACTTCTTGATCTGCTCGGCGTTGGACACCTTCTTGTTGGCGTCGGCGACGGCCTTGTCGATCTCGGCGACCAAGTCGGGGTGCTTCTTCAGGTCCTCGAACGAGATGTCGGTGAGGTTGTGCCGTTCCTTCCACCCGGGCAGGGCTTCGGGATCCAGGGTGAGAAGCGCGCCGATGAACGGCTTGGCGTCTCCGACGACGAGGGTCTGGCTGATCAGGGCGTGTGCGCGCAGTGCGTCCTCGAGCACGGCAGGTGCGACGTTCTTGCCGCCGGCCGTGACGATGATTTCCTTCTTGCGGCCGGTGATGGAGACGTATCCGTCCTGGTCGATGGCACCGAGGTCGCCGGTGTGGAACCACCCGTCGACGATGGACTCCGCAGTCGCCTTCTCGTTGTGCCAGTAGCCACCGAAGACGACCGGGCCCTTGAGCAACAGTTCGCCGTCCTCGGCGATCTTGGCGGCGTGGCCGTTGAGCGGTTTGCCGACGCTGCCGATGCGCTGCTCGGCGGTGGTGTTTACGGTGATGGCCGCGCTGGTCTCGGTGAGGCCGTAGCCCTCGTAGACGGGGATTCCCACGCCGCGGAAGAAGTGACCGAGGCGTGCGCCGAGGGGAGCGCCGCCGGAGATCGCGCGGTCGCAGTTGCCTCCGAGTGCTGCGCGCAGCTTGGAATAGACGAGCTTGTCGAACACGGTGTGCTTGATGTTCAGGAGCAGTCCGGCGCCGCCCTTGTCCTGGGCTTCGCTCCACTCGATCGCGGTGGCCGCGGCCTTGTCGAAGATGCCGCCCTTGCCGCCGTCGTGTGCCTTCTGTTTGGCCGAGTTGTAGACCTTCTCGAACACACGCGGGACGGACAGGATGAAGTCCGGCTTGAACGTCGCGAACTGGTCGAGCAGCGTGGTGATGTCCGAGGTGTGGCCGATAGTGGCCTTCGACTCGAATGCGCCGAAGGAGACAGCGCGTGCGAACACGTGCGCCATCGGCAGGAACATCAGGGTGCGGTTGCCCTCCTTCATCGAATCGTGCAGAGCGAGCTGTGTGGCCTGCACCTCGGCGTAGAAGTTGGCGTGCGTCAGCTGGACACCCTTGGGGCGACCGGTCGTTCCGGAGGTGTAGATCAGCGTTGCGGGCGCCGACGCCTTCACCTGGTGACGCCTGGTGTCGAGGTCCTCGTCGCTGATCCCTGCACCGCGGGTGGTCAGTTCGTCGATGGCGCCTGCGTCGATCTGCAGCACCTCGCGCAGGTCTGCTGCGCCTTCGGTGACCTCCTTCAGTGCCTCGGCATGTGCGGGAGTCTCGAGAATCAGCAGTTTGGTGGCGGAGTCCTCGAGGATCCACTGAGCCTGATCGGCTGCGGAGGTCTCGTAGATCGCGACGGTGCAGCCGCCTGCGGTCCAGATGGCGTAGTCGAGGACGACCCACTCGTAGCGGGTTGCCGACAGGATCGCGACGCGGTCGCCCAGCTCGACGCCGGAGGCGATCAGGCCCTTGGCGACGGCCTTGACCTCCTTGGCGAACTGCGCTGCGGTGACGTCGGTCCAGGTTCCGCCGACGAGACGCTGGAACGGTACGAGGTTCGGGGACTCCTTCTCGTACCGGAAAACGGTATCGGCCATCGAAGCATCGTCGGGAATGGTGAATGACGCCGGCACAGAATATTCGCGCACTGTAGGACCCCTCCGGGAAAATGACGTAACAGGTGTGCATTTCATCACATTCGGGGCCGTGTTGCACTACCGAGGGTGTCCGGTTTGCGAATTTTTCCGACCAGTCGTGTGGAGTTAGGTGTGACTCGCAGTGCACAATAACTGTTGCGACCGTCGATTTCGACAGCGAGTGTCGCCTCGGTCACCACGACACCGACGATGCTGGTCGGCGGGACGGGGCGTGGGAGGTGACGTCGACCGCTGATTTGCGACACTCGTCTGTCCGAGTCCGTGACAGGGACTAAGCTCGGCTGTATATGAGCACAATCGACTACTTGTTCAACACTGCCGAATCAGGATGCCGCTGTGACGACTGACGAGTCCACTTCGAGCGGGTCGGCATCGGCGTCCTCCGAAGCGACCCCCTCCGCCGAGTCCCCTTCCGAGTCTCCCACCACCACGTTCGCCGATCTGGGTATCGACGAGCGCGTGCTGAAGGCTCTGCATGCCGTGGGCTACGAGAGTCCGTCGCCGATTCAGGCGGCGACGATTCCGCCGTTGATGAACGGCAGCGACGTCGTCGGCCTCGCGCAGACCGGCACCGGTAAGACCGCCGCGTTCGCCGTGCCGATCCTGTCGCGTCTGGACGTAGAGCGGCGTGTTCCGCAGGCGCTCGTCCTGGCGCCGACGCGTGAGCTGGCGCTGCAGGTGGCCGAGGCGTTCGGCAAGTACGCGGCCAACATTCCGGGCCTGCACATTCTTCCGATCTACGGCGGCCAGGCCTACGGTATCCAGCTGTCCGGGTTGCGCAAGGGCGCGCAGATCATCGTCGGAACGCCCGGTCGTGTCATCGACCACCTGGAGAAGGGGACGCTCGATCTGTCGCATCTCGAGTATCTGGTGCTCGACGAGGCCGACGAGATGCTCAAGATGGGCTTCCAGGAGGACGTCGAGCGCATTCTCTCGGACACTCCGGAGTACAAGCAGGTTGCGCTGTTCTCCGCGACGATGCCGCCTGCCATTCGCAAGATCTCCAAGCAGTACCTGCACGATCCGGTGGAGATCACCGTCAAGACCAAGACGTCGACGGCACCGAACATCACCCAGCGGTACGTCCAGGTGGCGCATCAGCGCAAGCTCGAGGCACTCACTCGCATCTTCGAGGTCGAAGAGTTCGAGGCGATGATCATGTTCGTCCGTACCAAGCAGGCCACCGAGGAACTCGCGGAGAAACTGCGGGCCAGGGGCTTCTCGGCAGCGGCCATCAACGGTGACATCGTCCAGGCTCAGCGTGAGCGCACCATCGGTCAGCTCAAGAACGGCACCATCGACGTTCTGGTCGCGACCGATGTCGCGGCACGCGGACTCGACGTCGACCGAATTTCGCACGTCATCAACTACGACATTCCGCACGACACCGAGTCCTACGTGCACCGCATCGGTCGCACCGGGCGAGCGGGACGTGCAGGCGAGGCGCTGCTGTTCGTCGCACCGCGGGAGCGTCACCTGCTCAAGGCGATCGAACGTGCGACGCGTCAGCCGATCACCGAGATCCAGTTGCCGAGCGTCGACGACGTCAATGCCCAACGTGTCACGAAGTTCGGCGACTCCATCACCGAGAGCCTGAACTCGCCGAACCTGAGTTTGTTCCGCAAGCTCATCGAGGATTACGAGCGTGAGCACGACGTCCCGTTGGCGGACATCGCAGCGGCTCTGGCCGTTCAATCCCGTGACGGCGAGGAGTTCCTGCTCAAGCCCGAGCCTCCTGCCCCGCCGCGCGCACCTCGCGAGAAGCGCGAGCCGCGGCCGGCGCGGACGTTCGACGACGATGCCGCAAGCTCGCACCACCGCAAGACCGGCCAGGCGATGGCGACGTACCGCATCGCCGTCGGCAAGCGTCATCACGTCGCTCCCGGTGCCATCGTCGGTGCCATCGCCAACGAGGGTGGGCTCCGGCGCTCGGACTTCGGGCACATCAGCATTCGTCCCGATCACTCGCTCGTCGAGCTGCCCGCCGATCTCGCCGACGAGACGGTCGAGGCGTTGCGGCGCACCAGGATCAGCGGTGTGTTGATTCAGCTTCAGCCTGATTCGGGTCCTCCCGGTGGCCGCGGTGGCCCCCGCGGCGGCGGCAAGTTCAAGGGCCGTCGTCCCCGGGACTGACACGAGCACACGAGAAACCCCCACCCGCACGTCGGATGGGGGTTTTCTCGTGTCCACCGGGCCGGTGGTCCGCACCTCGAGAATTCGATCGACTTGTCGGGACGACGCACCGCCGGCAGGGGATCATGAGTCGGTGATCGCGCAGACACTGTATGGACAGGTGCAGGGAATCGTCGACGACGGTGTGGCCGTGTGGAAGGGAATTCCCTACGCGGCGCCCCCGGTGGGCGATCTGCGGCTGCGGGCACCGCGGCCGCCGACGGCATGGTCGGGCGTGCGCGACGCGACCGAGTTCGGGCACATCGCGCCGCAGACCGAGCACGGCCCCCTGCCCATCGACCCGGGCCTGACCGTCGGCGAGGACTGCCTGACGCTCAACGTGTGGAGCCCGGCCGGCGCCCGAGGCTTGCCGGTGATGGTGTGGATTCACGGCGGCGCGTACTACCTGGGCAACTCCGCGCAACGGGTGTACGACGGCAGGACGCTGGTCACCGACGGTCAGGTGGTGCTGGTGACGGTGGGCTACCGTCTCGGTGCGCTGGGGTTTCTGGATTTCTCGGCGTTCGGGGATTTCGATTCCAACGTCGGTCTGCGTGATCAGATCGCGGCTCTGGAATGGGTGCGGGACAACATTGCGGGCTTCGGCGGTGATCCGTCGCAGGTGACGCTGTTCGGGGAGTCGGCGGGCGGTGGGTCGGTCACCACCCTGATGGTCTCGCCTGCGGCTGCCGGACTGTTCCACCGGGTCATCGCGGAGAGCTCCCCGGCGACATCGGTGTACGGGGCGCAGAGGGCGTCGTCCATTGCGGAGCGTTTCCTGGAACTCGCGGGGGTGGAGGCGTCGGGACTGCGGGGGCTCGACATCGGGGACATCGTGCGAGCGACGGGTGAGTTGGTGCAGGAGATCCCGGCGAAAGTGCCGGGAACCTTGGCGCTGGCTCCCGTCGTCGACAGGGATCTGGTCCCGCACTACCCGGTCGCGGCCTTCCAGAAGGGGTACCAGCACGCGGTCCCTCTGTTGATCGGGACCAACCACGACGAATCGTCGATGTTCAAGCTGATGAAGTCGCCGTTGATGCCGATCACCCCGGACAAGGTGCACGAGATGTTCCAGGCGATCGCCGAGGATCATCCCGAGATGAGGTCCGACGAGGAAGTGGAGGTCACGTCGGCCTATCCGGGGTATCCGACGAAGCGGTCGGCGCTCGAAATTTCGCGCGATGCAGCGTTTCGAATGCCGACGCTGTGGATCGCGGAGGCGCACAGTCGTCGGGCACGCACTTTTCTGTATCGCTTCGACCAGGCGACTCCGTTCCTGAAGATCACCAGGCTGGGCGCGATGCACGGTACCGAGGTGCCCTATGTGTTCGGCAACTTCGGCGTCGTTCCCAAGGACCCGACGTTCAAGCTGGGTGGTCGCAGAACTGCAGAAGCGGTCGGTGAGCGTCTCCGGCGCCGCTGGGTCGATTTCGCGTACGGACGTGATCCGTGGGCTCCGTACGACGAGGCGACTCGGACGACTCTGTTGATCGACAAGCACGACACGGAGGTCGACGACCCGGACCGCGAACTCCGTCGGGCATGGGGTGAGGAGATTCTCGGGTTCACCTAGATTTACTCACATAGGCGAGGGAGGTTAGGCTGGCCTTTGTTGTGCGCCACTATGTTTGAGAATTCTACGATCCTGGGTAATTGCGACCGCATGACCAGAGTGACGCTGCGCGTGAACGGCACCGACCACGATTTCGACTGCGATGTGCGGACGACTCTGCTCGACGCACTTCGAGAACATCTCGATCTGATCGGCGCCAAGAAGGGATGCGATCACGGCCAGTGCGGTGCGTGCACCGTGCTCGTCGACGGCCGCCGCATCAACAGCTGCCTCGCCCTCGCAGTCGGCTACCAGGGCCGCGAGGTGGTGACCGTGGAGGGCCTCGCCGACGGTGACACGCTCCATCCTGTGCAACAGGCCTTCGTCGACAACGACGCGTTTCAGTGCGGATACTGTACGTCCGGGCAGATCTGCTCGGCCGTTGCCGTCATCGAGGAGGCGAAGCAAGGCTGGCCGAGCGCGGTCACCGAGGACGATCACCCACGCCTGACCCGCGAGGAAGTCCGCGAACGGATGTCCGGCAACCTGTGCCGCTGCGGTGCCTACGCCAACATCGTGCCCGCAGTGATGGAGGCAAGCGAATGAAGACGTTCACCTACGACGTCGCCACCGACGTCGCCGACGCTGTGAATCGGCTTGCGTCGGATCCGGATTCCGCGCTTCTGGGCGGTGGGACCAACCTGGTCGATCTGATGAAGCTCGGTGCGGCGCAACCGTCGTCGCTCATCGACGTGACGAGGTTGCCGCTCGGTGAGATCGACATTCTGGACGACGGGTCGCTTCGGGTCGGCGCAGCGGTGAGCAACAGTGATCTGGCTGTGCATCCGGTGGTTCGCTCGCGCTATCCCGTGTTGTCGCGTGCGGTGTTGTCCGGTGCGTCGGGTCAGCTCCGCAACATGGCCACCGTCGGGGGCAATCTGTTCCAGCGCACGAGGTGTGTCTACTTCATGGACACCTCCAAGCCGTGCAACAAACGTGATCCTGGTTCCGGCTGTCCGGCCATCGCGGGTGATCATCGCAACCTCGCCATCCTCGGGGCGTCGGATCATTGTGTGGCGACGCATCCGTCGGACATGGCAGTGGCGTTGACCGCGTTGGATGCGGTGGTGAACATTCAGGGCCCGCACGGGGCCCATCGTGTGCCGATCGGGGAGCTGTACCGGCTACCCGGACACGATCCCGATCTGGACACCACCATCGGCCACGACGAGATCGTCACCTCCATCGACATTCCTGCGCTGCCCGACGGCGCGGTGTCGCTGTACCGGAAGGTGCGCGACCGTGCGTCCTACGCATTCGCGCTCGCGTCGGTGGCTGCGGTCCTTCGGGTGGAGGGCGGTCAGGTCACCGAGGCGCGCGTGGCGCTCGGCGGAGTCGCGCACAAGCCGTGGCGTGCGATCACCGCGGAGGGTGAACTGCTGGGCAGGTCGGCGAAGCACGAGGCGTTTCGTGAAGCGATCGACTTGGAATTGAAGGCCGCGGTGCCGTTGCGGGACAACGGGTTCAAAGTTCCCTTGGTGCGCAATCTGGTGACCGAGGCCCTGACCGATCTGGCAGCCAGGAGTGTGCAGGAATGAGTACCGCATCGATAGGGCAGTCGATCCCCCGGACGGAGAGCGTCGCGAAGGTGACCGGCCGGGCGCGATACGCTGTCGAGCAGCATGCGGAGACGGCGCCGGCCTACTGCTGGTATGTCCCGGCGGAGATTCCTACAGGTCGCGTCTCCCAGGTGACCGCGCCGGCCGACGTCACGCTGCTGTGGCACGAGAACGCCGAGAAATTGGGTGAGATCGAGGACACCGAACTTGCTGTGCTGCAATCCGATCGAGTCGCCTACCGTGGTCAGATCGTCGCCGCAGTGGTGGCCGACTCCCTGGAGGCCGCACGCGAGGGCGCCGCGCAGGTTCGGGTGACGTACGCGGACGAGGCGCGGCCGGACAACGAACTGACGACGGATCACGCGTCGCTGTATGCGCCGGAGACCGTCAACGCAGGGTTTCCGACCGACGTGACCGTCGGCGATCCTGACTCGGCGTTGGCGTCCGCGGCCCACGTCGTCGACCGCTGGTACACGACGGCTCCCATGCACAACAGTCCGATGGAACCGCACGCGACGACAGCGCAATGGTCGGACGGCGTTCTGACGGTGTGGGATTCGACGCAGGCGCCCTCCGGAGTCCAAGGGGACCTCGCGACGGTGTTCGGTCTGGACCCGTCGAACGTCCGCGTCGTCGCCGAGAACGTCGGCGGCGGGTTCGGCGCCAAGGGCAGTACCCGGCCGAACGCGGTGCTGGCGGCCATGGCGTCGCGTGCCGTCGGCCGCACTGTCAAGCTGGCGTTGCCGAGGCAGGCGTTGTTCGATCTCGTCGGATACCGCACGCCGACGATCAACCACGTCCAGTTGGGTGCATCCGCCGACGGCACCCTCGCGGCGTTGGCACACGACACGTTTCAGCAGACGTCGCAGATCTTCGAATTCTGCGAGCAGACCGCGGAGTCGTCGCGCCACATCTACGCCTCGCCCCACCGTCGCACCACGCATCGACTGGCAGTGCTGGATGTCCCGACGCCGCGCTGGATGCGGGCACCTGGCGAGGCTCCCGGGATGCTCGCGGTGGAGACGGCGATCGACGAGTTGTCCTACGAGGTCGGAATCGATCCGATCGAGTTGCGAATACTGAACGAACCGGACGTGGACCCGGCGAGTGGCAACGCGTTCTCCTCGCGCAGCGTCGTCGAGTGTCTGCGTGAGGGAGCCGAGAGGTTCGGGTGGGCGGAGCGCGATCCACGTCCGGGGCATCGCAGGGAAGGGCGCAAGCTCATCGGTACCGGTGTCGCCACGGCGAGTTACCCGGTGCTGATCAGCCCGTCGACGGCGTCGGCGACGCGGGCCGAGGACGGCTCCGTCACGGTGTCCGTGGCGGCGTCGGACATCGGTACCGGCGCTCGAACCGTGTTGCGGCAGATCGCCGCCGATGCCCTCGGTGTGTCCGCGGATCTCGTGGTCCTGAAGCTGGGTGACAGTGCGCTGCCGAAGGCCCCAGGTGCAGGCGGTTCCTCGGGCACGTCGTCCTGGGGGTGGGCGGTGACGAAGGCGTGCACGGAACTCGCCTCGAAGACCGGCCCGGCCGAGGTCACCGTCGACACCTCCGACGACCTGGACGCGCAGAAGGACTTCGCACGCATGGCGTTCGGTGCGCAGTTCGCCGAGGTCGAGGTGGACGTCGACACCGGTGAGGTGCGGGTCCGGCGAATGCTCGGTGTCTTCGGGATCGGGCGTGTGATGAATCCGCGCCTCGCTCGGTCGCAACTGATCGGCGGCATGACCTTCGGGATCGGCATGGCGTTGATGGAAGCGGGAAACACCGATCCGGAGTTCGGCGGATTCTCCAACCACGACTTCGCCGAGTATCACGTTCCGGTGTGCGCGGACATTCCCGTCGACATCGAGGCGACCTGGGTCGAGGAGCACGACGACGAACTGAGCCCCATGGGAGGCAAGGGAATCGGCGAAATCGGTACGGTCGGTTCCCCCGCAGCGATCGGTAACGCCGTCTTCCATGCCACCGGCGTGCGGGTCCGGGACCTTCCCATCACTCTGGACAAGGTCCTTCCGCACCTCTAGTCACGTGCGCGGAAATGTAGGCCAATGCCTACATTTCCGCTCACAGGAGCAGACGGCTGAGGAACTGCCTCGTTCGGGCCTCGGCGGGGTTCTTCAGTACGTCGGCGGGAGTTCCGCGTTCGACCACGACGCCGCCTTCGATGAACAGCACCTCGTCGGCGACCTGCTCGGCGAACCGGATCTCGTGGGTCACGATGACCATCGTCCAGCCCTCGGACGCGAGTTGTTTGATGACGGCGAGGACTTCGCCGACGAGTTCGGGATCGAGTGCCGACGTCGGTTCGTCGAACAGCATCAGTTTCGGTTTCAGCGCCAATGCCCGTGCGATGCCGACGCGTTGCTGTTGGCCGCCGGAGAGCTGGAACGGGTACTGATCGGCCTTGGCGTCGAGGCCGACCTGGTCGAGCAGGCGGTGTGCGTCGGCTTCGGCGTCCGCGCGGGGGCGCTTCTGCACGATGACCGGGCCTTCGGTGATGTTCTGCAACACGGTCTTGTGCGGGAACAGGTTGTGCTGCTGAAACACCATTCCGCTCTGGGCGCGATATGCGCGCAGAGCTGCGGCGGAGGGGTTCGCGCCGAAGTCCACGGTCACGTCGCCGATGCGGACGATGCCTGCATCGGCGGGATCGAGAGCGTTCAGAGATCGCAGAACCGTGGTCTTGCCCGATCCCGACGGGCCGATGATGACGGTGACCGTGCCCGACGGCACCGTGAAGGAGACGTCGCTGAGGACGTCGATCGGGCCGAACGACTTTCGCAGAGACTTGACTTCGAGAAGATCTGTCATTTGGCCACGTACCTGTCGAGTCGGACTTCGAGTTTGCCTTGGAAGAACGAGAGAATCATGCAGATCACCCAGTAGTAGAGGGCGGCGACGCTGTAGAGCGCGAAGAAGTCGAAGGTGGGTGCGGCGGCGAGCTGGGCGACGCGCAGAAGTTCGGTCACGAGGATCGTCGACGCCAGCGAAGTGTCCTTCACCAGCGAGATCAGTGTGTTCGACAGCGGAGGGACCGCGGTACGCAGGGCTTGGGGAAGGACGATGCGCTGCAGCGTGGTCCGGTAGCCCATACCGATGGTCTGCGACGCTTCCCACTGGCCCTTGGGCACGCTGAGGATGGCGGCTCGGATGACTTCCGCGGCGTATCCGCCGACGTTGAGGGAGAAGGCGATCACCGCGGCAGGGAACGGATCGATCACGACGCCGAACTGAGGCAGCGCGTAGAAGACGATGAACAGCTGCAGCAGCAGGGGAGTGCCGCGAATGATCGAGACGTAGAACCGGGCGGCCGACGAGAGCGCTGTGGTGGACGAGATCCGCGCCAGCGCGACGCCGAGGGCGATGACGAGTCCGACGACGAAACTGATGGCGGTGAGCGGAATCGTCATGGTGACGGTGGCCTTCAGCATCGGCCAGAGGTTGTCGAGGATCAGGTCGAACTTCGACTGTTGTTCGCTCGCAGCGCCGTCGGACGTCGGAGCCTGGGTGTCCGCGGTGGGTGCAGCGACGGCCGAGCCGAAGTACTTCTCGGAGATCCGGGCGAGTGTGCCGTCGGCCTGAAGGGTGTCGATCGCGGCGTCGATGTCGTCCATCAGTCCGCTGTCCTTGCGGGCGGCGAACGCCTGATAGCTGGTGTCTCCGGTTTGTGCGGCGACCTTCACGCCGGTGTCGCCGGTTTCCTTCAGATATTCGGCGACGGCGAGGCTGTCGTTCACGGTGGCGTCGACTCGGCCGTCCTTCACCAGGGTGACCGCTTGGACGAACCCTTCGACGGCCTCCACGTCGGCACCGGCATCGGCGGCCACCTCGGCCCAGTTGCTCGTCGACGACTGCGCGGTGGTCTTGCCGGCGAGGTCGGCGACGGAGGTGATGGAAGTGTTGTTCGCCGCGGTGAGGATCTCGCCTTCGGAGACGGTGTACGGCTTGGACAGGTCGTACGCGCTCTGCCGTTCGGGGTTGATGGTGACCTGGTTGGCGATCAGGTCGAAGCGCTGCGATTCGAGGCCGGCGAAGATCGAATCGAACGGTGTCTGCACGAATTCGACGCCGACCCCGAGTTCGCCGGCGACGGCATTGACGACGTCGACGTCGTACCCGGTCAGTTGGCCGTCGGAACCTTGGAAGCTGAACGGACTGTAGGTCCCTTCGGTGCCGACGACGATCACGCCGTCGTCGCGGATCTTGTCCAGTACCGAACCGGACGATCCGCAGCCGGCCACGGCGAGCAGAGCGACGATCGCGGCCAGTAGAGCGAGCGCTTTTCGGTGCACTGGAAAAACCTACCCGTCGATTTCCAATTCCGCCGAGACAACCACGGCATTGTTCATCGGTAGCGCGGCCACGCCGATCGCGCTGCGGGCATGTGCCCCGATCTCCGGGCCGAACACCTGAAGGACGACGTCGGAGAAACCGTTGATCACGGTGGTGGTCTGTGTGAAGCCGTGGTCCGCGTTCACCATCCCGGAGACGGTCAGCCAGGCCGAGACGCGGTCGAGGTCGCCGACAGCGCGACGGACGCTGGCCAGCACCGCGAGAGCCGCGTCTCGCGCCGCGTCGGTGGCCGCGTCGAGGGAGATGTCCGACGGCACCGCACCGAACGGGCCTGCGAGGGAGCCGTCGGGACGCTGCGGTGAGTGACCGGATACGTACACGCGGTTGCCGCGGACCCGGGCCCAGTCGAAGCAGAATTCGAATCCGGGAGGTGCCTGCGCCTCGGCGGGGAGGACGAAGCCGAGTTCTTCGATGCGTTTCTCGATGTGCATGTCACCACAGCCTCGTCGTCGGGACACCGTTGATCGTCTCGACGGTCCATCCGGATCCGTCGTGCAGGAGCGTCGAGACGCCCGCGTTGAGGATCCGTGGGGACGTGACGCCCCGGATGGCGTCGAGAATGCCGCGGATGACTCCGCCGTGCGCGACGGCGATGACCGAGGACTCGGGATTTGCGGCCGCGATCTCGTCGACCGCGCGCACTCCGCGGACGATCATGTCGCGTCGTGGCTCGAGGCCGGGATACATCCCGTGCGGCCAGTGGGAGTACGCGTCGTAGTCGGTGAACCCCTCCGCGGCGCCGAAGTGACGTTCGGCGAGATCGGGGTAGGTGGCGGTGCGGGAGATACCGAGGTGCGAGCCGATGATGTCGGCCGTCTCGGCCGCACGCGAGAGCGGTGAGGAGACCAGCAGGTCCCACGAGTGTTCGGACAGTTCGTACACGGCTTCGCGGGCCTGTGCGCGTCCGGTGTCGTTGAGTGGGATGTCGGAACTGCCCTGGAGACGGCCGTGAAGATTCCAGTCGGTTTCTCCGTGCCGGACCAGTGCCAGAAAAGTCATAGTGAAGAGAAGATTATCGCAGTTACCGCAGAGTACGGTCGAAGAGGACATACGTGGTCGATATCGGAGGCACCCCTATGAATCTTGCCCTGACAGAGGAGGAAGCCGCATTTCGCGACGAGATGCGGACGTTCTTCACCACCGAGATTCCCGCGGAGATCCGCGAGAAGAACCGGGTGGGCATCGAACTGAGCCGTGAGGACATGGTGACGACGATGCGAATTCTCAACGCCAACGGCCTCGCGGTCCCGCACTGGCCCAGCGAGTTCGGTGGCAGGGATTGGACGGCAGTACAGCATCACATCTGGCTCGACGAGATGCAGCTGGCATCGGTTCCCGAGCCGCTCGCGTTCAACGCGTCGATGGTCGGGCCGGTCATCGCGACGTTCGGTTCGCAGGAACAGAAGGAGAAGTTCCTCCCGAAGACCGCGAATCTGGACATCTGGTGGTGTCAGGGATTCTCGGAGCCGGAGGCAGGTTCGGACCTCGCGTCGCTGCGGACGACGGCACTGCGTGACGGAGACGACTACATCGTCAACGGGCAGAAGACGTGGACGACGCTGGGGCAGTATGCGGATTGGATTTTCGCGCTCGTGCGGACGAATCCTGATGCGCCGAAGAAGCAGGCAGGTATTTCCTTCCTGTTGATCGATCTGCAGACGCCGGGCATCACGGTGCGCCCGATCAAGTTGATCGACGGCAGCGTCGAGGTCAACGAGGTGTTCTTCGAGAACGTGCGCGTTCCCGCGGAAAACCTTGTGGGCGAGGAGAACCAGGGCTGGAGTTACGCGAAGTTCCTGCTGGGGAACGAGCGGACGGGTGTCGCCCGCGTCGGCCACACCAAGGTTCGGCTCGAGCGCGCGAAGGAGTACGCGGCGGCGACGAAGGTCGGCGAGGGTACGTTGCTCGAGGACCCGCTGTTCGCGGCGCGGTTCGCGGAGCTGGAAAACGAGGTTCTGGCACTGGAACTGACTCAGCTGCGATTGGTGTCGAGTTCCGCCGACGGCAAGCCCAACCCGGCGTCGTCGATTTTGAAGCTCCGCGGTTCGGAATTGCAGCAGTCCGCGACGGAGGTGTTGATGGACATCGCCGGTCCGGATTCGTTGCCCTACGAGGCCGGTGACGACATCGAGAGTCCCGGCTGGGCTCAACGTTCGGTTCCGACGTATCTGAACTATCGCAAGGTCTCCATCTACGGTGGCTCCAACGAAGTTCAGCGGCAGATCATCGCGTCGACGATTCTCGGACTGTGAGGGTAGGGCAATGGATTTCGAACTGAACGAAGAGCAGAAACTTCTCCGCGACACCACGCGTGAGGTGCTCACCCGCGCGTACGACACCGAGAAGCGCAACAAGATCGTGGCCGCTGATCCGGGGTGGTCGACGGACGTGTGGAAGCAATTGGCCGAGGTGGGTTTGCTCGGGCTGAGCTTCAGCGAGGATGACGGCGGCATGGATGCCGGTCCGGTCGAGATCATGGCCGTCATGACCGAGGTGGGTCGACGGCTCGCCCCGGAGCCGATTCTCGACGCCGTCCTCCTTCCCGGTGGGCTGATCTCCGCGGTCGGTTCTGCCGATCAGCGCAAGCGTGTGCTGCCTGGGGTTTCGGAGGGATCGACGTTGCTTGCGTTCGCGCACAACGAAACCGGCAGCCGGTGGCCCGACGTCGAGGTGAAGGTCGCTGCGACGGAGGACGGTGGATCCTGGTCCTTGAGTGGTGTCAAGAATCCGGTTCCGCACGGCGGTTCGGCGAACGTGATCGTGGTCAGTGCGGCGCTTCCGGGCGGCGGAACGGGACTGTTTCTGGTCGACGGTGACGCAACGGGTCTCGAGCGAAAGAGCTACGTGACGCACGACGGCGGCCGGGCGGCGCAGCTGTCCTTCACCGACGTCGCGGCCGAGCCGTTGGGTGACGGATCGGACGCGAGTGCTGCGATCGTTGCTGCCGAGGTCAAGGCGCAGGCTGCCCTGGCGGCCGAGGCTGTCGGCGCGATGGAGGAAGCGCTGCGTCTGACGACCGATTATCTGAAGCAGCGCAAGCAGTTCGGCGTTCCGCTCGCCAAGTTCCAGGCGCTCACGTTCCGCGCCGCGGACATGTACGTGCTGCTCGAACTGGCGCGCAGCATGTCGCTGTACGCGACGATGAACCTGGCCGACGACGTGGTCGATCAGACGGTGGCGTCGCGCACGAAGCTGCAGATCTCGCGGTCGTCACGCAAGATCGGGCAGGAAGCGATCCAGTTGCACGGTGGTATCGGCGTGACCGCCGAGTACCCGGTGGGTCATTACGTGTCGCGGTTGACGGCGATCGAGCACACCTTCGGTGGTGCGGACGAGCACCTGCGCATTTTGTCTCGCTGATCCCACGTGCGCGGAAATGTAGGCCCTGGCCTACATTTCCGCGCACAGCGGAGTCAGGACGCGTCGACGATCAGGTCGACGACTGCACCCGGGTTGGACACGAGGATCGCGTGCGAGCCCGGGACCTCGGTGATCTCTGCGCCTGCGCGTTCGGCCATGAACTTCTCCGAGGCCGGCGGAATGATCTGGTCCTGCTGGGGGATCAGTGCGTAGCTCTTGGTGTCCGCCCAGGACGGCGGTTCGCTCGGCTCGATCAGGGCGGTGGCCGCGATCGACTTCTGGCTCGCGATCATCTTCGCCGCCTGCTCGTCGCTGACGTCGGGAGCGAAGTACTGCTTGAACAGACTCGGCGAGATGTAGCCGTCGACGTTCTTGCCGAGGATGTTGGTCGAGTCGTCGACGATGCCGAGGCCGAGCACCGGCGGCAGCAGCGATGTCAGACCGAAACGGAACGGGTCGAGTGCCAGCGCGGCGGGTTCGCCCGCGGCGGGTGCGAAGGCCGCGACGTACACCAAGGATTCCACGTTCGACGCGTGCACGTTGGTGATGACCGAGCCGCCGTAGGAATGCCCGACGAGCACTACGGGCCCGTCGATGCCCTGGACGACCTTCTCGACGGCTGCGGAGTCGTAGCCGGGCCCACGGAGCGGGTTGTCCGGAACGACGACGTCGTATCCCCGAGCGCGTAGGTCTGCTGCGACGCCGTCCCAGCTGGAGGTGTCGGCGAAGGCGCCGTGGACGAGCACGACGGTGGGCAGGTCCTGCGCAGCTGCGGTTCCTGTGCCGAGCAGCAGGCTTGCTGCCAGTGCCGCGGTGGCAGCGGCGACTTTGGATCGAGTGAACTTCATGGGCGGGATCCTCTCGTAGGGAGTGGACCCAAATCTAGGCCACTGCGCCGGTGCCGGGACTCCCGGCAGATGTTCGTTCCATGTTGGTGTGACGTACCCGCGCTATTTTCCTCTGGAGTCTTGGCTAGGGTTGAGGAAGAGGACCACGCGATCAGCGTGCCCACCACGGCCGATCGGAAGCGAGTTACCGATGAAGGCTCGGACGGCGGAGTATCCACGCCCGAATCACTGCTTGTTGCACGTCAGCGATACCCATCTGGTTGCCGACGGAGATCTGTACGGCGCAGTGGACAGTACTGCCAGGTTGACCCGTCTTCTCGCCGACGTCGAGGCGTCCGGTGTTCGCCCCGACGCGTTCGTCTTCACGGGGGATCTGACCGATCGAGGGGAGCCGGGCGCGTACGACACCTTGCGCCGCCTCGTCGAACCCGTTGCCGACGCCTTGGGTGCGACGGTCGTCTGGGCGATGGGCAATCACGACGATCGGGCGACGTTTCGGTCGCGGCTGCTCGATCAGGAGCACGCGTCGGGGTCGGTCGATCGTGTCCACGACATCGACGGCCTCCGCGTGATCACCCTCGATTCGACGGTCCCCGGCGCACATCACGGTGAAGTGACGGCCGCGCAGTTGGATTGGCTCGCCGATGTTCTCGCCACCCCGGCCGAGTTCGGGACCATTCTCGCCATGCATCATCCTCCGGTTCCGACGGTGCTGGATCTGGCGGTGCTCGTCGAACTGGTCGATCAGCACAGGCTGGCCGACGTGGTCCGCGGCACCGATGTTCGGTCCATCATCGCCGGGCATCTGCATTATTCGACGACGGCGACGTTCGCCGGAATTCCGGTGTCGGTGGCGTCGGCGACGTGTTACACCCAGGACTTGAGTGTGGAGCCGGGCGCGATCCGTGGCCGGGACGGAGCCCAGGCGTTCAACCTGGTGCACGTCTACGACGACACCGTCGTGCATTCGGTGGTGCCGATAGGCTCGTACGACACCGTCGGCGAGTACGTCTCGGCCGACGAGGTCGCACGGCGGCTCGACCGCGCGGGCGTGACGATTGCCGACAGCACTCGCCACTCGAGAGTGGACGTCTAGTTCACTCGGCCCGAGCCGAACTTTCCCACGGCGCGACGATGGGGAAGTAGCGGTCGAGGAACTCGGTGACGCGATGGGTGCGCACTTCGAGATCGACCTCCGGAAAGCTGCCGTCGTTGAGACAGAAGAAGTCGACTGCGCGTTTGGGCAGCATCGATTCCATCCGGTGGAGACCGGCGTATGCCGTGGTGTCGATGTAGGTGACCTTCGCGTCGCGTTGCACCACCGCTCGGCCGCTCATCAGGGCGTAGTAGTGGTAGAGCGAGTTCGTCACCGAGATGTTGGTGCTCGCACGGAACACGCTGGCCGCGGTGGAAGCGAACTCGTCGGGAAACTCGTTCTCCATCTCCTGCATGACGCTCTTGCGCAACGGGGTCGCTGCGTGTTCGAGGTGGCGGGTGGTCGTCATGCCGAATCGGTCCTGTAGGAGCCGACGGTTGACGCGGGCGGCGTTCTCGAATCCGCTCCGGTCGGCGTCGTTGTAGCCCAGTCCGATTCGGATGGGGGCTTCGATGAACATGCTGATGCCGCCGGGGGAGAAGAACATCTGCGGTCCGACGGGTCGACCGAAGAACATGTCGTCGTTGGAGTAGAGGAAGTGCTCGGACAGTCCGGGGATGTGGTGCAGCTGGCACTCGACGGCCTGTGAATTGTGGGTCGGCAGTACGGACGTGTCGACGAAGAAGGTCTCGCTCGGCACGAACGTGACGCGTGGATCGTCGGCGAGCCACGACGGCCGGTCGGAGTCGGTTGCGACGAAGATTCGCCTGATCCACGGTGCATACATGTGGATCGATCGGAGGGCGTACTTCAGCTCGTCGATCTGACGGAAGCGTGCGGCGGACGCGTCCCCCTCGCCGACGACGTAGTTCTGCATGCGCTTCGCGCGTTGAGCCTGGAATTCCGCCGACGAACCGTCGACCCAGGAGAACACGATGTCGATGTCGAAATTGATGTCGGACGCGTGGTCGGCGAACATGTTCTCGATGGTCGGCCACGTCTTGCCGAACCGGTCGACGGTGCCGCGTACCGCTTCCTCCGGTTTGATCGTTCGGCGGGTCAGAGAGTTCTCGACGGGCAGAACGATGTCCGACGCCGAGATGTCCCACAGTTCGATCTGTACCGCGGTGGACGCGCCGTAGTTCAAACCGCTCGTCGGTTCTGCGCGGGGTCGGAACAACCGGAAGATTCGTGCGTTGGGTGAGTCGTCGAGTCCTCCGTCGGCGACGAGCACTGCCTTGCCGCGTTTGACGTCGACGGTCTTGCAGTAGAACGGCTCGGCGGTGCATGCCGCCACCAGTGCGTCCCGAAGAGCAGCGCGACGCGAATCGTCGATGGCGACGACCGGACGTTCGTCGTTTCCTCGCACCAGGAGGTACGGGATCGCTGCGTCGTCGAGCACGGCCCGAACGAACAGAAGATCCTCGACCATCGCCTGGTGAGGCGTCGTCGAGGTGATCTTCAGTGCGAACCGACCGCCGAACGGAACGATGTCCGCGCGGCCGGTGAGGCGTGCAGTCGTATCGGCCGACGCGCCGAGGACGGGTTCGTCCGAGTCCTGCTCGGGAGGAACGAGGTAGATATCGTGCGGAGCGGACGTCGAGGTGATGGTGAACCTTCCGGAGGTGGCGTGCGAGCCGAGGACCCCCGGAGCAGTGTGCTCAGTGTATAGCCGACCGGGCCGGAAGGACGCGGACGGCGATCAGCAGGCCTGCGCAGACGCCGAGGACGTCGAACACCGCGTCGAGTGCCGACCCGCTGCGCCCCAGTGGAAGCAGAGCCTGGAGGACCTCCGACGCCGCCGCGAACGCCACCGTCCAGGCGAGGGTCACCCGCACGGTGATACCGGCGAATCGCGACGAGTACGCCAGCGCCGCGAACAGGAGGAAGTGAATGATCTTGTCGCTGTGCTGAAAACCACTGGGAACGCCGGACGCCGGTGTGAACAGGATGATCATTGCCGCCGACAGCGACACGGCCAACGGGGCGTAGTACTTCAGCGGCATGTACTTCAGCGGCATTCGGTCGAGTCTAGGTGCGTTCCGTCGGCTGGGAGCGACGCAGGAGGACCACCGTGTCGGTGCGCTCGGCGGGTGTGCCGTCCGGGTCGATTCCGGGACGGGCGCGGTCCTCGGCGACGACCGTCGTCCACTGGTCCTCGTCGAAGAGGGCAGTGATGGTGTCGACGTCGAACAGCATCTGCGCGTGCTGGTGGTGCGACGCGAGGTGGTCGTTGGGGCTGTGCCCGACGATCAGCAGGTGCCCGCCGGGGGCCACCGCGGTACCGAAACGCTGGAACGCGGGGCCGACCTGATGGGGAGGCAGTTGGAAGAAGTGCGCAGTGACGAGGTCGTACCGTTCCTCGGGCTCCCACGTCAGCAAATCGCGGTGCAGCCACGTGATGGTGCGGTCGCCTTGTGTCTCTCGGGCGCGCTCGATGGCAACCGCCGAGATGTCGGCGCCGGTCGTCGTCCACCCGTTGTCGGCCAGCCAGCGTGCGTCGCCGCCCTCGCCACTGCCGATGTCGAGCGCAGTTCCCGGGATGAGCTCGGAGGCCTCGGTGATCAGGACTGGGTTGGCGTTCCCGCTCCAGCGCTGCGCCTGCTCGGTGTAGAGATTGTCCCAGAAGGCCTGATCGAACACGGGCTCGTCATGTGTGTGCATGGGTCCAGGATGCAAGGCTTCTTACCGATTCGCAACACTGTTTGCTGTTTCGGCAAGACTTTGTCGATCGGCCTACGCTTCGTGCATGACAGACGGAGGACGCGAAGTCCTGACCTGGGAGACGTTCGGAACCGCATCTCGTGAGCTGACGCGGTCGATTGTGGACAGCGGGTTCGAGCCCGAAATCGTGATTGCGATCGCTCGCGGCGGTTTGATCCCTGCAGGCGCCATCGCGTACGCGATGGGAATCAAGGCTGCGGGCACGCTGAACGTGGAGTTCTACTCCGACGTCGAGGAGACGCTGCCGGATCCGGTGGTTCTGGAGCCGCTGCTCGACACCGACGCCATCGTCGGCAAGCGGTTGCTCGTGGTCGACGACGTCGCGGATTCCGGTCGCACACTCGCACTCGTCGTCGAGCTGCTGAAGAAACACACGGACGAGGTGAAGTCGGCGGTCATCTATACCAAGCCGCAGTCGATCATCGCACCGGATTTCTCCTGGCGCGAGACGGAGCTGTGGATCAATTTTCCGTGGAGTACTTTGCCCGTCATCACCCCCACGTGAGTGGAAATGTTTGCCCCAGCAAACATTTCCACTCACATCGGGCATGGACGCGCAACCTCAGGGCATACTCGGGTCATGGATTCCAGCGGATTGCTCTCGGAACTGGTGACACAGCGAACCGTCTCGGGTGACCCGGCGCCGCAACGCCTCTCGATGGAGGTGATCGTGTCGGTGATCCGGTCCGCGGGAGTCGCGACAACAGTCGAAGGCGACCCCGACGGACCGCATCCATGGATCCTGATCACCAACGAGGCCCCGCCGGGTACGCCGCGCTTGATGTTCGCGTGCCACGTCGACACGGTTCCTGCGGGCGATCCATGCAACTGGGAGTTCGACCCCTTCGCCGCATCGATCGAGAGCGGTCTGATGCTCGGCAGGGGGGCCTCGGACATGAAGGCGGGTCTTGTTGCAGCAACTGCCGCGGTGATCGATGCACTGCAGCGAGGCACCCCGATCGCGTTGTTGCTGACGAGCGACGAGGAGATCGGATCGCTGGGGGCGAGGGCGTCGCGGCATGCCGTTGCCGAGTGCACCGTCGGCGCCGTCGTAGTACCCGAGGCGACGGCGAATGTCGTTCACCTCGGCCATCGAGGGGCGCTCTGGCTCGACATCGGCACCAAAGGTATTGCGGCGCATGGGAGTACGCCGTCGAAGGGTGAGAGTGCGATCATGAAGTTGGTCGACGTTCTCTCGCGCGCGCGGACCGAGCTCCCGCTTGGATCCGATGCGTTCTTGGGGGAGGAGACCTTCAACGTCGGCACGATCGACGGCGGATCAGCGCCCAACATCGTCCCGGACGCCGCGCATGTGGTCGTCGACCATCGCACTGTGGGTAACGGCTCGGAACTTGTGTCGTGGTGGCGAAGTCAGCCGGAGGTCGACTCGGTCTCGGCGCGGATCGATCTCCCTGGAGTAGTGACGTCGCCCGACGCGCCGTGGGTTCGAGACATGTCCTCGACGATCGCGGGCACGCCGGTCACCTACTTCACGGACGCGTCGATTCTGGCCGAAGCCGCGCCGGGAGCCCCGATCGTCGTCTGGGGTCCCGGAACGCCGGCGTTGATGCACGCCGCGAACGAAAGCGCATCCCTCGCGGAAGTGGACGGAGCGATCGAGGCCTACACGTCCGCCGTCCGTGCCTGGCCCACGGTCGACTGACGAACGATCAGCTCCGGCTTCAACGCGATGTGGGCGGTGCCGGCGTTGTCGGAATTCATGGCTTGGTCCAACAACCGCGCGGCCTCGACCGCGATCCGTTCCTGAGGTTGACGAATTGTGGTGAGCGGCGGATTGCTCAGTGCCGAGAACGGAATGTCGTCGAATCCGGTGACAAGCACATCGCCGGGAACCGATAGGCCAAGGCTCTGGCACGACTGCAGCACACCGAGCGCGATGAGATCGTCGGCGCACACCACTGCGTCGGGCTTGACGTTCTCGTTCAACATCTTTCGAGACGATTCGCGTCCCCATTCGATCGAGTAGTCGCCCAGCAAGGTCCATTCGTCCCTGGTCTCGATCCCGACCCGCTTGGCATGCCGGAAAAATCCAGCCCGCCTGAGTTCGGTCGAAGAATTGGTCAACTCCGAGCTGATGAACGCAGCGCTACGAACCCCGTGTGAGGAAAGATGCTCCATCACCAGGGACTGTGCGGCGTCGTCGTCGACGCCGACCCAGTCGGTGTGCGTATCGAGGGCGAAGCGGTCGAGTTGTACTACGGGTAACGAACGGGCGCTGGTGCGCACTGCTCTGGCTGACCGTTCTCCGTGGCACGGGCTGATGATGATGCCGTCGACCTGCCGAGACACGAGACTGCGTAACCGTTTCGCCTCGACGTCGGGGTCGGAGCGCGAGTCGCACAGGAACAGCTGCAGACCTCGCTGCGAGAGAACGTGCTCGACGTTGACCACCAGCGACGTGAAGAACGGGTTCGCGATGCTGGGGACGACCATCCCGACGGTGTCGGTCCGGCTTCTTCGTAGCGAACTTGCGATGATGTTGCCCGAGTAGCCGAGATCGTCGGCCGCCTGGCGGATCGTCTTCGCCAACTCGTCCGAGACCGGTCGCGAGCCGGAGAGAGCGCGCGACACCGTCGCGGTCGACACTCCTGCGCGATCGGCTACATCGCGGATGGTCGCCTTGCGCATTCTTCTCCTACAACTCTTCGGTGAGCCCCGAGATTATCGAACCGACCGGGTGCTTGGTGTCGAAGTAACACAATAGAGGTAATCGTTTACATAAACGACTCGCGAATTCCTTGACACAACCCGGTGGACATCGCATACGGTGCATGTACGCAAGGCAATCGATTACATCCCGAGGTCTTCGGGTCGCCTGTTCTCTGGACTCTAGGAGTATTTCGTGACCGCTTCACCGCTGGGAGTGTTCCCGGCCAAGCCGTCGGCGCTGGCCGAGATGTTCGACGGCAATCCCTCGCTCATCGGAGCGATCCACCTGCCTGCGTTGCCGGGTAGCCCCCACTACACGGGACAGCCCGTTGCCGAGATTGCTGCATTCGCGGTCGAGGAAGCGCACGCCTACATCGACAACGGGTTCGACGGTGTCATTGTCGAGAACCATTGGGACATACCGTTCCTCAAGCCCGGCGAGCACGGCTACGAGACGGCTGCAAGCATGGGTGTGGTCACCGCAGCCGTCGTCGCCGATTTCGGCAAGCGGGTGGGAGTCAGCATCCTGTCCAATGCGGGTGAGTGCGGAGTCGCTGCCGCGTGGGCAGCGGGCGCCAGTTTCGTACGCGTCAATCAGTGGGCCAATGCGTACGTCGCGAACGAAGGATTCATCGAAGGCCAGGCCGCGAAGACCACGCGCTTCCGTCACCGGATCGGCGCCGACCCCATCCGCATCTTCGCCGACGTTCACGTCAAGCACGGTGCGCACGCGATCGTCGCTGACCGCACCATTGCCGAGCAGACGGAGGACGCCGAGTTCTTCGATGCCGACGTGTTGATCGCCACCGGATCTCGCACCGGAGACGCAGCGTCGGTGGACGAAGTGTCCGTCATCAAGAGCAACACCGTTCTTCCGGTCATCATCGGCTCGGGCATCACGGCCGGCAACGTTGCATCGCTGATGAAGGAATGCGACGGAGCGATCATCGCGTCGTCGGTGAAGGAGAACAGTCGTTGGTGGGGGCGCGTCGCGGCCGAGAAGGTGCGCGCAGTGTCGCGCGCAGCAGGTAAATGACGCAATGATCGTATTCTTCGGCTACGCCAACAACGATGTCACGGTCCATGTTCCGCACGTACCGGTTCTCGGCGAACGCGTACAAGCCACGTCCATCTCGATGATCGACGGCGGTATGAACGCCAATGCAGCCGTCTCCGCTGCGCGGATGGGGGCACAGGTGGCCTTCGCCGGTGCTGTGGGCCCGGACACTCGATCTGCCGAGTTCCTCGCGCATCTCGAACTCGACGGCGTCGACACCAGCTGGTCACCGCGTGATGCGTTTCTCTCCACTGCGGTCGTGCTCATCGCCGACGGCGGGGACCGTTCGATCATCAGCCAGGACGATCCCAACGACGGAACGCGCATCGGCGAACTGCTGGGCAGAATGGAGAATGCGGGCGGCGGGCGATTGTTCGTCGACGGTTACCGCGCAGCCATCCTGCCCGATCGGCTTCCCGAGAACGTGAGCCTGGCAATCGATCTCGATGGATGCGAGGACAGGGCCGCAGCTCTGCGAGCCTTTGCTCTCGCCGATCACGTCATCGTCGGACGACCCCTCTGGGAAGAAGTATTCGGCATCGAATCCGAACACTGGTCGACGCTGACCGCAGAGCACGGCACCACACTCGTCGTCACCGACGGCGAGCGCGGATGGACGCTCGTCACCGAAGACGGCGACACCACGCACGAGCCCGCAGTGACGGTGGAGGTCATCGACGCCGTCGGCGCAGGCGACTGCTTCTGCGGGACGTACATCGCCTTCGTCGACGCAGGGAGAACACCACTGGAGGCTGCTCGCCTTGCCGGTGCATCCGCTGCGATGGCGTGCGCGACCGCAGGCCCACGCGGATGCCCGAGTCTCACCGAACTGACCCGATTCACCGAATCCCTCACTACCCTCGATCTTCAGGAGATCTAAATGATGAAACGCGCTCTTCCCCTCGCCATCGGTGCCGTCGTCGCGCTGACCCTCGCGGGATGCGACTCGGCCGCGCCCAGCGATTCCGCCTCGGGCGGTGACGCGGCGGCATCCGCCATTCCTGGCCCGTCGCGGGTCGCCGAGACGTGCGAAGGCAAAACCGGGACGCTCAAGGTAGGCCTGGTCACGATCAACCTGCAGGCGCTGTTTTTCAACCAGATCAACAGCGCAGCACAGAAAGTCGCCGACGACGCGGGCGTCGATCTGCAGATCATCAGCGGCAACGACGACTCCGTCACACAGGCCAACGCGTTCGACAACCTGATTGCATCGAACGTCGACGCAATCATCGTGGCAGCCATCGACACCGACGGAATCAAACCGTCGATCTCCAAAGCAGCCGCCGCAGGCATTCCGGTGGTCGCCGTCGACGCAGTGGTCGACGACCCGGGCGTCTCGACGCAGGTCGGCACCGCGAACGAGCAGGGCGGCATTCAGATCGGTGAGACGTTGACCGAGCTGTCCGGTGGTACCGGCACGGTCGGCATCGTCGGCGCGCTCAACAGCACCATCCAGCTCGAGCGCCAGAAAGGCTTCACCGACACCGTGTCCGCGTCGGGAATGACGGTAGGCACGGTGGTCGACGGTCGAAACATCCAGGAAAACGCCCAGACCGCCGCGGAGAACCTGCTGACGGGTAACCCCGACATGGAGTACGTCTACGCAACCGGCGAACCGGCGCTGATCGGACTCGTCGCAGCAGTGAACAGCCAAAGCGCCCAGGACCGAGTCCAGGCCGTCGGATGGGACCTCTCGGATCAGGCTGTCAGCGCGCTGAACGCAGGCTGGCTGAAGGGCGTCGTGCAGCAGAACACGTTCGATTTCGGATACGAGTCGATGAACGCCGCGATCGACCTCGGTTGCGGTCGAACCGCACCCGCCGACATCCCGGTCCCGACTCAGATCGTCACCCCGGACAACGTCGACGACTACCTCTACTACCTGGAGAAGTAAGTGATGGGATCTCCGAATACCGACGCGGCTCCACTCATCGAGCTCTCCGGAATCACCAAATCGTACGGTCCGGTCAAATCCCTTCGCGGAGTCGACCTTCGGCTCGGCGAGGGTGAAGTGCTCGGGGTCGTCGGAGACAACGGCGCCGGCAAGTCGACGCTCATGAAAATCCTTGCCGGCGCCGTCCAACACGATGGCGGCGACATGCGCGTCAACGGCGAACCCGTGCGGTTCTCGACGCCACTCGATGCGCAACAGAAGAAGATCGGGATCGTCTACCAGGATTTGGCGCTGTGCGACACGCTGGATGTCGCGAGCAACCTCTTCCTCGGTCGCGAACCCAGGAAAGGGCCGTTCCTCGATCGGCACGGAATGCACGAGAAAGCGGCGCAGATTCTCGCGGACCTGCACGTCAAGGTGAAGTCGACCTACCAGGAAATCGGGCAACTCTCCGGCGGTCAACGCCAGACTGTCGCCATCGCACGAGCGGTGTCGTTCAAGCCGGACGTCCTGATTCTCGATGAACCGACCGCGGCCCTCGCCGTCGCCGAGGTCGAGTCCGTTCTGAAACTGATCACCGACGTCGCTGCCCAGGGAGTAGGCGTCATTCTCGTGACTCACCGACTGCAGGAACTGTTCCGGGTCTGCGACCGCATCACTGTCATGTACGAGGGCGAGAGCGTCGACGACGTACCGATCGAGGATCTGAACATCGAATCGCTCGTCGGACTGATCACCCGCACGCCCGTCCCGGCTCGTACAGCGGCCACACCTGGAGTTGCGTCATGATCACACTCGACAAGAATGCACAGCCGTCGGTACGGAAACTTGCGGCTCGCCCCACGTTCTGGCAGGCGACGAACAAGCCGACTGTGGCGATGTTGGCTGTGACGGTCGCTGTGGCGCTGGTGTTCTCGGTGACCACCTCGTCGTTCTTGACCTTCACCAACATCTCGAACCTTGCGACTCAGATCGCACCGGTTCTGATCATTGCGGTCGCGATGACATTCGTGATCACTACGGGGCAGATCGATCTGTCGGTCGGCGCAACGGTCGCGTTCGTGGCGGCGATGAGCGCCGAGTTGATCCAAGCGGGCGTCGACTCTTCCATCGTGTTCGTCGCTGCCCCGTTGATGGGCGCGGCGTGGGGGCTCGTCAACGGGTGGCTCGCGGCCTACCAAGGTATTCCGCCGTTCATCGTCACCCTGGCGACGCTGTCGATCATCCGCGGTATCGCGCTCTACCGCACCGAGGGGTTCTCGGTACCGATCCCGCCGCAGACATCCTTTGCGAAATTGGGCACCGCGTCGTGGCTCGGGTTCTCGGCAAGTGCGTGGATCGCATTGGTCGTTGTGATCATCGGCGCGATAGCTCTGAACAGAACTCGATTCGGACGCTACGTCACCGGAATCGGTTCCAATGTCGAGTCGGTACGCCGATCCGGAGTCAACACCCGCCGCGTCCTGATGATGACCTTGGTGTTCACCGGCCTCGCGGCAGGAATCGCTGGTCTGCTGATCGCTGCCCGTCTCGGCTCGGGGTCGGCGAACTCCGCCAACGGTTTCGAGTTGACCGTCATCACCGCTGTCGTGCTCGGAGGTACCAACCTGTTCGGTGGCCGAGGCACGGTGATCGGCACGGTGATCGGTGCGGTGCTGACGGGCATCATCGCCAACGGACTCACGCTGCTCGGAGTCAGTCCGTTCCTGACGCCGATCACCACCGGAATCGTTCTGTTGGCTGCGATCTGGATCAACATGCGCGGCCACTCGCTTGCGCAACTGTGGAAGCACTTGCAGAGCGCGCCGGGCCGAACATGATCGTCTCCACCGTCACCGGTCCGATCGACTCGTCCGAGTTGGGGTTGGTCCTGCCGCACGAACACCTTCACAACGACGCATCGGTGGCCTACTCGGAATCCGAGGATCCGGTCGTCGCACGTGTTCTGGCGGGACCGGTCCGTGCCGCGGATGCATGGTTGTTGCACGACAACCCGTATCACAGCCTCGACAACTGTGGTGTGGACGACGCCGCCGCCGTGCTCGACGAACTACGCGTCTTCGCCGAGCACGGGGGCACGACGGTCATCGATCTGACGC
The DNA here is from genome assembly GCF_000383555.1 of Rhodococcus sp. 114MFTsu3.1. NCBI lineage: Bacteria > Bacillati > Actinomycetota > Actinomycetes > Mycobacteriales > Nocardiaceae > Rhodococcus > Rhodococcus sp. 114MFTsu3.1. Next base: position 37,121 of record NZ_KB911560.1, on the reverse strand, counting down.
CCCCTGGAATCGGCCGTCGACCGGACATTCTCGCGGAGTTCTCGCATACGTCAGGAGTCCGTGTCGTCATGGGCTCCGGGTGGTACCTGGAGGCGACGCACCCACCCGAGGTCGAGAAGCTCGGCGTCGACATGCTCGCTGCAACGCTGATCGACGAGTTCGGTGCGGGTGGGGGCCCGAGACCGGGAGTCATCGGGGAGATCGGGGTGTCGCCGGCGTTCACACCCGCCGAAGCCAAGTCCCTCCGGGCCGCATGTGTGGCGCAACGAGAGGTGAATGTGCCTCTGTTCGTTCATCTGCCAGGCTGGAAGCGGTTCGGCCACAATGTGATAGACATCGTCGTCGACGAGATGGGCGTGGCGCCGCATTCCGTGGTGCTGTGTCATATGGATCCGTCGGGATCCGATCCCGATTATCAGTGTTCCCTGGCCGACCGTGGTGTCTTTCTCGAGTTCGACATGATCGGCATGCCGTTCGAATTCCCGGGTGAGGGGCAGTCGCCGCACCCGGCGGAGACTGCCCTTGCCGTCGCCGGCCTCGTAGGTGGTGGCTACGGAGGCCAGCTGCTGCTCAGTCACGACTTGTTTCTGAAGTCGATGCTGCGCAAGCACGGCGGAAACGGATTGTCCTACGTACCTGTCTCTTTCGCCGCACGGCTCGTGCGCGGCGGAATGGACCCATTGCAGGTGTCCTCGCTCATGCGAGACAACCCGAGGTCGCTCTTCGAGCAGGCCGGAAAAGGATAGAGAAGCTACATGGGTAAGAAAGTTCTGATCGCAGGCGAAAGCTGGATGACCACGTCCACCCACGTCAAGGGTGTCGACGAGTTCACTGTCCATTCCTACGTCGAGGGCGTTGGTCCATTGAAGGATGCGTTGGTCTCCCGTGGGCACGACGTCGTGCACATGCCTGCACACCTTGTTCCGACTCGGTTCCCCGGCACGCGTGAGGCCCTGTCGGAGTACGACGTCGTCGTACTGTCGGACATCGGAGCGAACTCGATCCAGCTTGCGCCCGGGGTGTTCGACAGGTTTCAGGCGGGTGAAGACCGTCTTGTCGCACTTCGTGATTGGGTATTCGACGGTGGTGCCCTGATGATGATCGGTGGGTACCTCTCGTTCTCGGGATTCCAAGCACGCGGAGCTTTCCGTCAGACCGCTCTCGCGGACGCATTGCCGGTGACGATGTTGCCGGAGGACGATCGCGTCGAGACCCCCAGTGGGATGACCCCCGATGTTGTGGATTCGTCGCACCCGGCGCTCGGGGGTAGCGGACGTCAGTGGCCGGCGTTGCTGGGATACAACCGGGTGGTGGCGAAGGACGGTACCTCGGTGCCTGCGACCATCGACGGAGATCCGCTCGTCGTGGCGGGCGAGTACGGTTCCGGACGCTCCGTCGTCTTCACCTCGGATTGCTCGCCGCATTGGGCGCCTCCGGAGTTCTGCGAACAGTGGGCGGGATACACCGACCTGTTCGACGGCTTGATCACGTGGGTGGCAGGGGAATGAGTCGATCCGTCGATCTGGTCGATCGGCAGAGGGACAACCTCGCACAATCGAGGTGCGTCGAGTTCATCGTTCGATCGATCGACGGCAGCTTGTCGGATGCCGGCTTCCGCAAGTATCTGGTCATCGAGGAAGCATTCGTTTTGACAGCGGTCCAGATTTTAGGGTTGGTCGTCTCGGAGTCCGAATCGCTCGACGACGCCTTCGATCACGTTGTGTCGCTATCGAATCTCGTGGGTGAGCAGCGTCGGTACTTTGCCGACTTGCGCAGCGAGTTCCCGTACGACGGTGATGTCGGGGCACTGGTGATGCGTTCGTCCGCGCTGACGACGTATGCCCTGGGGCTGGCGCGCGAGCACGGTCGCACGGCGGCGCTGGTGGGGATGTTCGCCGCCGAGACCCTGTATCTCTCGTGGTGCCGTGAGGCGATGGCTGTCGACGTTACCCGTGAACCCGCACTTGCCCACTGGATCGCAATGCATACCGAACCGGCCTTCGTTGGTCAGGTGGAGGCCCTGGCGGTCGAGGTCGACGCCATTCCGGAGAACATCACGGACGACACTCTCGACACCTGGTTCTCGGGCATGTTGTCCGCCGAGGATTCGTTCCACCAGGCAGCAGGCGGCTGAGAGCGTCCCCCTGGTGAGTGGAAATGTAGGCCCTGGCCTACATTTCCACTCACATAGGGTCAGAGGTCTATCAGCACCTTTCCGACGGTGCCGTTTTCCACGGCATCGTGGGCAGCTGCGGTGTCTGCCAGGGAGAAGCGGTGCAGAGGTAGGCCCGCGTCCTCACCCACCTCGAGGACGCCGGCTGCAGCAGCGGCTGTGACGTCTTCTTCGGCGGCTTTCAGCGCGTCTGCACCGACGGTGTAGAGCAGCACGAACTGGTAGCGGGCGTTGGTCACCATGTTCGGCCGAATGTCGAGGGTGAAGCTGTCGCCGCCGTTGTTGGCGTATATCGCGATCGATGCGCGGTTCGCGGCGACGGCGGCGTTCAACTCCGCGTTCTGCGCGGGCGCGACCTCGACGATCAGGTCCACTCCGTTCGGTGCGATCGCGCGGATTTCGGAGGCGGCGTCGCCGGTCTTGTAGTTGACGACGTGGTGGGCTCCCGCGGCTGTCGCGAGGGCGGCCTTCTCGGGTCCGCTGACGGTGGTCACGACGGTTGCTCCTGCCCATCGGGCCAGCTGGATCGCCGCGTGCCCGACGGCTCCGGCGCCACCGGCCACGAGGACCGTCTTGCCGTCGAGGGCGGAGGGGTGCAGTCGTGTCGGTCCGTCCTCGGAGACCGTCAGGGCGCGGTGAGCGGTCATCGCGGGTACGCCGAGGGATGCGCCGACGTCGAAGGAGACGTTCTCGGGTAACCGGACGACGTGGTCGGCGGACACGACGGTGTACTCCTGGGCGGTGCCGGAGGGGCGTTGGTACTGGGAAAGATAGAGCCAGACGCGGTCGCCTTTGGCGAGGCCTTCCACTCCCGGTCCGGTGGCGTCGACGGTGCCTGCGCCATCCTGGTTGGGGGAGACCTCGTCGAAGGCGAGTTCGCCGGTCGCGCCGCTTCGGTTCTTCCAGTCGGTGGGGTTGACGCCGGAGACAGCGACCTTGACGCGCACTTCGCCTGGTCCTGGTTCGGGGATGTCGCGATCCTCGAGGGTGAGTACGGATGAGTCGCCGGTCCGGGTGTACCTGATTGCCTTCATGCTCGGTGCAACGGGCGCACGGGTGATGGAAATTCCGGTGACAGAATTCATCGTGGGGTATGCATGAGATGTGCCGACGAAAGGATGCTCGTGAATCACGCCGAAGTACTGGTGGACGCTTTCGAACGTGTCAAGGGTGTCGTGCACGACACCCTCGACGACATCCCGGAGCAGGCCCTGACGTTCCGCGCCGACTCCGAGGCCAACACGGTTGCGTGGTTGATCTGGCATCTGACGCGTGTGCAGGACGATCACATCGCCGGGGTGGCGGGTTCCGAGCAGGTGTGGACCGCCGATGGCTGGAGTGACCGGTTCGCGCTGCCGTTCGACGACGATGCGATCGGTTACGGGCAGTCGTCCGACGACGTCGCAGCGGTGGCGAGCAGTGCTGATCTGCTGCGCGATTACCACGACGCCGTCCACGCGAAAACTGTTGCTTACGTGCAGTCTCTGGGTGCCGAAGATCTGGATCGGGTGGTCGACGACAATTGGGATCCGCCGGTGACCCTCGGTGTTCGTCTCGTTTCGGTCGTCTCCGACGATCTTCAGCACGCAGGCCAGGCTGCCTACGTTCGGGGGCTCGCGGAAAGAGCCTGATCGACAGCAGGTTTCGGAAATCCGAGGGACAGGACGAATCCGACGGCGAGTAGTCCTGCGCAGGCGAGCAGGGCGAGGCTGTATCCGTGTACGAGGTCGGCGGGCTGGGAGCTGGTTGTCGCTCCGGCTGCGACCGACACCAGCACGGCGAGACCGATGGATCCACCGATCTGACGCGACGTGCTGAGCAGTCCGGACGCCATTCCGACCTCGTCGGGCGGTAGGTCGGCGGTCGCGATGTTGGACAGTGGCATGAAGCTGAGTCCGACGCCGACGCTCAACAGGATGGATGGACCGAGCAGTGTCGCAACGAAATTGCCCTCGACGTCCATCAGCGAGAACCAGAACAGTCCGGCGGATGCCAGGGCGGTGCCGACGGCCAGGAGCGGCTTGGCGCCGATGCGGGTGAGCAGTGCGGTGGAGACGACGATCGCGAACACGAGGCCGACGCAGAACGGTAGGAACGCGATGCCGGTGCGGGTAGGGGAGTAGCCGAGTCCGCGTTGTAGGTACAGAGATACGAAGTAGAAGCCACTGAACTGTGCTGCGCACAGGACGCACATGATGATGTTCGCCATGGCGATGCGTGGTCGACGCAGGGTGGCGAAGCGGACGAGGGGCTCGGTGGCGCGCGTCTCCGCGAGGACGAAAGCGACGAGAAGCAGGACGCTCGCGCCGAACCCGAGAAACACGTACGCGTCCGTCCATCCGCGCGACTCGGTCTGAATCACGGTGTAGGCCAACAGCACTATGGCTCCGGTGGCCAGTACGGCACCTGGAACGTCCAGGCTGCCCACGCGCTCGTCGGTGTGGTGCGGCATCCCGATGTAGGCGGCGATGCCTGCGATGACGGCGAACGGCACTGCCGAGAACATCACGAGCCGCCAGTCGACGGCGTCGGTCAGCAGTCCGCTGAGAACCACGCCGATGGCGCCGCCTCCGGCGGATGCCATGGCGCCGATTCCGAAGGCCTTGGCGCGTTGCTTGCCGGTCGGGAACGCCGAACTCAACGCGGCCAGGCCTGCGGGGGCGATCAGTGCTGCGCCGAGGCCCTGTACGGCACGTGCGGCAACGAGCATCCAGGGCTGGGTGGCCAGCGCGCCGAGCACGCTCACCACTCCGAAGACGGTGAATCCGGCGAGTAGCACCGCGCGGGTGCCGACGACGTCGCACAGTCGCCCGCCGAGCAGCAGCAGCCCGCCGAATGCGAGGGCGTAGGCGTTGACGACCCAGGACAGGTCGGCGTCGCTGAATCCGAGCGAGGACTGGATGTCGGGAAGCGCGACGTTCATGACGGACATGTCGAAGGCGACAAGGAACTGGGCGAGGGCAGCCGAGGTCAGAATCAGACCCGGACTAAATATACGGTCTCTCATAATTAATTAGGATTACCTGATTCGGTTTCGGATGGCAACACCGTCGACTCGTGGTTCACTGAAACGGTGAGCACACGCACCCCGCGCCTCGGGCGTCCCCCGACGGTCTCTCGCGAGCAGATCGTCGCCGCGGCGAAGGCTCAGCTCGACGCCGGCGGTATCGACGGATTCAGCATGCGGTCCCTTGCAGCCGACGTCGGCGTCTCACCCATGGCGATCTATCGGCACGTCGGTGATCGTGAGCAGCTTCTGTCCCTCGTGCTCGACGAGGTGTCCGAGTCGTTCCCGTCGATAGATCTGCCGCAGGAACCGCGTCGGCGAATCGTGGTGCTCATCGGAGACGTGTTCGACGTGCTGGTCGCCGATCGCTGGATCGCCGACGTGTTGCGCACCGGCAACAGGGGCGGCGCGGGCGCATTGTGGCTGGTGGATCGAATGCTCGGTGCGGCTGGGGAACTCGGTCTCACCCCGGGGGAGTCGATGGTGATGTACCGAGGGTTGTGGAACTACACTCTCGGCGCCGTGTTGAACCTGGCGTCGGCGCAGCCTCGTGCTGCCGACGATCCGTCGCCGATGACGGTGCGCGTGCAGCAGATCGGGGCCGCCGAGCTCCCGCATCTCGTTGCTGCGTCCGGGATCGACCTGCAGTCGAGCGCCAAGGATCTCTACATGCAGGGCATCGAGTTTCTCCTCGACGGCTACTTGCGGGCGAAGTGAGTTCGCAGGTTCTGCAACGTCTTCCGGATGTTACGACGCTGGAACTCGGGGAAGGTCTTGCCGCTCGTGACAATCTTGTCGAACACGAATGCAACTGCGTCGGGCCATTTTCGACGATCGTCGGTCCAGGTTTCGGTGACTTTCGTTCCCTGAGGCGTGGGCTCGAAATCGTATCGCCACGTCGCGTTCGCGCCCTTCAGGCGAGGAGATTTCACGCCGATCGCGAAGACTCGAAACTCGAACGTCTTCCCGGGGTCGGCGACGGTCACCGTCGAGCGTGTCACCCACTGCGCCCGGCCCCGCTTGTTGCGGCCGTCGAATTGCATTCCCACGTAGGCGGAGTCGCGCGGGTCGAGCACGACGGCGCCGAGGTTCTCGGGACTCCACGATCCCATGTGTGTGGGGTCGCTGATCGCGTCGTACAGTTCCTCGGCGGTGGCGTCGACGACGATGCTGTCGGAGACGGTGAATTCGCGCGTCATGACGACGTTCCCTTTCGAAGGCCCGGATGGCTGCGGGCGAGGACGGGTACCAGCAGTGTTCGCGGCGTGACTGCCGCGAAGATCGATGCGACGCGGTTGATCAGTCCTGGGATCGCCACCATCTGCCCCTTGGCCATTCCGTCGACGGCGGTCTTCGCGACGGCATCCGCAGACACCCACATGACGGGCGGCAACGCTGCTTCGGCGTCTTCCTTGGCGAATCCGGCGGCTTCGCCGAAACCGGTGTCGACGGGGCCGGGGCACAACGCCGTCGCGGTGACACCGGTCCCTTTCAGTTCGCCGCTCAGGCTCTGGGTGTAGGAGAGCACGAAGGCTTTGCAGGCGCCGTATCCGGCCTGTCCGGGAAGCGGCTGGAACGCTGCGGTGGAGGCGACGTTGAGCACGGCCCCGCGTCGCCGAGCGGTCATTCCGGGGAGGAATCGACTGCACAGGTCGGCGACGGACGCGACGTCGACCTCGATCATGTTCAGCTCGGCGTCGGGATCCGAGGCGGCTACGGGGCCGAGGGTGGACAGGCCCGCGTTGTTGACGAGGATGTCCGGGACGAGCCCGAGGTGCTCGATCCGCTGCAGCAGGTCAGCCCGGTCGGACCTGACCGACAGATCGGCAGGAAGAACCTCCACGCGGACTCGAGCGCTCAGTTCGTCCGCCAGCTCCCGTAACTTCTCCGCCCGCCTCGCGACGAGGGTGACGCCGTGGCCCCGCGAGGCGAGTTCGCGTGCGATGGCTTCGCCGATGCCCGACGAGGCGCCGGTGACGACGGCAGTGCGGTCCGGGGCAGGACGGGGAAGGCTCATGTGCACCACCGTAGCGTCTGTGAACTTTCATTCGATTTGAAAATTCGAGATAGGTTAGCCTATGGTCAATTGATGATCATCGCCTCTCGCCGGCGCGCTGCGGCGCTGTCCGGACTCGTTGCTACAGCGTTGGTTCTCGCTGGGTGTGGGTCGACCGAACCCGCCGACTCGGACACCTCGGGCGATTTCGCCGCCGTCACGATCGATTCTGCGCTCGGCCAGGCCGTCATCACCGAGAAACCGGAACGCATCGTGACACTCGGCATGGGATCGGCCGAGACGGCGATCGCGCTGGGCACCGTTCCCGTCGGAGTCGAGGAATATCCGTGGGGAAGTGACGATTCCGGGTATCTGCCCTGGATCGACGAGGCGCTGGACGACGACCGGTTGCCGCAGCAGTTCACCGGCGGAACCGAGCTGAACATCGAGGCGATCCTCGCGCTCGACCCGGATCTGATCCTGGCGCCGTGGTCGGGAATCACGCAGCAGCAGTTCGACGCACTCAACGGCTTCGCTCCCGTGGTCGCGTACGAGGAGCAGCCGTGGACCATCACCTGGGAAGACCAGATCTCCGTGATCGGCAAGGCCATGGGTGAGCAGGAGCGCGCGGCGGAGGAGATCGACAAGATCAAGAGCCGGTTCGCCGACGCCACCGCCTCGCATCCGGAGTACGAGGACGTCTCGTTCTCCTACATCTACAACACCGGCCCCGGCACGCTCGGTGTGTTCCTCGCGGAGGAGCAGCGGGTCGCGATGGTCCGTGCACTCGGACTCCAGGTCGATCCCGTGGTCTACACCCTCGACGAGACCGAGGGCACCGATTCCGCGGTCATCGGGCTCGAGAACGCCAACCTGTTGAACGATTCGGATCTGATCTTCACGTTCTACTCGGACGCGCAGAACCGCAGCGACACCGAAGCGCAGCCGGCGTACAACCAGATCCCCGCGGTGAATCGCGGATCGGTCGTGGCGCCCACCGAGCAGCCGTTCGTCACGGGCTCCTCGATCATCAACCCCCTGACCGTTCCGTGGGCGCTCGAGCGATACGTCCCGATGATCGACGAGGCCATCGCGAAGCTGCCCGCTCGGGGTTGACCGAGCTAGGAATCCCGTTCTTCCTTGAACCGATTCCACTCGCTGCGCAGCATCCGGTTGTCGATGATCCACCCCATGTAGTCACGCATGTTGAGCACACGGAGATACGCCGGCCCGCTCGGGTCGGCGTATTTCAGTGCTTCGGTGGCCAGTGCGCGCTGATTCTCGAGGTAGGCATGTTCGGTTTCGAGGAATCCGCCCCAGACGTCCGCGTCCATGACGTAGTAGTGCGTCCGATCCTTCGGTCGCCGAACCTGTTTGACGAATCCGCGCGTGATGAGGCGTCGGATGTAGTTCGATACCGATCCGCGTGAGGTGTTCAGAGCCTCGGCGAGTTCGGCAGCACTCACACCCGGTGTCTCGTCGATCAGCAGATACCCCATGATCCTGCCCTCGATGCGCGACGCCCCGCCGGACTGCCAGTAGTCGGCGAAGCGCTCGACGAACCACTCGGGGAATCGACCGTCGTTCATCGATGATTCTCTCGTTCCAGCACGGAACGATTGTGTCAGAATACCTCTCGCTGTGCCTCCTGCTCGAGGACCTGGTCGAGGTCGGACAACCTGTTCATCGAGGACACCTGGCGTGCGGTTCGGTGGTTGTGAGACAACCGATCTCGATGGCGGTGCACGAACGCCCAGTACCCGGCCGTGAACGGGCACGCGTCGCGCCCGAGTCGCTTCTTGGGGTTGTACTCGCATCCACCGCAGTGATCGGTCATTCGGTTCAGATAGGCGCCGCCGGATGCGTACGGTTTCGTGGCGATGAGACCGCCGTCGGCATGCTGGCTCATGCCGATGACGTTGACGGGCATGACCCACGCGAACCCGTCGACGAAGGCGGTGGCGAACCACTCGGTGAGGGCGCGAGGGTCGTAGCCGCGCTGCAGTGCGAAGTTGCCCAGGATCATCAACCTCGGGATGTGATGCACCCAGCCGCGGTCGCGGAGTTCGGACAGTGTGTGCGCCAGGCAGGCGGCGATCGGCTCGTCACCGTCGAGGTCGGTGAACCACTTCGGCAGCGGGACGTGAGCATCGAGTTCGTTCCGATCGATGTACTCGGGTCCGAAGTGCCAGTACAGATGCCACACGTACTCACGCCATCCGAGTATCTGCCGGACGAACCCCTCGACCGACGCCAGCGACGCGTCGCCGTCGCGCCAGGCCTTCTCGGCGGCCTCCGCCACGTCGATCGGCTCGAGCAATCCCATGTTCAGCGGCACCGACAACAACGAATGCGCCATCGTCCAGTCCTGCGTCATCACGGCGTCCTCGTACTTGCCGAAGTCCTGAAGTCGGTAGGACACGAAGTGCTCCAAAGCCTTTCGTGCCTCGGCTGCAGTCACCGCGAACAGTCGGGGGCCGTCGTTGCCGACGGTGTCCAGCTCCATCGCGTCCAGATCTGCGCGTACCTGCTCGTCGATGTCGTCCTCGGTCGGCCACCACGGCGGGTCGACGCCGAGCGTCGCCTGCTTCTTCGGTGGTGGCTCGCGGTTCTCCTCGTCGAGATTCCAGACACCCTGCACCGGTTCGTCACCGGACATCAGGATCTCGAAGCGTCGCCTCTGATCGCGATAGAAGGTTTCCATCCGGAACTGGTGACGATTACCTGCCCACTCCGCGAAATCCGCTCGACTCAGCGCGAACATCGGCGTCGGCAACACGTCCTCGACGAGACCTTCCTGGAACAACCCGTCGACGAAGGCCTCGGCTGCGTGCGATGTCGGCTCGAAGACCACGACGGGTTTGCCGAATTGTTCGAGCGCCTCCCGATAGGTCTCGGTTCTGAGATAGGTCGCGCGGTCTCCCAGCTCGTCGGCCAGGTGCCTCATCCCGGACAGCACCAGGTGGAGCTTCTGCCGGTGGAAAGGCCGTCGTCGGAGCACGCGTGCACTCTCGATCAGCAGAACCTCGCGGTCACGGAAGTCCGGCGTGGAATGGAAATGCGGACCGAGTTGATCGCCGAACAGCCAGAGCGGGGAGTTCATGCACGGCAGAATGCTCCCATCCATAGGCCTGCAAACCCGCTCGCTGTGTGCGGAACTGTGCGCGATACAGGGAGGTGGCCTGCACTGGCGACTGTCATCGCCACGATCGATCCGAAGGGCGGCGTCGGGAAGTCCACGACGACTGCCGCCGTGGCCGAGCGCATCATCGCGACCGCCGGTGTGTATCCGTAGTCAGAATCTTGCTGATCGCAACCGGTGACGGAGGCAGCGGCGGCTCCTAGCCTTGGTCGACGTGACCGTCGATCTACCCCGGAATCCAGGATCAGCAGTACGTGAGAGCGCACATCCGCTCGACGACGCCGTGCGGGAAGCGCTGCTCGGCGAGCATGCGCGTTTCGCGCAGTGGCGAGGCCGAATCGGTCGCTATCACCCTGATGTCGCGGGACACCTCGGGCACCCACAGCAGCTGTCGACGCAGGACTGGGACGACCTGGCCGGCATCGTCGGTCCCGGTGAGGAGACCTCGGTCCGAGGGTTCGGTCACGAGGTACCGGCAGGGTGGGAGGTCGTCGGCGGGTTCGATTCGGTGCAACTCGACGGGTCCGCGCTCGCCGTCGACCACGACCCCGACGCCGTCGTCCTCGGCGCCGACGACGTCCCGGACATCCTCGATCTCGTCGGCCGCACCAACCCCGGCCCGTACCGCATCCGGACCGTCGAGATGGGTCGGTACGTCGGAATTCGGGTCGACGGTCGTCTGGTCGCGATGGCGGGAGAGCGACTTCACCCGCCGGGATGGACCGAGATCAGTGCTGTCTGCACGGACCCGGCCTTTCGTGGTCGAGGTCTGGCCACGAGGTTGGTGCGCGACGTCGGTGCAGGCATCGTCGACCGCGGCGAGACCCCGTTCCTGCACGCTCTCGCGTCGAACGTGACGGCGATCAGCCTCTACGAGACGCTCGGTTTCAAGCTGCGCAAGCGTTCGTATGTCACTCGGGTACGCACACCGGCAACGGATCGGTGAATTTTCCGCCGCTGTGGCCAGCCCGACTTGACCGGGGCCCGAAGTTCGCATGAACTGGCTCGGTGATCGTGAACGAGGGCGTGTCCAGACGAGGGTTTCTTCGATCGTCGACGGTTGCGCTCGCAGCTGCGGGGGCAGCGTCGGCGTTGCCTGCCGTGGCGCACGCTCAGGGTGAGGATTTCGTACCGTTCCAGCACGGCGTCGCGTCGGGGGATCCGACGCCGGATGCGGTGATTCTCTGGACTCGTGTCACTCCGGAGCCCGGTGCAACCCCGGGCTCGGGCCTCGGCCCGGCCACGACCGTGCGGTGGCGCGTGGCCACCGACCCTCAGTTGACGAACCTCGTCCGCAGCGGCGCTGTGACGACCGACGCCGGGGTCGATCACACCGTCAAGGTGGACGTCGACGGGCTGACGGCGTCGACGACGTACTACTACAGCTTCGAGATCGCCGACGGTGACGCCGCGGGTGTGCAGTCGGTCGTGGGTACGACGTCGACGGCTCCGGCGAACGACGCGGACGTCGAGCGAATCAGGTTCGGTGTCGTGTCCTGCTCCAACTGGGAGTCCGGGTACTTCGGTGCCTACCGACATCTGTCGACGCGGACCGATCTGGACGCGATCATCCACTTGGGCGATTACATCTACGAGTACCGCACAGGAGAGTTCGCCGGAAAGAACGGCGTCATCCGCGTCCACGATCCGGTCCACGAGATCGTGAGTCTCGCGGACTACCGGACCAGGCACGGCCAGTACAAGAGCGACCCCGACCTGCAGGCCGCGCATCTGGGGGTGCCGTGGATCTGCACCTGGGACGACCACGAAAGCGCGAACGACGCCTACGACGGCGGAGCCCAGAACCACCAGCCGGAGACCGAAGGGCCTTGGAACGTCCGCAAGGCCAACTCCGTCCAGGCCTACTACGAGTGGATGCCGGTACGAGCGGCGGGAACACCGCAGAATCGGCACCTGTACCGCAGACTCCGCTTCGGCAATCTGCTCGAGTTGTCGATGCTCGACCTGCGGACCTACCGATCCAAACAGGTTTCGCCGACGGCGGGAGCCGAGGTCGATTCACCCAACCGCACCATCACCGGCGCAGACCAGATGCAGTGGCTCACCGACGGCCTGATCAGCTCACCGACCCGCTGGAAGATCGTCGGCAATCCCGTCATGATCACCCCGGTGCTGGTCCCGCCGCTCGAAAGCGAAGCTGCGCGGGCGTTGACCGGGCTGCTCGGCATCCCCGAAGGCGGAGTGCCCTACATGGCCGACCCCTGGGACGGCTACACCGCCGACCGCAGGAAGCTGCTCGCCGCCATCGCGGACAACGGCGTGAACAACACCGTCTTCATCACCGGCGACATCCACTCCGCCTGGGCATGCGACATCCCTCAGGACGCTGCTCGCTACTTCGAAACCGGTGGCGTCGCGACGGAGCTCGTCGTCACCTCCGTGTCCTCGGCCAACGTCGACGACCTCACCAAGACCCCGCCGCATACCCTGGGCCGAGTCGCGGAGGCCGCGCTGACCACCCTGAACCGACACATCCGATACGTCGAACTGGACAGCCACGGGTTCGGAGTCTTCGACGTCACCCCGTCGGGCGTCCAGATGGACCACTGGTTCCTCGACGCCAAGGAGGACCCGCTCACCGGAGTGTCCTGGGCAGCAGGCTTCACCGTCGGCGACGGCATCGCCCGCGTCGACCCCGCTCCACTCCCCGTCCGCTAGCCGACCCCTCTTTTTTCGGACCGAACGTACCGTTCGGTCACTCTGAGTGAGCGAATGTGCCGTTCGGTCACCACGGGCGGCATACTTGCACCATGGCTGTACCGAAGATTGTGCTGTTCTACGTGTTCACTCCGCTGCCGGATCCCGAGGCGATTCGGCTGTGGCAGCACACCTTGGCAGCGTCGAACAACCTCACCGGGCGCATTCTGATTTCGGAGCACGGCATCAATGCGACGGTCGGCGGTGATGTGGAGGACGTCAAGAAGTATGTCCGCGGCACCCGAAGCTATGCACCGTTCAAGGCAGCCGACATCAAGTGGTCGGAGGGGCTGGGGGACGATTTTCCGCGCCTGTCGGTGAAGGTTCGGCCGGAGATCGTCACGTTCGGGGCGCCGGAGGAGTTGAAGGTCGACGAGAACGGCGTGGTGGGCGGGGGAGTGCACCTCAGTCCGCAGCAGGTCAACGATCTGGTTGCCGAGCGCGGCGATGACGTTGTGTTCTTCGACGGCCGCAATGCGTTCGAAGCGCAGATCGGCAAGTTCAAGAACGCCGTCGTCCCGGATGTGGAGACGACGCGGGATTTCGTGGCGCAACTGGACTCGGGCGAGTTCGATCACCTGAAGTCCAGCCCGGTGGTCACGTACTGCACGGGCGGCGTCCGCTGCGAGGTGCTGTCGTCACTCATGCGTTCCCGCGGATTCGAGGAGGTCTACCAGATCGACGGTGGAATCGTCCGGTACGCAGAGACTTTCGGCGACGATGCATTGTGGGAAGGATCGTTGTACGTGTTCGACAAGCGGATGACGGTCGACTTCTCCGACCACACCGAGGTGATCGGGAGATGCACGGTGTGCAGCAACCCGACCTCGAGATATCAGGATTTCGACGGCGACGACGGGCGGGGCCTTCGCTTGGTATGCGTGGACTGTGCCTGAGCATTCACAGCCTCCTCTGCCGTATCGGGACGGTCTCGCGCCGTTGAGAATCCGCCTTCCGCACGACGACTCGTCCGTACTCGTTCTCGACTACCTGCAGCGTGAGCATCCCGGAGACGACTGGGTGACGATGTTGACCGGCGGCGAGGTGGTCGACGAGAAGGCTCGGCCTTGGACCGTCGAGAGTCGTTACGCACCAGGGAGGTTCGTCCACTTCCATCGCGTGCCGGCACCCGAGACTCCGGTGCCGTTCGAGCTCGACGTTCTGTACGACGCGGCGGGCATCGTCGTCGTCGACAAACCGCATTTCCTCGCGACGATTCCTCGCGGAATGCACGTCACCGAGACCGCGACCGTCAGACTGCGTCGCCTCCTCGGTTGTGAGGACCTGACGCCCGCTCATCGTCTGGACAGAGCGACGGCAGGAGTGTTGATCTTCACCCGCTCGCGGGAGCTTCGGCGTCCGTACCAGGAACTGTTCTCCTCGCGGGCAGTGCTCAAGGAGTACGAGGCAGTCGCTGGATTCGATCCGTCTCTGGAATTCCCCCGGGTGGTGCGCAGCCGGATACTGAAGGATCACGGTGTGATGGTCGCCCGCGAGGAACCGGGGGAGCCCAACAGCGAGACCCGCATCGAACTCGTCGAACGGTTCGGTGACACTGCTCGCTACCGGCTCTTCCCGCACACCGGCCGTACTCATCAGCTTCGGATTCACCTGTCCTCGTTGGGTATTCCGATCAAGGGCGACTCCTATTATCCGATCTACACCCGGACTGCAGCCGACGATTTCGACTCCCCGTTGCAGCTGCTCGCCCGTGCGGTGGAGTTCGACGACCCCATCACCGGTGGGCGTCGCAGATTCGTGAGCAGGCGGACCCTCGCGGGCTGAGCCGGAGTCGAACCGCCGCAAGAGCAAGACACAGATGAAGAAACCTTCATGTGCGTCTCATGGGTACGTCATGGATTCCCGGCATAGTTCTACCCATGCACTCCTCCCGACCGCTCGCCGTCGGCGCGATACTCGCAGCCGTCGCGTTCGTCTTGGCGGCAAGTTTCCTCCTCACCCGCGCCCCTGATCCGGAGTTGGATCCGGCGCCGGTGGTGGTGAGCGTCGTACCGACTGCAACCCAGCCGACTGCGACCCAGCCGACCACGACCCAGCCGGCCCCGCAGCCGCCGACCGAGCTGCCGCCACCGCCGCCTGCCCCTGCCCCTGCCCCAGCCCCTGCTCCCCAGGCTCCCGCGCCGGCTCCTCAGGCACCGGTGATTCCGTACGACGACGACTGGGACGACGACGGCGACGACGGTGGGGACGACGATGACGACTGATACGACAGCTCCCGACTCGACTGCTCCCGATTCGACTGCAGTGACCAGGCGCGGATCCTCCCTTCCGGCTCGCTGGAAGATCACGGCCTGGATCATGCTGACGACGCTTCTGCTTCTGGTCGTCGTTCTGGTCACGGCTCGTAATCTGCTGCTGCGTGACGTCGACGTGCGAGCCAACGACGACATCGTGCAGGAGGCAGACGAGTTCAGGACGTTCGCCGCGGAAGGCGTCGACCCGACGACGACGCGCCCGTTCGTGTCCGTCGAGCGGCTGCTCGAGGTCTATCTGGCGCGGCAGTCGCCCAGCCTCGGTGAGGTGATGATCGGAGTCGTCGGCAACGACGTCGTCGGACAACCTCGTGGGGATGTCCCGGACGCGTTGATGCAGGATCCGGGACTGGTGCGTTCGTCGATCGACTCGGCGCAGCCTGCCGGCGTCGTCGAGACGGTGTCGGGTCAGATGCGCTGGGGACGAGTCGATGTCGACGACGTCGCCGGGACGGGCGGAACGTTGTTCGTTGCGGTGTTCACCAAGTCCGGACGCGACCTCGTCAACCGCACGATGCAGACGATGGCTCTCGTCGGCATCGTCGGATTGTCGCTCACGGCAGGCGTCGCGTATCTGGTGGCAGGCCGCATCCTGGCACCGGTGCGCACCGTGCGTACCGTTGCCGCGGAAATCGGTGAGACGGATCTGACCGCGCGGGTGCCGGTGCACGGTCGTGACGACATCGCCGACCTCGCCGAGACGTTCAACGCGATGCTGGATCGGCTCGAGAGCGCCTACACGACGCAACGCCAGTTCGTCGACGACGCCGGCCACGAATTGCGGACCCCCATCACGATCGTCCGCGGGCACCTCGAGCTGATGTCCGATGACCCCGACGAGCGGCGCAAGACGTTGGCGTTGGTGGACAGCGAGCTCGGACGAATGGGCCGGATCGTCAGCGATCTGCTCATGCTGGCGAAGGCGGAGCAACCGGACTTCGTCGTCCGCAAGACCGTGGACGTAGCGCAGTTGGTCCTCGACATCGAGTCGAAAGTGCAGACGATCGGCGATCGGCAGTGGTTGCTGATGGAGGTCGCGGAGGGAACGTGCAGTCTCGACGCGGAACGTGTGACGCAGGCGATGGTGCAGATGGCCGCCAACGCGGTGGGACACACCGCGGTCGGGTCTCGAATCCGGCTGGGGTCGCGCTTCGACGGCGACGGAGACGGAAGGGTCTTCTCGTTGTGGATCACCGACGACGGCCCCGGTGTCCGGCCCGAGGACGCGCCGCTGATCTTCGAACGATTTCAGCGAGGGTCTCCGGCCGATCGGACGACGCCGCAGCAGCGCTCGGGTGCGGGACTCGGCTTGGCCATCGTCCGAGCCATCGCCGACGCGCACGGCGGGTCCGCCTGGGTGCGCAGTGTGCACGGCGAGGGCGCGACCTTCGGCCTCGACCTGCCGAGCCCGGGACACACCGTCATCACCGAACAACAGTACGACGACACCGCCACGAAGGAGATCTCATGAGCCGCATACTCATCGCCGAGGACGATGTGCACATTGCGTCGTTCGTCGGAAAGGGCCTGCGCGCCGCTGGATACAGCACCGAGCATGTCGCCGACGGTGAGACGGCGCTCATGATGGCCCGCGAGGGCGGGTTCGACATGGTGGTGCTCGACATCGGGCTCCCGTCGATGGACGGCTTCACTGTTCTTCGTCAACTTCGGGGTGAGGGCGTGAGCACTCCGGTCGTCGTCCTGACGGCCCGTGACAGTGTCCGAGACACCGTGGCCGGACTCGAAGGCGGCGCGAACGATTACATGACCAAGCCGTTCCAGTTCGCGGAATTGCTTGCACGCGTGCGCTTGAGATTGCAGGACGACGTGTCGATCGGTGCGGAGTCGTCGCTGGTGCTGCGGGATCTGAGCTTGGACCTGCGGTCTCGCCGAGCGCAGATCGGCGATCGGGTGGTCGATCTGACGGCACGTGAGTTCGCGTTGCTCGAAGTCTTTCTCAGACACGCCGACCAGGTGCTCTCCCGGGAGCAAATTCTGGGTCAGGTGTGGGGTTACGATTTCGATCCTGCGTCCAACGTCGTCGACGTCTACGTTCGGGCGCTGCGCTCGAAGATCGGTGCCGAGCGTGTGGAGACGGTGCGCGGCATGGGATATCGATTGCGATGACCGAGACACGTTTCGCAACAACCCCGCCCACCAAGCTCGGCCGCACCGGGCCCAGTCGCCCGAGGATGCGGATCCCCGCGCCGACGCTGCCCATTGCGCTCAGCGGTGTCGTCGTCCTGCTTCTCTGCGTTCGCGTGGTGTTCGCCGGTGTCGCCGGGGACCTCTCGTTCGACGGAACGGTCACGGTGCTTGTCTTCCTCGTCGCGGTGTGGATGTGGATTTTCGCGCCGGTGGACGACACGTACGTCGCTCTCGGCGCGGCACTCACTCTCGTCCTGGCAGGTCCGGTCGACGCCGAGACGTTCACCGGCACCCTGGGCGACACCGTTATCTGGCTGTTGGTCGGATCCTTCGTCATCGCCGCAGCAGTCACGGCGAGCGGACTGGCGTCGTGGGTCGCCGCGCGGGTGTTGTCCGCGGCACGCACTCCGCGCCAACTCGTCCACCTCGTGACCATCGTTCTGCTCGTCACCACCTACGCGATTCCAGCGACGTCGGGGCGGGCCGCCCTCGCACTCCCGGTGTTCCTGGCGTTGGCCGCGGTCCTGCGGCACCGTCCGAAATTGGTGCTGGCCTTGGCGATCGTATTTCCGTCGGTGATCCTGTTCTCGGCCGTCGGTTCACTGCTCGGTGCAGGAGCGCATTTGATCACCAGCGAAATCCTGCGGACCGCCACGGGCTCGGGAATCGGCTTTCTGCAGTGGATCCTCCTCGGTCTTCCTCTGGCGATCGTGTGGTCCCACATCGCGGCCGAGATCGCGCTGTCGCTCTTCACCGACCGATCCGAGCGTGCAAATCCGATCACGCTGAGCACGAACGCATTCGGTGTCAGCTCGGCCGCACCCCTCACCAGGCCGCAGCGTCGGCTCGTCGCGTTGCTCGGCGTCGTGATCGTGCTGTGGTCGAGTGAACCGCTGCATGGCATCGACCCGGCGATCGTGGCGATGATCGGAGCGCTGTTGGCGGCGGCTCCGCGCCTGGGTGCTACCACGCTGCCTGCCGCGCTCAAGACCATTCCGTGGTCGCTGTTGCTGTTCATGGCGGCGACGCTGTGTCTGGGTGTCGCCCTGACCACCAGCGGTGCCGCCCAGTGGTTCGCCGACCTTGCGTTCGGCCCGGTTCGCGGAATGGGCGGGTCGGCAGCCACGTCGTTCGTGGTGGTCGTCGTTCTGGTGTCGCTGGTGTCCCACTTGGTGATCCAATCGCGTTCGGCTCGGTCCGCGGTGCTCGTCCCCATCGTGATCGCCACGGCACCTGCCTTCGGAATCGATCCTGCTGCAGCGGCATTCGCATCGACCGCCGCCGCGGGATTCTGTCTGACTCTCACCAGTTCTGCCAAGCCGGTTGCCATGTTCGCTGCCTCGGACACCGTCCCCGGCTACTCCGGATCACATCTGCTTCGGATGTCCGCTGCCCTCGCTCCGGTATCGGTGGCGCTGATCCTCGCCTGCGCGTTGTGGGTCTGGCCCGCACTCGGGCTGTCCCTGCATTCCTGATCGTCCACGTCCCCAGAGGAGAACCCCCATGTCCAATCGCGTCCCGCAGAGAATTCTCGTTGCTCCCAGCGGTTTCAAGGAAAGCCTGTGCGCAGAGTCGGTGGCGACCGCCATCGCTGCAGGTGTGCGACGCGTACTGCCCGGGGTGCGCGTCGACACCGCGCCGATCGCCGACGGCGGGGAAGGCACTGCACGCACTCTGGCCGCCGCGACGCGAGGACAACTGCACGACGCGGTGGTGACGGGACCCGTCGGACAGGCGGTGACCGCGCAGTGGGCAACCCTCGGTGGTTCGGCGACCGGCGTCGCCGTCGTCGAAATGGCTGCGGCCGCTGGGCTTTCGCTCGTACCGGCCGACATGCGTGACCCGGGGGCGACGACGACGCACGGCGTCGGGCAGCTCATTGCGGCCGCACTCGACGCCGGGGCCGAGCAGATTCTCGTCGGCTGTGGGGATTCCGGGACGTGCGACGGTGGGGCCGGAGCACTGCAGGCGCTCGGTGCTCGGATTCTCGACGCCGAGGGGATCGAGATCGGCCTCGGAGGAAACGAACTGACCCGAGCCGTGTCGATCGACCGGAGCGGACTACATCCGAGGTTGGCCGAGGTGGAAGTGGTGTTGGCCTGCAACCCGCACAACGTCCTGTGCGGTTCGGGCGGGGTGGCACGCGTGTTCGGGCCACAGAAGGGCGCGTCCACGACGCAGGTGGAACGCTTGTCCGAGGCCCTGGACAACTGGGCCGACGTCCTCGAACGCGACGGAGTCCACGACGGCGACATCCGGCACGGCCTCGGTACAGGAGCGTCGGGAGGGCTGGGCGCCGGTCTCGCAGCCGGTGTCGGTGCCGCCCTCCGGTCTCGATTCGACGCCCTTCTCGATTCGGGACTGTCCGGAATCGACCTCGACCGCCGAATTCGCAAGGCGGACCTGGTGATCACCGCCGAAGGGTCGATCGACTTCCAGACCCCGAAAGGCAAAGTCCCCGCCGAAGTGGCGCGGCGCTGCCAACGACTCGGCGTACCTCTCATCGCGCTGGCAGGATCGCTGGGACAGGGTGCGCCGGCTGTCCACGACGTCGGCATCGCAGCCATCGCATCGATCATCACGGTCCCCATGCCCCTGGCCGAAGCCGTAGCCAATGGCGAGTCCCTGCTCACCGATGCAGCGGAGCGAACGATGCGGATGATTCTCCTCGGCGGCGCCGTCTCCGCACGGTCCGGTGGCAAACGACGCAAGGGTGCCGCCTAGCCGCCGCGCACCCCCTTTGGGTGGGACCGAATGAACCGTTCGGTCACTCCAAGTGACCGAACGTCACGTTCGGTCCGGAAAATGGAGGCCAGCCCGGACACGACTGCGCCCCCTGACCGTTGGTCAGGGGGCGCAGCGGTTGGAGGTTATGCCTGTGCGCGGGCGATGCCTCGTTCGATGGCTGCGATGATTTGTGGTCGCAGTTCGGCGGCGGGGACGATGTGGTCCACGGATCCGACTTGTTGTGCTCGCTGGATGTTGTGGATTGCTTCGAATTCCGCGGCGACTTCGCCGAGTTTGGCGTTGCGGACGTCGGCCTTGGTCGAGGCCAGTTCGACGCGTAGGTGTGCGCGTTCGGCGTCGGTGTCGGCTGCGGTGAGCCGGGCTTCGAGTTCCTTCACCGCGTCGTCGGCTGCGGTGCGGGCGTTGACGTCGCGGGTGAAGACGACGGCTGCGGCGGGTGCACCACCGAGGACGGAGGCGAAGGAGCCTTCGACGGCGAGAACTTCCATGTTGTCGTTGAGTGCTCCGGAGAACACCACGAATGCGCCGCCGTGGTAGCGGGAGACGACGCAGAACACGATGGGTCCGTCGAAGTTGACGATGGCCCTTCCGATTTCGGCGCCGTATTCGAGCTGGATGTTGCGCAGCGACTCGGGTGAACCGTCGAAGCCGGACAGGTTGGCCAGCACCACGATCGGACGTGATCCGCTGGCGGCGTTGATGGCTCGTGCGGTCTTCTTCGACGAGCTCGGGAACAACGTGCCCGACGTCCACTGGTCCGGTCCGTCGGCGGGGAACCAGCCCTTACGGGGGATGGCCCGGGATTCGATGCCGATGACCGAGACGGGGATTCCGGCGAGGTGTGCATCGAAGACGACGGAGGTGTCGGCGTCGGCCATGTCGGCCCAGCGCTCGAGGACCGAGTGATCCTGGTCGACGACGGCGCGCATGACGGTGCGGATGTCGAACGGCTTCTTGCGGTCCGGGTTGGTTGCGCTGGAGAAGATGTCGCCGACGGTGGTGAAGTCGCTCGACGGGTGCACGTGCGGGTAGCTGCGCACGTCGCGGTCGGTCGGGTCGGCGGTGACGGCGCGGCGTGGGAAACGTTCGCCGGGCAGCGCGTATGCGTGGTCGTAGTGCGCGAACAGAACTTCCACGGCGGCACGCAGGTTCGGCGCCCAGTACTGGGCCTGGCCGTTCGGTCCCATGACGCGGTCGTAGCCACCGATGCCGAAGTTGTCTTCGGCGGAGACTCCACCGGAGTAGTCCAGGGACTGCTTGCCGGTGAGCACCATGGCACTGTCCGGGGTCATCACGAGGATGCCCTTGGTGTGGGCGAGCATGGTCGCTTCGGCGTTCCAGTACGGCTGGGCGCCGACGTTGATGCCTGCGACGATGATGTTGATCTCGCCGCCGCCCTGGGTGAACGTGATGATCCGGCGCAGGCCGCGCGAGACCCAGTCCATGTTCTCGGTTCCGGTGGCCATCGAGATGGTGGCGCCGGAGGACAGGGCGAACCATTCGACGGGTGCGCCGATCTTCTCGGCGAGGTCGATGGCGGCGACGATGCGGGAGCATTCTGCTTCGGCGACGGTGCCGAGCGCCTTGGTCGGGTCACCGAACAGGGCGACGCGGGTGATGCCTTCGGGGTAGCGCTCGCTCGGTGTGGTGACGACGCCGGCGATGATGCC
Source organism: Rhodococcus sp. 114MFTsu3.1 (assembly GCF_000383555.1). NCBI lineage: Bacteria > Bacillati > Actinomycetota > Actinomycetes > Mycobacteriales > Nocardiaceae > Rhodococcus > Rhodococcus sp. 114MFTsu3.1. Next base: position 15,246 of record NZ_KB911560.1, on the reverse strand, counting down.
CGCCTTGTTCTTTCCGTACGGACGGTCGACGGCGCCGAACGTGCCTGCTTCGTCGAAGTCGTATTCGGTGAACGTTCCGCCTGCTTCGGTCAGCAGAGGGATCAGCTCGTACGGGTACACGGTGCCGCGTGCCTGCGAACGCTGAACCTTCTGGGTGTACTCGTCGATCGGGCGCAGCGGCTCGGTCGGCTTGTCGGTGACCTTGGCGACGATGCCTGCGCCGGAGCGGTAGGAGAAGCGGATCGCGACGTCGCGGGGGACGGAGTTGACGCCGTCCTTCAGGCGCGCGATCAGCGTGATCTCTTCCAGGCCTGCGCCGATGGTCGACGGCGCGATGTGGCGTGCGATGGTCGCCAGGCGGTCCTCGGGTACGTCGAGCACAGGCCAGACGTAGAGGGTGACGCGGTTGGCGTCGAGGCGCTTTTTTCCGCGCTGTGCCTGGAATCGACGGATGCCGTCGAGGCATGCTGCGACGGTGCGCTCGATTTCGGGGACGGCGACGACTTCGCCGTTCTCGTCGAGTTGGGTGGTGACACCGCGGATTTCGGCGAGAGCCATGAGGCGCTCGTCGGACGGGTTCTCTTTCGCCTTGAGCTGGAAGAGGTACGTCCCCGGCGTGGCAGGCAGACGCTTGCCGTCGAAGTTCTTCAGGCGCCACAGATCCAGTCGCTGCCCGGTGAGCGGGTGCATGTCGCGGATGACGATGTCCTCGGCGAGCGGTTCGGAGCCGTCGACGTTGGGTCGGCGGAACGTCACGTTGCGAACGTCGTCGCCGCAGACGGTGATGGTGATGCGACGCCATCCACGTGTGCGGGGATGCTCGGACAGCACGGCGTGAATGGTCGACGAGATCTCGTCGCCGTCGGCGGGAGCGTCGGGCCAGGAGAGGTAGAGGTCGACGGCGAGGTGCTCGGGGGTGGGGCCTGCGATGTCGTCGATGGCGTCGAGAGTCGCGCGCAGTTCCGCGAACGACGTTGCGGTGGAGACCAAGTGGAGACGCTCACCGGCGAGTTCGAAGTTGCCGGTGACGAAGTGCTTGCCTTCACGGTCGAACGCCTTGACGTCCTCGAGCGTGCGGATCTCGTAGAACTGCCTGGTGATGACCTCGAGCAGGGCGCCGGGGTTCTCGATACGGGATGCGAGGAGGTCGATCAGTGGTTCCGGCGTCGAGACCAATGCGTCGATACGTGCCGCGTAATCGTGGGCGTCGGGGTTCTCGGCGAGGTACTGCAGGCTGCCGCGAACTCCGTCGTAGACCTGGTCGCGTGCACGTGCGATCTGCGGGGCGTCGAACAACCGGAACCGCAGGTTGCGGGCGACGTCGCCGATGACCGGGTAGCGAGCCTGGGTGGCGACGATGAGTCGCTCGAGCACGTCGCCGATCGCGGATTCGCTGGCTTGCTGGGCAGCGGAGTCGGTCAACCAGTGGTCCAGCAGAGCAGCGACGACGGGAACCTGGTTCTCGATGCGTTGGAGTGCGAGGAAGACGCGGTAGACGGCCTCTTCGAGCTCGGGGCCGCGTTCCAGATCGCCTGCGTCGTAGTGTCGAAGTGCACGAGAGAGCTTGCTGCGGAACGCATCCGGCAGTCCTTGGACGTCGGCGTCGAGTGAGCCGAGGAACGAGTGGAAGTGCTCACGCGGGGAATGGACACGCTCGTCGGTGTTCTCCTCGTCCATCGTCGGACGATTACGGGAGAGCTCGCAGATGTCGGCGAAGGTGTTGAGCAGAACCAATTCTGCATCGACGACGCTGCGGTCGTCGCGTGGAACGTCGGCACGCAGGGTTTCGTACTCGGTCAGCAGGGTGCGTGCACGCGATGCGCTGACGTCGAATCCGGTGATCAGGGCGGACAGTTCCTCGAGTACGCCCAGCGCCTGGCAGCTCGCCGACGCACCGGATGCGAGGTCCGCCGTGCGGAATTCCACCCGTGCCGTCTGGCTGGCGGCCTTCTGCTCGCCTGCCTGGTCGACACGCAGCAACGCGGCGCCGGAGTCGACCTGGCCGTTGACCGAGGCGAGTACCTCGCGGACCTTGCCGGCGTAGGGGGAGCGGACCGCGGTTTCCATCTTCATGGATTCGAGTACGACGAGGGTCTGCCCTGCCTCCACGTCGTCACCCACGGCGACGGGGACTGCGACGACGACAGCAGGTGCGGGGGCGCGGACGAGGCCCGCCTCGTCCTGGCTGATCTGGTGGCTGATGCCGTCGACCTCGACGAGGAAGTGCGCGGCCTGCGCGACGGTCACGACGGAGTATCGGCGGCCACCGAGGACGAGTCGGCTCTCGTATGCGCCGAGGCGTTCGACATCGACCTGCAGGTCTCCGCTGTCACCGTCGACGCGGTAGCTGTGCGGTCCGGTCTGGCCGACGGTCAGCTTGTAGGCCTGACCCTGGTAGCTCAGTTCCACGGTACGGCCGACGGTGTGGCTGGCGCGGGGGCGTCCGCCGCGGGCTGAGGTGAGGAACGACGCACGTTCGTGTGCTTCCTCGGCGTCGTATGCGTCGATGGCCGCGGCGATGATCGCGATGTCGGCTGTGGCCGTCGGGCCTGCGGGGGTGCCTGCGTCGGTGCGGTCGAGCCAGCCGGTGTCGGCGGAGGCGGTGATGACCTCTTCCTTGTCGAGCAGGCCGAGCAGGAACGACTTGGTGGTGGTACCGCCGTCGATGACGACGGTGGTCTCGCGCAGTGCGTTGCGCAGGCGGGCGAAGGCCTCGCTGCGATCGCGGCCCCAGGCGATGACCTTGGCGACCATGGAGTCGTAGTCCGGGGGAATGACGTCGCCCTGGGCGATACCGGTGTCGACGCGGATGCCGGTGCCGAGCGGGAACTTGAGCAGTTCGACGCTGCCCGGTGCCGGTGCGAAGCCGTTGTCGGCGTCCTCGGCGTTCAGGCGTGCCTCGACGGCGTGACCGAACTCGGCTGGGCAGTCTCCTTCGAGGCGGTGGCCGCCCGCGACGAGAATCTGCAGCTTCACCAGGTCGATTCCGGTGGTGTACTCGGTGATCGGGTGCTCGACCTGCAGTCGAGTGTTGACCTCGAGGAACGTGAAGATCTTCTGCTCGGGCTGGTACAGGTACTCGACCGTGCCTGCGCCTGCGTATTCGGCTGCGCGGACGAGTTCGGCGGACACGGACCGCAGGTGGTCGGACTGTTCCTTCGTCAGCAGCGGCGAGCTGGACTCTTCGATGACCTTCTGGTTGCGGCGCTGGATCGAGCAGTCGCGTACGCCCGGAGCCCAGACATTGCCGTGGTTGTCGGCGATGACCTGAACCTCGACGTGGCGGGCGTCGGTGACGAGACGTTCGATGAACACGACCGGGTCACCGAAGGAACGCTCGGCCTCGCCCTGGGTGCGCTCGAGTGCGAGTTCGAGTTCGTCCTCGTGGAAGACCTTGCGGATGCCGCGGCCACCACCACCGGAGCGGGCTTTGATGATCAGCGGGTAGCCGATCGCCTGGGCGTGACGACGAGCGTCGGCGCGGGTCTCGACGGGTCCGCCGGACCACGGTGCCACGGGGACGCCGACTTTCTCGGCGAGAAGCTTGGCTTCGACCTTGTCGCCGAGCAGGCGCATCGCGCTGGACGACGGACCGATGAAGGTGATGTTCAAGCGAGCGACGATGTCGGCGAACGCCGGGTCCTCGGCGACGAATCCCCATCCGACCCACACCGCGTCCGCGCCGGACTCGACGAGGGCGGCCTCGAGCACCTCGTAGTCGAGGTAGGCGGAACCGGACGCGGGCTTACCCAGGGTGACGGCCTCGTCGGCTTGGCGCACGAACATGGCCCGACGCTCTGCTTCGGTGTGCAGCGCGACCGTCCGGATGCCGTAGTCGTGCTCTGCGTTGAGTTCCTTGACGGCCCTGATCAGGCGTACTGCCGCCTCGCCTCTGTTGACTACTGCAATCCGCTTGAACAACGTGTCTCTCTTCGTCTCGGGTGAACTCGGTCTGTCTCACGTCGGGCACTACTTTTCGAGCCCGTCGGGTTCTATCAGATCTTCGGTCGGCGCCAGGGCCGATTCGGGGAATCTGCTTCGTCGTGGTCGGTCGAACGGTGCTGTTGGGTGGTCACACTGTGCCGATGTGTCCTTGCGGTGGCGACCACGCCCGATTCTCCGATCTCGACGGCTTGTACTCGTGGCCCGTCGATATCGGATGGGCCTGTCTGAATGTCGACTTATTCTAGCCGCTCACAGCAGGTTTGCGATGTCAACTTTCGACTCGGTGGATGTGACAGATATCGCGTTGTTCAAACCTCAACCACCGCAGGGCATTTCACGAGCTATTCGCGATTCCTCTATGAATTGTCACGGAAGACTTGACGGCATACTGGCGAGTAGCGTTGGCAGAGGCCGACTTTCACGTTGTGGAACGTACCCGGTTACCGGCCGGTACATTACCAGCGGGTAGGGGTGTCGGTGGGTCCCGCCCGACACTTCGACGCGGGCTCGATCGCCCTTGGTTGGCCTGTGAGTGCGGCCGACGTCGAACAACGCGCGTTGTGAACTTGCACGATAGACCGGGCAACCGGTTCGGAGACCATGACCATTACCGTCCCGGAGACTATTCTGGCGGTTCAGTGCAAGCATCCGACCTGTTCCAGGATGGCCGTTTCGAAGAGTGCAGAGGTAGTGGCAGTGTCGACTTCATCGGTTCCGGGCCGCGGTCATACGGGCCTCGGTCACGCAGGCCTCGATGGTCAGAATGTGGAAGGCCGAGTGCTTCGGCTGCTGCAGTTCCTGCGGGAGATCGTCACGGCACGTACCGAGCCGACGCTGGATTACGAGGATCACCTGCGGGTTCAGTGGATCGACGGCGAGACCGGCGCGCTCCGGCTCGACAGGAACGCCAGGGCAGGTGGCGTGGTGTTCCGAGCGGGACGCGTCGACGTCTCCGAGCCACCCGAGCTGCCGGCTCTGCTGAAAGGGCTCGTCGACCCGGCGATGATCGGCGACAGCCGCTACCGCGCGCTCGACCTGGAGGAATCGAAGGACACCGAGGCGGGTTACAGCGACACCGATGCGGATTTCGACATCCGCCGGGCGTACGAGATTCGCCAGGAGTTCGCGTCGTATTCAGCCAAGTGGCGTGTCTGGGCGGAGAACGATCGCAAGGTCAGGCCCCAGGCGTCTCTCTACGAGTCGCTGCAGCTGATGATGCAGGAGGTCGCCTCGCGGCCGGAGTCGGTCGAAGTCGTCGTCGCATCCGGTCTGCTCGGTCTCGCCGCGACGGATTCGTCGGCCGCGATCCGCACTCACGTCCTGACGCAGTCGGCGACCATCGAGAGGGACGTACGCACCGGGGACCTGCTGGTCACGCTCGCCGCGCACGCTCAACCGCATCTGGAGGATTCCAGATTGCTCGCATCCCACCCTCGATTCGACGTCTCGGGGTCGGTCGAGCTGCAGCAGACGCTCGCGTCGTCGGTGTCGTCTCCTCTCGCACCGCCGGTTCGGGAGTATCTGGTGGACTGGGCTCGGCGCACTCTCGACGTCGACCTGGAGGTGCGGGCCGAGCTGGACCGCCCGGCGACGTTCGGGGTCTCGGACAAGCCGACCCTGACGCTGTCTCCGGCAGTGGTGATGCGCAAACGAGACTCCTACGCCCTGCTGGACTACTACGAGCAGATGATCGCCGAGCTCGGACGAGACGGCGCGACGGCACCTCTCGGTCTCGCTCAGCTGGTCGAGCCCATCGAGCCGGCGGATCGGTTGGCGTGGCTGGAGCGGTCGGGCGCGGCGGACCCCCGCGAGATCGCCGAGGACCCGATGTTCCCGCTACCGGCGAACGCGGAGCAATCCCAGATCGTGCATCGCCTCGGACGTGACAGTGGGGTCGTCGTGGAGGGCCCACCGGGAACCGGGAAGACGCACACGATTGCCAACCTGATGTCCTCGCTGCTCGCGCGGGGGCAGAGGGTTCTGGTCACTAGTGAGAAATCACAAGCATTGCGTGTGCTGCGGGACAAGCTTCCTCCTGATCTACAGGAGTTGTGCGTGTCCATCACCGACCTGTCGCGCGGCGGGTCCGAGGAACTCAGTCGCAGCGTGGCTCGCATCGCGGATCGAAAAGCGGCCTACAACGACATCGACGACGCCGAGAAGATCGACTCCCTCGTCGCACGTCGCGCCGAAGCTCTCGCCCGACGCGATGGGTTGTTGGATGCGGTCGCCGAGGTGAGGGCGGCGGAAACCGTTGTACACCCGTATATCTCGGATGGATTCGAGGGGACAGCTGCGACCGTCGTGCGCAAGGTGAGTTCGCTCGAGGGAGCCCACGAGTGGCTGCCGGGCCCCCTGTTCGGTGAGCGCCCACCACTGAGCGGGACCGAGGTCGATCGGCTGCGCCGCTTGATCGCGACCGCACGTGAGGGCAGGGATGTCAGGACTGGACAGGCTCTTCCCGCGCTCGAGACGATGCTGCCCAACTCGGCCGAGCTGAGAGCCCTGTGCGAGCGCGCGAGCGCGACGGCACCGACGACGTCCGATCAATCCGCTCAGCTGGTCGAATTCCTCGGTGGGGTCGATCCGGCGGCTGCGTTCGACATCCGCAGACTCTGCGAGGAGCTCGACGCTCGTGTCCGCGATGTCCAGGAGCTCGACGCCGTGTATCGGCAGTTGACCGATTCCGTTCTGTCCGGCGAAGCCGCTCATCTGTGGTCGAGAGTCAGCGGAACAGTGTCGACGGTCGACGTCGCGGCGCAGTCGGACCGTTTCGTCGGCGCGCACGACGTGCGCAGTTCGCTGACGTCGAACGCTGCGTTCCAAGCTCTCGAATCCTTCGCCGTGGCACTGGAATCGGGCTTGGAATGGAAGGGGAGATTCCGCAAGAGCGAGCAGCAGAAGGCCGTCGAGCAGTTGGGCATCGTGGCGGAGGTGGACGGGACGGCTGCTGCCTCGGCCGCGGCCGTGCGTCTCGTGGCCGAGCATGTCCGTGCTCTCGACATCGTTCGTACCGCGTCGGTTCTGTTGGCCGACTTGGGAATCGAGGTGTCCACGGACGGATCCCGGTCACGACAGGTCAACGATCTGCAACTCGTCGCCAGCAAGCTCGTTCGCGTGTCGGGTGTTCTCCATGCACGTGACGCCCTGGTCGAGCGTTTGTATGCAGTGTCTCCGTCTGCCCCGTGGATCCGAACCCTCGACGACGCGCAGAAGTTCGCGGGGTCCGCCGGTGCCATCGCGACTCGTATCGATGCGGACGTCGCTCGCGCCGAGTTGGAGCGGGTGCTGTACGGCGTTGCGGTCCAGATCGACAGTGGTCCGTCTCCGGAGGGTAACGTGCTGGTCGCCGCGATCAGCTCGGCCGACGCCGACGCGGTTGCCGCCGCGTGCGATTCCTACCTTCTCGCCTGCGCCGAGCAGAAGGATCAACTCGAACAGGATGCGTTGTCCGCGAGGCTTATCGCGACCGCACCAGCGTTGCACGAGCTCGTCGTGGAGACTGCGGCCGACCCTGAATGGGACGAGCTGAGTTGGCAGATGTCCAAGGCGTGGGCGTGGCGCCGGGCGCGTGAGTGGGTGTCCGAACAACACGACTCGGGCCTCGAACACCGTCTCGACGCCGAGCTGAACGCGGCCGAGGCGGACCTGTCCTTTCTCACCGCCAAGCTCGGTGCGGCCATGGCGTGGCGTGACTGCCTCGAACGGATGACGGCCGTGGAAGTTCGTGCCCTGCAGACCTATCGGGAACACATTTCCGCGATCGGCTCGGGTGCGGGAAAGTACGCGGAGACCTATCGAAGTGCGGCTCGATCGGCCATGCGCGACGCACAGAGTGCCGTGCCGGCGTGGGTCATGCCTCTGCAACAGGTCCTCGCGTCGGTGCCGCCGGTCGCGGACAGCTTCGACGTTGTCATCGTCGACGAGGCCAGTCAGGCGGACATCAGCAGCCTGTTCCTGCTGTACCTGGCTCCGCGCGTCATCGTCGTCGGTGACGACCGTCAGTGCGCGCCGGCGGATGTTCCGCAGACCGGGACCCTGGAGGACGTCTTCACCAGGTTGGACGTCTATCTTCCCGATCTGCCGGAACACGTTCGCGCAACTCTGACGCCGCGATCGAGTCTGTTCTCGATGCTCCGGACGAGATTCGGCCAGGTCGTCAGGCTGCGGGAGCACTTCAGGTCGATGCCGGAGATCATCAACTGGTCCAGTCAGCAGTTCTACGGTGATTCCCCACTCGTCCCGGTGCGGCAGTTCGGGGCGGACAGGCTTCCACCGTTGCGGCACACGTACGTGCCGGATGCCACCGTCGTCGGCAAGGGCGCGACGCTGGTCAATCGCGTGGAAGCGTTGGCCATCGTCGGCCAGATCGTGAAGTGTCTCGCCGATCCCTTGTACCACGGCAAGACATTCGGAGTCGTTGTACTGCAGGGGAGTTCGCAGGTCGACGAAATTCGCAACGAGCTCATCAAACGTATCGGCATCGACCAGTGGGAGGATCGCCGACTCCGTGTCGGCACGCCCCCGGACTTCCAGGGAGACGAGCGCAGCGTCGTGTTCCTGTCCATGGTCGTCTCGCCGAGCCAGCCCTTCGTCGCGTTGACGGCAAATCAGTACAAGCGTCGTTTCAACGTCGCGGCGTCGCGTGCGCAGGACCAACTGTGGCTGTTCCATTCGGTCACCGTGGACCGGCTCAAGCGCGCGGACCTGCGTAACAGTTTGCTCGGGTACATGACGTCGGTGTCGCCTGCATCGGTTGTTCCGATGCCGCTCGGAGTGGACGCCGAATCACGCCACACAGATTTCGCGTCGTTGTTCGAGCAGCGAATCTTCGTGGAACTTCGCGATCGGGGTTACCACGTGACTCCGGGAGTCGAGGTGAACAACCGTCGGATAGATCTTGTCGTCACCGGGCAGGCCTCGCGGCTGGCGGTCGAGTGCGACGGTGACACGGTCCTGGACAGTCCGGAGCGGCTACGGGCAGACCTCCAGCGCGAACAGGAACTGAAACGGTGCGGCTGGACGTTCTGGCGAGTGCGCGAGTCGGAGTACTACCTCGACCCCGAGGCCGCCATGAGCACCCTGTGGTCGACGCTCGCCGCCGGTGGTATCGAACCCGATTCGGTGCGCGCCGACCCGGACCCGATCCGGACGATGGAGTGGACACCGTTGGACCTCGAACCGCGCAAGGAGGACATCGTCACCGAGGTGGCGTTGCCCGGTCGGGCTCCACGGCCGGCGGACGAGAATTCGTCGTGGAACGGGTGGCTCGGGCGATCGCGGGAGGACGAGGACGTGGACGTGCCGGCGGAAGCCGTCACCGAGGTCTGGACGATGCCCGCGGATGTCCGCGCGAGTTCCCCCGCGGATGTCCGCGCAAGTTCCCCCGCGGATGTCCGCGCGAGTTCCGAGGACGACGGCATCGTCGACGTGGAACTGCCGATCAACGGATTTCACGGTCGACGACGGTCGTAGCGGCAGGACCGGCGCGTCCGTGGCTGTGCGTTAGCGTGGAACACGACCTGTTTCCATTCGAGGGAGTGTTCATGTCCAGAGTTGCCATCTTCGGAGGCCACGGCAAGATCGCACTACGTCTGGCGCCGTTGCTCGTCGCACGGGGGCACGAGGTCGGAGCGATCATCCGTAATCCGGAACACGTGAACGACGTCGCGAATGCCGGTGCCACTCCGGTCGTCGCCGATATCGAGACTCTCGACGTCGAGAAGATCGCTGCGCTGATCGACGGTTTCGACGCAGTCGTCTGGTCGGCAGGCGCGGGCGGCGGAGACCCGAAGCGCACCTACGCCGTGGATCGCGATGCAGCCATTCGATCGATGGACGCGTCGGGCCGCGCGGGTGTGTCGCGATACGTCATGGTGTCGTACTTCGGTGCGGGGCCGGACCACGGCGTGGATCCGGACAATTCTTTCCACGCGTATGCGGACGCCAAAGCCGCAGCCGACGAATATCTGCGAACGACGTCGCTCGAGTGGACCATTCTCGGTCCGAGTGCCCTGACTCTGGAACCAGGTACCGGTTCCATCACGACGCGTGACGCCGGTGCGACGGGGGCGTCCGTGACCCGTGACGACGTCGCAGCAGCGATCGCAGCGGCATTGGACGACGAGTCCACCGTCGGCCGTTTCATCGAGTTCGACAACGGTGACACCCCCATCGCCGACGCGTTGCGTGGGTGATCGGACCGGGCGGCCGGTAGAGGCGCCGAACCGGCCACCGCTCGTGCGTCGGTTGACGGTGTCGTCCGTCGTTCTGTTGGTCGTGGTGCTGCTCTTCGGCGTTCCGTTGTGGACGCTGTTCTTCGCGGGTACGGATTGGCCGGCGGCCGTGTCGGTCGCGGGATGTGTCGGAATCCTTCTGGCTGGGATCACTCTGCCCACGGCGATGGTCCTGGGGCACGCGCGAGGGGACGACCGTGCGGCGCGAGTCGGCGACACGGTGCTCGGCGCTGTGTGGGTGCTGTTCGTGTGGAGTGTTCTGGGCAATCTCCTCGGCGCGGTGCTGGCTGTCGCCGGGATCGAGGATCCGTTCCGCTCCAGGCTCGTCGCGTGCGCGGTGGTCGTCGTCGTGGTCGCGCTGCTGGTGTGGGGGCACTACGAGGCGATGAAGGTGCCTCGCGTCGTCGAGAAGGACGTTCATCTCGAGCGACTCGGCGCGGACCTGGACGGGTTGCGAGTGGTGATGATCACCGACACCCACTACGGTCCGATCGACCTCGCCGGATGGTCGGCCAGGGTGGTGGAGAGAATCAATGAGCTCGACGCCGACGTCGCGTGTCACATCGGTGATCTGGCCGACGGGTCGGTCGCCGCGCGCCGGCATCAGGTGGAACCGTTACGGCACGTTCGTGCTCGGTACGGGCGGGTGTACGTCACGGGGAATCACGAATACTTCGGCGAGGCTCAGGCCTGGCTCGATCATATGGAATCGCTCGGGTGGACAGCGCTGCACAACGACCGCATCGAGATCGGTTCCGGGAGCAGCGCTCTGGTGATCGCGGGCGTCGACGATCGGACGGCGTCGGGCTCGGGGACGGACGGGCACGGCGCGGATCTGGATCGGGCCTTGGACGGGGCGGACCCGCAGGTGCCGGTCTTCCTGCTTGCCCACCAGCCCAAACAAGTCGACGACGCGGTCAGGCGCGGAGTGGATCTGCAGGTGTCCGGGCACACTCACGGTGGGCAGATCTGGCCTTTCCGGTACCTGGTTCGGCTGGATCAGCCCACCGTGCGAGGTCTCAGTGCGCACGGTGAGCGGACCCAGCTCTACACCTCGCCCGGTACGGGCTTCTGGGGTCCGCCGTTCCGGGTGTTCGCGCCGAGCGAGATCACCGTTCTGGTTCTCCGTGCTCGGACTGCGGGCTAGTCCGGCGCGCCGAGATTCAGCTCGTCGGGGTGGGCACCGACGCGTGCGTTGTCGTCCAAGGTGGCAATCTCGCTGAGGTCCTCAGGCGTGAGCTCGAAGTCGAACACATCGATGTTCTGTGAAATCCGTTCGTCGTGAACGGATTTGGGGATCACGATCAGGCCGTTCTGCAGGTGCCAGCGAATCAACACCTGTGCTGCGGATTTACCGTGACGCTCGCCGATGGTCGTGATGACCGGGTCGGTGAGCAGGGTGTTGGGCTTGGATGCCTTGCCCCACCCGGAGTTGCTCGTTCCACCGAGCGGACTCCACGACTCGACAGCGATACCGTGCCGAGCGGCCGTGTCCTTTATCGCCTGCTGGGTGAGATGGGGGTGTAACTCGACCTGATCGACAGCGGGCAGCAGGCCGCCGCGGTCGATCAGCAGCTGTAGGTGGCGAGGCTCGAAGTTGCACACTCCGACTGCTTTCGCCTTGCCGGATTCTGCGATCTGTTCGAGCGCCTCCCAGGTTCGGAGCAGTCGATCGTCGTTCTGCAGCGGCCAATGGATGAGATAGAGGTCGACGTAATCGAGGCCGAGTTTGCTCAGGCTGGTGTCGAAGGCTGCCAACGCGGGCTCGTAACCCTGATCGGCGTTCCACAGCTTGGTGGTGACGAAGATGTCCTCACGCGCGACGTCGGCCGACGAGATGCCTCGCCCGACGGCTTCTTCGTTGCCGTACGCCGCGGCGGTGTCGATGTGGCGATAGCCGGCTTCGTCGAGCGCGTACCGGACAGCGTGCTCGGTCTCGCTGTCGGCTGCCTGCCAGACTCCCAGGCCGAGCTGGGGGATCGTGGTTCCGGAATTGAGGGTCAGGTTCGGAGTGCTCACACGTTCAAGGCTAGCGCCGTCCACCGTCCACCATGCCCGCATTGCCGTGGCCGGTGCGAGCGCTGGCATCATCGTGGGTGTGACGGTTCGTTTGCTTGCCACAGACCTCGACGGGACTCTGTTGAATTCGGAGCGTTCCGTTTCGGCACGAACTGCAGCGGCGATGGCCGCCGCCCGGGCCGCCGGGATCGAGGTTGTCTGGGCGTCGGCCCGGGCCAGGCACTCCATCCACGAGTTGGCCCAGTCCTGCGGATTCACGGGCAAGGCGATCGGCGCCAACGGAGCTGTTGTTCTCGATCTCGCCGACGGCACGCCCGTCATCTCCGGGACGACGTCCATCGACGCGACTGCGGTCGCGACGGCGATGAAGAGGGTCCGTGACGTCGTGCCGGGGGTCGTCTTCGCGACGGTCGGTGCGACTCGATTCGTCGCCGAGCACGGATACGCCGCTCTGTGCGTGTTCGCCGACCATCATCGGCACCCCCACGAGATGGATGTCCGGTCGACGGTTCTGTCCGACGAGCCGACGGTCAAGATCGTTGCTCGTCACCCTGATGTTCCCAGCGTGGAGCTGTACCGAACGGTGTTGGCCGCAGAGGTCGACGGTGTCGAATTGACCCATTCCGGCGCACCGTACATCGAGATGTCGGCGACAGGGGTGTCCAAGGCCAGCGCGCTGGCGCGGTTGTGCGAGGAGTTGGGCATCGATCGGACCGCCGTCGCAGCCGTCGGTGACGCGTTCAACGACGTCCCCATGCTCGAATGGGCAGGAACCGCTCTGACCACCGAGAACGCGATGCTGGAGATCAAAGAGATCGCGGACAGAATCCTTCACTCCAACGACGACGACGGGGTGGCTCGGTACCTGGAAGAGCTGACAGAAGACCGTGCAGGACATTCGACAGAAGGAGCCCCCTCATGACTTCCGGCAGCGGTGACTTGACTGTCGCCCAGTACCTTTCGTCGAACGGCATTCAGGTGACGCCGATCGGGCGCGACGCTGCGGCCGCCCTCGGGGTGGTGGCGCACACCCCGGCCGGGTGGGAGGCGGCACCTGCCGAGCAGTTCCCCGGCGCGACGGCCGTGCTCGTCGAGACTTCGCTCGTGGAGAACGGATTCGCGCCGAACGCCGTGCTTCTTGTCGGAAAGCTTTCCACAACAGTCGATTCCGGTCCGTTACTCGACTGCAGCTTCACCGATGCTCGACTGATGCCGGGGTGGTCCGAGGCATCGACAAGCGTCGAAGACCTCGGGCCGTGGCCGGCACGGTTCCTTGCTGGGTCGTTCACTGCGGAGCAACTGGAGTTGAACGTCACGACGCGGTACGCCGTTCTCGGTGTCGACGAGCAGTATCTGGTGCAGTTGACGGTCACCATCCTGGCCGGCCAAGCCGAGAAACTCGCGTTCGACGTCGCCGCGATCAACGACGGACTGTTCGATTTGGGATAGCTCACCCGTTCTGCTCGGACCCGATCGGTGCGACGCACAGTCACCGCACAGTTCACTACAGTCGGACACATGCCGAATCGCACCGGACGCGCACGGCACCTGACGCTGGTGCCGGACCTCCCGACCGAGCCGCGTCGGGAACTCGAGTTCGCACGAGCCGTACGCGACGTACCCGCCGACGGGGCGTCGGGGATCGTGCAGTTGACGCTGCACGTCGAGCTTCTGTCGTACGTCCCGACGGTGTGGCGACGCTTGAGGCTTCGGTCGGACTTGTTACTTCCTGAACTGCATGCGCTGATCCAGGCCGCGATGGGCTGGCACGACGAGCACTACCGGCTGGACTCCGCGTCGGACACGTTCGTTCCCGCTGGCTTACGAGACGGAACCGACGCGGCGGGCGATCATGTGCGCGTGGACGCGGTACTGGCCCGCCCAGGCGATCGTGCTTACTACCGGTTCGATGAAGCGCGTGGCTTGTCGGTGCAGGTCATGGCGGTGGACATGGACATCGACGACCTACGGCCGACGTGCCTGGGCGCCGAGAACATTTGCCCCGGCCACGGGGCCGACGCGGATGCAGTATCCGGCAGATCCTCGGCGCCGACAGTGGACGAGATCAACACACGTCTGCGCGGAGCCAGAGAAGTTCGCTCGTCGGAGACCGAAAGCGCAGCTGCATCGGCACTGGTTGCGAGGCTGTTCAGTCGAAGCGGTGCCGTCCCGAAGCCTCGTTTGCTGGAACTACTGCCTCGATGCGAGCTGACCATCGAGAGTTCCGTCGACCTGCCGGTAGCTGACACCGCCATGACGAAAATGATGTGGCTGCTTCGGAAAGTCGGTGACTCCGGCATCGCACTGGCCGGCGGCAGATTGCCGCCCCGTGTAGTGGAAGCCGTCCGCGACGAGCTGGACTGGGGAATCGGCTGGGTAGGCGACAGTCTCTTCGAAGCCGACCACCACCAAGCAACGGACCTGAGGGAAGCCGCGAAGGCGCTGGGTCTCGTTCGCGTGTTCAAGGGGGAGCTCGTTCGAACCAGAGTCGGCACCGCATTGGTCGACGACCCGGTCGGGCTCTGGCACCACTGCGCAGCTCGGCTGCCTCTCGGAAAGCAACCTCATGAACAGGACGCCGGAACGCTCTTCCTGATCGCGCTCGCCGCCTCGGCTTCACCCGCCCAACGGGACGCGATGATCGTCGAAGTCACGGGTGCACTCGACTGGGTGACCGGAGACCACGGCGCATTCGAAGCGCAGAAGATCGCGCACCCGACCGTTGCATTTCTGGATCTGATCGGTGCACACGGGCCGTTGTTCTATCTCGGAGGAGGGGGAGCGGAGTCCCCGATCTGGGCTCGACGGTTCGCTCGGGACGCGCTTCGGACTAGCCGACGCCTCTGACCAGGCGATTTGGAGTTCGGCGAGTCGTCGCGTAACTTTTGTCGAGTCAGAGCGACACGGACACCGACTCCAGCCGAGAGGTTGGAGACAACGAGGTTGTACGGTAGCTTTTGATTGGTTTGTCCCCCAAGAGTCGGAGCTTGCATCCGAGACCAAGCTGGGATAGGCTGGAACAGTTGCCCTTGATGCTGGCAGGCGT